>CAZYGH010000047.1:0-33152 GCA_964647595.1 uncultured Verrucomicrobiota bacterium
CCCTCTCACAGATTCCACAGCGGAACTCAGAGGCCCCTCCTCCCCACTTGGAAATTGAATATTGAACATTGAATATTGGATATTCATCCATCTATGTCCGAGGAGTGGCTATTCCTCCGGGATCGCCCCTTTGGATGCTCGTTTCTTCATGAGCCTTTTGGAAAGCGCCGGTTGGGAAATGCCCAGAATTTGGGCCGCCAGGCGCTGGTTGCCCCCGGCCTGTTGCAACGCCAACTGAATCAGGTTTTCGGTAGATTCCCGAAGGGTGGGCAAACGCACGGGTCCGTTGGATTCAACGCGAGGGCGTATGACTTCAGACAGCAGTTTCGGGTGCAATCCGTCCACGGATAATCCACCGGAAGGGGAACGGCTAACAGCATCGGTCACCACGGCCTTGAGCTCCCGAACATTGCCGGGCCAGCTATATTCCTTCAACACATCCTCCACATCGGGCGCAAACACCAAGGGGGGGCGGTTCAAGGATTCGGCGGCAGCATGGGCAAAAGCCCGCGCCAGCAACAGCACATCGTTCCCGCGCTTGCGAAGCGGTGGCAGGTGAATATGGTGCACGTCGAGGCGATAAAATAAATCGCGCCGCATTTTCCCGCTGCCGCACAACTCTTGCACATCCCGATTCGTCGCCACGATGACGCGCGCATCCGACCGCAACAACTCGTCCGACCCCGCCGCATAATATTCCCCGCTTTCGATCACACGCAACAACTTGCTTTGCAGGGAAAGCTCCACATCTCCGATTTCGTCCAAGAAGATCGTCCCCCCCTTGGCTTTTTGCAAAAGACCCTCACGGGCTTGCACCGCACTGGTAAAAGCCCCCTTCGCGTGCCCAAACAAAACATCGTTGAACAACTGCTCATCCAGCCCCGCCACATTCAGAGCCACGAATTCTCCTTTTCTTCGGCTCAGCGTATGAATCGCGCGCGCCATTAAGTCCTTGCCCGTGCCCGTCTCGCCGGTGATCAAAACGGGCTCTGCACTTTCCGCAATCGCCTTGGCGTAGTGGAACACAGCCCTCATTCCCTCGTCGCGAGTCAGCATGGATTGAAACGCCGGATCTTCCACCCCTTGCCGACCCAGCAAATGATCCTTCAGCCGAACATTCTCCTTTCGCAAGGCCCGCGTTTCTAGCGCCCGGCGCACGGTGGTCAGCAACCGATCCTTATCAATGGGCTTAATCAAATAGTCGTGAGCACCAGCCCGAATGCACCGCATCGCCGTTTCGGCATCGTTGTAGGCCGTCAGAATGAGGATCGGCATCTCGGGATGTTTTTGGCGAATCTGCTCCAACAACGCCTCGCCGGATAGTTCGGGCATGGATAAATCCAACAGCGCAAGCGCAAATTCCTTTTCCTGAATGAACCGTAGCGCCTCACGCGGGTCCTCGCACGAGGTCACCGGACCCAGTCCTCCCGACAGAAGCGCCAAGCGACAGGCCAAAAGCGCCTGCCGCTCGTCATCCACCACCAGAATATCGGTGTTGTCATTCATGAAATCGTCTCTCCCCCTTAGGGCACCGGCATGCAAATGCGGGCCAGCGTTCCTTTTCCTTCGACCGATTCAAATTTCAGAATTCCCCCCATTTCTTCCACGATGCCGTTGGATACCGGTATGCCCAATCCCGTCCCCCCCTTGTCTCGACGTGTGGTGAAAAAGGGGTCCTTGATTCGCGCCAACACCTCGGAAGACATTCCGCACCCTTCGTCGCGCACGTCCACCACCACCATGCCGCTCTGTGCATCCACGGCGGTGGTGACATACATCCGCGCTTCCGGACGCTCCAGAGATTGCCACGCATTTTGAATCAAGTTGATGACCACTTGCTCCAACCGCCGATGGCTACCCGACACAAGTGGAAGATCTTCCGCTAAGGAAAGCACCACTTTCTCCCGAAACTGCTTGCCTATATGGGCGCACATACGGATGGAATTGGCAATGACCTGATTCAGTTGCGTCAATTCACGAGACATTTCCACGTTGGAGGGCACCGAATCTCGCAAGTCGCCCGTAATGGTTTTGATGCGTTCGCTCCCTTCGAGAATGCCCGCCATCAGCTCGCTCAAATGGTTGCGCATCTCCGAATACGGAAGCCCGCCCGCCAGGAAATCCCCCACCCGACTGCGATGGTCATCCAAAATCGGGAGGGCGTCCGCCACCACATCACGCAGCAGACTGGCATTCAGCATGATGTTGTTGACCGGATTATTAATTTCGTGCGCCACGCCCGCGACCATCACACCCAGCGAGGCCAACTTGTCGGCCTGGATCAAATGCAGTTGCCGCTCTTGCGCCACTCGAAGCGCATCGAACCAAATCACCAAGCGCCCCAACCGTTCCGTCACCGCGCCCAGCAAATTGACCTCGTCGGCGGTCAGCACAATCGACGGCTGTTGCGGCAATCGTGCGAGGCGAATCTCGCCCCGTCTCTTTCCGTCCACGTAGATGGGAAAGGTTTCTTCCTGAATCGTCTCCTCGTTCGCGGCAATGGAGGAAACGGCAACCGCATCCACCACAATCGAGATGTGCGGAAACACCGGTCGGTTGAGCGCCCTCTGCAACAACGGGATCAGTTCGTAGTACAATTGAGTTCTCTGTTCGCCGTGTTTTTCAATGAGATGAGACAGTTCAAACAGGCATTCGAGATGGCGGTTTTTGATTTGCAGCTCCACCGTGCGGCGATGCAATTCCTCTTCCGCCTTCTTGCGCTCGGTATTTTCCATTTTCAGCGCCACATTGGCATAAGACAACTCCGCCGTTCGCTGCTCAATCGTCTCTTCCAGCGCCGCGTATGCCTTGAACAATTCGGCCGCCGCTAATTGCCGCTCCGTAATGTCCTGCGCCACGCCCCGCAGGCTCACAATCACACCTTGGTCATTGCTTATGGCTTCACCGCGAACCCACATCCAAGCGGGGTTGCCATCTGGACGAACCATCTCCAGCTCCAGCTCGTAGGGCCCCCCCCCTTCCCAAGTTCGGGCAAGAGCCGAACGCAGGCGCAACCAACTATCCGGCTTGAATAGTTTTTGGTGCTCCGTAAAAGGCGGCACCGGCTGCGAAGGATCAAACCCGAACATACGGTATAACTCATCCGTCCACGTCACTTCGTTCGTCGCCAGATCCAAATGCCAACTGCCCATGTGGGCAATGCGTTGAGCTTCGTTCAAATCCCCCGTCCGCGCCTTCACCTTCGCTTCCAGATTCAGGTTGCTCTGCTCCAGCTCGACCTCCGCCCGTTTCCGCTCGGTGATGTCGATGAAAATACACGCAAATCGGTTGGGAGAGGGACGGAACGCCGTCACCCGAAAATGTTTTCCAACCCCCGCAGAATAATTTTCGAAAAGGGCCGGTTCCCCCGTGAGCGCCACGTTCCCATAGGTCTCAATCCAATACCGCTCTATGCCGGGAAACACCTCCAGCACCGTCCGTCCCAAGATATCCGCTCTTCGCAAACCCGTCATCCGCTCGAAGGCCGGATTCACGGTCAAAAACCGATAATCCGCCGGCTTTCCCGCCTCGTCCACAATCAATTCGTGAACCGCAAACCCGTCCAGCATCTCGCGAAACAAGGTCTGATATTCTTCCTGCATTCGCCGCAACTCGGAAATATCATCAAACGTTGCAAACACTTGATACGGCTCCGACTCCCCCGCCCGGAAAAGGGGGACCGATGTGATCGCCAACCAGACATACTCATTCTTATCGGGGCGAAAAACCCCCCGAATCACCGGCCCCACCGGCTTCCCCGTCCTCAACGTCTGCATCGCCGGATGCTCCGACCCCGGCACGTTGACCCCATCGGGAGTGATCATGTTCCAGCGCGGATCCATCGAGGTTTTTCCCAACAGTTGATCCTGCGTCATGCCCAACAACCGCCCCGCCGCCGGATTGGCCATGCGGATGACTCCGTCTAAGTTGTGGTAGACCACTCCCTGCGACATGGTTTCAAACAAATGGCGATAGACACCCTCGCCATCCCATTCTTTCCCTGCCGCCTCCGGATTCGACACCCTAGTCTTTTTCATAGGCTCCGATTCTACCTGTCCGCCCCGCCCTCTGCACGGATATTTCTTTCAAAGCCCATCCCCGATCCCTTGACCTATGACCACAGCCACTCCTCGGATAAGACCCCCGCAACCTTGTAGCGAACAGCTTTTTCCTTTCCGCTTGACAAATTTGGTTAAACGTAATAAGTTTGCCTTTCCAAACTTTTAAAGGAAGACTATGGCCCACGCACCCGCACTCAGCGAAAGCATGGAAGATTATCTCGAAACGATCTTCCTCTTGATCCGTGAACAGGCCGTTGCGCGTTCACGCGATATCGCGGCTCGTCTCAACGTGAATCGTTCCTCCGTCACGGGTGCTCTACAGGCGTTGGCCGAGCGGGCCTTGGTCAACTACGAGCCTTACGGATACGTCACCCTCACCCCCGCAGGCGCAGAGGTCGCGCAGAAAGTCGTGCGGCGCCATGAAGTGCTGAAAGATTTTCTGGTGAAAGTTCTTTCGATTGAAGAGACCGAGGCCGATGCCAATGCCTGCCGAATGGAACATGCCATTTCAAAAACGGTGGTCGATCGATTGGTGGAATTTGCCGATTTCGTCGAAACCTGTCCGCGCGCGGGTGCCCATTGGATTCACGGCTTTGGTTATCGCTGTCAGGAAGCCGTCGCGTCCCCCGAGAATGAGTCCTGTACGCGTTGCATTGAGCAATGTCTGAAGGATGTCAAAACACATAAAACAAAAGGAGCAATCCGTACAGTGAGTACAACCGTAAAGGAACTGAAGCCCGGCGAAAAGGGCAGGATCGAGAAGCTATCCGGCACCGGTGCCGTGGCGCGGCGCATGGCCGATATGGGCGTGACCAAGGGAAGTCTGGTGGAAGTCATCCGCGTGGCCCCGTTGGGCGACCCGGTCGATGTGAAAATCAAAGGCTATCATTTGTCCTTACGCAAGGAAGAGGCGGCCGACATCGTGGTCACCCGTTTGGCCGCCCCGTGAGAATGGGTCTTATGCATGACCGAATTCATCGTTCGTTGAGCACTGTATCGGCGGGTTCTTCTGTTTTGCTCCGTCACATCCGCGCGGGACAGGATCTGGAAGTGCGCCTGTTGGCGATGGGATTTGTGCCGGGAGTATCCGTCGCGGTTCATCGCAACACTCCCCACGGCCCCCTGCTGGTGGAAGTAAAGGGAAGCCGTGTCATGTTGGGCCGTGGAATGGCCGAAAAAATGGCCGTCGATTGAGGCGCTTTTTATTTGCGCAAATTGTTAGGCTAACCAAACTTTGTAATAGTCACCAAAAGTAAAGAAAAGAGAGCGACGTAGAAATGAAAAAAAACTGGGTGGTGGCGCTGGCCGGAAATCCCAATTCCGGAAAGACCACCTTGTTCAACCAAGTGACGGGCTCACGACAGCACGTTGGAAATTATCCCGGCGTGACCGTTGAGAAAAAGGAAGGCATCTGCCGCCACAACGGCGAAGAAATTCACGTGGTGGATTTGCCCGGCACCTATAGCCTGACGGCCTACTCGCAGGAAGAACGGGTGGCGCGCAATTTCATCATCGAACAAAAGCCCGATGTGGTCATCGATGTGGTCGATTCCTCCAATCTGGAACGAAACCTCTATCTGGCCTTGCAAATCATGGAGCTGGGGGTCCCGGTGGTGCTGGCCTTCAATATGAGCGATGTGGCCAAAACCCGTGGCCTTCAGTTCAACCTCGAGGAGATGTCACGGCTGTTCGGTGTCCCTATCGTGGAAACCGTCGGGAGCAAGGGTGAAGGGATCGACCGCTTGATGGAGGCGGCTGTGGCCATCGGTGCCACCGGATCTCATTCCCTTTCCATCTCGTATGGCCCCGATCTTGAAAAAGCCATCGCACGTCTGGAAAATCATCTGGTTGACGTCGAATCGCGAAAACGCCGCTGGTTGGCCATCAAATTGCTGGAAAACGATGCCGAGGTCGCGCAGCGTATCTCCGACACCGCCATCCACACGCGTGTCAAAGCCGAACAAGACAACCTGACCGCCCTGCTTGGCGACTCGCCGGAAATGGGAATTGCCGATGCCCGCTATGGGTTCATCTCCGGCATTTGCCAGGAAACGGTTCGTTCGACAATCGAGGCGCGACATACGTCTTCCGACCGGATCGACGAAATTGTCCTTCATCGCGTCTGGGGATTACCGATTTTTCTCGGTCTCATGTATCTCGTTTTCTGGCTCACGTTCACCGTGGGCACCCCGCCGATGGACTGGATTGATGGCCTGTTTGGTTGGCTGGGCGAGACGGTGTCCGGGCTCTGGCCCGGGGGTTCGGAAAGCCTGCTACGCTCCCTGCTGGTCGACGGCGTCATCGCCGGCGTGGGCGGTGTGCTGATTTTCCTGCCCAACATCCTTCTCTTGTTCTTGGCCATTGCCATCCTCGAAGACTCGGGCTATCTGGCGCGGGCGGCCTTCATCATGGATCGCCTCATGCACAAGATCGGCCTGCACGGAAAAAGCTTCATCCCCATGCTCACCGGCTTCGGGTGTTCCATCCCGGCCATCATGGCCACGCGTACGCTGGAGAGCCGTCGCGATCGCCTTACGACCATGCTCGTGATACCGCTGGTGAGTTGCGGGGCCCGGCTGCCGATCTATGCGCTGATCATCCCCGCCTTTTTCCCGGAGACGTGGCGAGCACCGATGCTGTGGATCATCTACGTGACGGGCATGGGACTGGCGATTGTGTGCGCGAAGTTGCTGCGGGCAACGCTGTTCAAAGGTGAATCGGTGCCGTTTGTAATGGAGTTGCCGCCTTATCGCATGCCCACCTTCAACGGAATCTGGCACCACATGTGGGAACGCGGCGGGGCCTATCTCAAAAAGGCCGGAACCGTCATCCTCGCCATCTCCGTCGTCTTGTGGGCGCTGACCACCTTTCCGCAACTGGAGAACGTGGACGAGAGTCTAACGGAAGAGCAGCAACAGGCGGAGGTACTGGCGCACACGTTGGCGGGGCGGATCGGACATGCGCTGGAACCGGTGATCCGCCCTCTCGGATTTGACTGGCGCATCGGCACGGCCATGATCGGCGCTTTCGCGGCCAAAGAAGTGTTCGTGGCACAACTGGGCATCGTCTATTCCGTCGGTGAAGCCGACGAAGAGTCGGAGCCTCTTCGCGAAAAACTGAAGGAGAACTACTCCCCTCTCGTGGGCCTGTGCATCATGCTCTTTATGCTGATTTCGGCACCGTGCATGGCGACGATCGCGGTGACGAAGCGGGAGAGCAATTCGTGGGGCTGGGCGCTGTTCCAACTGGTTGGGCTGACGGCGCTGGCCTATGCCGTAACGTTGGTGGTGTATCAGGCGGGGCATTGGATGGGCATTGGAATCTAACAAGGCAAACAAGGAAAGTTGGGATATGAGCAAATCGAAGATAGTTTGGATGATTGCAGCGGGAATGACGCTGGCGTTGGCGGGTTCGGCGGCGGGCGAATGGGAAGAAATGAAACTCGCACCGGGCGTCGAGCTGGGCGTGTGGGTCGAAGTGGAGGCTTCCTATGAAAAGCAAGGCGACGAAGATCGTTCCGACGTGAACGTGTCCACGTTCGAAGTCGGGCTGGACGCGGAGCCGATGGAAGGCATACGCGGCGAAGCGGCGTTGCTGTGGGAAGAAGGCGAGTCCGACTCACTGGACGTGGATGTCGCCTTTGTCGAGGTGGGCGGCACCGAAACAATGCCCGTGACAGTTTCCGCTGGACGAATGTACCTGCCCTTTGGCGCTTTCAACAGCTTCATGATCAGCGATCCGCTGACCTTGGAGTTGGGCGAGACGCGCGAGACGGCCGCCGCCTTGTTCGGCGAATGGATGGGATTCACCGCTTGGATTGGTGCGTTTGCAGGCGAACGCGACGACGCCGACGACATCCAGAACGCCGCCGCCGCCCTGACCTGGTCCCCCATGGAAGGCCTGACTCTCGGCGTCTCCGCCCTCTCGGATCTGGGCGAAGGCGGCGGTTACGTCAACGATTTCAACGACATCCTAGCCAGCGAAGGCTCCGCCGAAAAAGCAATCGGCCTCAGCGCCTTTCTCCTCCTCAAACGCGGCGACTGGTTGCTATCCGCCGAATATCTCGGCGCGGCCGAAGACCTCGAATGGACCGATGCGGAAGGAACAACCTCTTCCGTCCGACCCCAAGCGTGGCAGGTCGATGTCGCCTATGCGTTCAACGAGTCGTGGAGCGCCGCCGTCCGCTACGAGGGCTCAAAGGAATTCAAGGCCGGTGAAATGCCGGAGCATCAGGGCGGTACCGCGCTTTTCTGGCAAGTCAATCCGTTCGCAACGCTCGGCGCAGAATATCTCTATGGAACTTTTGATGCCGAAGACACAGATAAGCGCCATCTGGCAACTGTCCAACTCGCATTGGAGTTATAGCTGCCCAACGACATGCCGCTCTCCGGGTGCAATCGGAGGTGGCGCAGATTGACAGAAACGGCGTTATAACTTATGTTGTAACAGCATGAAAACCAAACTACGCAAGATCGGCAACTCATATGGGATTATCCTGCCAAAGGAAATTCTCCATTCGCTCCAGATTAAGGAGGGCGACACGCTCTATTTGACGGAGGCACCGGAATCGTCCGTGCGGCTCACGCCGGATCGCAAGGGGTTTGAAGAAAAATCGGCGATTGCCGGCGACCTGATGCGGCGATACCGAAATGCGTTGCGCGAGCTGGCGAAGTGAAAGAGCCTGTTTGGGTTGACATGGCCGATGCCCTCTCGTTCCACGAAGAGATGCTCGCGCGTTTCGGGGGACTGCCGGGATTGCGCGACAAAGGGTTGTTGGAATCGGCGTTGCATCGTCCCCGTCAGCTCTTCGACTATGGCGAACCAGATTTATTTGATCTGGCGGCGGCCTATGCCTCGGGAATCGTCCGCAATCATCCATTTTTGGACGGCAACAAGCGGGCGGGATTTATGGCAGCAGCCTTGTTTCTGGAAATCAACGGATTTTCTTTTCGAGCCACCGAGGAAGACGTGGTACTGCAAACTCTCGGCTTGGCGGCCGGGCAGATCAAAGCGGCGGCCTACGCCAAATGGCTGAAAGCGTCTTGTGTGCGGATATGATCGGGAAAAACGATCGATAGCCCTCCCGGATTGGGTTTAGAAGAGCGGCTGAGGTATCCGATCATCGGGTATCGAAAAAATGCAGGTTGAATTACCCCGTAGGTCGTGATATATTTATGAGTATATGATTAAAACGGCAAACAGTCTGGCTGCCGTCCTCTTTGTGTGGGCGCTGGTGTTGGCCCCGGCCATCCATCGGCTAGAGGGTCATTCCGCTTGTGAATCCTGTTCGTCTTGCGCTCATGAGTCTCACAAGGGGCATTGTCCCAGTCATCCGCCGCCGACGAAACACGATGCGGCGCATTGTTCGATTTGCCAGTTGGCCGCCATGTCGGTACTGGCCGCCTCCCCGCTGATTGTCTTCGCTCCGGACTCCGCCCCGGTGGCGATTCCGGAATTTTCGTTCCTTGCGCCCGCGGTTCCCGCGGCGCGTCGGCTGCCGTTCTCCTGCGGTCCGCCGGCTTGATTCTGTTTCCTATCGCTATATTTCCGAAGCCACGGCAGGCGCAAATGGCGCGGCTGGCTGTGCGCATCCAATCCAAACAGAATCAACAAGGACAATAGATCAATGAAACGTGTTGGCATGAAGAGAATAGCCCTGGCCGGGGCGCTGCTGTTGGGCGGCATGGCGGCCAACGGGGAGGAAAAAGCCCTGGAACTGGACAACGTGGTGGTGACGCCGACGGGTAGCGAGAAAGAGGCGTTCGACACGTCCCTGCCCGTCAACCTGATCCGAACGCGGGATATCGAAGAAAAGATCGTCGTTTCGGTGGCGGATCTTTTCAGGTTGGAACCGGGCGTGGATGTCGTCACGGCCGGGCCGGGCAGCGTTCATCCGATGATCCGGGGACTTCAAGGAGAGCGGGTGCTGGTGCTGGTCGACGGCATCCGGCTGTCTGAACAGCGGCCGGGAGGCAACCACGTGTTGTCGCTGGATCCTGCCCAGATCGAGCGCGTGGAGGTCGTCCGGGGTCCGGCATCCGTGCTGTACGGCTCGGACGCCATCGGCGGCGTCGTCAACTTCATCACGAAGCGGGCCGACGAAGAAACAGCGGCCGCCGCGCGGATCAGCGCGGAGCCCGCAGTTCAATATGAAAGCGCGACGGAAGGCTGGATCGAGTCGGCGCATCTGCGGTTTGGGCAGGGCCGGTTCAACGGGTATGCCGGGGGTGTCTACCGGGACACGGGCAACATCGAGACGCCGGACGGCGAGCTGGCCAACAGCGGCTATGAGGGCGGAACCGTTTGGTTCGGCGGGAACTGGATCGGTGACGACTGGAAGGCGACAGCGGACTACTCGTTGATGCAGGCGGATATCGGCATCCCCGCACCGGCGGCATTTGCCGAAGACCTGTTCAAGGATGAACGGCACCACCGTCTGGCGCTGGGGCTGCAAGGGGACGATCTGACGCCTTTGCTGGAACAGGTCCGCGTCGATTTCGGTTTTCAGCGCCACGAGCGCAACCGCTATCGCCGCAAGACCGCCGGCAACCCGCCCGTTGTGCTGGGGGATATGGAAATCGATATTCAAGTGGATATCGACACCTACACGTTGAAGCCCCAGATGGTGTTTGTTCCGAACGACACGCATCGCGTGACGCTTGGGGTGGACATGTTTTTCGAGGACGCAACGTCCTCCCGCACGATTGGAGATACCGCCTCGGCCTGGGTGAATCCGGGGTTCAGCGGCGTGCCGGTCATTCCCGATTCCACGCGGGTGGGCATCGGGGCGTTCGCGCAGGATGAAATCGCGCTGGGCGACCGGTGGGTTGTCACGCCGGGGCTCCGGGCCGACTGGATCGAAGCGCAAACAGACGGACATCCGCGCCATGACCTGATCGGCGAGGAGACCTCCGAGAGCAGCGCGGTGAGCGGCAACCTGGGCCTGCTGTACAAGGTCAGCAACGCCCTCAACCTCTATGCGAATGCCGGCCGCGCGTTTCGTGCGCCGACGCTGCTGGAGCTGTATTTCTACGGGCCACACGACGTGGGCAACGACATCGGCGATCCCGACCTCGATCCGGAAACGAGCTGGAACTTCGACATCGGTTTGAAATCCCGGACCGATCGGTTGCAGACGATGGTCAGCGCGTTTTACAACAGGATTGACGACTACATCACCAAGGAAAATCAGGGGGACGGCAACTATCTCTACATGAATTACGCCAAGGTCTCTCTCTACGGAGCCGAGGCGGGTCTCGACTATGAATTGGGTGGCGGTTTCTCGACATTCGCCTCCGTTTCGTATGTGCGCGGAAAGAACGACGACACGGACGATGATCTTTCCGGCATTCCCCCGCTGAAGGGACGCTACGGCCTGCGCTACGACACAACCTTGGGCGCGAAGAACGCGCTGTGGGTCGAACTGGCCGGCTTGACGGCGGCGGACCAGGACAAGACCGGTCCGAACGAGCGCGCGACCGACGGCTATACGCGCGGCGACGTGCGCCTGGGGCTTGATATCGGCCATACGTGGAGCTTCATGGCCGCAGTGGAGAATTTCGCCGATGTGCTCTATCAGGATCACCTGTCCGCGACTTGGCAGGAATTCGGACTGAACGATCAGGCCGGCCGAAACGTGAAGATCATGGCAAAGGCGCGGTTCTAAGAGGAGCGGAAACGATGAATACGGACGACAGGAAGCAAGGAAAGAAGCGGTCTTGGATTCAGTGGTACTGGGTCTGGCCGCTCTGCTTCCTGTCGTCTTGTTTGCTGGCCGTGCGCACTCCCGCCGGAGAGACGCCTCCGGCGGCGGAACTCCGGACGCTGGACGGATTGGTCGAGCATTGGATGGCCTTGCGGACCACGCTGGCGGAGGAAAAGCGCGAGTGGGACGAGCGGCGGTGGCAATGGGAGGACGAGATCGCGCTGCTCGAGAAAGAAGCGGAAACGCTTCGCAGGGAACGCGAGGATGGCATCTCGTTCGCCTCGTCGTTCGAGGCGAAGCGCGCAGTGGCCCTGGCGCACAAAGAGCGCACGGAGGCGGAACTGCGCAAGCTGCGCCCCGTGCTGGACCGGGCCGAAGCGGATTTGCGCCGTTGGCAGGAACGGATTCCGGCGGGATTGCGGTCGCCGCTGGCCGCCGGATTCGCCGCCCTTCCCGCGACCCAGACGCAAGCGGACAAGCTGCCGCTGGCCCGCCGGGCCCAGACCGTGGCGGCGCTGTATGCGCAGATCGAGACGCTGCAAAACCAATTTCACGCCGTATGCGAAACCCTGAACGTGGAAGGCGGACGCCGACAGGTGGATGTGCTCTACGTGGGTTTGGCGCGTGCTTTCGCGGTGTCAGCAGGCAACGACTGGGCGGCGGTGGGCGTGCCCTCCGATCCGGGCTGGTCCTGGACACCCGCTCCGGGCGAGGCGACGGCCATTCGGCGCGTGATCGACATGGTGAACCGCAAGGCCGCCGCGCAATTGGTCGACTTGCCCCTGCAGGTCGTCGCGGAGGTACAGCCATGAAGCGGCGTTGGGCCATCGGGGTTTGGCTTTTCGGCGCTTGCCTGGCGGCATGGCCTCGTGACAGCATCGCTGCCGAAGAGGCGCCGGGGGTAGCGGCGATCGCGCAGGCCATCGCCGGGGCGCAGGCGGACATCGAGCGGGATACGGAGGCGCTGAACGCCTTGCGGGCCGACATCGCGGAGCAACGGCACCCCTTGGCCGCGCGGCTGGACGCCCTCCAACAATCCGTCCGGGAAGATCGCGCCGAGGTGGAACGGATCCACCTTTTGCGGCGGCAAGGCGAGAACGAGCAGGCTTCCCTGGAAGCGGAGATGGCCGCCGTGGAAGAGGAAAGTCGGTTTCTGGCCGCCCTTTTCGTCGAGTATTCCCGGGCGATGGAAACCCGGATTGGGCCCGCCGAGGCCGCTCGCCTGACCGAACGGTTGCGGCCCATCCAGTACGCGCTTGAGGAGGAGTCGGAGGGATTCGCAGACGTGATCGCCGGGCTACTGACGCTGTCGGCCGAACGGAATGAGGATCGGTTTGGCGGTTCTCTTTTTAAGGGCGTGGCGCTGGACGCGGACGGCATCGAGCGGCTGGGCCGGTTTGCCACGCTGGGCCCAGTGGCCTATTTCGCGACCGACGGCGGGGGGCCGGCGGGGCTGGCGACGACGCAGTTCGGCGCATCGCAGCCGGCGATCTACGACCGCTTCCCGTCTGGAGTCGCGGCGGCCGTTCGGGCGCTGGCGGCAGGAGAGGCGGCGCGCGTGCCGGTGGATGCCACGGGTGGCGACGCGCTCCGAGTGGCAGAGGCCCAGCCAACGGTTCTAGAGCATCTGCGCCAAGGCGGGTTCGTGATGATTCCCTTGCTGGTCGTGGCGCTGGCAGCCGTTGTCCTGACGGTGGGGAAAGCGGTCGAACTGGGGCGTAGCCAGGTCGAACCCGGCCGGCAACTGGATGTGGCGATCGATGCGGCGCGGCGGGACGACGTTGCGGCCGCGCGCGAAGCGGCGGCGGGCATCCGGCAGCCGTTGCGGGCGCTGGTCGAGGAAGCCATTGCGCATCGGAATTCGCCGCGTGATTCTCTCGAAGAGATCCTGCACGAACAGGTGCTGATCACACTGCCCCGGCTGGAACGGCATCTGGGTACGCTGGCCGTGCTGGGCGGCATTGCACCGTTGTTGGGCCTGCTGGGAACCGTCACCGGGATGATCCATACGTTCCAGTTGGTGACCCTCTTCGGGTCGGGCGATGCCAAACTGTTGTCCGGGGGAATTTCGGAAGCACTGGTGACGACGGAAGCCGGTTTGACGATCGCCATCCCGGTTCTGCTTGCGCATGCCTTTCTCGTGCGCCAGGTGCGCGGCATCGTTGGCACACTAGAGGGCGCGGCGGTAGGCATCGTCAACCGCTTGGCCGCGCGGAGTTCAAACGAATGAGCGAATGGGTTCAATCGACGCTGGCCTACTGGGGTTCGGGCGGTTGGTTGCTGGCGCCGATCGGCTTGGTCTGCCTGGGCATCTGGGGATTTTTTCTGCGGTCGCGCGACCATCTGGCGAAAGCCATCTCCGAGGGCGAAACCGTCAAACGAGCTCTGCACGAGGGCGCGACGGGGGACACGCCGCAACGCCTGACCGAGGGAATGGCAGACCTTCCCGGCGGGATAGCAGCGATGGTCCGCGTCGCGCTGAACGATGTTCTAGGCGGCGCGACGCCCCGGGAGGCCTTTGCCGCGCGCGAAACGGAGTGTCTTGGTTATGCAAGCCGCGACCTCGTGGTGCTCGCCGCGTTGACCGCCGTGGCCCCGCTGCTGGGGCTGCTCGGAACGGTCGCGGGCATGATCCAAACCTTCGATGCGGTCGCACTGGTCGGGGGCAACACGGGAACCCGCGTGGCCGCCGGCATCAGCCAGGCCCTGATCACGACGCAGTTCGGTTTGGTGGTCGCGGTGCCCGGTGTATTCGGGCTGGCCCGCTTGCAGCGCATGGTGCGCCATGTGGCGGTCGTCATGGCGGAATGCCGGTCCCACGTCTTGCAGGCACTGGAACCCGTGAAGGAGGGTGCTACCTCATGAAACGGATCGCCCTCAGCGAACAGGCGGAACGCGGAGTCGACATCAATATGTCGCCCTTGATCGACTGCGTGTTCCTGCTACTAATCTTTTTCATCGTCACCACCGTTTTCGTCGAGGAAACGGGAGTGGAAATCCAGAAGCCGCAGGCGGCCAGCGCCCAGAATCTGGATAAGCACAGCATCCTGATCGCCCTGACGGCCGACGGCAAGGTGGTGTTCGGCGGACGCGAGATCGGAGTAAACGGTGTGCGCGGCATCGTGGCGCGGCAACTGCGCGAAAAGGAATCGCCCGTCATCATTCTGGCCGACGGCGACGCGCGCACGTCGCCGCTGGTAGACGTGATCGACGAATGCAAACTGGCAGGCGCCAAGCAGGTCAGCATCGCCGCCAGTCGAGGTGCCCCATAGCCATGTCCCTCGCGTTGCACAAAAACGAGATGGAACAATTATTCGCACCTCGCTGGACGTGGCGTTCCACGTTTCTGGCCGGTGGGGTATCCCTGAGCATCTACCTGCTGCTGCCCTATCTGGAACGGCTGTCGGCTCCGCCCGGGGAGACGCTGGCGTTGCGGACGGTGGCCACGGCGAAGCTGCCGCCCCCGCCGTCTCCCCTGCATGTTGAACGAAAACCGGCGGTGGACCGGCCCAAGCCGCCCAAGCCGCAGTTGGAAGAACTTCGCCGCCGCCTAACGCCGATGCAAGCCTCCATGGATTTGAGCATGGCCATCGGCGAGGTGGGCGGAGATTTCGGCGTGGATTTCGGGGTTGCTGCCGAGGCCTTAAGCGAGCAGGTCAAGCAACTGGTATTTGAGATTGGCGATCTCGACGAGCCGCCCCGGCCGCTGGCCCGGCTGGATCCCATCTATCCACCCCAGGCCCGAATGCGGAAGACAGAGGGAACCGTGGTCGTGGAATTCGTGGTGGCGTCCGACGGCACGGTTCGGGACGTCGTCGTGATTTCGTCCCAGCCGGGCGACGTGTTCACTGCGACCGCCGTCCGCGCGATCGAACGCTGGCGTTTCGTTCCGGGGAGCAAGGGTGGAGAGGCCGTGGCGACGCGCGTGCGGCAACGGGTGGAATTCAAGATGGAATAACAAGGAACCAAGATGGAAACCCAAACCCACACCACCCTTCCCCGAGCCTGGCGGACGCTTCTTCTGCTGGCGTCGTTCGCGGCGGCAGCTGCGGCGGCCCGGGGCGACAACCGGAATGCGTCCGATCCGTTCGAGCCCACCGTCACGCGGGAGGAGAGCGCGTTGATCGCGTCCGCCATGGACATGGCCGCGACCAACTCGACGCAGGCGATCCGGATGCTGGCCAGCGACCGGTTGCAGGACGCCAGTCCCGCGCTGGATTTCGCCATCGGCAATCTCCACTTCCAGAACAAACGTCTCGACGAGGCCGCTACCGCCTACCGGGCGGCGCTCGACAAACTTCCGAAATTCCGCAGGGCGATCATGAATCTCGGACGAGTCTATTTGTTGCAAGAGCGGACCTCGGACGCCATCGACTTGTATCGGCAGCTCGTGGCGGACGGGCAGGCCGACGCCGATATTCTCTTGCTCCTGGGGCACGCGCTGCTGATGGAACAGTCCCCGGTATCCGCCGAAATGGCCTACCGGCAGTCGCTGTTGCTGCGGCCGAAGCACTCCGACGCGATGCTGGGGCTGGCCAAGGCCCTGATGCGGCAGGAACGCCATGCGGAAGGGTTGGCCCTGATCGGCGAGATTCTGGAGCGCGATCCAACCCATCGGGAACTGTGGGCGCTCCGCGCGAACGCCTTCCTGTCCATGGGAAAACAGGCCGAGGCGATGCAGGCGATCGAGAACGCGCGCCGTCTCGGGCGCGCGGGTGCGGACATGCTGGCCACGCTGGGCGATCTGCTGCTGAACGAGGACCAACCGGAGGATGCCTTGCGCGCGTACGAGGCCGCCTTCGAGGGCGGGGAGCCTCCGCCTGAGCGCCTGCTGCGTGCCGCCGAGGGCTTCCTGATGACGGGAAATGCGGACGGCGCGGCGAAGATGATCGCGTGCGCCGAGGAGGCGCGCCGGACAAATCCCGGAAGCTTCGGCGAAAGACAGGCGGCGACCCTGCTGCGTCTTCGGGCGGAACGGGCCCGACAGACGGGGCAATCCGAGGAAGCGATGGCGCTGTGCGAAGACGTGTTGAAACTGGACCCGCTGGATGGGCGCACCCTGCTGGTTCTGGCCCAGCTTCAGCAGGATGCCGGACAACTGGAAGACGCCTCCATGACCTGCGAGCGGGCGGTGCGCGTGAAGGGCTTCGAAGCCGATGCCCTCGTCCGCCAGGCGCAGATCGAAGTCCGGCGCGAACGCTACGGCCGCGCGGCAGAATTGCTGGAGAACGCGCAGGTATTTCAGAACCAGCCCCACGTGGGACGCTACCTCGAGCAGGTCCGGCGCCTGGCCGCTATGGATGACCAACAGGCATGGATTGGAAAGGATTGATAAGTTGTTGAAAATAATGAAAGGTGTATGAAAATGAAAAATAAGGGATGGCTGATGTTCATTGCGGTGGCTCTGGGTGCCGCGACCGGTTGGGGCGCGATTCAAAACGTGCTGTGTAGCACATTTCCGATGGTTCAGCTCACGCGCAATGTGACGCAGGGGCGCGAGGGCGTGACGGTTCAGTTGCTGCTACCGGCCGCGCTGGGCTGTCCGCACCACTATTCGCTGACGCCGCAAGACATGAGGAAACTGGCCAGCGCCGACGTGTTCGTGATCAACGGTCTCGGGATGGAGGAATTTCTCGGAGCTCCGGTGGAACAAGCCAACCGCAATCTGATCGTGGTGGATTCTTCTGCCGGGATTTCGGACGTGATGAACTATGCGGAGGATCTGCCGCCGCCGGATTCAACACAATTGCCTTATTCATAGGCTCCGATTCTACCTGTCCGCCCCGCCTTCTGCACGGATATTTCTGGCGCTTCCGGGTTTCCAAGGAGAATTTCCCGGATGGAGCCGGGACGCCCTCGTCCCGGATGGGAAGACGGGCTCGGAATCCACCCGCCCGACGGGGGCGGCGGGGATCCAAAGATCCATTCGCATTCCAAGCGGATTTCAAAGGACTGGGTGGGGATGCGCGCATTTCCGCCAACATTGAAAATTGGATATTGAAGATTTGAAATCAATGAAACGGGGATGAGCCATTTTCCAAATTGTTCCCAAGGGTCTGTTTGCGTTCTATCGAGGTTCCATTATATTGTGTCATGAGTATGACCCGAATACGAAATAGCCTCGCACTCGCCCTCTTCGTCTGGGCACTGGTTTTCGCTCCGGCCTTCCATCGGCTTGACGGACATTCCCACCGTTCTTACGCTTGCTGTTCGCACCGCGCCCACCCCGATCCGGAGCGGCAGGATTCTCACAACCCCCGGCCCGATACGCATGATGAAGGACATTGCTCCATCTGCCAGTTGGCCTTCGCTCCGATGGTGACCTCGTCTTCGATGCCATTCCTGTCACCCGACTTCACGCCCGTGAAGTCACCCTCGCGCCCGTTCCAGACTCCTACCCTTTCGGACACCTTCCGGTTGCCATTCTCCTGTGGCCCGCCAGCTTGAACGGTTCATTTCCCGGATCGCAAGGCTCCGCCTGTCGCGGATTTTTCGTTTGAATTCTAAGTTCTTTTCACAGGAGATGTTTCCATCATGAAAAATTTGAAATGGATGTTTGGTTTTGCTCTCGCCATGAGTGCGTTGACTTGTTTGGCTGAATTTACCGTGCTGTGCACCACCTTTCCGATCTACCAACTCACCCGAAATGTGGCGCAGGGCCGCGAAGGAATACATCTTCAGTTGATGATTCCGTCCACCATGGGCTGCCCGCATCAGTATGCCCTCACACCTCAGGACATGAGGAAGCTGGCCGAAGCGGATCTGCTGGTCATCAACGGGCTCGGTATGGAGGAGTTTCTGGGTGCCCCCGTCGAGGCGGCCAACCCGACACTGCCCCTTCTCGATAGCTCGGACGGAATCGCCCATCTGCTCCACTATACGAACGATGAAGAAGCCGGGCATCACGAGGCAGAGGAAGATCACCCCCACGACCCGGAAGCGGAGGATCACCTCCATCACCACGAGGGCGTGAACCCCCATGTGTATGTCAGCCCTCGCATGTCCGGACAAATCGCACTGAATATCGCCGAGGGGTTATCCAAGTCAGATCCGGAAGGATCTTTCCTTTACGCCCGAAATGCGCAAGCCTATGCCGCGAAAATGAATTCCCTCGCAACAGACATGATCGCACTCGGCAAAACGCTGAAAAACAATCGCATCGTCGAACCACATGGGGTGTTCGATTATCTGGCTCGAGATATGGGGGTAGAAGTGGTTGCCGTCATGCAAGCGCATGGTCAGGAACCCTCCGCCGCAGAAATGCTGGAACTGGTTCGCAAGATCCGCGCAAAAAATGTCGGCGCGATTTTCACCGAGCCTCAATACTCCGCTAAGATCGGCGAAACCGTGGCCCTGGAAACCGGCGTGCCTCTCGCCACACTGGATCCCGGCGCCACAGGTCCGGAAGATGCACCGCTGGACTATGCGGAAACCCTCATGCGCAGAAATATGGAGGTGCTGAGTGCCACACTCGGCGTCAACCCTTAACGCGCCATTGAACGTACCCCCGACGGCCGCTGTGGCGTTTGACAGCGTCTCCGTGACCGTCGAGGGTGTCTCGATTCTCGATGGGGTATCCGCCTCGGTTCCCCGAGGCGGTTGCACGGCCGTCGTCGGCCCCAATGGTGCTGGCAAAACCACCCTCCTGATGGCTCTTCTGGGCCAAGTGAATTCGCAGGGAAGCATTCGGATCTTGGATCTCCCGGATGGGCGCCCCCCGCGCGTGGGCTATGTGCCCCAACGCCTTCAGTTTGATCGCGGCTTGCCCATGACCGTGCTGGATTTCCTTACGATGGGCCCGCAACAGCGCCCGCTGTGGCTCGGCATACGAGCCCGTCACCGCGATGCCGCCCGCCACCTGTTACAATCCGTGCGAGCCGAGACACTCGAAAAACGCCGATTGGGCGCGCTCTCCGGCGGCGAACTCCAACGCGTGTTGCTGGCCCTGGCCCTTCAGCAAAGTCCGGACTTGCTCGTGCTGGACGAACCTGCCGCCGGCGTCGACGTGCAAGGCGGTTTTCTGTTTTGCGAGTTGCTCGAACGCCTGCGCCGGGAACACGGCTTCACCGAACTCATGGTCAGCCACGATCTGGGCACGGTGACCCACCACGCCACTCATGTCATTCTGCTCAACCGCCGCCTCGTCGCCGAAGGCCCCACTCGCGAGGTGTTGACCACGGAAAATCTGGCCAAGGTGTTCGGACTTCACATGGGTCTGCTCGACTGGCAAGCGTTGCCCGATGGACACCGGGATTGTTGCGCGCCCAAGGAGGAAGTGACCTGATGGACCCATCTCCCCTCTATGCGCTCCTATCTTTCCTCCTGCCATTCGATGTCCTTCAGGCGCGCTTCATGCAGCAAGCCTTGCTCGGCATCCTCCTCGTCGCCCCCATGGCCGCCGCCATGGGCGTCCAAGTCATCAATTTTCGCATGGCCTTCTTTGCGGACGCCATCGGCCATTCCGCCTTCGCCGGCGTCGCGCTGGGCTTGATCTTCGCGGTGAGCCCTCACTGGACCATGCCCCTCTTCGGCTTGGCCGTTGGACTCGCCATCATGGCCATGCAACGGCGTAGCTCCTTGTCCACCGACACCGTCATTGGCGTGGTCTTCGCCGCTGTTATGGCGTTCGGCCTCGCCATGGTGAGCCGCGACCGCGGCGTGGCTCGCGACCTCCAGCGTTTCCTCTATGGCGACATTCTCACGGTCACAGAGCCCGAATTGATCGGACTGGGTGTCCTGTTCCTCGCTGTGATGGCCTTTCAGGCCTGGGGTTACAATCGCCTGCTCTACATCAGCCTGAATCCAATCGTCGCCCGCGTCCACCGCGTACCCGTCGCCACCTGCCAGTATCTCTTCGCCGGCCTACTCGCACTGGTGGTCATGTTCTCGGTGTGGGCGGTGGGCGTCCTGCTCGTCACCGCGCTCTTGATCGTCCCCGCAGCAGCAGCGCGCAATTTCGCTCGCTCGGCCGGCAGCATGTTCTGGTGGAGCATGCTGATCAGCACCACAGCGGCCATCGCGGGGCTGATCATTTCCGCCCAAGACTGGGCCCGTACCGCCACCGGCCCCACCGTCGTCCTGTGCGGATTCGTCTGGTTCCTCGCCAGCCAAATCGTCGCAACGATCCGCCGCCGGGGAACCAAATGACCGCTGGGGCAAAACGATCCTTCTAAACAGTTCTATGGGGAACGCCGGATATGACGCTCGAACAGATCGTCGGCAAAACGGATGCAACGCGCACAGGGGCGCGCCGCATAATATTCCGCCGTTCGGGCCGATGGCGCGCAGAGCACCGTACATCCCGCATTCGCCAGAAGCACCGCACATTGACTGGTTCCAAATTCGGCGGTGAACTCTTCGTCAAGCTGCTGAATCAAGGCGTAGAAAGCGGTTTTGGCTTCCAGATCCGTCGGATCGTAATTCCCATACCGAAGACCCGCCAGCAGGAAAAGGGCCGTCAACGCCCCGCACGTCCGACGCAATCCGCCCAGCCCGCCACCCAACGGTGCAGCCAAACGTTGTGCCAATTCCGACTCAATTCCGAACCCTTTCGCATGGGAAAGAAATAGCGATTGACCGCAGTTGTAGCCACGCTCGAACAGCTCTTCCGATGTCATGGATGCCCTTCCTCTGGCGACAACGGCCCCATCACCGCAAACTGCTCGCGATAGCGTTGCGCGGCTTCCGCGTCCCCCAGGCGTTCGGTCAGATTCACCACCATCCGGCACGCGCCCAATAAATCGTTTTCGTGATATTTCAACCACTCTCTCCCATGGGTTCCATCCCCGTCCGTCTCCGTCGGTCGCTGTGCCAATCCCAGCTCGGCCGCCCGAAGAAAATCCGCGCGCACCTGTTCCATAATTTCACGATCCGGATCCGCCATCGTTCCTTCGCTGGTAGCCCGAATCGACTTCATCCGGAGGTACCCCCGAGACACAACAAGCTGAAAAGCATCTGGATTGTTTCGGATTCCCTCTTCAACAAAGGCCAGCGCCTCCCGAATGTTCTGCTGTTGCAACCAAAAGGAACCCGCCAAATACCCCTGCACGTAGTGCGGATCGCTCATCGTCATCAGACGAAACCACGGCAACAACTCCATTCCATCCGTGTGAACGTGCGGCTTCGACGGATCTTGCCACGGCTTCACAAGGCGGTACAAATCTCCCACCCACCCCCGAAAATCATTTTCCTTTTTCGGAATCAACGTGTTCGCACCCTGGCAACTGCATGCGGCATCAGGCTCCGAATCGTGGTCGTGCTTATGCTCATGCTCATGCGTCAGGTTGTGCTCATGCTCGTCATGCTCTTCCTCCATCGCATGTTCCGTCCCCTTCCGAAACGACACCCCCCCGTGCAAATATCGCTCCGTTTGAATGAACATCAGATCGCTGGCCGATGTGCGAAACTCTCCCAGCATGGCCGCCAGCGCACTCCGGTTGCGCAACTCTCTTCCCTGCTCATCCCTCGCACGGCTTCCGTCATAGAGAAGAGGCTCCACCTGCGAAACCAATCCGCCCGCGAGAAACCAACCCGCCGCCCAGAGTCCCATTTTTACCAGCGGGGGTTTCACAGGTTTTTCCTCTCAAGCAAAAAAATGCCCGCCATCAACCCCAACCCCATCCAAATCAAAGCACCCGTCGCAAGAAGAACCCAATCCAATGCGGGCAAGGGCCCGATGCCATCCGTATAGCGAAGCGTCAGGTTCAGCTTGGTCAGATCGGGCACCCATCGTCCCAACCCTCCGACCCCACCCAGCCGAATCAAAGGCCCTACCACGAATACCAAAAAAACGGACACCAAAATCGCAGGCCCCTTTGGCAATCCCAGCGACAGCGCCATCGACCACGCCGCCACCGTCGCCAGCACGAACCCTTGCAACACGATCGCTTGAAGGTACGTCCACCCGTCATAAAATTCCATACGCGGGGCCAGCGCCAACACCGCCAGAACCATCCCCGCATACAACGTCATTCCCGCCACCGAACACGCCATCCATTTTCCGACCAGCACGTCGGCGCGCCGCACCGGACGCGCCATCAACGGATAGATCGTCCGGTTTTCAAGCTCCTCCGGAAACTGTCGCGCCGCCAACACCAAGGTCACAATCTGAGCCAGCAGCGCCACCCCATCCAGCGACAAATTCAACAGAAAGGTTCCCGTCGCCGGATTCTCCACGCCCACCGTGCGGGCCGCCGCCAAAAACGCCAGCCACGCAAACAGGAAAAGTCCCGCGACAGCCAAATCCTTCCGCCGTACCATGTCCAGCAGAGCCGCACGAGCCAACGAAATCCATGTGACGCCTCTTCTCACAGCGGCCTCCGTCG
Source organism: uncultured Verrucomicrobiota bacterium (assembly GCA_964647595.1). Classification (GTDB taxonomy): domain Bacteria; phylum Verrucomicrobiota; class Kiritimatiellia; order CAIQIC01; family Lenti-01; genus Lenti-01. Next base: position 23,091 of record CAZYGH010000047.1, read on the forward strand.
AAACATCGCGTATGCAATTCCCATCAGAACAGCCGAATAGAACAGCGCATAGCCCGTCAGGACCGCCATCGTGCCCAATCCCAGCGGTTCCCAAATCTCCATATGCACCGCCTTGTCCGACAAATCAAACAACGCCAGTTGCGGAATCCCATAGGTCAAAACCCACAACCCCGCCTGCCCCACCGGACCGGCTGAATCATGCAAAATCACTGCCCAATCTCCAAAGGATGTGGACGTGAAATAAAAGAGAAATCCCACCGTCAACGCCGCGTCCTTGCTGAACCCCAGCGAAAAAACAAAGCAGGCCGACGCCAGCAGCAACACGTGCAACCCCTGCAAAAAAACGTGCTGAAGAAACAGCCCCCACCCGATGCCGCCTCCCAGGGAATGAATCCCGACCGCGAAGATCACCATGAAAAGCCCCAAGCAAAATGCCCCCGCCGCACAGACCCCCGCCAGCTTGCCGAGCAAAAACGTGAAACGACCAATGGGCCGCGCCAACAAGGGATAAATCGTTCGCTGCTCAAATTCTCGAGGAAGCTGCCGCGTCGCCAGCAGAATGACGGCCACCGCCGTAGAAAAATCCATCAGCTTAAGGGCGATCTCCCGATAGAATTTGGTCAGCCCCTCGACATTGAAAAAATCCACCGTCATCGTCAACCCGATCAGACCGCAACAAAGCAACACAAGGACATACACATCTTTTCGGCGCACCGCTTCCAGCAACACGCTTTTGGCAATCGCAACAATGACGCGTCCCTTATCCATGGCTCCGAGTTTCCCCGCGAACGACCGAAATGAAAAACGACTCCAGACTCCTCTCCCGACCAATCGCTTGCAAATCCTGATGGCTCACTTCCCGCACGATTCGCCCCCGATCAATCATCAAAATGCGGTTGCAGAGCGACTCCACCTCCGACAACTCATGCGAACTGAAAAACAACGTGCAACCCTCCTCCTTCAGCTTGTTCAGCAACGCCCGCAAATCGTGCCGGCCCAGCGGATCCAGTCCCGAGGAAACCTCGTCCAGTACCAGCAACTTCGGACGGGTCACAATCGCCTGAGCAATCCCCAACCGCTGCTGCATGCCCTTCGAAAACGTGCGTAAGTGTTCGTTACCACGGCCTGCCAAGCCCACCTCTTCCAACACCTGCGGGATGCGCTCACGCAAATCGTGCCGCGTCATGCCGCCCAGCGTGCCATATAGCTCCAACAGCTCACGCGCCTTCATGAACGGATAATAGAGAGCCACCTCCGGTAGATAGCCCAGCATCCGCCGCCCCTCTGGTGCTCCCGCCGGATGCCCGCACACCGTCGCCGTTCCCCCGTCGGAATGGATGAATCCCATCAGGGTCTTCATCGTCGTGGATTTCCCCGCCCCGTTGGCACCAATGAACCCCACGCATTCTCCTTCCCCCACGTCGAACGAAACATCCTGCACCGCCTGTACCCGATGCGCGCCTCGCCCATACGAAACCTTCAAGCCATCCACATGGATCATCTTTTCCATATCCTCATCGCGCCTTTTTTCCAGAGTTGCCGAATACTGTATTCTCTTTGCCGTGATTGTCGAATGTTTCTGGGAAAGGGCGGGTACATCGTGACCCCTCTGGGAAAATGGAGTGCACAATAAATTATGAGCTTTTCCTTCTGTGACCAATTGGCATAGTCCGGGCTATCGAATATGTCCCATCGTCCAACAAGATGCCCATCCCCGATCTGCAGGAAGCGACTACCCGCCTCGCTATGATCTATCTTGTCCTTGTATCCATCGTTTGGGCTTTCTCGTTTGGCCTCATCGGCACCCGGCTCGGCAACCTTCCACCCGCATGGCTATCTTGGATTCGCCTAGCTCTTTCAGCGGCAGTATTCCTGCCGTTTGTACGCCGTGTGCACTGGAAAACTGCCCTCGCACTGTTTATCACGGGGGCTCTCCAATTCGGCCTCATGTATCTGGCTTATATGACCAGCTTCCACTATCTCAAATCCCACGAAGTCGCCCTCTTCACCGTCATGACCCCCATCATGGTCGCAGCGTTGAGCGACCTGTTTGGAAAAACATTCCGGCCTCGTAATTTGATCGCCGCCTCTCTGGCGGTCAGCGGGGCCGCTTGGATGAAATGGGCTGAAATGGAAACCACCGCCCCCCTCTTCGGCTTTTTCCTGGTGCAACTCTCCAACCTCTGTTTTGCGGCCGGTCAACTGGCCTATCGACACATCATGAGCCGCCTGTCCACGCCTGTGCCCGATCACCGCGTCTTTTTCTGGCTACACTTCGGTGGATTCGTCGTCTTGACACCCATCGCTTTGCCGCTGGCCTTGGCGAAGGTGCCACCCGCCCCGACGCCCGAACAAATGGCCATCCTTGTGTATCTGGGTCTCATTGCCTCCGGCATCTGCTTCTTCCTGTGGAATCGCGGTGCCCGCCTTGTCTCGGCCGGACAACTGGCCGTGATGAACAACCTTAAAATTCCGTTGGGCGTGGCCGTTTCACTCCTCATTTTCAAGGAAACAACCGGCCTCTACACCCTTCTGGCGGGTAGCCTTCTCATCGGTGTGGCCCTCCTGCCCGTCCGCAAATCGAAAAGACATAGCTGATTTCGAAGTCGGGGACACACCCCGCCATTTCTTTTGCCCTCGACTGTTTTCTTGACGCCCACCCCGCCGCCTTTCATGCTTCCTCAACCCTGCAAGGCGTTTGCCCTCTGCAATACAAAGGCCACTCGACATGCCAAACATGGATAACGCTCGCCTGTCGCCCGATTTCATCCGGCTGAACATCGCCCAATTCTGCGGCGCCCTCATCGACAATGTGTTCAAGCTCTTCGCGATGCTCTTCCTGATCCGCCTCCACGGCCCGGATTCCGCCTCTTCCGTCACCGCCATTGCCTCCGCCATCTTCGTTCTGCCCTTCCTGGTTTTTTCCGCCGCCGCCGGCGTCATGGCCGACCGCTACAGCAAACGCTCCGTCCTCGTCGCCAGCAAAATCTTCGAACTCGTCGTCATGCTCGCCGCCATCCTCGCCTTCCAACGCCAGCACGACCTCTTCCTCTACGCCATTCTCTTCCTCATCAGCCTCCAAAGCGCCCTCTACGGCCCCTCCAAATACGGCATCGTCCCCGAACTGGTCCGCCGCGACCAGCTCTCCCACGCCAACAGCCTCCTCGTCATGTTCACCTTCCTCGCCATCATCGCCGGCACCGCCCTCGCCCCCCTCGCCCTGCAACTCGCCGGCGACAACTATTCCCTCGCCCAAACCGTCTGCATCGTCGCCTCCCTCGTCGGCCTCGTCGCCTCCCTCGGCATTCGCCGCACCCCGCCCGCCGGCTCCACCGCCAAAATCAATCCGCTCTTCGTCCGCGACATCTGGCGCACGCTCTGGTCCATCCGCAAAGACCGCTATCTCTTGCAAGCCGTCTTCGCCTCCGCCTACTTCATGATGCTCGGCGCCTATCTCCAGCTCAACATGATCCCCTACGGCATCCAATATCTCGGCCTCTCCGAAAAAGGCAGTGGCTATCTCTTCTTCGTCGTCGCCCTCGGCGTCGCCGTCGGCGCCTTCATGGCCGGCAAGCTATCCGGCCGCAACATCGAATTCGGCATCGTCCCCCTCGGCGCTTTTCTGCTGACCTTCTCGTCCATCCTGCTCAAGGCCCTCCCCCCCTCCCTCGGCCTGATCGTGCCCGCCGTCTTCGCCGCCGGCATCGGCGCCGGCCTCTTCGTGGTCCCCGTCGACTCCTTCGTCCAGTCCAAGGCCCCGCCCGAAAAACGCGGTGAAGTCCTCGCCGCCGCCGGCTTCATCAGTTGGCTGGGCGTGCTCGCCGCCGCCGGCCTCGTCATGCTCACCGTCCAGCTCGGCTGGTCCGCCGCCACCGGCTTCCTCCTGCTCGGCGCACTCACCCTCGCCCTCGCCCTCTTCACCCTCTGGGTCCTCCCCGATTTTCTCCTACGCTTCCTCCTGCTTGTCGTCACCCGCTGCGCCTACCGCATCCGCGTCCTCGGCAACGAACGCATCCCCTCCGACGGCCCCGCCGTCCTCGTCTGCAACCACGTCTCCTACATGGACTCCCTCCTCCTCGTCGCCACCCAGCAGCGCCGCCTGCGCTTTCTGCTCCCCGCCTCCTTCTACCGTGATTGGCGCTGGGCCCGCCCCTTCTTCGATCTCATGAAGTGCATCCCCGTCGATTCCGACGGACCGCCCAAGCAGCTCGCCCAATCCATGGAACGCGCCAAGGCCGCCCTCGCCGACGGCTACATGGTCTGCATCTTCGCCGAAGACGCCATGACCCGCACCGGCAACATCCGCGCTTTCCACCGCGGCTGCGAAGTCCTCGTCAAAGGCACCGACATCCCCGTCTATCCCGTCTATATCGGCGGCGCCTGGGGAGCCTTCACCAGCTACAATCAAGGGCGCCTGCGTACCCACTGGGCCGGATTCCGCCGCTATCCCGTCACCATCCTCTTCGGCGAAGCCATGCCCTCCGCCTCCACCGCCGGCGATATCCGCAACGCCGTCATGGAACTCTCCGTCGACTACTACCAGGACCGCAAGTCCACCCGCCGCCCCCTCGGCCTCCTCTTCGCTCAGGCCGCCCGCGAACGCTGGAGTCGCTTCGCCGTCGCCGACTCCACCGGCAAGCGCCTCTCCTACGGCCACCTGCTCACGGGTGCCGTTGCCCTCGCCGAAAAACTCCGCCCCATCGTCGCCTCCCAAGACAACGTCGGCCTCCTCCTCCCCACCTCCGTCGGCGGCGCCCTCTTCAATCTCGCCGTCACCCTCATGGGCAAAACCTCCGTCAATCTCAACTTCACCGCCTCCAAGGAATCCGTCCGCTCCGCCATCGCCCAATGCGGACTCCAAACCGTCATCACCTCCAAAACCTTCCTCGAAAAATTCCCCGATCTGCCCCTCCCCGAAAACGCCCTCTTCGCCGAAGACATCGCCGCCTCCATTTCCGATTCCGACAAAAAGCGCGCCTTCTTCAAGGCCCGCTTCCTCCCCCTACGCGCCCTCGCCGGCGTGAAAAACTTCACCCCCGACCGCATCGCCACCATCATCTTTTCCTCCGGCTCCACCGGCGAGCCCAAGGGCGTCATGCTCAGCCACCACAACATCATTTCCAACATCGAATCGCTCCGCGCCGTCTTCGTCTCCGAACCCACCGACAACGCCTGCGCCGCCCTCCCCTTCTTCCACTCCCTCGGCTATACCGGCGCCCTCTGGTTCCCCCTCCTCTCCGGCTTCTCCGCCGTCTACCACCCCAATCCCCTCGACGGCGCTAGGATCGCCCAGCTCGCCCGCGAAAACAAATCCACCCTTCTCTTCGCCACCCCCACCTTCCTCCTCCTCTATCTCCGCAAGGCCCAGAAAGAAGACTTCGCCACCCTCAAGTATGTCGTCGTCGGTGCCGAAAAACTCAAGGAACGCCTCGCCCTCGCCTTCGAAGAAAAATTCGGCGTCCGCCCCCTCGAAGGCTACGGCGCCACCGAACTCGCCCCCGTCGCCGCCCTCAGCCTCCCCGATGCCGAAGGCGGCGGCATCCGCCAGCAAGGCTGGAAGGAAGGCTCCGTCGGCATGCCCCTCCCCGGCGTCGCCATGAAGGTCGTCGATCCCGACACCGGCACCCCCCTCCCCGCCGGACAAGCCGGACTCCTCCTCGTCAAAGGCCCCAACGTCATGGTCGGCTACCTCAACAAACCCGAACTCACCGCCGAAGTCCTACAAGACGGTTGGTACCGCACCGGCGACATGGCCCGAATCGATACAGACGGATTCGTCACCATCACCGACCGCCTCTCCCGCTTCAGCAAAATCGGCGGCGAAATGGTCCCCCACCTCGGCGTCGAAGAAGCCCTCCACAAGCAACTCGGTGCCTCCGGCCAAGTCCTCGCCATCGCCGGAATCCCCGACGAAAAGAAAGGCGAAAAACTCGTCCTCCTCTACACCGACGAAGCCGGCGACTCCGCCCGCATCCGCCAAGCCATCGACGCCTGCGAAATCCCCAACCTCTGGAAACCCTCCCGCGACGCCTGCTTCCACATCGACGCCCTCCCCCTCCTCGGCACCGGCAAATCCGATTTGAAAACCCTCAAGGAAATCGCCAAATCCCTCGCCGCCAGGTAGGGCGCGACCGCCGGGCGCGCCGCGTCTTTCAATTCCTTGCCCCCAAGTCCAATTGTGATACTATAGTGTCACTATGAAAATGGAACTGGTTACCACGTTGAAGCGACAAGCTACGCGCTTGATCGCGGAACTGAAGGAAGATTCCTCCCCCGTGTTGATTACGGAACACGGACGCCCGGCGGCCTATCTCGTCAATGTCGCCAGCTACGAAGAGCAGCAGGCGCGCATGCAAATCCTGGAAGGAATTGCCCGCGGCGAACGGGCATTCCAGCAAGGGCGGACGATGAGCCACGAGCAGGCCAAAAAGCGGATGAAACGATGGCTCGCCTGATCTGGACCGAACCGGCGATTGCCGATCTGGATGCCATTGCCGACTATATCGCCCTCGATAAGCCCGATGCCGCCGCGCGTTACGTGCAGCACGTGTTTGCGGCAGTCGAGCGATTGTTGCGATTTCCAAAATCTGGCGCTAGAGTCCCGGAAATACCCCGCTCGCCCTATCGGCAGGTTGTCGTGCCGCCCTGCAGAGTATTCTATCGACTCCAAGGCCCAGACATCTTGATTGTTTTCGTTATGCGCAGCGAACAGCGGTTGCGCGAGTTGGGTCTGAAGGAAAGACAGTAGGACTTGAACAAGGCTATTCTACCGATCGACGCCAAGGCGAACCTCGGATAAAACCCTGACGTCTCACCCCCCCCCCCACCCAAAATACCACCATCCCCATGCAAAACATCATCCTCGAAAAACCCTACGTCTTCGTCCCCCCCTGCCACGGAAACTTCTGGCCCAAACTTCTCCACCGCATTCTCCCACGCTACCTCGACCGCTCCCACGGCATCACCTCCGTTGAGTTGATCGGCGCCGACCACCTCCGCGACTCCCTCCGCGCCGGCCACGGCATCATGCTCGCCCCCAACCATTCCCGCCCCTGCGACCCCATGGTCCTCGGCGTCCTCGCCTCCTCCCTCCGCACATCCTTCTACGTCGTCGCCAGCCGCCACCTCTTCGAAGAATCCCGTCTCCAGCGATTCCTCCTCCGCCGCGCCGGTGCCTTCAGCATCTACCGCGAAGGCATGGACCGCGAAGCCCTCAAATGCGCCGTTCAGATCCTCACCGACGCCCGCAAACCCCTCGTCCTCTTCCCCGAAGGCGTCATCTCCCGCACCAACTCCCGCCTCAACCACCTCATGGACGGCACCGTCTTCATCGCCCGCACCGCCGCCAAGCAACGCGCCGCCCTCGCCCCCCCCGGCAAAGTCGTCATCCACCCCATCGCCATCCGCTACTTCTTCCAAGGCCCCATCGAACAAACCCTCGCCCCCGTCCTCGAAAAAATCGAACGCCGCCTCTCTTGGCAACCCCAGCACGGCATCCCCCTCGTCGACCGCATCTATAAAGTCGGCGAAGCCCTCCTCACCCTCAAGGAAATCGAATACTTCGGCCAACCCCGCCCCGGCGAACTCCGCCACCGACTCGCCGCCCTCATCGACCACCTCCTCGTCCCCCTCGAAACCGAATGGCTCAAAGGCAAACGCGACCCCAGCGTCATTGCCCGCGTCAAAAACCTTCGCACCGCCATCCTCCCCGACATGATCGCCGGCGAAATCGACGAACCCGAGCGCGCCCGCCGCTGGCGCCAACTCGCCGACCTCTACCTCGCCCAGCAGCTCAACTTCTACCCCCCCGACTATTTTCTACCCGCCCCCACCCCCGAAAAACTTCTCGAAACCGTCGAACGCTTCGAGGAAGACCTCACCGACCACGTCACCCTCCACCGCCCCATCCGCGCCACCCTCGAAGTCTGCCCCCCCATCGAAGTCCCCCCCGTCCGCGAACGCGGCCTCGAAACCGACCCCGTCATGCAGCAAATCCGCACCGCCCTCGAACCCCGCCTGAAATAGGACGCAACCGCCCCTTCTTCCGTCTTCGGTAGGACGCGACCGCCGGGCGCGCCGCCTCTTCGGTTTTCTTCCATCCCCCCCCCCCCCCCTCCCTTTCCCCCCCCTCAAACCCCATCCCGCCGCCACCTCCACTCATACGGCCAAATCCCCCCCGCCCCCATCAACCCCGCCCGCACCGGATTCGCCCGAATATACGCCGCCTTCTCCTCTTGGCTTTCGTCCGACCGCAACCGATGATCGAAAAAATCCCGCTGCCATCGAATGCCCGTCTGCTTGGCCACGTACTCCTTCCACGGCTTCACCACGTCCCGCATGACACGATCCCGGGCAATCGTCGCCAGCATGTGCAAATGGTCCGGCATCAACACCAGCAAATGCACCCGCCAGTCTCCTCGATTCATCCGGAATTCCACCGAATCCCGAATCGCATTCGCCGCCAACTCGCAGCACAGCGAATTGACGCCCCGCTCCCGGCAATTCACCGTCAGGAAAAATACCGCATCGTCGGAAACCCAATTGGGAATCCCATGCGGCAACTTCTTTCGCTGGGGCAACGGTTCCGTCATTCCTGATCTTCCTGCTTTGGGTAGGGCGCGACCGCTGGGCGCGCCGTGTTTATTTTCCGCTCCCGCCTCATCTTCTCCACGAACAACTCAAAAATATCACAAGATTCCGTTCTTGGGTAGGGCGTGACCGCCGGGCGCGCCGCTCCTTTCCGGTTTCCGTCCATCCCCACCTCAAGCCCCCTCGTCTCTTCCGGCGTTTGCGTTTCTCTCAAGCCCCCCACTTCCCAATCCTGTCCCCTCCTGAAATCCTGCTCATCCTGTCTAAAACATCCCCGCACCCCCTCTCCCTACCCTTGCATTCCTCTCGCGCCCCTTGCATTACCAACACTTACCTCTTATCAGAAATTACTATATTACGGGACTGACCCTTTCTCTCAGTTCCTGAAATCACCTCGCCGTGCAAAATTCAGATTCCATATTGTGGAAAACTCCGTTTTTCTGCCCCTATTCCTCGTTTTCCAGGGCCTCGATGTCGGCTTCGTCTTTCTTGCGGCCGGTGGCTTTCTTGTTCCGGATGTACTCGGCCTTTCCAATGAAATGGACAGGCACGTCGCCATACTGCCCGGAAACTCGCTGGGCGTTGGCATCCTCCCAGGTCAATCCGGTCAGGGAGGTTAGCAGGTCGATGCGAACAGGAGGAACGCCGAGTTGGACAACCCGGTCGGCCTGGAGAAAGTCGGCTTCCAGAAGCCCGATCGAGGCGAAGCCGAAGTCGGCCAAGGCGGCAAGGATGGCCTTGGCGTTGCCGGGAGATGGGCGTACCAACAGATCGATATCGCCCGTGTAGCGGGGAGCCCCATGAAAGGCCAGAGCGTAGGCACCGACAATCAGGTATTCAACGCGGTGGGCGTTGAACAATGCGAGCAGTTCTTTGAAGTCGGGCTGCAGTTCCATCTTGTTGCTTTCTGAGGAATTCGACGGCGGCTATGCGGGCGGCCGCGGGCTGCTTGAGCCAATGCTGGAGATCGATCTGGGGAGCCTCGGGATCCCGGAGCGGACGACGCTTTATGACGGGCTGAATCATGGCTCAAGAATATCATTCGCGAAGGGAAGAGTAAAGGCGGGAAGGACTGGTTTTTAACGCGCCGGGCGCGCCTCCTCTTCGGTTTATCGATCATGACGTTCTCACGCCCTTCGGCTGTTCGGTAGGGCGTGACCGCCGGGCGCGCCGTGCCTTCGACTTTCATCTCCCCCCTCCCTCTTTCAATTCAAACCTCGGCGGGTCCAGCGGCCCCGCCCTACCTTTCCATCCCCCGCCCTTCGGTAGGGCAGGACCGCCGGGCGCGCCGCTCCTTTCCGGTTTCCGTCCCTCCCCACCTCAAGCCCTCTCGTCTCTTCCGGCGTTTGCGTTCCTCTCGCGCCCCTTGCATTACCAACACTTCCCTCTTATCAATAATTACTATATTACGGGACTGACCCGAATGGCGCTAAAATAGGCAACGTCATGCCGCGTCCCTCTTTTTGCCGCGGT
>CAZYGH010000048.1:0-32280 GCA_964647595.1 uncultured Verrucomicrobiota bacterium
CCCAAACGCCGGCATGACCCACTCAACTCACTTTGAAGAATTTTGTCTTACGCCCCAGTATTATTTTGCCGGTTGGAATTTCTTTTTACACGTTTCAGACCATGTCCTACACGTTGGATATTTATCGCCGCCAGATGGCGCCCACGCGTAGTTTTTTGAATTTTGCGACGTTTGTTTCGTTCTTTCCCCAGTTGGTGGCGGGCCCTATTGAGCGGGCCTCGGCCCTTCTGCCTCAGATTGAAACGCCACGAAAGATTACCCCGGAAGGGGTGAAAGATGGGTGTTGGCTGATTTTTTGGGGACTCTTTAAGAAGTGCGTGATTGCCGATAATTTGGCCGTGATGGTTGACCAAGTGTTTGGGGTTGAAATGGCCTCGGGGGCGGACTCCCTGTTGGCGTTATATGCCTTTGCTTTTCAGATCTTCTGCGATTTTTCTGGGTATAGCGATATTGCGAGAGGGTTGGCAAAACTGATGGGAATGGAGCTCATGGTGAATTTCAACAATCCCTATTTTGCTTTGAATCCAAAGGATTTTTTGGGGCGTTGGCATATCAGCCTTTCCAGTTGGTTGCGCGATTATCTGTATATTCCGCTGGGAGGCAGTCGAAAGGGGCCTCGTCGAACGTACATCAATTTGGGGCTGACCATGTTGCTGGGCGGTCTTTGGCATGGGGCGGCGTGGACCTTTGTGGTGTGGGGGGCGTTTCATGGGCTGATCTTGGTGATGTATCATTCGTGGGCGGATCGATTTTCTCCCAAGGGGATGGTCGATTCAGACCGTTGGTTGTGGCTTCGCCGAATCGGGATGTTTCATTTGGTGTGTGTGGGTTGGTTGTTTTTCCGTGCGGAATCGATGGCGCAGGCGGGGAGCTTGTTGCGTGCGATTGTTACGAACTTCTCTTGGGATCTGGGATCGGCCAATCTGGGGGCAACGCTACTGTTATTCTGTATGCCTCTTTGGTTGGTGCAACTGCTTCAGGTGAAGACGGGAAATCTGAATGCGCCCATGGAACTGTCGCTCGTTCCCCGTACGGCATTGCTGGCCACGATGATTCTATTGTTCCTTGCCTTTGGGAATACGGGTGGCGGAGCCTTCATCTATTTTCAGTTCTAAACCATGAATATCTCTCCCTCACGTCCTAGTGTTCGCGAAGTTGAAAGGGCCTTTCTCCAGAAGGGGTGGTGGTTATTCCCCGTGCTGGGCCTGTGGATAGGATTGGCCGAAGGTGGGCCGTTCTGGAAGTGGGTGGAGGGAGGGCTTCCGTTCCCTATTCCGTGGTCACATCTGTTGAGTATTCATGCCGTTGGATTGGCAGTTCTCTTTTGTCTTGTTCCTGTCGCATGGAGATGGGGCATGAAAATTCGCTGCGCCCGATGGTTGGTGTTTTTGCTGACTGTTTCCCTTGTGATGGGGGTAGAAGTTGTTTTGCAGAGTTCATTTCTCCAAGCGCCGTTGTGGTTGGCGGCTCGTGCTCGTCTGGATCGAGATCGGGCTTTTATGAGAGAGGTCTGTTATGTGCGGCTTGAAGAGGCATCTGGCCGACAATCGGGTTCTCCCGCAGTTGTGTTGATGGGTTCCAGTCAGGTTCTGTGGGGAGTGGATGAACACCAACTTCGAAAGGCAATTTTCCCGAAACCGGTGATTCGGCGGGCCATGTGTGGGATGACACCGTTGAAGGCTCTTTCCATGTTGTCCTATGTTCCATTAAGTTCGGATGACCTTTGCGTTCAGTATCTTTCAGAACTGGACTTCACGAACCAAGATGCGTTTCCTTATGCGTGGTTCCGACCGTATGCCTCGTGGTCCACCTGGCCCGATGTGATTCAGTGTGTGGACCCTGCCGTGAGGCTTCGCCAGTGGCGGCATGTGGTGGATTATGCGATGGCCGCTTCTTTTGAATGTTTTCGGGATCGTGACTTTCTGCGGCAAATTGCGTTTCATTTTTGGGGGAGGGAAGATGGCCCAGACGATCATGCTCCATTGGCGGGCCCAGTGCCGATGGTGATTCAAGCACCAGAACAGATTTCTTATGCGCCGAGTGAACAGCGGGCCTTTGAGATCGTTCTCCAACACCTGTCCGATGGAAATGTGGATCTGCTCGTTTTTGAGGGCGATGTGAATCCGGCTCTTCATTCTCAAAAGCGACTTCTCACCAGAACCCAAATCAGAGAAGCCCTCCGAGTAAGCTTGTTCAAGAGGGGATTTCACTATGTTTCGATCGAAGAGCAGGGGCTTTCCTTGGGGGCGGAATATTGGCACGACATGACCCACCTGAATGCGGAGGGGCGTAAACGATTGACGCAGCGCATTGCGCAGGAAGTGTTGGAACTGGATTCCCAGAGTTCGACGGGGTCGGATTAGCCATCGCCAGCGCGTCCTTCCCGAACGCTGGCGAGGCTACTGACATCCCGTTGTCGAACAGGCTACTGGATGATGCCGATTTCGCGAGGTTGACTTCAGGAGTGAATGCCAAGAATTTCTCGATCTCCGATCGCCAAGAAAACTACGAATGATCGGCATCCGGCAGGGATGGGCGAGGAATGAGTTGGAAAGCGAGAATCAGATGAGCCTTTTAGGCGAGGAATCTATCCTGAAGTAGGGGGGATTCGGAGAGGGAGACTTTTCTGACTGACTATCCGATCGATCTCCCTGAGGCGTTAGCCGCGAATCAAGGCGAGAACCTCGTCGCGTTTGGCTTCCATTTCGGCCTGCGTTTTGGCTTCGAGGTTGAGGCGGACGAGGGGCTCGGTGTTGGAGCTGCGGACGTTGAACCACCACGTGGGATATTCGAAGCTGAGACCATCGAGTTCGAGGAGGGCGGCGTCGGAGTATTTGGCGCGAAGCTTCGAGAGAACGGCGGTGGCGTTGGCGACGGTGGAGTTGATTTCGCCGCTGGCAAAATATCGTTGGATGGGGGCAATGAGCTGAGAGAGGGGCTTGTCGGACTGCGAGACGAGGTTGGCGATGAAGAGGACGGCAAGGGCCGAGGATTCGGCGAAGGAATTTTCCTTGAAGTAATAGTGGCCGGAGAGTTCGCCGGCAAAGAGGGCATCTTTTTCGCGCATCTGGGCTTTGATGAAGGCGTGGCCGACGCGGCTTTGGTTGGGGATGCCGCCGCTTTCGAGGATGACTTCTTTGACGGACCACGAGGAGCGCAAATCGTAATAGATGTTGGCGCCGGGATTTTTCTTCAGGAGCGTGCGGGCAATAAGGGCGGTGATCATGTCCATGGGGATGATGTTGCCTTTTTCATCCAAGAAGCCCACGCGGTCGGCATCGCCATCGAAGCAGGCGGCAAAGTCAAATTTTCCGGCGCGCACGGCTTGTTGGGCGGCAGCGAGGGTATGGGTGTCGAGTGGATTGGCCTCGTGGTTGGGGAAGGTGCCGTCGAGTGTGTCGAAGAGAGGGGCCACGTCGAAGAGTCCCTGAAAAACTTTGGCTTCGAGAATTCCCATGGCATTGGCGTAGTCCACCACCACGTTCAGGGGGCGGCGAATGTCGGCAAAGGCGCGAAAATGTTCGGTGTAGGCGGGGATGATGTCGAAGGTGGTGATGTGGCCTTTGGCGGGCGCGACAGGGGCAAAGTCTTGTTCGTTGACAATGCGTTCGATGTCCAGAATGCCGGTGGCACCGGAGAGAGGCACCGCATTGGCGCGGCAGATTTTGAAGCCATTCCAAGGGCCGGGGTTGTGGGAGGCGGTGATCATGACGGAGGCGTCGGCGCCTAGGAGTTTGTTGGCGTAGTAGGACATGGGGGTGGAGCAAAGGCCCAGATCGATGACATCGGCGCCTTGGAGCGCGAGGCCGCGGGCGAGAGCGTCGAACAACGGCTTCGAGTGGGGGCGCATGTCGCGGCCGACAACGACCTTTTTGCAACCGAGGAACGCGAAGATGGCGCGGCCGATGCGGAAGGCCATGTCGTCGGTGAGGGACTCGCCGTAGATGCCGCGGATGTCGTATGCCTTGAAGATGCCTGCCATGATGTGTCTCCTGCTTTTATACTAATGTGCGGGAGACTGTAGCGGGGGAGGGTGGAGTGGAAAAGAGAAATATTTTGGGATGCGTTGGATTCCGGGTGGGGGGCGACGGTTGGGCACAACGTCGGTTTGGGATGGCGGGCAGGGGAGTCATTGGATAGGATGGGGGCATGAACTGCGGATGGACAAGAATTGGCGCGATGGGTGTGCTGATGGGTGTGCTGTCGGCGAGCGGGCAGGATGTGGCTGTTCCTACGGCGACAGAGGCAGCGCGTCCGATTCTGACTTTGGGGACGCCCATGCTGAAAACGACGATGGAAAAATTGAGTCTTTCGTGGACGTTTCCGGAAAAAATGCCGGATTTCCGCCTCAAAGTGGAGAGGCCGCCGCTGGGGCTGATTTCGCCGATGGAGATGAGAGACTATGTGCGCGGGGTGGAGATTCGCCTGCCGGTGGAAGGGCTGTGGGTGGGCTATGAGAAGGCGGCAGATGGGGAAGAGTCGCGAGCGACCTTTTCCATCCAGCGAAAATTTTAAGTGGGATCAGGTGGCGCTGAGGTTTTCCAGCGTCTCGGCTTGCATGCGCTTGAGTTTGCCGCGGATGGCCAATTTTTTTACGTGGCTGAAATGGTCCACAAACAGATGGCCGACCAGATGATCTAATTCGTGTTGAACGGCGCGGGCAAAGAAGCCCTGTAGGGGCGTGGATTTCTGTTTTCCGTCCAGACCGAGATGCTCGACCACGATGCTCCACGGGCGTTCGACGTTGCCGCGAATGTCGGGAAAGCTGAGGCACCCTTCCTCCATGCAACTGGAGTCGTCGGATACCGAAACGATCTTGGGGTTGACGAGGGCCAACGCGAGGGGAACCTCGGGATTGAGGCGGGGGCCGTTTTCTTCTTCGGTGTCGTAGCTTTCGGGAATTTCCACGACGCAAACGGCTTCGGTGTGGCCGACCTGCTGCGCGGCAAGGCCGACGCCTTGTGCGGCTCGCATGGTGACAAACAGGTCATCGATGAAGGCGCGTATGGCTGGAGTGATCGATTTCACGGGGTGGGCGGGCTCGCGCAGAACGGGGTCGCCATAGATTCGGATGGGAAGGACGTGGCTCATAAGTGGGACAAATATATCGTAGGGGAAGAAGAAAAACCAACGGAAAAACTTGCGGGCGGGGGGCGGGGGGATAGAATGCGGGAATCATGGAAGAAACTCGAAATCGGCGATGGTCGTTTGCGTGGACGGCCGCCGCTTGGGTGGCGCTGATTGCCGTCTTGGCGTCGGCGGGGCTGTTTGTGTTGCAGCGGTGGCATAACCAAGCGGCGCATGTGGCGGCGGCGCAGGCGGTGGCGGAGCGCGGCCAGTGGCTGTCGATGAATCTGGCCTTGCGCGCGGCTTCGGCGGCGGCGATGGGCGGGACGGAAGGGGAGGCGGGGCAGGCAGGGGCATGGCGCGAGTTTTCGGGGCTGTTACGGTCGTTGCGCGAGGTGGAGGGTGATCTTGAATTTGTGGCGGTGCGGCGCGGAGGGGTGACGCTGTTTCAGGAACATGCCGATGACGTGGGGGCGGTGCCGGATGCAGGGGATTTTCATTTCGGCGGGCCGGTGTTGATCGGGCGGCAACTATTGTCGGCGGGCGAGGGGCAGATTCCGGTGGTGACGTTTTCGGTGGTGGTGACGAATCCCGGCGCGGAGTCGGTGTCGCTGGAGTTGGGGATGCGGCGGCGGGCGGTGGAGCGGGAAGAGTGGCCGACCACGCGGGCGATTGAGTCGATGTATCGATTGAGTTTGGCCACGATGGCCGGCTGTTTTGCGGTGTGCTTGGCGTTGGTGGTGGGCATGGTGCGGCGCGAAGAGCGTCGGGAGCGTGCGCGTCGACGGGAGGAGCATTTGGCGTTTTCGGGCATGCTGGCCAACGGAATTGTCCACGATTTTCGCAATCCGATGTCGAGCTTGCGGCTGGATGCGCAAATGCTGGAAAAAGAGGCGGGGCGCGGAGCGGAGGCGCGTACGGAGCGGATGGTCGAGTTATCGGGGCGTATGCGACATACGCTGGATCGTATGGAAAAGGTGTTTCAAGAATTTTTGACCTTGGCGCGACCGGGCGAGGAGAAGCCGACGGCGTTGGATTTGGGGGTTTGCGCAAAAGAATGTGTGGAGATGTTGGTTCCCCGTTTTGAAGTGGCGGGGGTGGTGCCGGAGATTCGTCCATCCGAAGGAGAGATTTGCGTTCGAGCTTCTGCGGCGGCGGTGAAGCGGGCGATCCTGAATGTGCTGTTAAATGCGTGTCAGCATGCGGGGCAAGGAGGACGGGTGGGTGTGGAGGTGTCGCAGGTGGGCAGTCGGGTGCGGCTGGACGTTTTCGATTCGGGGCCCGGCATTCCGAAGAATGATCGTGAGCGAGTGTTTGAGATGTTTTATACCACGCGGCCGCAAGGCACGGGGCTGGGTTTGTTTTTGGCGCGGACGGCCATTGAGAAAAACGGGGGAAGCCTTGTTGTGGCGGAGTCCGAGGGCACGGGGGCTCGGCTACGCATGGAATTTCCGGTATCGGAGAAGGAGTCGTCATGAGTTCGCAGCGAATTTTGATTGTGGAAGATGATGCCGATCATGGGCGATCGTTGGTCGAGGCGATTGGCGATCTGGGCTACGCGGCGGAATGGATGGCGACGGGAAAAAGCGGCGTGGAGTCGTTTCGTGCGAAGGGCGCGGATGTCGTGCTGACCGATCTGGTGTTGCCCGATCTCGATGGCATTGAAGTGATGAAGAACATTCGCGCACTGGATGACGGGCGTACGCCGGTGATTTTGATGACGGCGTATGGCTCGATTGATTCCAGCGTGAGGGCGATGAAAGAAGGCGCCTATGATTATTTGCAGAAGCCGTTGGATCTGGATGATCTGCAAGCCAAGTTGAAGCGGGCGCTGGAGGCGGTGAATCTGCGCCGAAAAGTGGAGCAACTGAGCAACGAAGTGCGAGGAAAATGGTCGGCGCAATCGTGGGTGGCGGAATCGCCCTCCATGCGCGAGGTGGTGAGGGAAACGCTCGCCTTGGCTAAAACCAATGCCACCGTATTGATTCGCGGAGAAAGCGGAACGGGAAAAGAACTGGTTGCGCGGGCCTTGCATGCCGATGGGCCGCGAGCCGAGGGGCCCTTTGTGGCGGTGAATTGCGCGGCCTTCACGGAAAGTCTGCTGGAAAGCGAATTGTTTGGTCACGAAAAGGGGGCGTTCACGGGGGCGGTGGCGCGTCATGCGGGCGCTTTTGAGCGAGCGCAGGGCGGTACGTTGTTCTTGGACGAAATTGGCGATGCGCCCCCGTCGGTGCAGGTGAAATTGTTGCGGGTGCTGGAAGATCGCCAGATTCTGCGCGTGGGTGGGCACGAGAGCTTTTCGGTGGATGTGCGCGTCGTGTCGGCGACCAACCGGGATTTGGATGCGCGGGTGGCGGCGGGGGCTTTTCGACATGACTTGTTGTACCGCCTGCAAGTGGTGGGCATTGTGTTGCCGCCGTTGCGGGAGCGGCGTGAGGATATTCGTGCACTGGCGGAACGCTTTGTGGGGCTTGCGCAATCGGAGCATGGAAAGTGCATTCGCGAGGTGGAGCCGGAGTGGTATGCGCGCTTGGCGGCCTATGCGTGGCCGGGGAATATCCGTGAACTGCGCAATCGGGTGGAGGCGGCCGTGGTTACGGCACCGGACGATGTGTTGCGGGCGGAGCGCTTGCGGCTGGACGGTCCTGCGGTCAAGACGGCCGCGACACCGGGGGTGGGGTGGTCGGTTCCGGATGGAATGACGCTGGAACAGATCGAAAAAAAAATATTAGAAGAATCGCTACGCAAAAACGGCGGAAATCGAAGCCTGACCGCCGAGCAACTGGGGCTTTCGCGGCGCACCATTCAGCGCAAAATTCAGGATTACCAGTTGCCGTTTTGAAGTTTTCCACAGTGTGGAAACATTCTTTCCATTGTGTGGAAAAATCGGAAAAAAGTTTTCCATTGTGTGGAAACTTTTTTTGCTTTGGCGTGGGGCTACAGGAGGGAGAGGAGGATGCCGGCAGTGGCGGCGCCGGCGAGGAGGGGGAGGGGGGGCGTTTTTTTCCAGAGGAGGAGGGTGAGGGCGAGGCTGAAGATGAGGAGACTGGATAGCGGGGGCCAATGGGCACCGCCGGGGATGAGGGCGAGTCCGAGGCGGATGGCGGTGGCTGTGAGGAGGCCGACGAGGGCAGGCTGAAGCCCGCGCATGGCGGCGCGGAAGGCCGGGGTGTCGCGTAGGCGGATGGTGAGAGAGCCGAGGGCGAGAAGAAGGATGGTGCCGGGGAGGCAAACGCCGATGGTGGCGGAGATGGAGCCTGTGATCCCGGCGACTTGATAGCCGGCGAAGGTGGCGAGATTGACGGCGACGGGGCCAGGCGTGATTTCCGAAACGGCCAATACATCCATGAATCGTCCGTAGGGAAGCCAGCCATTGGATTCCACTTCGTGTTGCATCAGGGGCACCATGTTGTAGCCGCCGCCGATGCTGAAGAGGCTGATTTTCAAGAAGGTCCAGAAGAGCAACAGGTGGAGGCTCATGGGGCTGGCTTTTTCATTTTTTGCAAAACAGGAAGAGCAAGGCCCGATGTGATGCCGATGAGGATCAGGGGGATGGGCCCGAGGATGTGGGCCAGCATGAGGGCGGCCCCGGTGAGTGCGGCGAGGAGGAGCAGAGGGGAGCGGACGATGTTCTTGCCCAGCCGGATGGCAGCGGCGGCGATGAGGGCGACGAGGGCGGGGCGTAGTCCTTGGAGGGCGGCGTTGACCCAGGGGATGTTCCATTGGTTTTCGAAAAAAATGGCGATGAGCAGGAGGCAGAGAAAGGCAGGCAAGGCAACGGTGAGGGCGGCGAGGAGGGCGATGAAGCGACCGGCGAGGCGCAGGGCGGTGAGGACGGCAAAATTGACGATGATGACGCCGGGAATGGATTGGGAAATGGCGTAGGCTTCGGCCACTTCGGCCGGGGTGAACCAGTGGCGTCGGTTGACCAGTTCGGCCTCGAATACAGGGAGGGCCGCCATGCCGCCGCCAAAGGCTCCTGCGCCGATGCGGAGATAGCTCCAGAGAATGGAATGGAGGGGCGGTTGAGCCATGAGGGGAACCTATCAGAGCGCAGAGGGGCTGGCAAATCGCGTGTGGACAACGTTTCACAGGGGGCACAGGTACCATTCAAAGAATCGAATGTCGGCTGTGGGAATCCGTCTTGTGGGAATCAGTCTGGGCTTTTGCGGGGGAACGGGTTGGCGTAGGATGGTCGAACAATGACTCTTTTGCTTAAGAATCTGACATCGCTGGAATTGCATACGGCTCTGGCACCGGCGGGGGTATCGTTGCGTTTGGCTCGGCGGCTTCAAGCGGCGGCGGTGAAGCGGGATGCGTTTCCGGATTCGCTTCCGGAAGTTTCGGCGAAGGTGTTGGGGAGGGTTCGAGAGCAGGTGGCGTTGCCAAGATTAGAACGGCGGGAGAAGGTTGTTTCGGCGCGGGATGGTTTTGCGAAGTATGTGTTTCGTGGCGATGGGGAGGGGGAGTTTGAGACGGTGCGGATTCCGCTGGTGCATCGGGCGGGGGCGGAAAAATATGTTGTGTGTGTGAGTTCGCAGGTGGGGTGTGGGATGGGGTGTGCATTTTGTGCAACGGGTCGGATGGGATTTGTGCGTAATTTATCGGCGTGGGAGATGGTGGATCAGGTGGTTCGTGTGCGACAGGATTCCGATTATCCGGTGCGCGGAGTGGTGTTCATGGGGATGGGCGAGCCGTTGATGAACTACGAGGCGGTGATTCGGGCGGCGAAGATTTTGTGCGAGCCGTGCGGAATGGCGATTGCGGCAAAGGCGATCAGTATTTCAACGTCGGGGATTGTGCCGGGGATTCGGCGCTTTTCGGCGGAACGGTTCCCATTTCGGTTGGTGATTTCACTGACGAGCGCGGATTCTGTGCGGCGTCAATCGCTGATGCCGGTGGAGGCGGCGCATTCGCTGCGGGAGTTGATGGAGGCTATTCGGGACTATCACGAGGTGTCGGGGCAACGAGTGACGTTGGCGTGGACGATGATTTCTGGATTCAATACGCGGGAGTTGGATGCCATACAGTTGGCAGAGTGGGTCAGGGGTCTTCCGATCACGCTTGATTTGATTGATGTGAATGATGCCTCGGGGAGGTTTGCGCCGCCAGGGGAGGAGGAGCGGAATGCGTTTCGAGATGCCCTTCGAAAGCATGTGAACATGCCGGTGGTGCGCCGATATAGCGGGGGGCAGGACATCCATGCGGCTTGCGGAATGTTGGTGTCATCGCGTGAAGGGTGACGGGATGAGGATCGCAAGCGAATGGATTCAGGCAAACAGGGTTGCGGAAATTTTGCGCGGGGCTGTCACATGGATGAAACGTCAAGCTATCACAATTAATTAACTGTGATAGTCGAGAGGGGGGCGGTTCAGAAGGGGATAGGCGCATCTGAGATTTCTGCCCACCAGCAAATGGGCCCGAAGAGGACGACGTTCAGCTATTCGTTCTGTGAGGACTGTGCTATCTTGCTCCGCATGGAGAAGGAACCTCAACTGGGTGATTTCGCAACTCTTCGGCCGCTTGTGCTGGCGGTGGATGACGAGGCTTCCGTGCTGGACTTGATTCAACGCATTTTATCCCCGCACGTTCGGCTCGTGATGGCTCCCGATTTGCAGACGGCGACTCGGTTGTTGGGAGAGCATCCGATTCAAATTGTGGTGTGCGATCATCGTCTGCCGGATGGCTTGGGCTTGGATTTTCTGGGAGAGTGGCATCGACGTCGGCCCGACATCGTCGGCATTCTCATCACGGGCTATTCGGAGGAAGCGCTGGTCATCGAGGCCGCCAATAGCGGAAGTATTTTCCGATATTTGAAAAAACCCTTTTCAAAGACCCTGCTGATTCAAGCGGTGCAGGATGCGGTGCATCGTCATACCCGGGAAGCGGAGCTTCAGCAGGCGAAGCGGAGTCTGGAGGGAGAGGGGAGTGGAAACTCCGTGGCGGAACGCTCGACCCGCGTTGTCCATGTGGTGGGCATGCTGTTGCTCGGGTTGGCCATTTTAATTGGCGGTTTGGTGGTGCTGGCGTTGCTGGGGTTGCTGGTGGTGTATGTTCTCAAAACGGGTATGGGAATTGACATTTTTAAGGATACGCATTTGGGCGATGTATTATTTCGGTGAGTGGGCAATGTGCTTTTCTGCGGAAGAAAATTCGGATACCGTTAGGCCATGAATTGTGTTTCATCCATCGGCGTTGTGGCCATTGGTCGCAACGAGGGAGAGCGCTTGAAGCGTTGTCTGCGTTCGTTGCCGCCCGGCATGGGGACGGTGTACGTGGATTCTGGATCCACCGATGGGAGCGGGGAGTTTGCGCGATCGCGGGGCGTGGAGGTGGTGGATCTGGATTTATCCAAGCCGTTCTCGATGGCGCGCGCGCGAAATGAGGGGTTTCGCCGATTGCGGCATTTGCACCCTGAATTGTCTTGGGTGCAGTTTGTGGATGGCGATTGCGAAGTGGATGAGGGTTGGCTGGAACGGGCGGCGGCATTTCTGGCGGAACGGCCGGATGTCGTGGCGGTGGCGGGACGGCGTCGCGAGCAACATCCCGAGCATTCGGTGTATAATCGGTTGTGCGATTTGGAGTGGGACACGCCGGTGGGCGAAGCGCGGGCGGTGGGCGGCGATGCGCTGATGCGGGCTGAGGCGTTTGAGAAGGTGGGGGGCTTCAACGAGGCTCTCATCGCGGGCGAAGAGCCCGAACTGTATTTGCGCCTGCGGCGGGCCGGTTGGAAAGTCTGGCGGTTGGATGCGGAGATGACGCGGCACGACGCCCATATTCTGACGTTTCGGCAGTGGTGGAAGCGGATGCAACGGGGGGGGTATGGCAGTTTGGATGTGGTGGCGCGCCTGAAGGCGACCACGCCCGTGAGCGATATTCCTTTTTACTTTATGACGCGGAGTTCACGTACGTGGACCTTGGGCTGGGCGGTGGCGACAGCGCTCGCGGCCCTGACGCTGGGCTTGTGGGTCGGGGCGTGGGGCGCGGCGGCAGGGCTGGCGCTGGGCGTCGGGCTTTGGTTGGCGCAGGCGCTTCGGCTGGCGCGGGCGGCGCGGCGGCGCGGGGCAGATTTATCCGCCGCTTTGGCTCACGGATTTCTGACGTTGCTTTGCAAGTGGGCTCAGGTGATCGGACAATTCCGTTATCTGCGGGATATGCGCGCCGGGCGGGTGGCCAAGCTGATCGAATACAAGGAGATTACTCCATGACGCCCTTTCAAGCGGACCGGGCTCGTTATCCGCAAAGCGCATTTTTTCGTGAGCAATCGCTTTGGGCCCTTGCGGTGTATCGCTTCGGGCGCAATAACGATGCGCGGCCCAACGGATTTGTCCGCTGGTTCAACGATCGCCTGTATTGGTTTTTGTTTCGGATTGTCGAGACGCTGACGGGCGTCAGTTTCACGAAGTCCGTTGAAATCGGTCCCGGCTTGCGCATCCATCATTTCGGCAACATTTTCATTCATTCCAACGTGAAAATGGGCGCGAATTGCACGTTGCGCCAAGGCGTCACCATCGGCATTCGGGCCGAGGATGGCCCGGTTCCCATCGTGGGCGATAACGTCGATTTTGGGGCCTATGCCCAAGTGTTGGGCGGGATCCGAATTGGCGATGGCGCGAAAATTGGTGCGATGAGTGTGGTGCTTCAGGATGTGCCGCCGGGCCATACGGCCGTGGGCATTCCCGCCAAAATCATTCCGCCTAAGCGGCCGATGTCCGAGGCGCAATCGTGAGCAAATCCCGGCATGTTCTTTATCTGGCACCGTGGTTGCCTAAGTTGTCGGAAACCTTTGTGTATCGCGAATTGTTCTCCCTGCGTGCAGCGGGCGAGACGGTGTCGTCGGCCTCGTTGCACAAGCCCGAGCGCGGGCTAGGGGATGCGGCGTTGGATGCGCTGGCGGCGCAGACTCTTTGCGTGTATGGCGCAGGTCCTGTGCGGATGCTTGGCCGATCGTTGGCGGAAGCGGCGCAACATCCTTGGCGCGCGCTTCAGACGATTTTCATGGCGCTGGGCGATGCCCTGCTGACGAAAGAGGCATCCGGTCGGACGCGCCTCAAAATCGTGTGGCACGGCTGGGCGGGGCTGGCGTTGGCTCATGCGGCGCGGCCACGGGGCATCACCCATATCCATGCCCATTTCGCGCATGTGTCCGCCAGTGTGGCGATGTATGCGGCTCGCCAGTTGGGCTGTCCCTTCAGCTTTACCGGACATGCGGTGGATTTGTTTCGCGATCGTGTGCTGTTGCCCGAAAAATTGGCGCGCGCGGCTTTTGTGTGCTGTATCAGCCATTGGCATCGCGAGTTCTATCAATCGCTGGTTCCACGGGCACAGGATCATTATCCCGTGGTGCGGTGTGGTGTGAATCCGGCGGAATTTTCTCCGCCTCCTCCGCGCGGAGAAATTGGCGCGGTTCGAATTCTCGGCGTGGGACGCATGATTCCCAAGAAAGGGTTTGATCTCTTGTTGGACGCGTTGGGTGTTCTCCGCAAAGAGGGAATGGCCTTCACGTGTCGCCTGCTGGGGGATGGCCCCGAATGGGGTGCGTTGAAAGCGCAAGCGGAACGGGTGGGTCTGGCTGATGGGATGGATTTTCCGGGAGCGACGCCCAATCATGCCGTGCGCGATGCCATGCAGGAGGCGGACCTGTTTGTATTGCCTTGCCGGGTGGATTCCAGTGGTGACCGCGATGGCATTCCCGTAGTGCTCATGGAGGCCATGGCCAGCGGAATGTGCGCCGTGAGCGGCGATTTGCCAGCCATCCGCGAGCTGATTGAAGACGGGAAATCCGGGCGGCTCGTTCCGCCGGGCGATGTGGCGGCGTTGGTGGTTTGCCTGCGGGGTTTGTGCGCGAGTGTCGCAGAGCGGTCACGACTCTCAACGGCAGGGCGCGCGCGCATCCGGGAAGAATTTGCCTTGGATCTGAATGCCGAGCGATTGCGAAGGGCGTTCAGTCGGCACGGAAGCGAAAACGTCGATGGCTTGCCATAAGGCCATGGGGGTGTGTATAAAGAGGAAGTGGAGAGGCGTGACAAGAATCTTATGAATCCATCTCGATATGTGTTGATCACCCCGTGCCGCGATGAAGCCACGTATGCCCGCCGTTGCATCGAAAGTGTGCTGAAACAGACGGTGCTTCCATCGCTGTGGGTGCTCGTGGACGATGGTTCTTCCGACGACACCCCCGCCATTCTGGCAGAATATGCGGCGCGGCATTCATGGATTCGCATTCTGCGGCGGGAGAATCGCGGTCGCCGCGCCGTGGGGCCGGGCGTGGTGGATGCCTTCTATGCGGGGCTTGAAACCGTGTCGATGGAGGCCTTCGATTTCCTGTGCAAGTTCGACTTGGATTTGGATATTCCGCCGCGCTATTTCGAGATTTTGATCGAGCGCATGGCTGCGGAGCCTCGCCTCGGCACGTGTAGCGGGAAAGCCTATTTCGAGGACAAGAAAACGGGCAGGCTCGTCAGCGAAAAGTGCGGCGATGAAATGTCGCTGGGCATGACGAAGTTTTACCGCGTTTCGTGTTTCAAAGAAGTGGGCGGCTTTGTTCGTGAAGTGATGTGGGATGGCATTGATTGCCATCGGTGTCGCATGTTGAATTGGATTGCGTGTAGTTGGGATGAGCCAGAACTGCGCTTCGTGCATCTGCGTCCGATGGGATCGAGTCAGCAAAACATTTGGGTGGGGCGCATGCGTCACGGATTCGGCCAATATTTCATGGGAACGAGTCTGGCCTACATGACCGTCAGCGCGGTATTTCGCATGTCGGTGCCGCCCTATGTGCTGGGCGGGTTGGCCAGTTGGTGGGGATTCGTGAAAAGTATGCTTCAGCGCAAACCTCGCTACAACGATTTGCTCTTTCGCCGTTTTTTGCGCCGCTATCAATGGCGATGCTTGTTTGTCGGAAAAGCGCGCGCCACGGCCGAACTGCACGAAGTGGCGCGCAAAGAGGGTGGGCGATGATACGCGGCTGGATGGGCTTGTCCCTTTTGGCTGCGCTGGTCTTTGCGATGGCCGGTTGCCATAGCCCACCGCCGCCTCGCACTCAGGTTTTTGGACCGCCGGAGTCGGGTGCGCCCTTTGAAGCGTTGTCGCCCACCAATGGCGTGGATCAATATTTCACGGCCGAAATCACCGCCCCCTCCAAAGAGTATGCCACGAAGGAACAGGCAAAGAAATTTTCGACCGAAACCAAAACAGAGTATCACCTCGGCCCGGGCGATCGGTTTTCGTTCATCGTTCGCGGGCGTCCCGACATTACGCTTCTTTCCGTCACCGTGTCGCCCAATGGCGAAGTGGGCTTGCCGCTGGTTGGCATTCTCAATGTCAGTGGTCGGACCTTACGCGACGTGACGGACCAAGCCCGTAGCGTCTTGCAAAAGTATTACGAAAATCCGGACGTCACGCTGGTGATGCAGGAGTTCAAGAACAACAAGGTGTATGTGCTGGGGCGCGTGGTGCATCCGGGCGCGATCCATTTCGATGGACCGGGAACGCTGTTGGAAGCGTTGTCGCTGGCGGGGGGGCTGCCGGCCGATACGCAGAAGTCGTTTCTCTCGCGTTGCATGGTGTTGCGGGGCGACGAAATGGTCTTGTGGATTGACCTCGATGCCTTGCTGGAAAAGGGAAATCTGGCGCTGAACATTCGGCTGCAAAATGGCGATTTTATTTACATTCCCCAAAGCGACGACCAAGTGGCTTACGTGATGGGCGAAGTCAACGTGCCGGGCGTTCTGCTGTTGCGATCGCAGATGACCTTGCTCGATGCCGTCATGAATTCTGGTGGCATGACCAAGAACGCCAATTCGCAACACATCTTTTTGGTTCGGTCGGATGGCGAGCGCGGGGTGGTGCAGGATGTGAGCTTCGACGAAATTATGCAGCATGGAGATTTCCGCCGGAATTATGTGTTGCGCGATGGCGACATCGTCTACGTGAGCGAGAAGGGCATCAGCCGATTCAATTACTACATGACGCAGTTGTTGCCGACCATGAAGGTGATCGACTTTACGCTGTCGGCGGCCGAGCAGTTTGGCCTCATGCAACAACTGCGCATCAAGTTGTGGGGACAAGAGGGTTTCGTGAACGGAACTTCCCAATAGGCGCTCTTTCATGGACGAAAACAACAGTCAACGGGACGGGCAGCGCTGGGTGGATGGCGGTCGCAAGACCAAGCCCTTTGACCTGATGGGATTCCTTCGCCGTCGGACCTTGCCGATCATCGTGCTGGGAGGTTTGTTCAGCCTGATCGCCAATCTTCTCTTTTTGCCGTTTGTCAAACCGGTCTATCAGACCGATGCGCTTCTTCTTCTGGATCCCACGAAAGAGCCCACGCTGACGGGGCGGGAGCGCGACATCATTCCGGGCAATCTGGGCGATTATACGCGCACCATGGTTTCTCGCATCATGAGCTATGATGTGGTGTCCGACGCGTTGACGCGTGTGCCGCAGGACGAACTTCCTTCGTTCTTGCAACCGCCATCGGACGTGGAGCGAAACACCTTTCGCCTGATGTCGCGAATCAAGGTGGCCGAAGTGCCCCGCACGTATTTGGTCAGCGCCAAAATCACGGCTTCTGAACCCGGCCAGCTCGGCACACTCCTGAATGCGATTCTCGAATCTTTTCTCCAGAAAATTCATCGCGAGCAAGAACATATGTATGAGCGGCGCTTGGCCTATCTGCGCGAAGAGCGCGCCAACATCCAGCAGCGCATCGAACAGCATCGGACCCGATTGCTTGCGCTGGCGGATACGGTCGAGAGCAAGGCCTTTTTGCATGAGGCCTACACGGTTCATTTCTCCAAGGTGGAACAAATTCAGCGTCTGTACTGGGAGGCCGAAGCCCTCCGCGCCGAGAAGGAAGGACTGTTGGAAAAGACCCGGCTAGACCAACTCAAACTGGCGGAGTTGGACTTGCAGCCGTTTGCCGATGAACGCGTCGCCGACAACTTCGGCATTAACCGCATCGAACAGTGGACCTATGAGCAGCTCCAAGGCATGCGCGCCGGAATCGACGGCCTGACGCCCGAAAATCCGGACCGGAAATATGTCGAAATGCGCATGGAGGCCATGAATGGATATCTCGGCGAGTATAAGCAGCGCGTCAATGTGGAAACCATTCGCAACCTGCGCGAAAAACGCCTCTTTGAATTGGAAGCGGAAGTTCTCCGGGCGCAAAGCACGTTTTCGGCTGCCTCCAATACGGCCACCGTTCTTCATCATCAATTGGATATGGCCCGTGACGAGGCCTCTGCCATTTCGGGCGCCATCTTTCAATCCTCGGACATTTCGTTTGCGATTTCCCAGTTGCGCGATCGCCTGAATGCGCTGGATACGCGCATTGATGATTGTGAATTGGAGGCCAAAACACCTCCGCGCATTTCGATTGATAAGCGAGCCGCCAATCCCACTCGACCTTCCACAACCAACCAAAAAGTACTCTTTATGCTGGCGGTGGCGCTGGGCTTTGGATTTGTGTTGGCCGTCTATATCGGATTCGATTTTTTGGACAATCGGATTCGGTCTCCGCGCGAAATCGAGTTGGCGCTGGGGGCTCCCGGCCCGGATCCCGTGGCCTTGTATGTCTCGTCGGTGGCCTCCACCGTGGACTTTGCCCGTGCCACGCTCGATGCTCCGGCTCATCGATCTGTCCACGCCATTCGCGATTTGGCGGTGCGCTTGAACTTTGAGCGAGAGCGTCACGGAGGGCGCGTTTTTGTGTTGGCCGGTCTCGAACCCGGTTGCGGTTGCACCACGTTGGCCATCAACGTGGCCCATGCCCTTGCGGCTCTTTGTCCGGATGTTTGGTTGGCGGAGACCAATCTGGATCGGCCTGGTTTGAGGGCGACGCTCAATATGCCCTCCGGTCCCGGCCTCGAATCGGCATTGAATCGTCCTCCGCCGTGGACCGATTGTTGGAAATTGGAGCCCGTGCGGAAACTTCGCGTGTTGGCCGCTGAAGGAGGGGCGAGACCCGCATCTCATGCGCGTCTTCCCGAGCTAATCAGCGAGGCTCGGAAGAGTGCTGGCGTCGTGTTGATCGATGCGGGCTGCATTCTCACGGACGAGTTGGCCTACTATTCTGCCATTCACTCCGATGCCGTGATTCTGGTGGCCCGCGAAGACGTTAGCCTCTATCGCCACTTGCGCCGCGCCGTGGATCTGATGGTGCAGGCCGGGGTGCCCGCTCTCACCGCCGTGCTGAACCATGCGCAACCGCTTTGGGCTCAGCAGGTCGTCGACCGATTACAAGATACCCTTGCCATTTTTTCTCGCTTTCATCGCGCGGTGAATGCGCGATTGAAACGGATATGGAGAACCCGCCGATCATGAAAACCGCTCTGGTCACCCTTGTCATTGGCGATGCCTATGAACAGTTGTATCAACGGTATGTCCGCGCCCGCTTCGAGCAGTATGCCGCTCGACACGGCTATGATCTGAAAGTGATCACCCAGCCCGTTCGCGTTTTACCTGGCAAAAAAATGACCTGGCAGAAGCTCTGCCTGATGGATATGCCTTGGTTTCTTGACTACGACCAAGTGGCCTTCGTGGATGCGGACATTCTCATTGCAAAGGATGCGCCGCCGTTGCCGGTGATTCCGCCCGGCAAGGTGGGGGGGGTGCACGATAAGTTGCCGTATCAAATGAATAGCGGCGTCTTGGTGTATCATCCCAGCCCTGAGATTGCCGCCGTCTTCGAGGAGTCGCTACTCGACACCGACCCCTTCTGGGACCAGAAAGCGTTGACTCGCAGTTTGCTGTATCGACGAATGGAAGAGCCGATCGATCCCCGCTTCAATCGCCAATTCTATTTCAAATGCTGGACGCTTCCGGGCTCGCTGTTCCACCGCCAGTGGTTCTATCACGCCTGCCACGGCAAATCCAAACTGCCGTTCCTTCACGCCTGGCTTAAGCTCCAGATGCGTTGAGCGGGGCGCAAGTGCTCACCATTCAAAGCGGCGGTGTCGCAACTCCCGCCAAGCCGAAAAAGCGGCGATGGCATTGAAAACCGCGCGGGCCAATACGCCCGAGAACAAGCGGAAGGGCCGACCGGCCTGCTTCCATTGTCGAAGGGGCAACCCAACGGTTTCCCATACGGTGGCACCAAAAATTTCTCGCCAGCGCACACCCACTTCACGAGCAACCCAGTCGGGCGATTGCTCATTTCGGACGCGAATTCGTTCGGCGATGTTTTCGCCCTTGGCCGCCGCCTGTTGTAGATCGCGAAAGAGGATAATATTGATCACGGTTCCAATGAGAATCCGCCGCTCATGGCGCCAGAGTGTCGAGGCTTTGGACTCGGCCTCAAACACGTGCCATGCGCCGTCCGCGCGAACAATGCGCGAGAGGTCTTCGGGAATGCGAAAGTTGTCGGTCAGCAGCATGGCCTTGATGAATCCATCTTCCACCAGCAAACCCTCCGGGACGCGAATACGCCGCAAGGCATCGGCCCGCGCGGCATAAAGCTGCCCGCACAACTTGGGAGGGCCCGCCGCCGCGAGGTCGGCCGCCGCCCGCGAAAGCCGCGCCTTCATGCCCGCATCGCCGCGTAGAGTGAGGTCCTTGACGGGTTGGTCCACGCTTACCACGGCGGCGGGATTTTTTTTCAGCGCCGTTGCCAGCCGTTTCAGCGTGTCCGTTTCGGGCAACGCGATATCGGCATCCACCAAAAACAACAGCGTGGCATCGGTCGCACTCAGGCGGTGGACAAATTCATTCCATGCGTTGGCCTTTCCCGCGCGTTCAAGTTCAATGACGCGGGCCGTCACGCCGGACAACGGATGGGCGGCAAAGAAATCACGGGCCACCTCCGCCGTCCGGTCGCGCGAGCCATTCACCACGCAAAGGACTTCCACGCTCGCGCCGGATGTCAGCCACGTCTGCTTCCACAGGTCGCCCAGCGTGAGGGCGATACCCGACTCTTCATTATGTGCTAGAATCCCCAAGCTGGTTTTCATATCGTCAGGATAATCCATGAGCCGGGCGCAGGTAAAAACTAATTTGGCGGCATTTTTGTCATGAATCCTTCCATTCCCATCGCCATGTTTGGGTGGATTCCCCTGTTTTTAGGGCTGTTTGCTAAATTGCGTGCCCATCATGCGGTGATCTCCGGCTTTTTGTTGGCGTGGATGTTTCTTCCGCAATTCAGTTTTCCGCTTCCGGGCCTGCCCGATTATAGCAAAGTCAGCGCGGCCAGTTTGGGCATATTGCTGGCGACGGCGATCTTCAATGCCAAGGCTTTTCGCACGTTTCAATTTCAATCGGTGGATGTGCCCATGCTGGCGTGGTGCGTGTTGCCGATCTTCACGTCCATCTCCAACGGACTGGGACTGTACGAAGGTATTTCGTTTGCGCTGGATAAAATCTTTCTGTGGGGTATTCCGTGGTACATCGGTCGGATCTATTTCAACACGCCGGATCATTTACGCGATCTGGCGCTGGGCATGTTCATCGGCGGTTTGGTCTACATGCCGTTCTGCTTGTTCGAAGTGGCCATGAGTCCGCGTCTGCACCGCATGCTCTATGGCTTCCATTCTCATTCCTTCGGCCAAGCCCGGCGGGGTGGGGGATGGCGCCCGGTGGTGTTCATGGAGCACGGACTGATGGTCGCCATGTGGATGACCACCGCCTGCCTCTGCGGTCTCACCCTTTTGGCGGGGGGCGGCCTGCGCCGGATGCCGGCCGCATTTCGCAAGTTCCTGTGGCCACTGTGGGGCGCCTTGCTGGTCACCACCTTTTTGTGCAAATCCACCGGCGCAATTTTCCTGCTTCTGCTGGGAACGGCAGTATTTTTTGGCGCGCGCATGATCAAAACGCGCTTGCCATTCTTCGTTTTGCTGTCGTTGCCGCTGCTCTATATGGGCTTGCGCGGCACCGGCGCATGGACCGCTCAAAATCTCATTGATGCGGCCGGCGGGGCTTCCAGCGCGGAGCGGGCCGGCTCGCTGGAATATCGCATCAACAATGAAAACATTTTGGTGGAGAAAGCCCTGGAGCGCCCGTGGTTGGGCTGGGGCCGCTATCGCCGATCGTATGTGCGCGACGAAAATGGCGAAGTCGTTTCCGTTCCCGATGGCCTCTGGGTGCTCTCGCTGGGGCGCGATGGCGTGTTGGGTCTGGCCGCCATGACGGCGACGCTCATGCTTCCGTGTCTGCTGTTTTTGCGCCGCTTTCCGCCCAAGGAATGGCGACGGCCTGAGGTGGCGGCCATGGTGGGGTTGCCGTTGGTCATGGGACTCTTCATGATCGACAATCTATTCAACAATATGTTCAATCCGGCCATGTTGCTGGCGGGCGGCGGCATGGCGGGGCTCTCGGCTTCTGTCGCCGCGACCGCCGAGACGGAAGGACGCATCGAAACGGGCATGGAGCCTCCCCGAACCCGGGCGCTTTGACAAAAGGAAACGCATGACCGAACCCTCACCCAAAAAACGCGGCGATGACACGCAAAAGGCCTTGCGCGGCTCGTTGTGGACGTTGGGCGGCTATGGCGGGTCGCAGATTCTTCGTCTGATCAGCAATCTGGTGTTGGCACGCCTCTTGTTCCCGGAGGCATTCGGCTTGATGGCACTGGTGAATGTGTTCATGCAGGGCTTGCAGATGTTTTCGGATATCGGGATCGGCCCGAGCATCATTCAAAGCAAGTCCGGCGAACACCCGGAATTTTTGCGCGCCGCGTGGACCATCCAAGTCATCCGCGGCTTCCTGCTCTGGGTGTTGACGTTGCTGGTGGCCTATCCCGTGGCCCTGTTTTTTGCCGCAGGAAATCCCGATGCCATGCAATTGGCCACGTTGTTGCCCGTGACGGGCCTGACGGCGTTGCTGGGAGGCTTCACCTCGACCAGCGTCTTTACTCTCAACCGCAAACTGGCCATGGCTCGCATGACGTTGCTCGATCTGATTCCGCAACTCATCTCGCTGGGCGTCATGATTGGAGCGGCCTATCTCCACCGCTCTGTCTGGGCGTTGGTTTGGGGCGGTCTGGTGTATAGCGTGGTCCGCCTCTATTTGAGCCATCGGTGGAACGAGGGCCCGCGCGATCGCTTTGGCTGGGATGCCTCCTCCCGCCGCGAACTCCTGAAATTTGGCCGCTGGATTTTTCTAAGCACCATCGTCAGTTTTTTGGCGACGCATCTGGATCGGATTTTGCTCGGCCGAATGCTCACCATGGCGGAATTGGGGTTGTATAGCATCGGCATGACCTTTGCCCGCGTGGCCATCAACACCGCCTCGCGCCTCGGCTCGACCATTTTGTTTCCCTTGTTGTCGCGTCGGCAAGACGATCCCATCCGCCTGATTCGCTCTTGCCTAAAGGCCCGTCGCGCCATTCTGTGGGCCAGCGGCGCGGTCTGCGTCGCCTTTGCCATCGGTGCGCCCTTCTTCTTCGACACGCTCTACGACGAGCGCTATCAGCAAGCCGGAATCATCTCGCGCTGGTTGGCCCTCTACACGTGGGCTTTTGTCCTCATGGCCAGCATGGACCGAATCCCGCTCGCCTTGGGCAAGCCCCGCCGCCTATTTGAAGCCAACGTCATCACCACCGTGGCCATGCTGGCTGCCGTGGCAGGATATCGCCTCTTCGCGTTGCCCGGCTTCATCATCGGCATGAGCCTGTCCAGTGTACTCTCCCACATCTACTTGGTGTGGAGCCTGCCTTCGGGCCGCATGGAAATGATGGGGCAATCGGTCTTCGCGACGCTGGGATTTGCCCTCTATGCGGTGCCCGTCATGGGACTTCTGAATACCCTTCAACCTCGATTGCCCACATGGGGCTACGGCTCTTGCGTATTCGGTGCGGCCCTTCTTCCCTGTGCGCTGGCCGCGTGGCAAGTTCGTGCTCAAGTTCAAAAAAAGGCGGAGACGACATGAGCGAATCCTCACCCCATCGCTGGCAAGCCTTGGCCCTTCAAACCGGGCAAGGGACGGCACCGGGCCTGCAGATTTTGCGTGAGCGGGGCACCGATGTCCGAATTGCGCGGGTGCAAGCCCCCAGCGGAGTCGGCACCGTGATCGTCAAGCTGTGGAACCGCCCGCACTGGCGCGGCGCGCTCCGGCGCCTCACGCGCACCAACATCGGCTGGCAGGAATATGCCGCCCTGCGCCGTCTCGAGCCCCAGCACATTGGCACACCCCACCCGCTGGCCTATTTCCATTTGCACGATGCCGCCACTCCCTACACGGAGGTCCTCATCTCCACCGATCTGGGCGACTGCCGCGACAGCACCGAATTCTTCAAGAATATCCTGCGCGTCGGGCCAGAAACCGCCGTCCGCGAATTCGAGGATCACCTCATTTCCTCCACCGTGGGCCTGCTGGCTTCCGGCTTGATCGACACCGATCATCGCCTGCCCAATTTTGTCGTGTTGAAAGAAGGTCGCCCCGTGCGCCTCGATTTCGAACTGTGCCGCCCCACGCGTTGCGTCGCTTGCCATCCGCGACAAGTGGGCCTCATGCTGGCCGCGCTGATGGGCAGCTACGCCTTCGCCGTTCAGCCGCGCGTCGATCGCATTCTGTCGTTTGCCTCCCGCCTGCAAGACGCTGTGCGCCCCTCTGCAACGGCCTTGCGCGTGGCCGCCGAAAAGGTTGCCATCGATGTGGCTCGCCAAGAGCGCGAGGTGGGCATCCGTCTCCAACTTCCCCCCCTTTGGACATTGAAACCCTGACGGCTTTCGGGCATCTTCTCTCATCATGAACGGCGTGCCACCAGTGGAATCATCTTCGGGACCAAGCGTCTCCGTTTCCTCGCAAGTGCCCGATTGGACTCGGGAAAAATGCGGTTGGTTCGAGTGGAAGCCCGGCGCACAATTGGTTCGCTCCATCCGGCGCTATCAGGCCGCCTGCCGCCTGCCTCCTCCCGTGCGATTTTTTCTCAAGCCCCTCGCCGTCTTGCAACATCGCTTTTGGAGCGTCGTTTCCGGTGCGGATGTTCCCACGAATGTTTCCATCGGCGGCGGTCTGGTCTTGTTGCATCCCAACGGCGTCGTGATTCACTCGCGCGCCACCATCGGTCCCAACTGTTTGATATTTCAGCAAGTCACGCTGGGCACCGATCGGCGCGGTGGCGTGCCGACCCTTGGTGGCCACGTCGATATTGGCGCCGGTGCCAAACTCATTGGCGGCATTCGCATCGGCGACCATGCCCAGATCGGCGCCAATGCGGTGGTGCTATGCGATGTGCCCGAAGGAGGCGTCGCCGTTGGCGTCCCCGCGAAAGTGTTGACCAAACCCTCCCCGTCCTCCATCGGAGTAAAAAATCCATGAACAAACCCATCACGCCGTTGCCTGTCATGGTGCTGGGCATTCCGTTTCACGATGTCACGTTTGCCGAAACCATTGCGTGGTCCGAGCAGCACATCGAAAAGGGCACGCCCGGCTATATCGCCACCGTGAATCTCGACTTCATCATGCAGGCCCATCACGATCCGGAATTGCAGCGCATTCTGCTCGAAGCCGATCTGGTCGTGGCCGATGGAAATCCCATCGTGCGCCTCTCCGGATTTCTGGGCCCGAAACTGCGCGAGCGAGTCACCGGCAGCGACTTGACCCCCATGCTGGCCGAACTGTGCGCCCGTCGCGGCTGGTCCCTCTATGGTCTTGGCGGTGCCGACGGCGTTCCGCAGAAAGCCACCGAAGAATTAAAACGCCGCTATCCCGGCCTGACCGTCGCCGGGGCCTATTCCCCACCGCTCGCGGGCCTGTTGTCCATGAACCACGCCGATTTGCTGGCCCGTCTGGAAGCCACACGCCCCTCCCTCCTGTTGGTGGCCTTGGGCGCACCCAAGCAGGAAAAGTGGATCAACATGCACGTTCATTCTTGGCGGGTTCCGTTGACCGTCGGGGTGGGGGGCACACTCGATTTTCTGGCCGGCACGCAGACCCGCGCGCCACGCTTTGTTCAAAATATCGGATTGGAATGGTTTTGGCGATTGTGGACCAATCCTCGACGCCTCTTCAAACGTTACTTTTTCGATGGCACCTTCCTGCTCGCCTCTCTGGCCCGCTTGGTCTGGATTCGCTATGCGCCGACAGCCACCCCGCCCGCCGCACCCGCGCCCGACATGCCCTCGAAAGCCCGGCTCGATGAATTTCGTGCGCGCGTCCTTCCGTGGAAATCTACGCGCGACCTCACCGATGGCCATGCGCTCTTGAACGAGCTGTTGCCCTTGGCCTCGCAAAATGCCCTGGTCTTCGATCTGGCGGGCCTTCCGTGGTTGCGCAGCCACGAGCTAGGCTTGCTGGTCGCGCTGAACAAAGCCGCCCGTGCCAGTGGGAACGAAGTCATGGTGTGGCGACCCAGCCCACGCGTCGAACGCTTCATCCGCGCCACCCGTTTGGAAGAATATATTCCTCTGGCCCCCCGTCTGCCCGATTGGGTTTCCCGGCTTCAGGCGTTGCGCTCCACCCAGCGCGAGGGCGGAGTCCACCTCACCCCCTCCGGGGTCCTCTGCCTACGTCTACCTGCAGAACTTACGGCCGCCAGTTTGCCGGCCTATCGCGCCCACTACGAAGCCGCTTTGCCCGCCCGTGGCCCCGATGCCGTTCTCGGCTGGGAAATCGATGCCACTGCCACTCGCTTTCTCGATAGCGCCGCCTTGGGCTTTTTGGTCTCTCTTCGTAAAAAAGCCGATCAAAATCAATGCCCCTTCGTCGCCATGAACTGGAGCCCCGTCGCATGGCGAATTCTACAAGTGGCGCGCCTTGAATCGGTCCTCTCTTCCCCTACCGGAAAGTAGAGAAAAATAAGTTTTCCACAGTGTGGAAACATTCTTTCCATTGTGTGGAAAAATCGCAAAACATTTTTCCATTGTGTGGAAAACTTTATGTT
The DNA here is from genome assembly GCA_964647595.1 of uncultured Verrucomicrobiota bacterium. GTDB lineage: Bacteria > Verrucomicrobiota > Kiritimatiellia > CAIQIC01 > Lenti-01 > Lenti-01. The sequence goes on from CAZYGH010000048.1 coordinate 25,889, forward strand.
CTGCCTGCCCCGTCGGCGAAAATGCTACAATGCAAGGACTGACCCCTATTGGGTGGTGAGGAGTCCGTGGACTTGGATTTTGCGGGAGAGGGGGATGATCCACTCGGCGTAGAGAGCGCAGAGTTGGTCGGGAGTTTCGACGCGCGGGGCGGTTTCTCGGGCTTGATTGCGAACGCGGGCGAGGACTTTTTCTTCGACGGCGGGATGGGTGATGGCTTGTTCGACGATGACGGGGTCGCCGGTGAGAATGGCTTTTTGTAAGGCTTCGGGCAGGGCTTCGCGCTTACGGGTGGCGACATGGACGGAGAGGGCGAGGCGCCGGGCGAGGGCATCCAAACCACTGGCATCGGCGGCGAGGCATTCGGAGCGATCCCCGCCGCCGCCTTGTTCACACAAGGTGGGCAATAGGACTTGGAGGTACGGCGGGCGCAGGAGATGGACGCGACCGGCCAGCGTAGTGGCTTCGGCAAAGCGTCCGGCGAGTTCGTTGAGGGTGGGGAGCGCATCGGAGGTCAGGGCATAAAACTGTACGTTCAGGCGCAGGCCCGCGCGGGCGCAGAAGTGGGTCACCAGTTCTTCATCGAGCGAGGCGATCATGTTACGAAGATGGGAGAGGTGTTCCATTTTTAGGCCACGGGGTAGGTGCCAATTTTGCGGCCGGACTCCGCCAAGGACAGGACCATTTTCCATGCGGCTTGTGCGCGCGCGGAGGTCCAGTCGGTGGCGGCTTCGATAAAAAATCCATATTCCCAAGGGCGTCCGGGAAGCGGGCGGCTCTGGATGAACGTGAGGTTGACCTCGGAGGCGTCAAAGGGCGAGAGCACATGGAGCAAGGCGCCGGGGCGGTTGCCGATGACCAGATAGATCAGGGAGCGGCACTCCTTGGCGGATGGGGATGATTTGCTTTTGGCTTTGGCGGTGGTGAGCGTGAAAAAGCGGGTGACATTATCTTCGCAGTCCTGAATGTTTTTGCGCAGGATGTGAAGGTTGTGAATTTTGGCGGCGGCGTCGGAGGCAATGGCGGCGGTGGAGGAATCTTGCGCGGCGCGACCGGCGGCGGAGGCGGTGCTGGATTCGGCGATCAATTCGGCGCGCGGCAAGAGATGCGCCAGATTGTTGCGGCATTGTCCAAGCACTTGGGGATGGCTACACACGCGGCGGATGTCGGTGAGTTTGGTTTTCTTTAGCGCCATGAGGTGCTGCGGGACGGGCAGGGATAGGCTGTCGAGAATGCCCACGCCGGGGTGTCCGGCCAGTTGGTCCAGCGTTTGTGTGACGGGGCCTTCGCTGGAGTTTTCCACGGGCACGATGGCGAGGGGGCGAGGGGTGGCTCGCGGCGCGCACAGACGAGCGAAAATCTCGTAGTGGGAGAGGCAGGGGACGAGGTTGGCATCCGGGCCAAACCGGCGAAGGGCCGCTTCGTGCGAGTGGGTGCCTTCGGGGCCTAGGTAGAGAATGGGGACGCTCATGGGTGGGCCTTTCAGACGGGGTTGGGCGTGGCGCGTTCTTTGCGGGCCAGTTCGATCCAAGGGGCGAGGTCGGAGAGGAACTGGGCGAATTTTCCGCTTTCGAGTTGCTGGGGGGCATCGCTGAAGGCATTGAGCGGGTCGGGATGGGCCTCGACGATGAGGCCATCGGCGCCAACGGCGAGTCCGGCGCGGGCGAGGGCGGGGACGAGGCGGCGGGCCCCGGCGGCATGGCTGGGATCCACGATGACGGGCAGGTGGGAGAGTTGCTTGGCGACGGCCACGGCGCCGAGGTCGAGCAGGTTGCGCGTGCTGGGATCGAAGGAGCGAAGGCCCCGCTCGCAGAGAACGACTTGGGTGCAGCCGTTGACGATAAGATATTCGGCGGCGGTGAGCCATTCCTCGACGGTGCTGGCCAGTCCGCGCTTGAGCAAGACGGGAAGACCGGCCTTGGCAATTTGTTCCAGCAGGTCGTAGTTTTGGGCGTTGCGGGCGCCAATTTGGAACATATCGGCGAGTCCCAGCAAGGGTTCGATTTGGGCGGGACCTGGCACTTCGGAGACCATGGCAATGTTGAATTCGGCTTTGACATCGCGCATGATTTGGATGCCATCTTGCTTGAGCCCTTGGAAATCGTAGGGCGATGTGCGGGGCTTGTAGGGCATGGCGCGAACAATTTTGGTGCCGCAGCGAACGAGATCCTGCACGGCGGCGCGGAACTGGTCGAAGGATTCGATGGCGCAAGGGCCGGCGATGACTTCGATGTTGCCGCCGCCGATTTTGACGCCGCGGACTTCGACGACGGTATCCGTCGGGTGATATTCGCGGGAGACGAGCTTGAACTTTTTCTGCACGGGGAAAACGGATTCGACGGCGGGCAGATTGCGGAGGGCTTCGAGGGAGTGGTTGCTCAGTTCGTCGCCGATGCAAGCGACGACGGTTTGTTCGACGCCGCGAATGACGCGCGGCTGATAGCGCATGGAGCAAACGAGGTCGCTGATGGTGGCAATGTCGGTTTCGGTGCTATTTCGTTTTAATACGATGATCATGGGGGGGCCTAGGGGGTAAGAATTAAGAATTGAGAATTGAGAATTAAAAATTAAGAATTCAGAGGTTCACGGTTCAGGGTTCACGGTTGAGAATAAGGAGAGTTAAGAGGTTCAGAGGTTCACGGTTTGGGGGCAAAACAAAACCGCGTGTCTTTTCGCCAGACACGCGGTTTTGGAAAGAATCCCGGTAGCCAAGCCTCACCGGGTCGATCCGGACTGCGCGTCCGGCGACCTAAAGATGAAGCTGGAATAATATCGACGGAGATTCATGCGGGGTAATCAACCACGGTGGCTGGCGGATGTCAAGGGTTCCGCGAAAAAATCATTCCTCGATCTGCCCGGCGGCTTCGCGGATGAAGAAGTCCATGGTCTCGTTGACCGACTGCTGCATTGCAATTTTGGGTTCCCAGCCCAAGAGTTCTTTTGCTTTGCGGACGGAGGGCTTGCGGTGTTCCACGTCTTGGTATCCCTTGCCGTAATAGTCGGCGCTCTTGGTGACCTGATAGCCGGCAAATGCAGGGAACTTCGAGCGAAGGGGATGGGCATCGAAGGCGGCAACGACCATTTCGGCGAGCTCTTTAATGCTGGCTTCGTTGTCGGGATTTCCGATATTGAAAATGCCTTTTTCGCAGACGTTGTCTTTGTTTTCGATGATACGGAAGAGGCATTCCACGCCATCGGCCACATCGGTGAAGCAACGCTTTTGTTCGCCGCCATCCACGAGGCAGATGGGGGTTCCTTCGACCAGATTGAGCGCAAGTTGCGTGATGGCGCGCGAGGAGCCGAGGCGGGCCGAATCCAGCGAGTCGAGGCGGGGGCCGATCCAGTTGAAGGGGCGGAAGAGGGTGAAGGGCAGGTTCGTTTTTTCGCCATAGGCCCAGATGACGCGATCCAAGAGCTGCTTGGATGCGGAATAGATCCAGCGCTGCATGCGGATGGGGCCGACGATGAGGGGCGAATGATCTTCGTCAAAATTTTCGTCCGTGCACATGCCATACACTTCGGAGGTGGACGGGAAGATGATGCGGCGGTTGTATTTTGCGCAATAGCGAACGATGCGCAGATTTTCTTCGAAATCGAGCTCGAAGACGCGGAGGGGATTTCGCACGTATTCCTTGGGCGTGGCGATGGCGACGAGGGGCAGGATGACGTCGCACTTGCGAACGTGGTACTCGATCCATTCGCGGTTGATGGAAATGTCGCCCTCGGCAAAATGGAAGCCGGGCTTGTGCAAAAGGCGCTGGATTTTGTCGTTTTGCAGATCCATGCCATACACTTCAAAGCGATCGTCCTGCAGGAGGCGGTCGGTGAGGGCATTGCCAATGAAGCCGTTGACCCCGAGGATCAAGACGCTGGTTTTCTTTTTGACGTTGGGGGAACTCATGGGATGGGGCTTTCTCCGTGGATTTGGTGGATCAGGTAGCGCGGGCGCGCGCCCACGTTTTTATAAATTCGGCCGATGTATTCACCGAGCAGGCCCATTCCGAGGAACTGGGCGCCGACGAGGAAAAACAGCGCGGCGAAAAGGGTGAAAATGCCGTCGTTGGTATAGGCATCTCCGAAATGAAGGCGCATGTAGAGAATGTAGGCCGCCAGAACGAAGCTCATGCCGAAAATGATCATGCCAAAGAACGAGAGCAGGCGCAGGGGGGCGGTGGTCATGCCGGTAAGCATGTCAAACATCAGGTTGACGAGTTTGAACACACTATATTGGGATTCGCCGGCGGCGCGCGGGGCGTGGGAGACTTCCACTTCGCAGGTGCGGTGGGCAAAAGAATTGGCCAGCACGGGAATGAAGGGGGTGCGCTCCTCACACGAGAGCATGGCTTTGACGACCTCGCGGGTATACCCGCGGAGCATGCACCCGTAGTCGCTCATGCGCACACCGGTGGAGCGGCGAATCATGCGGTTCACCATCCACGAGGGAATTTTTCGCAACGCCGAATCTTCGCGGGGGACGCGCAGACCGGCGACGACATCGTACCCTTCGCACAATTTGGTATAGATTTTGCCAATTTCTTCGGGCGGGTTTTGCAGATCGGCATCGAGATTGATGACTAGGTCGCCCTTGGAAACGCTGTAGCCGGCAAAGATGGCGTTATGCTGCCCGTAGTTGCGGTTGAGGAGGACGGCGACGATTTCGCGCGGATGTTGGCGCGAGGCTTCGGCGAGGATTTCCGCAGAGCGATCTTTGGAGCCATCGTTGACGAGGACAACCTCAAAGACGCAACCCAACGCGTGGCAGGATTCCAGAACGCGGCGAAGCAATTCCGCGAGATTTTTTTCCTCGTTGTAGACCGGAATGACAATGGAGAGGGAGGGGCGGGGGGAGGGGCTCATCATGATTTACCTGTGCTTGGCCAGCGTGTCGCGGATCGCGTCGATGACATCGTCCTGATCTTGTTCGGTCATGGCGGGAAAGAGCGGCAGAGAACAAATGCGGTCTGAACACCACTCGGTCACGGGCAGAGAGCCGATGGGGCAACGCCCGGTTCGGACATAATAGGCATGCGTGTGAGCAGCCTTGAAATGGATTCCGGTGCCGATGTTGCGCTCTTTGAGGGCGGCCACAAATTCATCGCGCGTGAGGTGCGGGGAGTCCACTCGCACCACGTAGAGATGGTGGGCGTGCTTGTGGGGCCACTCGGGGGCTTCCAGCGGAAGCAGCTCTGGAATGTTGGAGAGCAACTGAGTATAGCGAGTGGCCAGCTCGGTGCGGCGGGCATTGAAGCGGGCCAGCTTGGGGAGTTGCGTGAGGCCCAGCGAGGCAATCATGTCGGGCATGTTGTACTTGAGGCCGGGCTCAATCACTTCCAGCACGGTGCCGGCACCCTTCTTGGAGTAGCGATCCCAAGCATCTTTGGCAATGCCGTGGAACTTCAGGCGTTTGACGGCGTTGTAAAGTTCTTCGTCGTGGGTGGTGACCACACCGCCCTCGGCCGTGGTGATGTTTTTGATGGGATGAAGGCTGAACATGGCGGTTTCCTGCGAGCCGACATGCCGCCCTTTGTATTCGGTGCCGATGGCGTGTGCGGCATCTTCGATGAGGGCTAGTCCATGTTTGTTTGCGATGGCGCGATAGGCATCCATGTCGACGGGAGCGCCGGCATAATGAACGGGCAGAATGGCGCGGGTGCGGGGTGTGACGGCGGCTTCCACGGCGGCGGCGGGGGCCAGCATGGTGGCGCGGTCGATGTCCACAAAAACGGGGATAGCACCAAGGAGTTCGACCACATTGGCGTCGGAGACCCACGTCATGGAGGGCATGATGACTTCGTCGCCGGGTTTGAGGCGAAGGGCCATGGCCAAGCAATGCCAACCGGCGGTGCCGGAGGACAATGCGCAGGCGTAGGGAGCGCCCACCAAGTCGGCCATGGCCTTTTCGAAGGCGGCGGTTTTGGGGCCGGTGGTGATCCAGCCGGATTTGAGGGTGTCGACAACGCCTTGGATATCATCATCTTCGATTCCAGGGACGGAAAATGGCAAAAATTGACTACGGCTCACGATTTAGATCCTTGTTAAGTGAGTGGGCATCATGTTCCAGAGGAGCGTGGTTTTCAAGGTCGAAATCCGGGTTCGAAAAAGGATGGGTGCATCCCTGTTTGGTTGACTTCAGCGGGCAGGAGCTAGTTTGTCTGGATATGGAGTGCGGCGGCCTGACCTGCGGAAAGCCGAAGGTGCGTTGGTGGTGCCGTTCGGCGTGGCACGTAGCTCCGCTGCGTGCCGGAAGCGCGGACCAGAGGTCCACGCCACCCAGAACCGCGAGATTGAGTATGATGTCAGTGAAACGGGGATGCGCCCAAAAAGGATGGGTGCATCCCCGTTTGGTTGACTTCAGCGGGCAGGAGCTAGTTTGTCTGGATATGGAGTGCGGCGG
>CAZYGH010000049.1:0-31338 GCA_964647595.1 uncultured Verrucomicrobiota bacterium
ACCGGGCGTGGGCGATGGTGAGTTGGCCGAGGCAGATTCCGGCATCGTTGGGCGGAATTTCTCGATGGGTCCAAACTTGAAATCCCGCTTCCCGTAGGCGACGCGTGGCCAGCGACAGGAGAATGCGATTTTGAAAGCATCCGCCCGACAGGCATACGGCGGGAAGTTTTTCGCGTTGGGCCACGGCGACCATCATGTCGACCAAGGTGGTGTGGAAGCGTGCCGCTGCCACGGGCACGGGTTCGCCCAGATGCAGCATCTCCGCGATCATGGGTGCCCAGTCGAGGGCATCGTGGAGCCATCCAAACGGATAAGTTTTTTGGGGCGATTGGATTTCAGCGGCCATCGCTTCCAATCGCATGGCCGCTTGGCCCTCGTGCGACATGTGGTGGCACAAGCCCAACAGGGAGGCCACCGCATCGAAGAGACGACCTGCGCTACTGGTTTGGACCACGTTGAGTCCTTGGCGCAACATGGAATCGAGGACGGAACATTCCGATTCAGAAAAACCGGGTGGTGGATGTGCCGATCCCATCGCGCGCAACGCGCCCAACGCGGCGCGGCGCGGTTCGCGTGAGGCGGCATCGCCGCCCACAAGAGGAAACGGTCGAAGCCATGCGACGCGGCGAAATTCTGCGCGCGTGCAAACGAGGAATTCGCCGCCCCAGAGGGTGGCATCCGTTCCAAGGCCGGTGCCATCCCACGCGATTCCCAGGACAGGGCCTTCCAATTCGTTTTCAGCCATGCAGGCGGCCACATGCGCATGGTGGTGCTGCACCCGCTCTACAGAGATTTTCAATTCCATTGCGCCGACTGTGGAGGCATAGTCCGGATGCAAATCCGTCACAGCCTGAATGGGTTTCAAACCGTGTAATTCTGTTAAGTCCTGCACGGTTCGCGTCCAGAGGCGTGCGGCGCCCTCATGGTCGAGATCGCCGATATGCGGGCTCATCACGGCGCGACCGCCTGCGGTGATGGCCACGGTACTTTTCATTTGCGCTCCGGCGGCCAGAAGCCCGTCGGGCGCGCCGGGCATGGGCATGGAATAGGGCGAGAGGCCGCGACCGCGACGCAGAATCAGCGGATCGCCGTCGCAGAGCGTCATCACAGAATCATCCATGGGCCGGGCAATAGGGCGGTTATGCGTCAAAAAGAAATCGGTGATGCTTCCCAGCCGCGTAAGGGCTTCTTCGAACTCCACGCAAATGGGTTCGTCGGTCAAGTTGCCGCTCGTGGCCACCACGGGAAAATCCAGTTCTTGCATCAACAAATGGTGAAGTGGGGAATAGGGCAACAGGGCCCCGATCCAAGATAATCCGGGTGCGACTTCGGCGGCGAGGGAGGAGGCGTCATTACGTTTTTTCAACAACACGATGGGGGCCGCTGCCGATTCGAGCCAACTTTTTTCAGCGGCCGACACCTCACAAACGGCGGCGATGGATTCAAGATTTGGAAATAGAAGAGCGAATGGTTTTTCGTCGCGTTTTTTTCTCACTCGCAAGCGACGGACCGCCTCTCCGTTTCGCGCGTCGGTCATCAAATGAAATCCTCCGATGCCTTTGACGGCGACGATGTTTCCGTTTCGCAACGCCCCAGCAGCGGCTTGTAGGGCATTCTCGCGCTCGGCCAGCGGCTGGCCGTTGGAGGACATCCACGCGAGAGATGGTCCGCAAACGGGGCAGGCGTTGGGTTGGGCGTGGAATCGGCGGTCGAGGGGATTTCGATATTCCTGCTCGCAAGCGGGGCACAGGGAAAACCCTTGCATGGTGGTGTTGGCCCGGTCGTAGGGGAGCGACACGATCATGCTATAGCGTGGACCGCAATGCGTGCAATTGGTGAAGGGATAGCAAAAGCGTCGATTGTGGGGATCGTGGATGTCGCGAAGGCAATCGGGGCAAGTCGCCAGATCCGGCAAAATGCCCGCCACGCGCACGCCGGGGGCTTCGGCGCTGGACCGGATTTCAAAACCGGAAGGGAAGTGGGAGGGAGCGGTGAATTCTTCAACGTGTTGAATGTGCGCAGCGGCTGGAAGGCGGCGGGGCAACTCTGCGCGGAAGGTGGCAATGTCTTCTGGTTTTCCGCAGAGAGCCAGTTTTGCGCCCGCAGAATCATTTTGAACCCATCCGCGCAGTCCCAATTCGTGAGCCAATCGAAATACAACCGGACGAAAGCCAACACCCTGCACCCGCCCGCGCATCCGCAACAATATGGAATGGGTTTCCGACATATCTGGCAAATATACGCTGGGATGTTGGGCAGGTCGAGTCAGAGCGTGGCGCGAGTTTTCCACAGTGTGGAAACATTCTTTCCATTATGTGGAAAAATCGCGAAACATTTTTCCATTGCGTGGAAAACGCCGACTATCACAATTAATTAATTGTGATAGTCGGCAACGGGCGGAGAGCTTGGGGCGGATAGGGTTTTTCTTGGCGGTTGGGAAGGAGCGTGGTAGGTTGCGGGGCTTTCATTTTAAGGAACAGGACAGGCATCATCGTGGCAAAGGAAGTCAAAATCGAGGCGGCAGAGCGCGGGCACGCGTTGGCGACGATCCGAAATATCGGAATCGTGGCGCATATTGACGCGGGCAAAACGACGACGACGGAGCGGATGCTGTACTATACGGGCCGTGTGCACAAGATGGGGGAGGTGCATGATGGCAATACGGTGATGGATTGGATGCCGCAGGAACAAGAGCGGGGCATCACCATCACAAGTGCGGCGACGACGTGTTTTTGGCGCGATCACCAAATCAACATTATTGATACGCCGGGCCATGTGGATTTTACGGCGGAGGTGGAGCGTTCCCTGCGCGTGCTGGATGGCGCGGTGGGTGTGTTTTGTGCGGTGGGGGGCGTGCAGCCGCAGTCGGAGACGGTGTGGCGGCAGGCGAATAAATACAAGGTTCCGCGGATTGCGTTCGTGAACAAAATGGACCGAACAGGGGCGGATTTTGAGCGCACGGTGAAGCAGATGAGCGAGCGTTTGCGGGCGTTCGCGGTGCCGATTCAGATTCCATGGGGGCGCGAAGAAAAATTCAAGGGGATGGTAGATCTGGTTCGCATGAAGATGCTGACGTTTGATGAGGCGTCGCTGGGGACCAAAATGGTGGCCGGGGATATTCCCGAGGAGATGGCGGCGGTGGCACAGAAAGCGCGTGAGGCGTTGCTGGAGGCCGTGGCCGAGTCGGATGAGGCGCTCCTCAATGCGTATCTGGACGAGGGCGATCTTTCGGTGGAGGCGTTGCAGGCGGGGATTCGCAATGCCACGGTGAAGGGCTTGCTGGTGCCGGTGCTGTGCGGGACGAGCTTGCATAATCAGGGCATTCAGCCGTTGCTGGATGCGGTGGTGAATTTCTTGCCGTCGCCTGTGGATGTGCCGCCGGTGAAGGGGCGTCATCCGAAGACGGACGAAGAGGTTGATCGGACCACAGGGGATTTTGAGCCGCTGTGCGCATTGGCGTTCAAGGTGGCGACAGATCCGTTTGTGGGCAAATTGATTTTCATGCGGGTGTATTCGGGCGAATTGAAAAAAGGCGCGAATGTGTTTAATCCGCGCACGCAGAAGCGTGATCGCTTGATGCGGCTGATTCGGTTGCATGCGAATCAGCGTGAGGAAGTGGATACGCTCTTTTCGGGCGAGATTGGCGCGATTGCGGGAATCAAGGGCGTGGGCACGGGCGATACGTTGTGCGCGGAGCAAAAACCGATAGTGCTGGAACGAATCGTGTTTCCAGAGCCGGTGGTGTCGATGGCTATTGAGCCGAAGACGCAGGCCGACAAAGAAAAAATGCAGGCCGCGTTGCAAGATTTGGCGGATGAAGATCCGACGTTTCGTGTGGGACAAAATGTTGAAACGGGCCAAACGATTATTCAGGGAATGGGTGAATTACATCTGGAAATTTTGCGCGACCGAATGTTGAGAGAATATAAAGTTCAAGCGAATGCGGGGCGCCCGATGGTCGCCTATCGCGAGACGATTACCCAAGCGGGCACAGCAGAATTCGTGTTTGATCGCGAGCTGGGCGGCAAGCGTCATTTCGCGATGGTGGGGTTGTCGCTAGAAAAAAATGAACGAGGCGCGGGAAATAGTGTTGACTTCCGTTTGGCGTCTGATTTAATGCCGCACGATTTTCGATCCGTTGTGGAGGAAGGAATTCACGACGGGTTGAGTACAGGTGTGTTGGGAAATTTCCCTCTGGTCGACATCCGGGTGACAGTGGTCAACGGCCAATGGCATCCCGTCGATACGACGGAAATTGCGTTTCGATCGGCGGCTTCGATGTCGCTGCGAGAGGCGGTGCGGTCTTCACACCCGGCCGTTCTGGAGCCCATCATGGCGCTCGAGATCGTGGTGCCCGAGGAACACTTGGGTGACGTGCTGGGTGATTTGAATATGCGCCGCGGCCAGGTGAAAGACGTGGCGCAGCGGGATGGAACGCGGGTGATTGAGGCGTCGGTGCCGCTGGCGGAGCTGTTTGGCTACGCGACGACATTGCGTTCTTTGACACGTGGACGCGCTGGGTACACGATGGAACCGACTCGGTTCGATGTGGTGCCGGAAAACTTGAGTCATGAATTGATGAACCGTTGACAGAGAAGAGAACATGAGCGGACAACGAATCAGAATACGGTTGAGGGCTTTCGACCACAGGATGCTGGACCAGTCGGCCAGCGAGATCGTGGAAACAACCAAGCGCACAGGCGCCCGGGTAGCGGGACCGATCCCGATGCCGACGCGCATTGAGCGCTACACGGTGAACCGCAGCGTTCACGCGGACAAAAAGTCCATGGAACAGTTCGAGATCCGCACGCACAAGCGCTTGCTGGACATCATTGACCCCACGGCTAAGACGGTGGATGAGCTGAAGAAGCTGAACCTCCCCGCTGGCGTGGACATCCAAATCAAGATCTAAGGGGGAGGACGTCCATGCAAACATTAATTGGTAAGAAAATTGGCATGACTCGCGTCTATGACGAGAGTGGAGTGCAAGTTCCTGTGACGGTGGTCCAAGTGGGTCCCTGCGTGGTGGTCCAGCGCAAGAGCGCAAAGCCGGATGGATATGAAGCCATTCAGCTTGGATTCCAAGAGCAGAAGGAATCGCGCCTGACGAAGGCGGAGCAAGGTCATTTTAAGAAGGCGGGCACGAAGGCCCAAAAGATTGTGCGTGAAGTGCGCGTGGAGGCGGACGAAGCCGCGAAGGCTGGCGACGTGCTGACCGCGACGCTGTTTGAAGGCGTGAAGTTCGTGGATGTGCTGGGTCACACCAAGGGCCGCGGCTTCCAAGGCGTCGTCAAGCGCTTTCAGTTTGCGGGCGGTCGCGCCAGCCATGGTGGTGGATGGAATCGCAAGCCGGGTTCGATCGGAAACCGTGAGTGGCCGGCGCGCGTGTTTAAGAACAAGAAGTTGCCGGGCCACATGGGTTCGGTGGACATCACGACCCAGAATTTGCGAGTGATCAAGGTCTTGGCCGATGACCACGCGCTGTTGCTGGAGGGCGCGGTGCCTGGCCCGATGGGCGGGATTGTGCTGGTGCGTAAAGCGATCAAGAAGGCGTAGGCGTCATGAGCAAAGTGGCAGTATACAATTTGAGCGGCGAAGCGGCCGGCGAGAAGGAATTCGCCGACGGGCTTCTGGAAACCAAGCGCGGCGCCCAAGCCGTGTTGGATGTGGTGACCGCCTACCGGGCGGGGCTCCGCGCGGGAACGGCGTCCACCAAGACGCGCGATGAAGTGAGCGGCGGCGGCCGCAAGCCTTATAAGCAGAAGGGAACCGGCCGGGCCCGTCAAGGTTCGATCCGTTCGCCGATTCTGCGCGGTGGTGGTATCGTGTTTGGTCCCCATCCGAGGGACTATTCGAAGAAGGTCAACAAAAAGCTGGCGGTGCTGGCATTCCGTCGTGCGCTGAGCGAGAAGATCGCTTCGGGTGCGGTGGTAGTGGCCGATGGCTTGGATAAGATTGAGCCGAAGACCAAGGCTGTGGCGGCGTTGCTGAAGAAGATCGGTGGCGGACGCGCGGTGCTGTTTGTGACGGCCGAGTCGAGCAAGAATTTGAATTTGGCGGCGCGCAACGTCACGAAGGTCGAAGTGACGACCGCTTCGCAGGCGAACACCTACCAAGTCTTTCGTTATCCTGTCATTGTGACGGATGCGGCTGGATTGGAAGCCTTGCAGACGCGCCTCTCGGAAGGGGTGGAACAATGAGCAAGCTGATCGTCAAGAAGATGCTGATGACGGAAAAGGGCAGCCGCCTCAAAGAGGTGGGCAACCAATATATTTTCGAGGTAGATCGTGGCGCGAACAAGTTGGAAATCCGCCGTGCGGTGGAACAGCAGTTCAATGTCAAGGTGAAGGACGTGAACACGATGATGCGCCAAGGCAAAGCCAAGCGCCAGCGGACCATGTCGTATGGTCGCACATCGGTGTGGAAACGCGCGGTGGTGACGCTTCAGGACGGCCAGTCCATCGAAATGGCATAGCGAGGATCGAACATGGGCCTGAAAACATATAAGCCGAAGACAGCGGCATTGCGTTTTACGACGCTTTCGGATTTCGAAGGCGTGAGCAAGAAGCGCCCGGAGAGCCGTCTGATCCGGATCAAGAAGAGCCAAGCCGGGCGCAATTCCCAGGGACGGATCACCGTTCGCCACCGTGGTGGTGGCCACAAGAAGTTTTTGCGTGTGGTGGATTTCAAGCGGCATGACAAGCTGGACATTCCAGCGAAGGTGCAGGCCATTGAGTACGATCCGAACCGCACGGCGCGTTTGGCACTATTGGCTTACGCCGATGGCGAGAAGCGCTATATCCTTGCGCCCAACGGCGTGAAGGAAGGGGCAATGTTGCTGACTGGTCCGAAGGCGGAGCCGATTCCGGGAAACTCGCTGCCGTTGTCGTCCATTCCATTGGGAATGCCGATTCATGCGATCGAACTGGTTCCGGGTGCGGGTGCCAAATTGGTGCGTAGTGCCGGAATGGTGTCTCGAATTGCAGCTCGCGACGATGTGTATTCACATGTCAAGCTTCCTTCGGGTGAAACCCGTAAGATCAGCTCGGCCTGCTATGCGACGATTGGCCAAGTGGGCAATTTGGAGCATGAAAATATTTCGTTGGGTAAGGCTGGCCGCAAACGGTGGAAGGGCATTCGCCCGACCGTTCGTGGTGTGGCGATGAACCCGGTGGATCATCCGATGGGTGGTGGCGAAGGCCGTTCGTCCGGCGGTGGACATCCGGTGACGCCGTGGGGTCAGCTCACCAAGGGCAAGCGGACTCGCAACAAGCGCAAGCCGTCGGGCAAGTTTATCGTGCAACGCAGAAAGAAGTAAGATCATGACGCGCTCAATCAAAAAAGGTCCGTATGTGGAAGCCCACCTGATGAAGAAGGTGGAGGCCTTGGCGGCCAGCGGCGCCAAGCGTCCGATCAAGACGTGGTCGCGCCGGAGCATGATTTTGCCGGAGTTTGTGGGTCAGACCTTTTCGGTCCACAATGGCAAGGTGTTCACGAGCGTATTTGTGACGGAAAACATGGTCGGACATCGGTTGGGCGAGTTTTCGCCGACGCGTACGTTCCGTAAACATGGTGCCGCGACGGATAAGACCATCGCGTTGAAGTAAGAGTTTTGGATGATGGGCTTCCGTCGTGGATTGCGGCTTTTATGGGCCGTTCCGGTGGTGGGAGCCGCAGTGGCGGCGGGCTGGTATATGGGCTCGTTGCGTCTGGAAAAAAGTTCTTTGATGGAAGGGCCGGCGACCGCGCCGGTACGTCTTGAGGAGGTGCAAAGAGTAGACTCTTTGCCCCCGGTTGAGGCGGAGACGGCCGAGCATTCGGTGCAGTCCGCGTTGGATGTGGAAACAAACACCATCCGCGTGGACGGGCACGCAGCAGCGGCCGTGGGAGGCGCGGCGGATGGCCAAAACGACGAGTTGCTGAACCTGTTGACAGGAGAGTCTCGGTTAGTGACGGTTCGGCTGGCGAAGGAAATGGAAGGGTTGAGACACGACCTAGACGACCAACGCCAGCGGATTCGGAAACTGAGCGAGGCGTTAGCCGAAGCCCAGGCTGCTCTAGATGTAAAAGAAGAGCGGCGCGTGCAAGCGGCAGACTCTGCGGTGGAAACGCCGATGGATGTTCCCGTTGAGGCGAGGATCGTGGATTCAAACGCGGACCTTGGCTTGGTGGTGTTGGATCAGGGTGCGCGGCAAGGTGTGAGGTACGGACTTCCGCTGACGGTCATGCGAGATCGAAGGCGGGTGGCGCGAATCCGAGTCGTAGATGTAAGAGAGAGTGTAGCCGGAGCGGCCGTCGAAGAGACGGCGCGAGCCGACTATCCCCAAAAGGGGGACCGAGCGGTGCTGATTCGGCCGGAAGGTCCCTGAGGAACGAGACAATGGAAATCAAAGCAGTATCAAAATATGTCCGAATGTCGCCGACGAAGGCGCGGGATCTGACGCGAGCCATTACGGGCAAGAGCGTAGGTGAGGCGTTGCAGGCGGTGGAGTTGAACAAGCGTAAGGCGGCGGTGTGCATTGGTAAGACACTGAAGTCGGCGATTGCCAATGCTGAAAATAACGCGGAGCTGTCTGCCGATAAGTTGTATGTGGCATCGGCAGTGATCGAGAACGGACCGACCATTCCACGGTATTGGCCTCGGGCTCGTGGATCGGCCTCGCCCATCCGCAAGAAGATGAGCCATATTCGCGTGACATTGACGGATGAGAAGCCGTCGAAGAAGTAGCCGGATTTAGAGAGAACAAGGAGGCGCATTTTGGGCCAAAAAGTCAATCCAATCGCGTTCCGCACAGCGGTCCACAAGCAGTGGAAAAGCCGCTGGTTTGCGGAGAGAAAAGAATTCGGCAACCTGTTGAACGAGGATCTGATGATCCGCGACATGGTGCGCGAAAAACTGAAGGATGCGGCCGTGGCCGACATCGTGATCGAACGCTATGCGCAACGCGCCCGCGTGTCGGTCTATACGGCTCGCCCCGGTGTGGTCATCGGCCGCAAGGGCGAAGGCATCGACAAGCTTCGTGAGGAGCTGAGTGCCAAGACCGGAAAAGAAATTTATGTTGAGATCAAGGAAGTCCGCAATCCAGACGCCAACGCGCAACTGGTGGCGGAAAACATCGCGCTTCAGTTGGAGCGTCGTGTGGCCTTCCGTCGCGCCATGAAACGTGCGTTGCAACTGGCGATGGACATGGGTGCCTTGGGCATTCGTGTTCAAGCCTGCGGCCGTTTGGGTGGTGCCGAATTGGCCCGCGTAGAACATTATATGGTAGGCAAAGTGCCGTTGCAGACGCTTCGCGCGGATGTGCAATATGGATTTGCCGAAGCCAACACCATGGCCGGCAAGGTCGGCGTGAAGTGCTGGATTTGCCAGAAGCCAGAATCGGCCACACCGGCCCCGAGCAAGGAGAAATCTTATGCCCCTTATGCCTAAACGTGTGAAGTATCGCCAGAGCCAGCGCGGATCGCGCAAGGGCATGGCGATGTCCGGCAATACCTTGGCGTTTGGCGAATATGGCCTGCGCGCGATGGAACGTGCTTGGATCTCGAATATCCAAATTGAAGCTTGCCGCGTTGCGATGAATCGTGAGATGAAGCGCAAAGGGAAGTTGTGGATCCGCATTTTCCCCGACAAGTCCTATTCGAAGAAGCCCCTCGAAGTCCGCATGGGTAAGGGGAAGGGCGCGATCGAAGGATGGGTGGCGGTGGTCCGTCCCGGCCGTATCCTCTTTGAGATGGATGGAATTAGCGAACCGCAAGCGGTGGAATGTCTCCGCCTGGCGGCCACCAAACTGCCGATCCGCACGGTGTTCGTGCGGCGCGGGGTCACCCTGTAAAAGGAGAGCGACCGATGAAGGCAAAAGAAGTCCGTGATTTGTCGGCTGATGAGCAGGCGCAGAAGCTTGCTGAGGCTGAGAAAGAATTATTTAACCTGCGCATTCAGAAGGCCGCTGGCCAACTGGAGAAGCCAGACCGCATCCGGGTGGTCAAACGCGAGATCGCGCGCATCAAGACGGTCATGAATCAGGCGAAAGCCGCGAGGTAGGCGATATGGCGACAGAAGAAAGAAATCAGCGCAAAGAGCGCTCGGGCATTGTGATGAGCGATGCTATGGACAAGACGGTAGTGGTGCAGGCTGAGCGTCGCATCGCCCATCCAGTCTACGGAAAAATCATGCGCCGGAGCAAGAAATTCTACGCGCACGACGAGAAGAACGAAGCGAAGAAGGGCGACAAGGTTGTCATTACAGAGACGCGTCCTTTGAGCAAGACGAAGCGGTGGCGCTTGGTGGAGATCACGATTCGCGCCAGCCAGAATGAGGTGTCGAAATGATCCAGATGGAAACCGAATTGCCGGTGGCGGATAACACCGGTGCTCGCTTGGCCAAGTGCATCAAAGTACTGGGTCAGCGCAAGACGGTGGCGCACATCGGAGACATCATCCGGGTGTCCATCCGTGAAGCCCAACCGGTCGGCATGGTCAAGAAGGGTGAAGTGGCTCGCGCGTTGATCATTCGCACGGCAGCCCCGATTCGTCGGCCCGATGGATCGACGCTGTCGTTTGACCACAACGCGGTGATTTTGATCGATGATCAGAAAAATCCCCGCGGTAGCCGCATCTTCGGACCCGTGGCCCGTGAGTTGCGCGATATGAATTATATGAAGGTCATCTCCTTGGCCCCCGAGGTGCTGTGATGAGCAAAATCAAGATGCATGTCCGCCGCGGCGACATTGTTCGCGCCATTTCGGGTGCGGATGCCGATGGCAAAAAGACCGGCAAAGTGTTGAAGACGTATCCTGCCAAGGGACGTGTGCTGGTGGAAGGTTTCAACTTCGTGAAGAAGCACATGCGCAAGTCGCAGGACAATCCCAGTGGCGGCATTGTCACCAAGGAGGCACCGATGGCGTCCTCAAAGCTGGTGGTGGTGACCCGCGCCGCAAAGAAGACGGATAAGGAATAGGGCGGTACATCATGTCGATCCTGAAAGAAAAATATCAGAAAGAAGTGGTGAAGGCGCTGAAGGCCACCGAGAGGTTCCCCTCTACGATGGACATTCCGCGGCTTTCAAAAGTGGTGGTCAATATGTCCGTCAATGCGATGGTGGACCGGGACACGCTCAAGTTGGTGGCTGATGACCTTGCGAAGATTACGGGGCAACGTCCGTCGATTCGCAAGGCCACGAAGAGCATTTCCAATTTCAAATTGCGTGAAGGGATGCCCATCGGCGCAAAGGTGACACTTCGCGGTGCCCGGATGTACGAGTTTTTGGAGAGGCTGATCCACGCGACCCTTCCGCGTATCCGTGACTTTCGCGGTGTACCTGCGAAGGCGTTCGATGGACGCGGGAATTATACGCTGGGCCTGAAGGAGCAGACGTTGTTCCCGGAAATTGAGGCGGACAAGGTCAAACGGGTCCAAGGTATGGACATTACGATCGTGACCACCGCGAAAAACAACGCGGATGCCAAGGAGCTCTTGAAGCTGCTGGGTATTCCGTTTGCTAATTCGTAAGCGGAAAGAGAGGAAGACCTTGGCTAAGACATCATGGATGGTGAAGGCGTCGCGCGAACCGAAGTTCGCTGTGCGCGGATATTGCCGGTGCCGGCGTTGTGGACGTTCCCGCGCCTATATTCGGAAATTCCAACTGTGCCGTATTTGCTTCCGCGAACTGGCGTCCGAAGGGAAGATCCCGGGCGTCGTGAAAGCTAGCTGGTAGGACGGAGAAAGAAACGATATGAGCTGTTCTGATCCCATCGCGGATATGCTGACCTGCATCCGCAACGCAAGCAAGGCCGGTCTACCGGTCACCGAGATGAGCCATTCCCGCATGAAAGCAGAAGTGGCCCGAATCTTGAAAAAAGAAGGTTACATCGCGGATGTGGCCGAGGGCGACGACGAAGGCAAGAAGCGCTTGCGCGTGGTCCTGAAATATGACTACAATGAAAAACCCATTATTCAGCAGCTTCGCCGCGTCAGTAAGCCGGGACTGCGTCGCTATGTGGCGGCCGCCGATATTCCGCGCGTGCGGGGCGGTATGGGAACGACCGTGCTGAGCACAAGCCGTGGAATCATGTCCGACCGCGAGGCCCGTATGGCCAAGGTGGGCGGCGAAGTGATCTGCCAGGTCTGGTAATCGGAGGCGAGGAATATATGTCGAGAATTGGAAAACAACCCGTGACGTTGCCGACGGGCGTCACCGTCCGTCTGGATGACGGAGTGGCGACCCTCAAGGGTCCCAAAGGCGAATTGTCGCAGAAACTCCCGGAGACGATCACGGTGGCCCAAGAGGGATCTGTGTTGAATGTTATCCGTAAGGGTGACGACAAGCAGAGCCGTGCCGATCATGGAACGATCCGCGCGCTGCTACAGAATATGGTTGTGGGTGTCAAGGATGGCTATAGCCGCGAACTGGAAATCCAGGGCGTTGGCTTTCGCGCCTCCATCGCCGGCAAGCAACTGACGATGAACGTGGGCTATTCCCACCCGGTGGATTATACGGTGCCGGAAGGCATCACGGTGACGGTGACCGATGGCGTACAGCTCAAGGTTAGCGGCATTGATAAACAATTGGTTGGACAGGTGAGCGCGCGTATTCGCGCCTTCCGTCCGCCCGAGCCCTACAAGGGCAAGGGTGTGCGGTATAAGGACGAACGTGTGCGCCGGAAAGCGGGCAAGACGGTGGCCTAATCATGAAAGTCAAAAGTTTAAACGATTATCGAGTTCGTCGGCATTTGCGTCTTCGTCAGAAGTTGCAAGGTACGGCGGAGCGTCCGCGCATGAGCGTGTTTATCTCCAACAAGCACCTCTATGTGCAGTTCATCGACGATGGCGCCTCCAAGACGTTGGCCGCTGTGTCGACCCTGAATGGCGGACTGAAAGACCAAAAGCTGAATGTCGCCACCGCGAAGCAACTCGGCGCTCTGGCGGCCAAGGCCGCTCAGGAAAAGGGCATCACGGCGGTTGTGTTCGATCGTGGTGGCTTTGCCTATCGCGGTCGATTGTTGGCGCTGGCGGATGCGGCACGCGAAGGCGGACTAAAATTCTAAGCCTCCTATACCTAGGCAAGAGGAAAACCGGATGATGAAACGCGAATTCAAAAAGAATGAAGAACAGAAGAGCCCCGGCGAAGCAACCGAGCGCGTAGTGGCGGTGAACCGTTGCGCCAAGGTGGTGAAAGGCGGACGGCGCTTCAGCTTTTCCGCCCTCGTGGTGGTGGGTGATCGGAATGGTCAGGTCGGATTTGCGCTGGGCAAGGCCCGCGAAAATGCCGATGCCATTCGCAAGGCCACCGAGATGGCTCGTCGTAATATGATTAAGGTGACGATGAACGACCGTACCATTCCCCATGAGGTAATGGGCCATTGTGGCGCCTCGCGCGTCATGCTTAAGCCTGCCTCCAAGGGAACGGGTGTGATCGCGGGCGGCGGCGCTCGGGCTGTGCTGGATCTCGCGGGGGTTCGGGATGTCCTGGCCAAGTCGTTGGGCGCCACCAGCGCCCTCAATGTCGTCAAGGCTACCATGAACGGTTTGTTGCAGCTGCGCTCCCGCGAGGAGACTGCGGCGCTTCGCCAGTAGAACGGAAAGAGTAGGCACTCCATGAATTTGCATACGCTAAAAAACACACCCGGCGCTAAAAAGAGCCGGATGCGCGTGGGCCGGGGCGAATCTTCCGGCAAAGGCCGGACTTCCGGCAAGGGAAACAAGGGCCAAATGAGCCGTACGGGCCATAAGCATAAGCCCTTGTTCGAAGGTGGCCAGATGAAGCTGATCCGCCGCGTTCCCAAACGGGGCTTCACCAGCATGAACCGCGTGGAATACGCAGCGCTGAATATCGGTGAACTGGCTACCATTTTGGATGGCGATATCACGCCAGATGCGTTGGTGGAGGCCGGTCGTGTCAGTGGGAAGAGTTGGATCAAGATCTTGAGCGGCGGAGAAGTCTCTGGTGCCCGTAAGGTCTCCGCTCATGCCTTCAGTGCGGCGGCCAAGGCCAAGATTGAACAGGCCGGCGGGACCTGCGTCGTCATTTCCCGAGCGACCTGAACCGAAAGGTGATCCGATGCTCTCTGCTTTCACGAATAGTCTCAAGATCCCCGAGCTGCGACAGCGCATCTTTTTTACGATTGCGCTGATCTTTGTGTGTCGGCTCGTCTCCGTGATCCCGACTCCGGGCGTGGATGCGGCGATGTTGCGGGCCATCATGGACCGCATGGCGGCGGCAGGGGGCGACGTTGGGTTCATGGGGATGCTGGACTTGTTCAGCGGTGGTGCGTTGACACAGGCGGCAATCGGTGCGCTGGGCATCATGCCCAGCATTAGCGCTTCGATCATTCTTCAGTTGCTCACCGCTGTGGTTCCATCGTTGGAGAAACTGGCTCGTGAGGGAGATTCCGGTCGCCAGCAAATCATTCAGTATGGTCGCTATTTGACCGTGGCTCTTTGCATTCTGCAAGGGTATGCGATGGCTTCGGTGTTGTTGCGACCGGCGGCGTTGGGGTTGCAAGTGATGGAAGGGGAAGTCGTGGTCACGATGGCGCGGATTCCATTCCTTCTGTTAACAATTCTGACGATGACCACGGGAACGATGATGCTCATGTGGCTGGGCGAACAGATCACCGCGCGCGGTATCGGGAATGGTATTTCTCTCATCATCACGATTAGCATTGTCAGCCGGTTGCCGGGGGCCATTTCGCAAGCGGTGAACATGTTCAAGGATGGTTCGGCGAACATCTTTATGTTGGTGGCCATGCTGGTTTTGGTTTTCCTTGTGATTGGCGGTGTCATTGCAGTGACGCAGGCCCAGCGGAAAATCCCTGTGCAATATGCCAAGCGTGTGGTCGGTCGCAAAACCTACGGTGGGCAGAGCACATACATGCCCTTGCGTGTGAATTATTCTGGTGTCATGCCGATTATCTTTGCGCAGGCGATTCTGATGTTTCCGGAAAGAATTTTGATGATGGTGCCCATCGATGCCGTCAAGACGTTTGCTCAGGTCTATCTGCGCTACGGCGGGCCCGTCTATGTCATTCTGTATTCGATGATGATTCTCTTTTTCTCCTATTTCTGGGTGGCCACTCAATTTCATCCGGTGCAGATTGCCGATGACTTGAAGAAGTACGGTGGCTATGTGCCTGGAATTCGCCCCGGAAAGCCAACCGCCGAATTCTTGGATCGTGTGATGACTCGCATTACGTTGGCAGGCGCGGTGTTTTTGACGGTGATTGCCGTGTTGCCGATGATCTTGGCCAGCTCCTTCCATATTCCGGGAATGGTGGCGCAGTTCTTTGGTGGAACCAGTTTACTGATCATCGTGGGTGTCATGCTGGACACTATGCGCCAAGTGGAATCGCACTTGGTCACGCGTCACTACGACGGATTCCTACGTAAGGGTCATCTTCGCGGCCGCCGCTAAACTGCAGGAAAAGAACGTTATGAAAGCCATCATTCTTCTAGGAGCTCCGGGCGCGGGTAAAGGCACCTTGGCCGAAGGTATTCGTAATTCAACGGATTATCTTCACGTTTCGACCGGCGACATGTTGCGTACAGCCATCAAGGCCGGAAGCCCCACGGGCCTTGAGGCCAAATCGTTCATGGAAAAAGGTGAGTTGGTTCCGGATGATGTGATTATGCGCATCGTTGGGGAACGTTTGTCACAAGGAAAATCGACGGACAAATATATGTTCGACGGGTTTCCGAGGACCTCGGAGCAGGCCCGCTTGCTCGATGAGACGTTGGCGAAAAGTGGCGCCGCTGTGAATCAAGTATTTTTGCTCGAAGTGCCCACGCCTGTGATTGTCAGCCGCTTGAGCGGTCGTCGAATTTGCAAAGGCTGCGGCGCAGTGTATCATGTCACCAATATTCCTTCAAAGGTGGAGGGTGTCTGTGATCAGTGCGGGGGTTCGCTTTACCAGCGGCCCGACGATAGCGAGGCGACGGTGATGAATCGGCTGGAAGTCTACCAGCGGCAAACCGCTAGCCTTATCGATTTTTATGAGAAAAAAGGCATTTTGATCCGCATTAACGCCGGGACGAATCCCCAAGCGGCTACGGCGGAGCTGATGTCCAAGCTGGCTTAAGCTTGCTCGGAAGATGATTCCCATCAAGACCCCGGAGGAGTTGAAGCGCATGCGTGTCGCATGCCGGCTCTCGGCCGAGGTCTTGGCGGAAGTGGTGGCGCAGGTTCGTCCGGGCGTCACCACCGGTGAACTGGACCAGTTTGCCGCTCAGCGGATGAAAGAGCTTGGAGTTAAAAGCGCGTTCTTTGGATACGGTGGATTTCCGGGATACACGTGCATCTCGCTCAATGAGGAGGTGGTGCATGGAATCCCCGGGCATCGAGTGATCAATGCGGGCGACATCGTCAGCGTAGATCTGGGAGTGACGGCGGAAGGGTTCATCGGCGACAACGCCACGACGGTTCGTGTGGGCGATGTGGATGCCGAGACCGATCGCTTATGTAGAATTTGTGAAGCTTCGTTGGCGGCTGGGATCGATGCCGCACGTGCGGGTGGACGCTTGGGCGATATTGGCCATGCTGTTCAGTCGGTGGCCGAGGCGGCTGGTTTTTCGGTGGTCAGAGATTTTTGTGGACATGGCGTTGGCCAGAAACTTCACGAGGATCCTCAGGTGCCCAACTTTGGGCAGATGGGGAAAGGCCCCGTGTTGAAGCCCGGAATGACGCTGGCGATTGAGCCGATGGTCAATCAGGGCACGTGGAAGGTGGATGTCTTGTCGAACGGTTGGACGGTGAAGACGCGAGACCGGAAGCGATCGGCTCACTATGAGCACACGGTGCTGATTGTGGCGTCGGGCCCTGCAGAAATTTTGACGTGCGTGGAAAAGAAATATTTGTGCTGGACGCGGAGTTAGCCGGTGTGATAGACATGCGGGCTTTCCGTGCCAGATTAGGGAACGGATATGAGTTTACGGCGTTCGTTCCGCGGGAGAAATGGCCCGCGTCCGGATGGGTTTGCCTTCCGGGCGCTCGGGTGCGTGTGTCCCTGTCGCCGTTTGACATGTCGTGCGGAGAAATTGTGGAAGTCTTGAAGATAGAGGCGGAGAGATGAAAGTAAGAACATCGGTTAAACGGATTTGCGAGCGCTGCAAGATTGTGCGTCGCAAGGGCGTGGTGCGGGTCATCTGCACCGATCTGCGTCACAAGCAGCGTCAAGGTTAAGCTCAGGAGAAGAAGAAAAATGCCCAGAGTGATTGGTGTCGATATCCCGGGAAAAAAACGCGTCGAGTACGCGTTACGGTACATTTATGGCGTGGGCCCAGCCCGCGCAAAAGAATTGGTGGAACGGCTGAAAATCAGTCCGGAAAAGAAGGCAGACGAGTTGACGGGTGAAGAAATTGCCAGTCTCTCGAAACTTCTTCAAGAAGAATATGTGGTGGAAGGTGACCTACGCCGCGAGGTGTCGGGAAATATTCGCCGACTGATTGCTGTGAACTGCTACCGGGGCATTCGGCACCGCAAGGGCCTGCCGGTTCGTGGTCAACGCACCAGCACGAACGCTCGTA
This sequence comes from uncultured Verrucomicrobiota bacterium, assembly GCA_964647595.1. GTDB lineage: Bacteria > Verrucomicrobiota > Kiritimatiellia > CAIQIC01 > Lenti-01 > Lenti-01. The sequence goes on from CAZYGH010000049.1 coordinate 17,518, forward strand.
CCCGCAAGGGGCCGCGCAAGACCGTTGGCGCTGTCCGCGGTAAGGAAGCCCGTTCGGCTGTCAAGAGTGCTGCACCTGCAGCCCCCGCCAGCAAGTAGAGGATTGAGACATGGCAGAAGAAATTAAAGATGATGTGAAGGCGCAAGCTGCGCCCGCCGCTGATGCCGCCCCTGCGGCTACTGATGCAACCGCCGATGGGGAGGCGAAAGCCGTCCGTCGTCGTGCCAAGGGTGCGAAGAACGTCCCCGTGGGTGTGGTGCATATTTTGGCGTCTTTCAACAATACAACCGTCAGCATCAGCGATCCACGCGGCAACGTGATTTCGTGGAGCAGTGGTGGTCGTTGCGGTTTCAAGGGATCTCGGAAGAGCACCGCCTATGCGGGCACGATTGTGTGCCAAGAGGCTTGCAAGGTTGCTTTGGGCTATGGCCTGCATGAGGTCGAAATTTTGGTGCAGGGCCCTGGTTCTGGCCGCGAGTCTGCAATCCGAGCCGTTCAGGCGGCAGGATTGACGATCTCCGGCATCAAGGACATTACGCCCATTGCACACAACGGATGCCGCGCGCGGAAGCGTCGTCGCGTATAACCATTTCAAGATAGGAAGGAATCTCACCATGGGCAGATATATTGGACCGGCGTGCAAGCGTTGCCGTCGGCAGGGAATGAAGCTCTTTTTGAAGGGCGATCGTTGTTATATGGCCAAGTGCCCGATTGAGCAGGGGCATTCCATTCCAGGTGTGCACGGCGGACGCCGTCCACGCTTGAAGGACTATGGCATTCAGCTCCAAGAAAAGCAGCGCCTCCGCAACATGTATGGCATGCAGGAAGGTCAGTTCCGTCTGTTCTTCCAACGCGCCTTGCGTGCCCGTGGCGTCACTGGCGAAATGTTGTTGCAGGCTCTCGAAATGCGCCTGGATAATATCGTTTATCGCATGGGATTGGCTCCGTCGCGTCGTGCGGCCCGTCAGTTTGTGCGTCATGGACACATCCGCGTCAACAATATCAAGGTCAATATTCCGTCCTATAAAGTGAAGCCCGGCGAAGTGATTCAGGCGCGCGATGTCAAGCGTAGCCGCGAATACTCAAAAGCCCATTTGGATGCCGCCGAAAGCCGCGGATGGCCCGCTTGGCTCAGCGTAGACAAGTCTGAGTTCAAGGCCGTGGTGGACCACGTGCCGACTCGCGAAGAAATCGCGCCTGTTGTCAACGAGCAGTTGATCGTCGAATTGTATTCGAAGTAACCCCCCTGATTCTGAAACCCGCCATATGCTCCGGCCAACGCCCGGAGCTGGCAAGGAGATCCACATGAGTACCCGTCTGAATCGGTTTGAGATGCCCAAGTTCGTCACCAAAGACGAAGCCACGGCCACCTCGACCTATGCCCAATTCACGGCTGAGCCCTTCGAGGCCGGCTATGGCCGCACCATCGGCAATTCCCTGCGTCGTGTTCTATTGTCCTCGCTGGAGGGCGCCGCGATTTCTTCCGTCCGCATTCAGGGTGCAGAACACGAATTCTGCCACCTGAAGGGATGTGTCGAAGATGTCACCGACATCGTCCTGAATCTCAAGAAGGTGTTGCTCAAGATGTACACCAGAACTCCCAAGATGCTCCGCATCAAGGTCAAGGGTCCCGGTGATGTCACGGCGGGCGATATCCAATTGGATTCTTCCGTCGAAGTCCTCAATCCGGATCAGCACATCTGCACGCTGGACACGGATGGTTCCTTTGATGCCGAAGTGGAAGTCAAGATCGGTCGTGGCTATTGCCCTGCCGAGTGGAACAAGAAGCTTGATCAAGAGATTGGACTGATTCCCATCGATGCGCTCTTTTCCCCCGTGCGCCGCGTAAAATATGCCGTGGATAACACCCGAGTGGGTCGCCGGACGGATTACGACAAGCTTTTGCTTGAAGTGTGGACGGATGGACGAATTGGCCCTGATGAGGCGCTGACGCTTTCGGCTGCCATTTTGCGTCATCATCTCGATGTGTTTGTCAATTTTGACAAGGATATCGTCGAGTTCCAGGAGAGTGAAAAATCCGTGGATCCCGCCCGCGAAGAGATGGTCAAGAAATTGTCGATCAGCGTGAACGAGATCGAACTGAGCGTACGCGCAGCCAACTGTCTGAATAATGCCAACATCACCACCGTGGGCGAGTTGGCCCAGAAGACCGAGGCCGAAATGCTCAAGTATCGCAACTTCGGCAAGAAGTCGCTCAATGAAATTAAGCAAAAGCTGACGGAAATGGGACTTTCGCTAGGCATGACATTCGATGCCGATTTGCTCAAGGCCCCCTCCTCCGAAGCCTAATGTAGAAGAAGGAGTCCTCTTATGCGTCATCGTAAGTTAACGGTTAAATTGGGTCGCACCTCTTCGCAACGCGAAGCGCTGTTTGCGAATATGGTTAGCAATCTCATCCTCGCCAAGCGTATCACCACCACGATTGCCAAGGGGCGTGCCACCAAGCGGCTCGCCGACAAGATGGTCACGGTGGGGAAGAAGGGCACCTTGGCGGCCCGGCGTCAGGCTTTGTCCTCCCTCAAGCAGGAAAAAGTGGTGGCCGAGCTCTTCGGCGCCGTTGCTCCTGCCATGAAGGATCGCCAAGGTGGCTACACTCGTTTGATCAAGCTTGGCAAGCGCATGAGCGATAGTAGCGAAATGTGCATCCTCGAGTGGGTGGATTTTGTTCCGAAGGCCAAGAAGGTCAAAAAGGCGGCTGATGAAGCGTCCAAAGATGCGAAGTCGAAAGCAAAGAAGGATGACGAGACGAAGTAAGTCTTGAACAACCTGTTCTGACCTGCGGCATTCCATTGGAGTGCCGCATTTTTTATGTTGAATCGCTACGGTTGTGCGCCGATGGATTTTGCCAAGCCTATGCGGTGTTTCTTGAGGCTACGATCCAAGCGTGTTTTTTCAACATGGCACGTGTGGCAGAGGGCAAATAAGTTTGTAATGTCATTGCACCCTCCGTTCATCAAGGCCGCAGCGTGGTCCATTTCCAAGTTATTGGTGGATCCGCAAACCACGCATTTCCAACCATCCCGCTCGAAAGCCGTTACTTTGCGAACCCAAGAGAATTCTCGAGGCGTGTTTTGGCTAAAGGGAATCTCGGCCAGTGCGGCGTTATGGGTCCAAAAGTAATTGCTGATCGATGCACTGCGATTAAACTCCTGTCCCCAACACAGGCTGGCCACCAGTAGCATCAAAACGGAAATTAACCATTTCATAACAGAACACTGCCCCACATTCTTGTCCGATGCAAGTTTATCCAGTTTTCACAATTGCTGAATCTGGATTCGAGTAGGGTCCGTCACATGGAAAGCGAAGGATCAGCGTGGGCGTGGATGAAAAGTGGATTCCTTGGCCAATTGTTCAAAGAGCGCTTTCTCGCGCGGGGTGGGGTGGTCGGGAATTGCGATGCGCAGGTTGACGAAAATATCGCCCCGAATTCCGTTCTTGTCCGGCAATCCTCTTCCGTTGAGGCGCAGGCGCGATCCGCCTTGTGTGCCGACTGGAATGCTAAGCGAGGCCGTACCCTCCAGTGTGGGAATATGAATCTTGGTTCCGAGTACGGCTTCCCACGGTGTAATCGGAAGGGTCAGGTCTAGGTCATGGCCGTTGAGTTGGAATACAGGGTGTGGGGCTACGCGAATGTTCAAATATAAATTACCGCCGCTTTCGCCTTGACCGGAAAGGCGGACACGCGTGCCATCGGTGGCACCCGGTGGAATGCGGACGTTGAACGTCTTGGCTTGCCGTGTCAACGAGCCATCCGCGCGAGTCGTCGGCACCTGAAGCGTTATGCTCTTTGTCGTGCGACTGAACAGATCTTCAATGGAAAGGGATAAATTGGCCTCAAAATCCTGTCCGCGAGGCGTAAAAGTTTTGTCCTCGCCGCTAGCACCAAATCCACCGAATCCGGCAAACGGATTGCCTCCCGTGCGCCGTCCCCGCCCGCCCGTTCTCCCACCGCCTTGTCCGCCGAGATCCCCAAAAATGGCAGAGAAAAAATCGCTGAAGTCGCCTCCCGCGCCCTGTGCGCCGCCAAAATCAAAATGAATGCCGCCGGGTGCACCCCCCGCGCCGCCAAAGCCAGGCGGCGGTGTAAAATCTTGTCCCGACTTCCAGTTGCGTCCCAGCGTGTCGAAACGCTTGCGCTTTTCAGGATCGGAAAGCACTTCGTTGGCTTCGTTGATTTCCTTGAATTTGGCTTCGGCGCCCGCTGATTTGTTGACATCCGGATGAAACTGGCGGGCTAGTTTACGAAAGGCTTTTTTGATGTCATCGGTGGACGCATCGCGCGGAACGCCAAGAACGGCATAATAATCAAGGTATTTCATCGGGTGAGGTGGCCTTTATCGGCGATCGATTTCTTTTTCAAGATCCTCGAGACGTCGTTCAATGGTGTTGAAGGGGGAGGAGGCGCGATAGGTTTCGCCCAGACGTTTCTCCACATCTTCCAGCCTCTTTTCCAAATCCTCGATTTGATCCCTGGCGTTTCGAAGTTGATCGGAAAGGTCTTGCATCTCTCGATTCATGGATGGCGATGAGTTCTCGGCGGGCTCCATCGCCCCCACGGAGGCTACGAGGGCGAGCGCAAAACAGGCGGAAAGAGTGTAAAATTTCATGAGTAAACGGTTCTCCTTTTTCCTGACACAGATTACGGCAGGAGTTGATTGGACGCAATCCGGAACGGCGAATAAAAAAAGAAGCCAAGGTCATTGACGCGGGAGGGGGTGGCTGGTATGGTTTGCGCGATTTCACGATCGGCGCACCCGTGGTGAAATTGGCAGACACGTAAGATTCAGGTTCTTATGCCTTTAAAAGCATGTGGGTTCGAGTCCCTCCGGGTGCACCATTTTTGGCCCGTGCTTGTGTTGCGCGGGCCTTTTTGTTTGAATGGCAGGACAGGCACGAAAATTGCATATGGCCGACCGATTCATATCTGAAACCTTGAACCGCGCGGATGCGGAGTTTGACCTGACTCTGCGTCCGGGGCGCTTTGCAGACTTTGTCGGACAGGCCAAGATTCGCGAGCGTCTCGAATTGAGCGTAGCCGCCGCGAAGGGGCGGGGGGAGTCGATGGATCACGTGTTGCTTTGCGGCCCCCCCGGTCTCGGCAAAACCACCATGGCCTACATCCTCGGTGCGGCCATGGGGGCCAACGTCAAAGCCACCTCCGGCCCCATCCTTGCCAAACCCGCGGATCTTGCTGGCATGCTGACCAATCTCGAAAAGGGCGACATCCTTTTCATCGACGAAATCCACCGCATTCAAAAGAGTGTGGAAGAATATCTCTATTCGGCCATGGAAGACTTCGTGATCGACATCGTGCTTGACCAAGGCGCCAACGCCAGAAGTGTGCGGCTCAATCTGCCGCGCTTCACCCTCGTGGGCGCCACCACGCGTAGTGGCCTGCTCAGCGCACCGATGCGCTCACGCTTCGGCATGACCAACCGTCTGGATTACTACACCCCCGCAGAGTTGTGCCTCGTCATCACGCGCTCTGCCCGCATCCTGAACGTGGACATGGCCGATGAGGGTGCCGTTGAAATTGCGACCCGCTCCCGGGGAACCCCGCGCATCGCCAACGGTTTGTTGCGCTGGGTGCGCGACTACGCGCAAGTTCGCGCCGACAATCACATCACGCGCGATGTCGCCGACAAGGCGCTGGCCATGCTGGACGTGGATCGCCACGGCTTGGATGAAATGGACAAGCGCATTCTGTCCACCATCATTGAAAAATTTGGCGGCGGCCCCGTTGGCATTGGAACCATTGCGGTTTCGGTGGGTGAGGAGTCCGACACCATTGAGGAAGTCTACGAGCCGTATCTGATCCAGCAGGGCTTTTTAGCGCGGACCTCGCAAGGGCGTACCGCCACCCCCGAAGCCTATCGCCTGTTGGGCGTGGCCCCGCGTCCCGGCGAGCAAGGAGTACTGATTTGACATGAATGTGTTTGTGACAGGTGCAGCAGGATTCATCGGCTATCACGTCAGCCAAGCACTTCTGGCGCGCGGCGACACCGTGACGGGCTTCGACAATCTGAACGACTACTACGACGTGTCCCTCAAGCAAGCCCGCCTCGAACGCCTGCGTGCGTTTCCCGGCTTCACTTTTGTGAAGGGCTCCATCGAGGATGTTGCCGCCGTCAATGCCGTTTTTTCCGGCCGTCCCTTCGACCGTGTGATTCATTTGGCTGCGCAAGCCGGCGTGCGCTATTCGCTTACGAATCCCGGCGCCTACGTGCAGAGCAATCTCGTTGGCTTTCTGAACATGCTCGAAGCCTGCCGCCACGCCAAAGTTCCGCATCTGGCCTATGCCTCCAGCAGCTCCGTCTACGGCCTCAACACGCACCAGCCCTTTTCGGTTCACGACAACGTGGACCATCCCATCTCCCTCTACGCGGCCACCAAGAAATCCAACGAGCTGATGGCTCATTCCTATTCCCACCTCTACGGTCTGCCCACCACCGGCCTGCGCTTCTTCACCGTCTATGGCCCGTGGGGACGGCCTGACATGGCGCTCTTTCTCTTCACCAAGGCCATCCTCGCCGGCAAGCCCATCGACGTGTTCAACCACGGCAAAATGCGGCGCGATTTCACCTACATCGACGACATTGCCCAAGGCGTGCTTCGCACTGCCGATCACATCGCCACGCCCAACCCCGCGTGGAATGCCGCCGCGCCGGATCCCGGCACCAGCCCCGCGCCCTATCGCGTCTACAACATCGGCAACCACACGCCGGTCGAACTCGATCGCTTCATTGCTGCCATCGAAGAAAACCTCGGCAAAAAAGCCATTCGGAACAACCTGCCCATGCAGCCCGGCGATGTTCCCGCCACGTGTGCCGATGTGGATGACCTCCAGCGCGACGTCGGCTTCACCCCCGCCACACCCCTCGAAACCGGTATCGCCCGCTTCATCGAATGGTACCGCAGTTATTACAAGGTCGATGCATGACGCAACCGTTTTCCACACCATGGAAAAAAGTTTTCCACACTGTGGAAAACTTCGCCCCATTTTTTCCACACTGTGGAAAATCTCATTCCCAACCTCTGAACCGTGAACCGTGAACCGTGAACCCCTAACCCCAAACCTCCGGAGAACCTGATGTCCAACACCATTCTAATCGGCGCCCAATGGGGCGATGAAGGCAAAGGCAAAATCATCGACGTACTGACCGAGCGCGTGGATTGGGTTGTTCGCCCGCAAGGTGGCAACAACGCCGGCCACACCGTAGAAATTGGCGAAGAGCGCTTTGTGCTTCATCTGGTGCCCTCGGGCATTTTGACGCCCGGCAAGCGCTGTGTCATTGGCAACGGCGTGGTGCTCGACCCCGTCGCGCTGGTCGAAGAAATCCAAGGCGTAGTGAAGCGCGGATTCACCGTCGAGGGGCGACTGTTCATTAGCGACCGAGCGCATGTTGTTTTTCCGTATCACCGCATGCTCGACGCGCAGGGCGAGGCTCGCCGCGCGAAGGGCGACCAAATCGGAACCACCATGCGCGGCATCGGCCCGACCTATGGCGACAAGGCGGCCCGCTTTGGTCTGCGCATGTGCGACCTCATCGATCCTGAATTTCCGGCACTGCTTCGTTCCCGCGTGGAAGAAAAAAATCGTATCTTGGCCGCCATGGGCGCGCCCGTGGTTTCCTATGACGAAGTGCTGGCTTCCACGCAAAAGGCCATGGAAACCCTCCGCCCGCTGGTGTGCGACACCATTCCGCTCCTGTATGGCGCCGTTCAGCGCGGCGAAAATATTTTGTTCGAAGGCGCGCAGGGAATCCTGCTCGATATTGATTTTGGAACGTATCCCTATGTGACCAGCTCCAACGCCTCCAGCGGTGGTGCGGCCACCGGCTCGGGCGTTCCACCCAACCGCATGGATCACGTCATCGGCGTCTTGAAAGCCTATACCACGCGCGTGGGGGAGGGGCCGTTCCCCTCGGAACTCACCGATGCCACCGGCGAAGAACTGCGCCGCGTCGGTCGCGAGTTTGGTGCCACCACGGGCCGCCCGCGTCGCTGCGGTTGGTTCGATGCTGTCGTGGCTCGCCATGCCGTGATGACTTGCGGCGTGGATGAGTGGGCGCTGACCAAACTCGACGTGCTCGACGGCTTTGAAACCCTCAAGATTTGCGTGGCCTATGAATTGGATGGAAAACGCATCGATCACTTCCCGGCCAACATCCGCGAAGTGGCCCGTTGCAAACCCATCTGCGAAGACATTCCCGGTTGGCGCATGTCCACCCGCGACGTGACCCGCTTTGTGGATTTGCCCGATGCCGCCAAGCGCTATATCGCCCGTCTCGAGCAAGTGACCGGCGTGCCCGTGGGCATTCTGTCCGTGGGTCCCCGGCGTTCCAGCACCCTGTTTGTGGGCGGGGCCGAATGAGCGAAAAAGCCGAAACCGCCTGCGTGCCGCGCCATGTGGCCGTCATCATGGACGGCAATGGCCGCTGGGCCAAAAAGCGCATGCAACCGCGCCTGTTTGGCCACCGTGCCGGGGCGGATTCGCTGCGCGCCATTCTTCACGCTTGCCGCGACCACGGCGTGGAATATCTGACCGTCTATGCCTTCAGCACCGAAAATTGGGTGCGTCCCGAAGATGAGGTCTCCGGCCTCATGTCCCTCCTAAAAACGTTCCTCAAAAAAGACGAGCGCGATCTGCACGAAAATCAGGTGCGGCTGCGCGTCACGGGGCGCATGGAGGATTTGCCCGAATCCGTTCGCGCCGAACTCGAGCGCGTGATGGAGGCCACGAAGCACTACGAAAAAGGCCACCTCATTCTCGCCCTGAGCTATGGCGGCCGCACCGAAATCATCGATGCCGTCCGGGCCATTGCCGCCAAGGTGAAAAAAGGAGAGGTGGATCCTTTACAAATTGATGAAGCCGTTATGGCTCGCCACCTTTATTTGCCCGATGTGCCCGATCCCGACCTGATGATTCGCACCAGCGGAGAGATTCGCCTCAGCAACTTCCTGCTGTGGGAATTGTCCTATGCCGAGTTCTATTTCACGGATACCCTGTGGCCCGATTTTCGCGAGGCCGATTTCGCGAAAGCCTTGGCCGAATACTCGCGGCGACAGCGCCGGTTTGGAGCGCCCTCATGAACCTTCCCGGCATTAAGCACCGGTTGATCAGCGCCTTTCTCATTCTCTCCGCCCTGTACGCAACCTTCCGGTGGATGCCCGATGCCTTCGTGCCCTTTGTGCTGGCCGCGTTGGCGATTGTGATGTCGATGGAGTTTTATCAGATGATGTCCGCCGCCGGCGTCTCCAACTTCAACCGCTATGGCACCGCCGGAAACGTCCTGTTCGTGTTTGCCACATGGTATGCCAGTATTCATCGCGGCGGGGTGGAGGAATCGTGGGATTCGATCATCCTGTTTCTCGTCACCATCGGCATTTTTCTGAGGCAATTTCCTCAAAAGAACAATCCCCATCCGCTTCGCACCATCGGCGGCACCCTCTTTGGCGTGCTCTATATCGGCTTGTTGTGGAATTTCCTGACGAAATTGATGCTGTTTGGCCGTCCTGAAATGGTGGAAGGCATCTATATGCCCGGTCGCTGGCTCCTGCTCTATGGCGTCTTTGCTGCCAAATTCACCGATGTCGGCGCATACCTTGTCGGCTGCTCCATTGGACGCCATAAACTCATTCCCCGCATTTCCCCCGGCAAGTCGTGGGAGGGCGTCTTTGGGGGCATCCTCGTGGGAACGCTTGCGGGAACCGCACTCGTGTGGAGCTTACCAGACATCTTTGTTCCCTTGGGCCTCACGCCCCTTCGCGCCATTCCTCTCGGCATTGTCCTGTCCATCTGCGCCATCACGGGCGATCTGACCGAATCACTCTTCAAGCGTGCCGCCAACGTGAAAGACTCCGGCGGCTTCATCCCCGGCATGGGCGGCATCCTCGACGTACTCGACAGCCTCCTCTTCACCTTCCCGGCGGTTTATCTGTTCCTTCGAATGGTTGCTTGAGGGTTAAGGTTCACAGTTCACGGTTGAAGAAAACCCGAAACCCAAGCACTATCTCTCCCCGACCGTGAACCACTGTTCCCTTGAACATTGGATATTGGATATTCCGTCCCTTTTTTGAAGGGTTCAAGGTTCACAGTTCACGGTTGAAGAAAACCCGAAACCCAAGCACTATCTCTCCCCGACCGTGAACCACTGTTCCCTTGAACATTGGATATTGAACATTGGATATTGGATATTCCGTCCCTTTTCCGAAAGATGCACATGATGTCGATTTTGTACGTTTTGGCCATGATCCTCCTCTTCAGTCTCAGCATTTTTGTGCATGAGCTTGGACACTTTCTCGCCGCGCGCGCCCTCGGGCTGGTTGCCGACGTGTTTTCCATCGGCATGGGCAAGGCCATCTGGAAACGCAAAGTGGGGGAGACCACCTTCCAAATCGGTTGGCTCCCGCTGGGCGGCTATGTTGCCCTGCCGCAGATGGATCCCAACTCGTTCCTCGAAGAATCGTCCGAAGGTAGGGACGGTTCTACGAACCGTCCGCTCTCATCATCTTCTTCTGACGGACATTTCGTAGAAATGTCCCTACCTCAGGAAGGATCGGCAAAAGGTAGGGACGGTTCTACGAACCGTCCGCTCTCCCCCCCTCGTTCTCTTCCCCGAATCGCCCCCTGGAAAAAAATCATCGTTTCCATTGCCGGCGCTTTGGGCAACGTGATCTTCGCATTTTTTCTGGCCACCCTCGTGTGGATCATCGGCAAGCCCTCCTCGCTTCAAGAACAGAACGGGGTGGTGGGCTATATCGCTACCAACAGCCCCGCTTGGTCGACGGGCCTTGTCGTCGGCGACGAAATCATCGCCGTCAATGGTCAGCCCGTTCGCAACTGGATCGATATTTCCGAAAAAATTGCGCTCGGCGCCAGCGATACCGTCCTCCTGCACGTCCGCACAACCGACGGCGAAGAACGCGACTACTCCTTCGAGGCCGAAAAAGCCACCATCGGCGTTCGCCTCCTGCCGGGCATCGAAGGCATGGATCCCTGCCTCGTCGCCTCCGTCTATCCCAACTCTGGCGCCGAAGCCGCCGGCCTGCTTCCCGGCGACCAACTGCTCCGGTTCGACGGAAATAAAATCTATAGCCGCGCCCACCTCAGCCAGAGGGTCGAAGCCGCCGCAGGGCGCCCCTGCCTGCTGGAATTTCGTCGCGGCAGTGAACTCCTTTCCGCCCCCGTGGAATCCCGCTACGACGAGGGCTTGAAGCGCCACCTCATCGGCATCGGTTTCAATACCATCGGCGATATGGATTTTGAAACGCTCTCTCATCCCACGCCGTGGACGCAAGTGCGCAGCCATGCCGCCGCCATCTTTTCGTTCCTGCACGCCCTCACCACGCCCTCCACGTCAGGAGCTGCCGCGGGTGCCGTGGGCGGGCCCATTCTCATTTTGCTCATGCTGTGGCTCATGATCAAATCCAGCTTCATTCTCGCCATCTGGTTCACCGGATTTCTGAACGTCAATCTGGCCATCATCAATTTGTTGCCGCTGCCCATTCTCGATGGCGGCCACGTTGTGTTGAACCTGTGGGAAATGATCACCCGCCGCCCCGCGCACCCCAAACTCATCAACGCCCTCGCCAATACCTTCGCCGTACTCTTCATCGCGCTGTTTTTGTTGCTGACCTTTCGCGATAGCGTCCGCCACCTCGTCCCGCCCATCAAAAGCTGGATCACCGGCGATACCAAAGAGGCGGGCATCCCTACCGTCTTCGAACAAAAGCCCTGAACAGAGGTTCGAGGTTCACAGTTTAAAGGTTCACGGTTGGGGATTTCAAACCTCTGAACCGTGAACCCTGAACCTTGAACCGTGAACTTTTCAAGCGATGCCACTTGGCAACACACCGATCCATGCGCTACAGTGCATCGCGTTGGTTTTGGAGAGATGGCGGAGTGGCCGAACGCGCCGGTCTTGAAAACCGGATCCTGCGCAAGCGGGACGGGGGTTCGAATCCCTCTCTCTCCGCCACGAATGAAAACCCCGGAAGATTTGCCACAGAGAACACCGAGTTTATAGAGGAGAAAAGGATCGGATCTCTGTGCCTCTCTGCGCTCTCTGTGGCAAAAAATCGCTCTTTCTGATGCCCTGAAAAACTTAAATATTTATAATTCAATGTCCTGCAATCAGATAAAACTGAAAAAAAAGATAAAAAATAATCAACTAGGTGTTGACACCTAGTTCCCTCCCGGAGTACCTTATCCCCAGTGGAAGAAATGGAGTTCTTCCGAAGTGTGTGATTTAAAAAAAGAAATAAAATGGAGAACCAAATGAAAAAGACACTGTGGATCGCGATCGCCGGAGCCCTCGCGGCTTCCGTTATCGTCGCCTCGGCCCAAACAGAAGTTCTGAGCGGCAACGCCGTCGGATACATCAAACGCACCGTTCCCGCGGCTGGTAAGCTTGCAGCGGTTGCTCATCCGCTAAACAGCATGACTGCTGGTAGCTTGATGTTCACCAATACGTCCATTTCTACAGAAATGCCGAACTTGTCGGTTGCATTTTTCTGGGATCCAGTTGGACAGAAATGGGATGGTGCGCAGAAGAGCGGTAAGGGCGTCTGGGGTTCGGTTGCATTAGCTAAACAGATTCTTCCTGGCGAAATGTTTTTCCTTCAGTCTCCCCCGGCGCAGGTGAGTGATGTAGCCGTGACCATTACTGGTGAAGTTCCGGATGAACCGAGTTTAACTCGTGCTGTTCAGGGTGGCGGTGCCTTGGCAGCCTTGGGCAATCCCTATCCGGTGGATGTTTCTTTTACGAACACAACCATCGCGGCGAATGCTGCAAATTTGTCAACTGCATTTTTCTGGGATTCTGCGGCGCAGGGTTGGGTTGGATCTCAGAAGAGTGGTAAAGGCGTTTGGGGTTCCGTTGCATTGGCCAAGACTGTTCAGGCTGGCGAAGGCTTCTTCCTGCAAGACGCTGGCGCTGGTTCTGTTTGGACCAACATGAAGCCATACACTTGGCCCTAGACAAGAACGAACTGAACCTGATACTTTAAAAACAACGAACAAGGATGGATAAATGAAAAAGTTTCTTATAAGCTTGGTGGTGGTTGCTGCAATGGCCTCTGTGGCCATGGCTGGCGTGGGCATTCAGTGGGAGTCCGGTTGGGGTGGATATACACACACGGCCCCAAATATCACAGATGGCAACAATGCCATTTTGAGTAGCTATAGTGTGATTTGGCAGCTCGTCTATTCGGGTGCCAATGGCACGATCGACCCGCCGAGTCTCGCAACGTCTGCAAGTGGCTATGTGACGGAAGATGATGCCGTCTGGGCCACTCGGACGATTGCTCAAGGTGGTGGAGTTTCCTCTGAAGATGGCGCAACTTGGGATAGTTTCATGTTGCGTGTGGGTCTCTCTGGAACCACGACGTATCAGAATTCTGGATGGGCCACAGCGGGTTCCGTATATCAGCGTGTGTTCGAAGGCACTCCTGCTGAGGGGACCTACTGGTATGACAGCCCGTTGTTCACCTATAATGAAGGATGGACTTCTGCGTTGCCCCCTCAGATGGTTAATCCAGAAGTAAATCCAGGCGCTGGCGGCTTTCAAGCCCCTATGGCCAATCAGTTCCCGGCGGCGGTTCCCGAACCCGCGACGATGAGCCTGTTGGGCTTGGGCGCGCTGGTGATGGCGATTCGCCGTCGTCGTTCCTAATCTTCGCCTAAGAGCGAAAGCGATCCCCGACCGGGAAACCGGCCGGGGATTTTTTGTGTCCCATTCCTAGGTAGGGACGGTTCTATGAACCGTCCGTCTTTCTTTTCAAAACGGACATTTCGTA
>CAZYGH010000050.1:0-30373 GCA_964647595.1 uncultured Verrucomicrobiota bacterium
CCACCGCTTGACCTTCCCAAGTACTTGCGCGACTATGCGCCTCTCTCACCACCCCAGGGGGGTCACGATGTACCCTCCCATCCCTTCGGGGTCCCGCCGGGGTCCGGAAAGACTCCCGGACCAAATAGGACGTGTAGCGCTTAGATCCCTGTCGAGAAATGGTTTTCTGTACAAACATGAGCTACAACATACGATATGAGACCAAGCATCTAAGTTGTAATTCTTGAGAATATTCAATATATTACTTGCTACATTTAGGCCCAAAAAGAACTTTTTGCTAGGGTTTTTCAAAATGGCTGGGGAAGTCAGGTTAAATGGAGTCTAAGGTTTGCTCCACAATTTTTGACGGGCATTTAATGTGCGGGGGGGAGAATCAATTGGCGGGCATCGGTGGTGGGCAAATGAATGACGAGTATCGGGCTGGCTTTGAACTTTTCAATGATGGCACGGGGTGTAATGATATTAAATTTCTGTTCATGCCATTTTTAGGTATCACCGCTCAATTTGCGGTTGATATTATTGGGCTATAGGGTGCGCCAATCGGCTTGTACGGACTGGGGATGGAGGGCGGTGAAGTTGGGGACGATGGTATCGGCGGCGGCAATTTCGTCTAGCGTATGGCTGGTCAAGAGGGCGATGGCTCTCATGCCGGCGGCGTGGGCGGCGACAATGCCAGCGGGTGCGTCTTCAAAGACAAGGCATTGGTGGGGTTGAATGTCTAAGTTTTCAGCAGCCTTCAAAAAGATGTCGGGTGCGGGTTTTCCGTGTTGGACATCGGCACCGGAAACGGTGGCAGAAAATACATTTTCCAGGTGCAGGGCGTAGAGGCAGATGTCGACATTTTCGCGCGGGGCGGAAGAGCCGATGGCGCACGGGATCCCCAAGGCGCGGGCTTGCGCGAGAAATTCCAACACGCCGGGGATGGCACCGATGCCTTCTTGTCGAACCCACTGACGATATATTTCCTCTTTTTCGAAGCCGATGCGGGCGGCGTCGTCTTCGGACACGGGCCAGCGGAGCAAATCGCGGATGACGGCGGTGGTTCGCAGGCCGCATTTTCCAATGTGGTCGGGGTCGGTGCAGGGGAAGCCGTGACGTCGGGCGACTTCTTTCCAAGATTCCACATGCAGGTTGTTGGAGTCGACGACTACGCCATCCATGTCAAAGATGAACGCGGGAAGGGGGGGCAGTTTTGTCACGGCCTATACCAAGCAGTCGGAAGTGAAGGAGAGGGGATAGATTTCGCCAATGGTGGTGAGGCTGATGTGGCGGATGCCGCCGCGTTGATTGAGATTGATGGCGAGTACCTTGGCTTCGGGGCCTTCTGCGAATTCGCGGATTTTTTGCCGGCAGAGGCCGCAGGGAAGGGCGAAGCCGTTGCCGGCTTGCACGGCGCAGGCGATGGTTTTGAGCTTGAAGACGCCGGATTTGATCATGCCGTTGATGGCGTCCATTTCGGCGTGCGTGGTCAGGGTGAAATCGATGGTTTCGATGTTGCAGCCGACGTGGATTTTGTTGCGGATGTCGAGGAGGGCGGCACCGCATTTATAGTGGGAAAATGGGGCGTAGGCCTTTTCGCGAACGTCAATGGCTTTTTGAACGAGGCGTCGTTCGATGGCGGACAAATCGGATTGTTTCACTTTAATCATAGGGGAGGGACTGTACCGTACCGCATCGGGGGATTCAAGTCGTCCGCGAGGGACGGTCAGCGCACGAAGCGGGAAAAGTCTTTTTCGAGGGCTTCGGTGGTGGGCCAGCCGTAGGTGTCGAGGAGGGTGGGGAGGGGCGGTTGGCCGGCCAGCACTCGGTTGAAAAACCCATTCCATTTTTCGCGCGGGAAGCGGAGGATTAAAAAGCCCACCATATATTTACTGGTGGCGTAGAAGCGGGAGACGTCGGCGGTGGTGGCGGGATAGTCGGTGGCATTCAACAAGTCGGGGAGGGGCGTCCAACTTTTCAGAGGGCGAAAGGCGTTGTTGCGGCCTTGGCCCATGCCGCGAGCGGCGCGATAGGCGAACTCGCCGTAATATTCGGCGAGGCCCTCGTTGAGCCAGAGGGGCAGGCGAATTTGGAGAAAGCGGTTGAAGACGAGATGGGTCATTTCGTGGGCCAGCAGGTCCATTTTGTCGGAGGTGGCGGTGCCCATTTCTTGTAGGTAGAGGGTGTTGCCGCGTACAAACGAGACGGCCCAAGGGTCGAGGTCGGGCGTCTGGCGAAGGAGGTTTTGCCAGTCGCGCGGGTCGCGAAAAATGAACAGATGGGAGCGAGTGGGGGAGACGCGGTCTGGCAGGTTGGGGAGATCGTCGGCGATGGCGGCATAGAACTGTTCGCCGAGGCGGGCCACTTTGGCGGCAAATATTTTTTGGTCGTGGTGCAGGATGAAATGGGGAGTTTGCAAATGTTTCCATTTGAAATCGGGATGGTCGAGGAGGGCGATATCGGCGGGCAGGAGCGAGGTGCGATCGACGGCTTCAGGGGCGATGTCCACGGCCTCGGGAGGGCGAGGGGGATTGGGTGGTTTTGCCAGCGAGATGAAGGGAAAGGCTAGGAGCAAGAGAAGGAGCGTGGATTTCATGGTGAATGGATTTTCGACAACGGTTCAATAAACAGAAGGGCGCGGGTGGAGGGGTCGCTTTCGGGGTCGGGCTCAATGGTGATGGCGACTTGGCGGGTTGTGTTGCAAAAGGTGAGGCAGCGCAAGGTGTCGGCCTGCACATCGGAGAGGAGCAGCCAGGAGTGGGAGGGCCACTGTTGGCGAAAGTAGTCGGCCAAGGCGTCTGGCTGAAGATTGGTGAGCAACGAGAGCGTGGAACCGCGAGGGGCTTCGGTCCACAAGTGGTAGTGGGCGTCGTCGGGCAGGACGATGTCGGCGGGGAGAGATTCGGGCCTATTGCAGGTTTTGGTTTGATTGACGGTGATGGTTTGCCCAGCCGACCGAATGTGGATGTTGCCGTGATCGACAATCAGCGTGGTGTTGGTGTCGCCCGTTTCGGCCAGAATGGCGGTTCGCAATTGATCGGCGCGGGCATGGAGATTCGTGGATGGCACACGGTCGCATCCGCAGAGGAGTGCGAGGGAGAACAGAAGGAGAAGGCGGGGGTGGGCTACCATTCCCCGAACCCTTGAGGGTGGGAAGGATTCTCGTGGAGAGCCATTCGCGCGACCAACGAAAAATGGGGCAGGGTTTTCATGGCGTTAACTACAGGCTCTATGATATGAAGAGGATCCACAACATGCAAGGGAATCGACAAGACAAGGCGGATTGGGCGGTGGAAGGCTCGTTGGTGGCGTTTCCGGCGGCGGGGGAACGCAAAACGAGAATGCTGGATGGGTTTTACCGGGCGGCACCTGAAAAGGGTGCGCCGCTGATGGTGTGGGTTCATGGAATGGGGAGCAATTTTTATCGGTCGGCATTAAAAAAGGCCTTTCTGGAGGCGGCGCCGGTGCATGGGCTGGGGATTTTGTCCTTTAATAACCGGGGCGCGGAGAGCGGAACGGAAGACGAGAAGTTCCGGACGTGTTTGGGGGACTTGGATGCGGCGGTTGATTTTGCGCGGCGTCAGGGGCACACAAAAATAGTTTTCGTGGGGCACAGTACGGGGTGTCAAAAAATTGTGTATGGGCAGGCGATGAAGCGGTATCGATCTGTCGCGGGGCTGGTGTTGTTGGCACCGGCGGATGATTATGCGGTTCTGATGCGCGATTTGGGGCGGCGATTCGATGCCAAAGTGGCGTGGGCGAGAAAACAGGTGGCGGATGGCAAGGGGCACGTGGGGGTGACGGGCTTGTATGAGCGTTTTACGGCGGAGCGGTTTTTGAGCCTTGCGGACGCGCGTGCGGTGGAGGCCAATGTTTTTCGCTATGAGGGGCCGCTGACTCAGTTCCGGCGTGTGAAGTGTCCGGTGCTGGCGGTGTTTGGCGAAGAAGAAGAGTTTGCGGCGATTCCGCCGGCGGAGATGCTCGAACGGTTGAGGCGCAAGACTTCTTCGGCGGATTTTGATGAGATTTTGATTCCGGGCACTGGACATAGTTTTAAGGAGTGCGAGGAGAGTTTGGCGCGAGCCGTTTGCGAGTGGGCGGCGGAGATCGTGACGTGAGACTCACGGGCGGGGAGCATAGCGGGCGTTTGCTGAAGGTTCCAGCGGATGGAACGCGTCCGACGCAGGACAAGGTGCGGGCGGCGATTTATTCTTCGCTGGCGGCGATGGTGCCCGATTCGCGTGTACTGGATCTGTTTGCGGGAACGGGGGCGATGGGGCTGGAGGCATGGAGCCGGGGGGCGGCGTGGATTGAGTGGGTGGAGAGTGGAAAGAATGCGCTGCGGGCCCTGCGGGATAATGTGCAGGCGCTGGGTGTGCCTTCGACGGCGGGCCGAGTTTTGGTGTCGGACGTGTTCAAGTTGTTGGGGTTTCCCTGCGCAGGAAAAGAGTTCGATTTGGCGCTGGCCGATCCGCCCTATGCCGAGGCGCGCGAGGGGAAATGGCTAGAGAAAATCGCCGATTTGCTGGCAAGGAACAACTGGGTCAAAAGGGGCGGCGTGTTTGTTTTTGAGACCGAGGGGCGCGATCCGTTGCCCGTGCTGACGGGCTGGCGTCTGGCTCGTGACAAAACGTATGGATCCACTCGAGTCCTCCTGTGGGTGAGGGAGTCGGCGGCGGCGGAATAAGGGCAACAAAACACCCCGCCAGTTCATGCGAGCGGGCGGGGGAGGTTGGGTGGCTTGGGGGCCGAAAGAAAATTACTTGGCGGCAACGGCCTTACGCAAGAGAGCACCGGCGCGGGATTTTTTCCGGATGGCGGTGTTCTTGCAGATGATGCCGTGCTTGACGCCCTTGTCGAGAGCGGAGCAGAAGGCCTGGAAGGCTTCCTTCGTCTTGGGTTCGGCAGGTTGGGCAACTGCCACTAGCAGGTTCTTGCGCAACGTCTTGACTTCGCCTTTGGTCTGCATGTTGCGTTGGCGGGATTTCTCAGATGTTTTCGCGCGTTTGACGGCGCTCTTGATGTTGGCCATGATCTCTACTCCTCTAATTTCAAAAGTCCGGCCATAGTAGCGGCAGGACGGTGGATGTCAACGGTTTTTGCGAAGAATTCCGATTCTTTGGGTTGCATCGGGCGAGAGGGGCTGGCATATTGCGCGGCCAAGCCTTTTGAAATGTGAACCGCAAGCAAGGAGCGTAAGATGTCTGAATTGAATTATGGGTTGTCGGAATTGGCGCTGGAAATCCGCAGTATGGTGCGAGAATTTGCCGTGTCGCGCGTGAAGCCGGTTCGGGCGGAGTTGGACGAGACGGGGCATTTCCCCACCGAGATTTTGCGGGAGCTGGGAAAGATGGATTTGATGGGCCTATATATTCCGACGGAATATGGCGGGACGTTCGAGGGCGACAGCCTGCCGAATCTGATCGCGGTGGAGGAGCTCAGCCGGATTTGCATTGGCGTGTCGGTGTCGTATGCGGCCAACGGGCTGGGAGCGGATCCTATTATGATTGGGGGCAGCGATGCGCAGAAGAAAAAATATCTTTCTCCTTTGGCCAGCGGCGAAAAGTGGGCGGCTTATGCGCTGACGGAGCCGAACGCGGGATCGGATGCGGGATCGATTCGCACGACGGCGGTGAAGAAGGGCGACAAGTATATTCTGAATGGCACCAAGCAGTGGATCACCAACGGCGGCGAGGCGGATATTTACACGGTCTTTGCGGTGACCGACAAGAATCGCGGTGCGCGGGGCGTGAGTTGCTTTATTGTGGAAAAAGGCATGCCGGGATTCCGGTTCGGCAAAAAGGAAGACAAGATGGGCATTCGGGCGAGTGCCACGCGCGAGCTGATTTTCGAGGATTGCGAAGTGCCGGTGGAGAATCTCATCGGCCGCGAAGGCACGGGATTCATCTGGGCGATGAAAACCTTTGATGTGTCGCGTCCGGGCATCGCGGCGCAGGCCGTGGGGCTGGCGCAGGGAGCACTGGACGAGGCCGTGATGTATGCCAAGGTGCGCGAACAGTTCGGTAAGCCGATCATTGCCAACCAAGGGCTGAGCTGGATGTTGGCGGACATGGCCACCAAGGTTGAGACGGCCCGCGCGTTGACCTATGCCGTGGTCAAAACCATCGACAGCGGCGCAAAGGATTACTCTAAGTTCTCCGCGATGTGCAAGGTCTATGCCTCGGACATTGCGATGCAGGTCACGACCGATGCCGTGCAGGTGTTTGGCGGCTACGGCTACATGAAGGAATATCCCGTCGAAAAAATGATGCGCGATGCCAAAATCTTGCAGATTTATGAAGGCACCAATCAGATTCAGCGCGATATCATCGGGCTGGCGTTGAACAAGGAATATGGAGCGGTCGCCAAGTCCTAAAGAGGAGCGATTCGATCGGATCAAGACGATGGTCAGGGGTTTTGGCCCCTGACCTTTTTCAGGAGAAAAAGATGCACATTGTAGTTTGCGTCAAGCAGGTGCCCAACACGACACAGGTTCGGATCAATCCCGAGACCAATACGCTGGTGCGCGATGGGGTGGAATCCATTATGAACCCCTTTGATGAGAATGCGCTGGAAATGGCGCTTCAGTTGAAGGAAAAACATGCGGGAACGAAAGTGACCGTGCTGACCATGGGCCCGCCCCAGGCGGCGGAGATCCTGAAGGAGGCGGTGGGGCGCGGTGCGGATGCGGTCGTGTTGTTGTGCGATCGGGCCTTTGCAGGTTCGGACACGTGGGCGACCAGCTATGCGTTGAGCACGGCCATTGCCAAACTGGAGAAGGCGGATTTGGTGCTGTTTGGCAAGCAGGCGATTGATGGCGATACCGCGCAGGTGGGGCCGGGTGTGGCCGATTGGATGGGCATTCCGTGCATTGCATATGCTCGAAAGATTGAGATTGCGGATGGAAAAGCGGTGGTGGAGCGTGCGTTTGAAGATGGCTTTGAGAAGTTGGAAGTGGCGCTTCCTTGCGCGCTGACGGTGCTGAAAGAGGCCAATGTGCCTCGCATGGCCTCGTTGCGAGGAAAAATGGCGGCCAAGAAATTGAATATTGTTCCGATGACGGCGGAGGCGTCGGGAGCCGACCTTTCCAAATTGGGACTGTCCGCTTCGCCCACCCGAGTGGTGAAGATATTTTCGCCGCCGCCCAAGACGGGCGGTGTGAAGTGGCAGGGCGAAGAGGCGGCTGTTATGGCGCAGAAATTGGTGGATTTGCTCAAAGAGCGCAAGTTGGTCTAGGAGGAGTCGGTCATGGGCCTGAAAATTGATTTGGAAGCCTGCGTGGGTTGCGGGTCTTGTGTTGCGGCATGTCCTTTCTGTGCGCTGGTGCAACGGACGGATGGCAAGGTGGAGGTTACCGAAGCCTGTACGGCGTGTGGGGCCTGTTTGGAATCCTGCCCGGCGGATGCACTCAAAATGGAAGTGGCTGAGAAGAAAGTGGAAGCGGGTGCCTTGGATGCCTTTCGAGGACTGTGGGTTTTTGCAGAACAGCGCGGTGGCAAGGTACAGGAAGTGGCCTTTGAATTGTTAGGGGAAGGGCGAGTATTGGCGGATCGCCTCGGCGTGGAATTGTGTGCCGTTTTGCTGGGGCATCAGGTAAAGAATTGCGCGACCACTTTGTTTGAGCATGGCGCGGACAAGGTTTATGTGGTGGATCATCCGGCATTGGCCGCCTATACCGCCGAGCCGTATGCCGAAGCCATGAGCGCATTGATCCGGAAGTACAAACCCGAGGTTTTGCTGGCCGGTGCGACTAGTATGGGGCGTGGGTTTATTGCCCGCGTGGCGATTCAGGTGAATGCGGGATTGACGGCAGATTGCACGGAACTGGATGTGGATATGGAGAAGCGCCTATTGCTTCAAACCCGTCCGGCATTTGGTGGCAACATCATGGCATGCATTATTTGTCCGGATCATCGTCCTCAAATGGCGACGGTTCGTCCCAAAGTGTTCAAGCAACCGGTTCCGGTGGCCGGGCGTGGGGGGCAGTTGATCGAAGAGTCGATGACACTGAAAGAACCTTTGGTCAAAGTGGTGGAAGTCGTCAACGCCATGCAAAATGAGGTGAACGTTGCTGGAGCGGAGTTCATCGTGACAGGCGGGCGTGGCTTGGGCGGCCCTGAAAACTTTAAGTTGCTCGCGGAGCTTGCCGACGCTCTGGGCGGTGCGGCGGTGGGCGCGAGCCGGGCGGCCGTGGATGCAGGCTGGATTTCGAGTTTTCATCAGGTGGGTCAGACCGGAAAGACCGTGCGTCCCAAGATTTATATTGCCTGCGGCGTTTCGGGTCAGATTCAACACTTGGTTGGAATGAACAGCAGCGATACCATCATTGCGATCAACAAGGACCCCGATGCGCCCATTTTTGGCGTGGCCGACATTGGCATCGTGGGCGACTTGTTTCAGGTGGTGCCGGAGATGATCAAAGCGTTGAAGAAATGATGTGCAGATTGGAATGGTGGAATGGCGGCTTGATATTTCGTTTTGCTTGCCAGTAGCCTTTTCAATGTGGCACGATGTCGAAATATTGTTTGGATTGTGACGAAACTTCCACAATAGGGAGAGTGCCGATGATACGAAGTGCAAGTAAAATCCTAGGCGGATTGGTGTTGACGCTTGTTCTGGGCGCCTGCGCGTCTTGGAACGTGAATGTGGACAAGTTGCAGTTGGGCATGGAACCCGAAGCCGTTCGAGAATCCATTGGGCAACCCTATACGATTCGGGCGGCCAAGGTGTATCAAGGTGAAGAATGGTCTGAAGTGTGGGAATATTTGCCACCGTGGTTTACATGGACGCCCAAGACATATTGGGTGTATTTCAAGAATGGAAAAGTGGTGCAATGGGGAGAACCGGGAGACTTTACTGGAAGACCTGCGCCAGCCGTGATCGAGTACAATCCTAACAAGTCATCCGACCGATGACCATTCAGCCGTTCGCCTAGAGGAATTCTGTTTCATCGGGATGCAGTTTCTTCTGGGTGGCGGGCGGGTCTGCAATGAGCAAACTTTCCCAGATGAACGGGTACCCATATCCCCCGACCGATCGGAAGCTTAAACTTCCCTTGGGCGGGGGTATTTTTTGGGCACTGGCAACTGGGTTTTCATTATTTGCGCAAGAAGCCATTTCGCAAACCTTTCGATTGGGGCCGTTTGACATGCAGCTTCAAGGGACGGCGCTGGTGGCCTACGACAGCAATGTGGATGATGCTTATCCCGAAGAGGAAAACCCGAATCTGCAGAAGGACGACTTTTACTGGATGCCGGGATTGAACTTGAGTTCGAAGTCGGCACCGATGCGACCAAGCACCATGGTGAACGTGGGGGCGGGCCTAGCCTATCAAGATTATTTTGTGAGAAGCGATTTGGACACGGCGGTATACAATGCGAATATCGGCTTCCAAACCACTCACCCGCGCCTCACCTTGAGCGGAATGGCTGGGGTGGACTATTCTGTGGATGGGGTGGAAGACGAATATATTCCAGGAGGCGTGAGTCGGGATCCGGTTCTGACTCAAAACGCCGATTTGTTGGCCAATTGGAATTATCGGAAAGTGCGGCTGGAATCCTCTGCTAATTTTTCTAGCGAGAGGCATGATTACGAAAAGTACAAAGATGGCGACCAAGACGAAACTGTCCTGATGTTTGGCGCGTATCTGGACAACGTGTCGCGATTAAGTTTGTTTGGTACCCTGCAGAATACGGACACGTTGTTTATTCAAAGCCAAGAGCAAACGGAAGAAAACGAACTCAATTTCGGTGCCGACCTTCGCCTGTTTAGTTGGGGCGGATTATATTATACTTGGACCCGAACGGAGACCCTGTACTCGCCTTCGGGTGAGGAGACGGACGACACGGAAAACGAATTTGGCATTTCCGGGGCCATCCCAGTTGACTTGTTGGCCCATCCGAAGATTACGTACTCGCTGGGTGTTGAATACACAGAAGAGACGGCGGCAGATGGAACGGTGACCAAAACGTGGGGGCCTGTTCATACCATCACGGTTTCAGATGAGCTTCAGTTGACCAAAACCGTTTTGTTGGCTGGTAGCGCGGAGTGGACGGACGACATTGATGAGGACACGGTGGGCTTCACCTACAACATCAGCTTATCCCAGCAGATCGGACCACGGGCCACCCATGCCCTAACGTTTACTCAGGAGCCTGAAGCGACCTTTGGATCGACGGCGGAAACCGAGACAACAACCTTCGGGTACAGCTTTGGCGTGAGTGATCTCATTTTCTATAATCTGTCCATGAATTTGGGTGCCAGCTATGAAACCAGCACTCCCTTGGGGGACGGTGGAGGTGAGACGGAAAATACGCCCATGCTCACGTTCGGGATGGACCACACGCGTCAATTGTCGAGAAAGTTGTCCCGGGTGATTGCGTATACCTATACGTACGAGGACTCCAACTTTCACAAGTACGGACCCAACCAAAAATATTTGATCACCTATGGGTTGAACTATGACTTTTAAGAAGTGGACTCCACGCTGCATCTAAATCAAAATTCAAAAATCCGCCATTGTCCCGGCGGATTTTTTCATGTAGATTCACCCTCATGAGTATCTGCAAACAACAACTTGCGGGTTTGTTATGTTTTTTTGCCCGTCTATGGCTAGGTTTGTCAATATGTTGTGGAACAGAGACCTATGGGGCGGGAGAAAAGGCGGACGCTTTTAGTCGGCAGATTTTGGCTGGGGATAGGCTTAATATTTCGGTGAGAGAACAGCCGGATATGTCCCGCGTATATGCGGTGGCCGGGGATGGGTCGATTGATTTTGCCTTTGCGGGCCGGGTTGTCATTGCGGAACTCACGTCGGATGAGGCAGCTAGAAAATTAGAGTCGGTACTTGAAGAACGGTATTTCAAGGATGCCAATGTTTCGATTTCCATTGCCAACTTTGTGGAAGGCGATGTGTTGATTACGGGCGCGGTTCGGTCGCCGGGAAGTTTGCCGTTTCGGGGCGACTCGATTCTGACGCTAATGGAAGCCATTTCCAGGTCGGGGGGACTAGCTGAAAATGCGGCAGGGGATCGCGTGCGGATTTTGCGCTGGGTTCCGGGGGGTAGCATGGAGCGGCAAAGTATCGAGGTGAATGTAAGTTCCATGCTGGATACGATGGATTTTTCCAAGGACCAATATTTGCGTCCGCGCGACATAATTGTGGTTCCCTCTCGGGGGGAGGAGGATGGACGCAATGAATTCTTGGCATTAGGAGAGGTGCGAAGTCCGGGGTTTCATCCCTTTACCGAAGATTTGGATGTCATTAAAGCGGTGACCCGAGTGGGGGGGTTGGGAGAATCTGCGGATTGGAGTAGCGCCCGCATTTTGCGGCTGCGGCAGAATGGGGAGTATGCCGTAATCCCCATGGATCTGAGTCGTTTATTTAGTGCGGCCGACATGAGCATGAATCTGCCGATGCAGAAGGGAGATATTTTCTTTGTTCCCTCCATCAATAACTTGGTTCGAGCGCAGTTGTATCTGTTGGGGGAGGTCAACAAGCCGGGTGCCGTATCCTTGAGCCCAGGGCCTAATGCGACGGTCGCGCGATTAATTTTAGACCAGGGAGGGGTGACGCAGTATGCCAATCCATCCAAGGTTCAGATTCAGCGAACGGCCCCCGATGGTAGTAAAAAGACGATGTACGTGGATGTGGGTCGGATCTTGAAGCTTGGATCTTTTGAAGAGGATGTTCCCCTGCAGGATGCGGACGTTGTGATTGTTCCAGAAAAAGGACTGTTGGGGCTCTGACATGCGTGACATGATTAAACGACCGGATTCGATAAATCCTCCTCCTGCCTCCGAAATGGGTAATCCCGATGCGGCAGCTCCCAAGGGCCTGGATATTCGGAAGTATTTTTACATTATTGCCAAGCGCCTGTGGTTGCTTCTCCTTTGCTTCATGACGTCCATCGTCATCATGCTCGTGTTGATGGCCAAACAGGTGCCGGAGTATCAAGCCACGGCTAAAATCCAGTTGGTTCAACCGGCGACGCTTCCCGCGAATTTGCAGTCACGGGACATGGAAACCCTCATGGGCGATATTGCCCAAACTCAAGTCAACATTATCTTGAGTCGAGATGTGATTCGCCGTGCCAGAGAAAAACTGAACCTTTCGCCTCAAGAATTTTCATCCAAATACATTAACTTATCGGTGTATCCGGTATGGATGACGTCGATTATGGCGATTGGTGTGACGGGGTTGGAGCCAGCCTTTTGTGCCGACTACGCAAACGCGGTGGCGGATGCCTACATTGATTACAAGTCAGAAGAGCGAAGCGGAACTTCTCAAAACACCGTCGACAACCTTTCCCGACAGGCGGGCAGTCTTGCCGAGAAGATTGCAGAGATGGAGGGGGAACTGTTGGCCTTTGTTCGGGAAAACAGCGTTGTCGGCATTCGGGAGCGCGGAAATGTGGCTGCGGGCTTGTTGGCCCGGTTATCCCAACAGTCGGCTGAATTTCGGACAAGGCGTATGCTGATGGAGGCCCAGCAACCCCTGTTGGCTCAAGCCTCAGATGAAGTGGTGTTGGCTACGCTGGAGTATGGATTGCCGACTCCCGCGACTGCAGCGCAAACGGAATCGGTTGTGAAGCAGGGCGAAACACCGGAAGAAGGTGTGGAGAGCCTGATTGAACACGGCGTGGTGGAACAACCGCATTGGGATGTTCTTAAGCGGGAGACGGCCATCATGGAGGCCCAGTTAATTTCGTACCGAAAGAAGTATAAGGACGAGCATCCCCTGATTCAGGAAACCATACAAAAATTGCAGAAGAACGAGGATGCCATACGAGTTGAAATTCAATTTGCGCTCAAGCAGTACTATTCCCAATTGGAGGCACTCAGCATCAAGGAAAAGGCCGCGCATCGAGTGGAATCGGAGTGGGAAGAGCAGGCGCTGGAAATTGACCGAAAACAAAAAGAATATGACGGTTTGCAGCGCAATTTGAATCGCTTGCAAGGATTGTACGATCTGATTTTTAATCGCCTTCAAGAGGTGGACATCACGGCTGGCATTCAGATGAGTTCTGTGCGGATTTTGGAGCGCGCCATAATTCCGGGGGGACCGCTTAAACCTCGGAATTTGCAAAGCCTTTTCTTAGCGGCCTTGATTGGTCTTGCGCTAGGCATAGGTCTGATTTTTGCACTGGAGTTTATGGACGATTCGATTCGGTATCCAGAGGATGTACAGCGAAGTGTGGGCACCCCGTGTTTGGGGCTGGTTCCCACGGCCCACTGGAAGCAAGAGAGCGATGCATCGTATTGGGTTGGCAATGTGGATATGTCGAGCGGGTTTGCCGAGGCGTATCGAAACATTCGATCGGCGTTGTTGCTGAACCCGTCGGGCCGTCCGTTTAAGATTTTGGCGATTGCTTCGGCCGTTCCCAAGGAGGGGAAGACCACCACCAGCGCAAACTTGGCGACGAGCTTTGCCCAAACGGGCTACCGGGTTTTGCTTGTGGATGTGGATTTGCATCGTGGTGGTTTGCATCGCGTATTCGGCTTGCAGGCGGGCCGTGGGTTGACCGAGATTTTGTCTGGAGTTTGCCCTCTGGATCAGGTGGTGCAGCATACGTCTGTGGAAGGATTGGATCTGGTGGGAACGGGGTCGTTCCCCGATAATCCGGCTGAGCTGGTGTTGCGTCGCGAGATGAAGGAATTTCTCGCCGAAGCCTCAAAGAAATATGATCTGGTAGTGTTGGATTCGCCGCCGCTTCTGGCTTGTTCGGAGTCGACCGTTATTGCTTCTCTGGCAGATGCCACATTGATGGTGGTCTGGAGTGGGCGAACCTCGCGCAAATTGGTCCAAGCGTCCTTGCGCCAACTGCTCACCCGGGGGTCCACGTTGGTCGGGTGCGTGTTAAACAATTTGGACCTGACCCGGATGGGTACCTATGGCGCCTCTGGCTACTATCACTATTATGGCTACGATTATCGATACGAGGAGGAGGCCCCATCCACTCCGTCCGGAACGCAAACCCAGACGGGGTGAAAGGCTTTTGCCTGTAAGGAGTTCCTGTGGTCGTCATTTTTCATCGTGGATCGCGGGTTTCCAGCCGCCACCTGTTTTTGACCTTGGGAGATTGGTTGATCATCATCGGCTCCCAGTTGGCAGCCGTCTATCTGCGACTCGGCTTCCAAGCGGGCGAGAAATATCTATTCGATAATTTCGGAGCTTTGGTTGGCGCTGTTGCCATCTATATGTTGGTTTTTTACGCCGGCGGCATGTATGAACCCCCCACGCGAAGCCGTCGGGTCGATTTTGACTTTCTTCCTTTGGTTGTGGTGAGCATTGCCGCAGGTGTGACGGGCTTGGTTCTCTATGCTCGGCCACAAATGGTCATTGGCCGTGGTGTGTGGGCTATTTCCTCTGTGCTGATTTTGTGGTTGGCCTATGCCCTGCGTCGTCTGTTTTTGGCGCTGGTCCGAAGGGGTCTATTTCTGAAGCAGGCCATCTTGTTGTGCGATCATCCCGACCGTGCGGCGGATATGCTTCGCCTTCTGAATCAGTCACCCTCCTCTTTATATCGGGTGGCAGGGCTTGTGACGCGCGGGGCTTCTCCCGTCACGGCCTATGCGAAAGGCCCACCCGTGTTGGGCTCTGCCGAGAGCTTGAGCCGTCTGGTTGAAGAACATGACATTTCGGTGATCCTGCTATCGGTTTCTCCCATGCGAAGCCATGAATTGATGCCGCAGTTGCGACCTCTTCGCTATGCGGGAGTGGAAATCATGGACTACATCTCCATCTCCGAGGAACTTGCTCAGGAAATTCCGTTGGCGCATATCAACGATGAATGGTTGATGACGGCGGCACTGAACAGTTCTGTGATGCAGATTCGAAAAATCAAGCGCGTGGTGGATATTGCCGTTTCGTTGGTGGGGCTGATTCCCGGAATTCCCCTGATTCTCTTTTCGGGACTGTTGATCAAGCTGACATCGCCCGGCCCTGTTATTTTTCGGCAAAAGCGCGTGGGGCTCGGTGGCAAGCCCTATGTCTTGTTCAAACTTCGCACGATGCAAACCGATGCGGAGGCGAATGGTGCGGTTTGGGCCAGCAAGCAGGATTCTCGAGTGACGGGAGTTGGCTATTATCTGCGGAAATGGCGGATCGACGAACTTCCACAATTGTTCAACATTTTAAAAGGGGAAATGAGTTTGGTTGGGCCTCGTCCGGAGCGACCTGAGTTCACAGAAAAGCTATCCGCCTTCATTCCGTTTTACAACGAGCGGAATTTGGTTCAGCCCGGATTGACCGGGTGGGCCCAGATCCGCTATCCGTACGCGGCTAGTTTTGATGCGGCCGCCCGTAAACTGCAGTTCGATCTCTATTACATCAAAAACATGAGTTTTTTGTTGGACGCCTCCATTTTACTGCGAACGTTCAAAACCATCTTGGTGGGTTTGCGTCACGAGGACGACAGTTTTCTTCTCGTCGATGACAAAGTGGATGATCTGCTCGCAGTTGCCAATAAAACTGGAAAAAACGTATCGCCCACGGGAGAGAAGTCATGAGCATTGCGTGCGAATTCGGATATGCCAAGCCCACCGTCTTGAAGGAGGCGTTGGAATTGTTGACGGGAGACTCGCCCGGCGGTGCCGTTTCGTTGGCCGGGGGAACTGATCTCGTGGCTTGGCTGCGCGATGGCGCGGTGAGTCCGGGCCTGTTGGTCGACATCAAAGGGCTTAACGAACTGCGGGGCATTCGTGTCAAAGCCGGCACACTGTGGCTGGGTGCCAACACCACATTTGCCGAGATTGTGGAGTCGTCCTTGGTTCGCAAGCATGCCCCCTTGCTTGTGGAGTCCTCGGGCATGGTGGCTTCGGTGGGCGTGCGAAATCGTGCGACCATCGGTGGAAATATCTGTTCGGCTGTGCCGTGTTGCGATAGTGGGCCCACGCTCCTGGTCTACGAAGCCACGATCCATGTGGCCACCTTGCGAGGGACCAAGGAAATCCCTGCCACGGAATGGTTTTTAGGACCTCGCCGCACGGCGTTGGCGAAGGGTGAAGTGGTCACCGGCATCTCCATTCCAACTTCCAAACATGCGGGAGCGTTTGCCAAATTGAAACGCTATCGGGGGGAAGATCTCGCGCAAGCCAGCGTGGCGGTTCGGGTAGATGCCAAGGGTCTTTGGCGGGTGGCCTACGGGTCGGTGGCACCCACTCCGATCCGTGGCCCCAACGTGGAGCGCCTGCTCAAAGGGATGAAAAATCCAACCGACGAACAGTTGGCCAGCGCGATGGTTCTCGCCGAGGCTGAGGTGGCTCCCATCACCGATATTCGCAGTTCCATGGAATATCGCCGCCTCATGGTGGGTGTGATGCTCAAGCGTACGGTGCAACTGGCGGCGGAACGCTTGGCCGGACGCGGTGCCGACTATGGAATCAACATTCTGGAGGAGGGT
Source organism: uncultured Verrucomicrobiota bacterium (assembly GCA_964647595.1). Taxonomy (GTDB): domain Bacteria; phylum Verrucomicrobiota; class Kiritimatiellia; order CAIQIC01; family Lenti-01; genus Lenti-01. The sequence continues at coordinate 16,383 of CAZYGH010000050.1, forward strand.
GGACAATGAAGGAAATTGCACTTCAGTTGAACGGCGAGCTTCGTCACGTGGTTGTGCGGCCAAACGAAACCCTGTTGGATGTGCTTCGCGGAAAATTGGGAGTCAAAACGCCCAAGGAAGGTTGCGGGCGAGGAGATTGTGGAGCCTGCACCGTTCTTTTGGATGGCAAGGCGGTGAGAAGTTGCCTGATTCTTGCTATTGAGACGGATGGCCAGTCGGTCACCACCCTCGAAGGCGTTGGCAACGGGAAGCCAACGGCCCTGCAAAACGCCTTTGTGGAGCGCAACGTGTTCCAGTGTGGATTTTGTGCACCTGGCGTTGTGTTGTCGGCCTCCGCATTGCTCCACGAAAATCCGAATCCCACCGAGCATGAGGTTCGTGAAGCGTTGGCTGGAAACTTATGCCGTTGCACCGGCTATGAACCCATTGTGGATGCGGTGTTAGCCGTCGCGAAGAAAAATCAGAAAAAAAACGCCCCTCGGAGGAGTCGGCCATGAGCGCGACCCGGATTGTTGGAACTTCATCGGTTCGCGTAGACGGGCTCGCCAAGGTGACGGGTGCGGCTCAATACGTGGATGATATGGAATTTGGTGCGGGTCTGTTGCATGCCGTGGTGGTGGAGAGTACCCATGCCCATGCGAAGCTCAAAAATGTGGACACGTCGAGGGCGGAGAAAGAGCCTGGCGTGGTTCGCATCGTGACGGGCAAAGATTTTCCGTACATGTTCGGCCTGTACATGCAGGACCGCTATATTTTTGCGCAGGATCGCGTCCGGTTTGTCGGCGAACAGATCGCGGCCGTCATTGCCGAGACCCCGGAGGCCGCTATGCGCGCCGCCAAGTTGGTGAAAATTGACTACGAGCCGTTGCCCACGGTGCTGAGTTTGGGCGATGCCTTGAAAAAAGATGCCGTCCTTCTGCACCCCGACTTGGGCTCTTACCAAAAGGTGCCGTGGTTCTTTCCCCGCCAAGGCACCAACATTGCCCACTGGCGCAAGACCCGAAAGGGCAACGTGGAAAAAGGCTTTCAGCAGTCCGATTATATCTTGGAAGACACCTATACGGTTCCTCGCTACGCGCATTGCCCGATCGAGCCCCATGCGGTGACGGGGTTGTTCGATTTGTCCGGCCGCCTCACGCTGTGGGCCTCGTCCCAGTCTCCTTTTGCTCAGCGCAACGTGATGGCCACCGCGTTGAAGCCGTTTGGACTTTCCCACCGCGACATCCGTATCGTGACGCCTTATGTCGGCGGCGGATTCGGTGGCAAGGCGGGCGTTTCCATGGAAATCATTGCCGCCGTGTTGGCCATTGCGATGAAAGGCCGCCCCGTCAAGCTGAACTGGACGCGGGAGCAGGAATTCATGAACACCTCGCAGCGGCAGGGCGTGATCGCCCGCGTGAAGATGGGCGTGAAGAAGACCGGCGAGATCGTCGCGCTGAAGCACACGTTGCACTGGGATGCGGGCGCTTCGGCAGAATACGGCGCCAACGTCGTCAATGCCGTCGGGCTGTCGGCCACCGGCCCCTACCGTGTGCCGAACGTGAAGATCGATTCTGTTTGCGTCTACACCAACATGCCGCCGTGCGGGGCCTATCGCGGTTTCGGCTATTCCGAATTTCACTTTGGGCTCGAATCGCACATCACTCGTGTGGCCAAAGCCATTGGCATGGATCCGGTCCAGTTCCGCAAAATCAACGCGATCAAAGAAGGCGACACGCTGGCCTATGGCGCGAAGATGAATCCCGGCGACTTGTTGGGAGCAATCGATCAAGTGGCCAAAGAAATCGGTTGGGGCAAGGCGCAGAAAAGTAAGAATGCGAATCGTGTCGTTGGCAAAGGATTAGCTTGTTTTTGGAAGGCGCCCGCTATGCCCCCGAATGCATCTTCGGCGGCATACCTCAAGTTCAACGAAGATGGCTCGATGAATCTGACCGTTTCGGGCATGGAGATCGGGCAGGGCTTCCTGACCGTGATGGCGCAAGTGGCCGCCGAAGTGCTGACGGTTCCGGTTGCCAAAATTCGCGTGGAGACGCCCGACACAGATCGCAATCCCTACGAATGGCAAACCGTGGGTTCTCACGTGACCTGGAGCTGCGGCAACGCCGTCCGTTCCGCCGCCGAAGAGGTGAAGACCAAGCTCCTCGCCACGGTGGCCCGCGCCAAAAAGCTGAAAGCCGCGGATCTCTATCTGGAAGACGAATGCGTCAAAAGCCTCAAGGATCAGGCATTTGCTCTACCGTTTCGTCAGTTTGTCATCGATGGCATCATGCGTCCCGATGGGCGTTATGTCGGCGGTCCCATCCACGGCACGGGAATGTTCATGCCGGAGTTCACCTCGGCGCTGGGCGATCCGGAGACCAGTCAAGGTGGGCATCCCAACGTGCACTACACGGTGGGCTGTGCGGGCGTGGTGGTGGAGATCGACAAGGAAACGGGTAAACTGACTGTGCTGAAAACCACGCTGGCGGTGGATGCAGGGAAGGCGATCAATCCGGACCTCGTCAACGGCCAAATTGTGGGAGGCATTGTGCAAGGGCTGGCCACGGCGCTGTATGAAGACATTCGATTTTCCTCGTCAGGCCGTTTGCTGAATCCAAACTTTACTGATTACAAAATTCCAACCTCCTTGGATTGTCCGCTTGAAATCGTGCCGATCATTTTGGAAACGCCGCAGCCGGATGGACCCTTTGGCGCGCGGGGCGTGGGCGAGCACACCATGGTGGCCGCCGCGCCGATGATCGCCGATGCCATTGAGAATGCCGTCGGGGTTCGCATCAAAACCATGCCGCTGACTGCCGAAAAAATCGCCTTGGCGTTGCGTGGAATTGACTACGACGACGTGAAGGGCGACCACCTTGGATTCTGCTTCCGAGGTCGCCCCTGTGACTATCCGTTCTCGGTTGGCGGCGGCTGACCGATGGAACGGGGTGGATTCTAATGAATACAGGCTTCCAGCATTGGTTGTTGTGGTGGGGCCGCATCGGAATCGTGGCGTTATGGTTTGTCGGTTCACCCGCATGGGCGTTGGAGTCGGTGATCCTTCAACTGAAGTGGACGCACGCCTTTCAGTTTGCGGGCTATTATGCCGCCATCGAGCAAGGCTATTACCGGGATGCGGGGCTGGATGTCACGATTGTGGAGGCTTCACCCCAAACCGATCCTGTGGGCGAAGTGGTGGAAGGTCGCGCCCACTATGGGGTAGGAACCAGTGGGCTGTTGTTGTCGCGCGCCGCTGGAAAACCCGTCGTGGTTTTGGCCGTGATCTTTCAACAATCGCCCTATGAAATCTATGCTTCGCCCCAGGTTCACACGCTTCAAGATTTAGTCGGCAAGCGTCTGATGTTGGAGCCCCAGACCGAGGAACTGCTGGCCTTGCTGAAAAAAGAAAATGTTCCTCTCGATAGCATTCAACTGTTGTCCCATAGTTTCGATGCGAAAGGGTTGATGCGAGGGGAGGCCGAGGCCATTTCCGGCTACATCTCCAATGAGCCGTATTATTTTTTGCAAGCCGGCTATCTGTTTCAAACATTTAGTCCACGCTCCTCGGGAATCGATTTTTACGGGGATAACTTGTTCACTTCGGAACAAGAATTGCTCGATCATCCTGCGCGGGTGCGCGCGTTCCGGGCCGCCAGTCTGAAGGGGTGGCAATACGCTCGGAGTCATCGAAACAAAATGATCGATCTGATTCGGGAGCGCTATTCTCCCCACAGTTCAGAGGATTATTTGCATTTTGAGGCGGACCAGATGATTCCGCTTCTACAGCCCGACCTGATCGAGATTGGCTACATGAATCCGTTGCGCTGGCGGCACATCGCTGACACGTATGCCGAGCTGGGGCTTCTCCCTGCGGCCTATTCGCTGAAGGGATTTCTCTATCAGCCGGACATTCAGAACCTCTCTTGGTTCTACCGCATTCTGGGCTTTGGCTTGATCCTCCTCCTCGTCTTTGTGGTGGTGGAATTCTATGTCTACATGCTCAATCGCCGGTTGTCGGTGACCTTGGAGAAAAGCCGGAAAGCGGAAGAGGCTCTGCGCAAATCGGAGCGGCGCTTGAGTGATGTGATCGACTTTCTGCCCGACGCCACGTTTGCCATCGACGCTGACAAAAAAATCACCATCTGGAACAAAGCCATGGAGCGGATGACCGGCATCCGTGCGGAAGAGATTCTAGGGAAGGGCAACCATGAATATACCTTGCCCTTCTATGGCGAAAGGCGAATGGCGTTGTTGGATCTGATTTGGGATGAGAATCCGCTCATTCTTTCGAAATACCCTGAAGTTCGGCGAGAAGGCTTTTCCTACATCACGGAAGTATTTTGTCCTGCGCTCGATGGAGGCCGCGGCGCTCACCTGATGGCCAAGGCTTCTCCGTTGCGCGACCCGGACGGACACATTATCGGAGCCATCGAAGCCCTTCGCGATATCACCGAGCGCAAGCAATCGGAAGAAGCCCTCAAAAAGAGCGAAGAGCAATACCGCAATTTATTCAAATATGCTCAGATTGGTATTTTTCATTCTTTGCCTTCGGGGCGGTTTCTCACGGCCAATCCATCCCTGGCCACCATGCTGGGCTATGACTCGCCGGAGGAGCTGATTTCTTCCGTCACACACATGGGGCATCAGATCTATGCCGATCCTTCTGTGCGCGCCGAAATCATCGACGACATGATGAAAACGGATGGCTGGGTTCATCGCGATTCCGTGGTGTGGCGCCGTAAGGATGGGGGGCTCATCACCCTCAATATGCTGGGACGCAAGGTGCTCGATGCCTCTGGAAAAGTCGTGTATATGGAAGGGTTTATCGACGACGTCACAGAAAGTCGAATGGCTCAAGAGACGCTTCGAGAAAGCGAAACCAAATTTCGACTGCTGGTGGAGCATTCTTCCGAGCTCATCTGGAATCTTTCGCCGGAAGGCATCTTCACGTATGCCTCGCCCTCGTGGAAACGCGTGACAGGCTATGAACCTGCCGAAATTCAAGGAACAAATTTCCAGAACATTGTGCATCCCGATGATTTGCCCGCCTGCCATGAGTATCTTCAATCGATGATTCACTCCAAGGACGTGATCGAAGGTCCCTCCTACCGGGTGCGCCATGCCGATGGCTCCTGGCATTGGCATTCGGCCAACGGCGCACCGGTGTTGGATGCCCAAGGACGCTACTCGTCCATGGTTGGCGTTTCCAGCGACATCTCGGAACGGAAGAATGCGGAGCAGCAACTTCTCCAAACCAACGCCTCCTTGGAGAGCGCCATTGAGCGGGCCAATGACATGGCCGTTCGCGCGGAGGCCGCCAACATTGCCAAATCGGAATTCATCGCGAACATCAGCCATGAAATCCGGACCCCCATGAACGCCATCATCGGCTTTGCCGATTTGCTCTCGGCCGATATTCCCGATGAACGCCAGCGCCACCAGGCCGCCGTGATTGCCACGGCCGGCAAATCGCTCTTGCGCCTGATCAATGATGTGCTCGACCTGTCCAAGATCGAAGCGGGCAAGCTGGAAATCAAAACCGAAATTTGCTCTCCGCGCCGATTGCTCGAAGAATTGCAACACGTGTTTGCTCAACGGGCCGCCGAAAAAGGCATTGCTCTGCGTTTTTCGGTTGCTCCCGATGTGCCCGAAGGACTTTGGCTCGACCATGCCCGCCTGCGCCAAATCCTGACCAACTTGATTGGGAATGCCATCAAATTCACCGACCGCGGTTCGGTCGATGTTCAGATGGAAGGGGGACATCTATTTGATGACGAATCCCGCTGCGACCTGCGCATTGCTGTGGCCGACACGGGCAAGGGGATTCCGGAGGACTTTAAGCAACGTCTGTTTGGAGCCTTTGAACAGGCATCAGGACAAGATCACGCCAAATATGGAGGCACGGGTCTGGGCTTGGCCATCTCCCAGCGACTGGCCCACTTGATGAACGGCGACATCACCGCCCGCGACAATCCAAACTGCCGGGGCAGTATCTTCACGATTGCGCTGGCTTACGTACCCGTCGCCACCGTGGCGACCCCCTCGGCTTCGGCCCACAAAGATTGGGCCCGGCGAATTGTGTTTACGGATAAGCCTCTGGTTCTGGTCGTCGACGAAGAAGAGGCTCACCGCGAGCTTCTGCGGCTGTATCTAGAACCGCTCGGTTTTCCCGTGATTGATGCGGCCGATGGCGAGCAAGCCTTGGAGCAAGCGACGCTCCACCGTCCGGGCTTGGTGTTGACCGAAATCAAAATCCCCAAAATGGATGGTCTTGCGCTGGCCGTCTCGTTGCGCAAGGTGTTTTCCAATGCCTCCAATCCGATTCCACTTCCCGTCATCGCCGTCACCGCCTCGGCCATGAATCGTCCGATTGAGCCCGATGAAGCCGATTTCGATGACTACCTCATCAAGCCCGTGTCCCAGTCCGACCTCATCCGCGCCATTTCCCGGTTTATTCCTCATTCCATGCTGTCCGAGAGCCGTACACCGGAACAGTTGGCCGATGGGCTCGCCAACTCACTGGGGATGATTCTGACTCCCGACCTGATGGCCGAAATTGTCGCCGTTCGCAAAAGCCTTCGCGTCAGTCAAGCGCGCGCGCTGGGTGAAAAAATACTCGCCGTCAGCCGCTTGCGCGAGTTGACGGAGTTGGTGTCGATTGGGGAACAATTGTGTCAAGCGGCTGAAACCTTTCAGATTGATAAGCTCAAGGCCATTTTGAGCCAACTCGAGCGGGACGCCGCATCATGAATCGGCGTCCGTTTTCCACACCTTGGAAAAAAGTTTTCCACACCATGGAAAAATGGGCGCTGATTTTTCCACACTGTGGAAAAAAGTTTTCCACACTGTGGAAAACGGTTGTGTGGATGCTAGCCGTTGGACTGCCCACGCTCGCGGGTGCGGCGGCGGTTGAGCTGACGGACGACGAGTGGGCCTATCTGGCGGAATTGGGGCCGATCACCGTCTGTCCCGACCCGGATTGGCGCCCGTTCGAATATGTGAATGAGAATGGCGATTATGTGGGCATTGCAGCGGATTTACTGGATTTGTTGGCCCAGCAACTGGGTATTCAATTCACGGTGGTGCTACCGAAGGATTGGGACGAGGCGATGGCGCTGTCGAAGGCCGGGCAGGTGCTGGTGTTGCCGTTTTTGAATCAGACGCCTGCGCGTGAAGAATGGCTGGTGTTCACCAAACCTTTGCTGGTAGATCCGAGTGTCTTTGTCACCCGCGAAGAACATCCTTTTATTTCCGATGCCTCGCTCTTGATTGGACAAACGATTGCACTTCCCTCGGGAACGTCGACGGAGGAGTTGGTGCGGCGCGAATTTCCAAATTTGGACGTGATGACCGTCTCCACGGAGAACGAAGTGTTTCAGGCCGTATCGAATCGAAAGGCCGATCTGGCCTTGCGCTCTCTGACGGTTGCCGCCTTCACCATTCGCAAGGAGGGACTTTTCAATCTGAAGATCGCGGGTCAGGCTCCAAATGGGTTTGCCAATTGTCTGTGCATTGGCGTGTTAAAATCAGAGCCCCGCCTTCGCGATATCCTCGACAAAGGGATTGCCACTCTCACGCCGAGTCAGCGCGAAGAAATTATCAATCGCCACGTCAACATTGTGGTTGTACCGCCGCTGGATCTGAGCGTGTTGTATCGCATGGGCGCGGCGTTTGCCTTGGTGTTGGGGCTGTCGACCTTCTGGACACTGAAAATGCGCAACGTGAATGCGACGCTTCGGGAGAGCGAGCGTAGCAAGTCGGTGCTGATTGCCAATCTGCCGGGCATTGCGTATCGCTGTCGCTACGATCGGGACTGGACGATGGAATTCATTTCGGAGGGGTGTTTATCCCTCACGGGATATCGGAGCGACGAGTTGGTGCGCAACCAGTTGCTTTCCTTTGGTGATTTGATCGTGCCGGAAGAGCGGGAACGCATCTGGCAGTTGTGGGAGAAGCTTGTTCAACGGGGCGAGCCTATTCGGTTGGAATACCCGATTCTCACTCGCGATCAGCAGGAAAAGTGGGTCTACGAGCAGGGGCAGGCCGTCTTGAGCGGCCCGGGAAACCCCGAGTTTGTTGAGGGGCTGATCATCGACGTCACCGAGCGCAAGCGCCTGGAAAAACAGTTGCAGTTCAAGAGTTCGCTGCAGGAGTTGGTGGCGAGGATTTCTTCTGATTTTATCACGGCGACCGCCGACAACATGGATTTCAAAATCAATCAGATGCTGTCGCAATGCGGAGAATTTCTGCGTGTGGATCGAATGTACTTGTTCCAGTTTTCAGCCGATGAAAAAGAGTTGAGCAACACCCATGAATGGTGTTCACCAGGGACGCCGCCGATTCAGGGTGCGGTTCAAAACTTCCCCATCGAAAAGGTGCCGTGGTTGGCCGGGATGGCTCGAACCCGCAAGGCCCTTTTGGTGGCCGACGTGGCGCAGATGCCGGACGCGATTGCGACGGATCGCCGTGCGTTGCAGGCCCTTCATATTCAGTCGTTGCTGGGCATTCCCCTGGTGAAGGGCGATCAGTTCTTGGGCTATTTCGGGTTTGATTCCGTGAAGTCCAAACGTGCGTTGGATTCGGATCTGGTGGAAATGATTCGCATTCTCGGAAATATCTTGAGCGATGCGCTCGTTCAAAACCGAATCGAACGGGAAATTCGCGATGCCAAGCAGCAGGCGGAGCGGGCCAATGCGGCGAAGTCCGAATTTTTGGCCAACATCAGCCATGAAATCCGCACCCCGATGAACGCCATTATTGGTTTTGCCGATCTCTGGCTTGCGGAGGCTTCCGATGCGAGGTCACGGCATCAAGCTTCCATTATTTCCAATTCGGGCAAGACGTTGTTGCGAATTCTGAACGACATTCTGGACTTATCGAAGGTCGAGGCCGGCAAGTTGGATATTCAGATGGAGCTGTTTGAGCCCCTTCGCTTGTTGGAAGAATTGCGTCTCTTTTTCTCCGCGCGTGTCCATGAAAAGGGGCTGGTGTTTGTGATTTCTCCCGATCCCGACTTGCCCGAAAGCGCCATGCTGGATCCGGCGCGTCTACGACAAATCCTCGTCAATCTGATCGGCAACGCCATTAAGTTCACGGATACGGGCTCGGTGGAGGTGAAGGTTTCGTGTGTGCGCCACTCGGGGCGCGCAGATCGGGGCGATTGGGTGTTTGCCGTCACCGATACCGGCCTCGGCATCCCCGATGAATTTAAGGGCATTCTGTTTAGTCCTTTTGAACAGATGCCGGGACAGGATCACACCAAATACGGGGGCACGGGGCTGGGCTTGGCCATTTCTCGCCGCCTCGCGCATCTGATGAATGGGGAGATCACGATTTCCGATCCGCCCGCGCAGAAAGGGAGTGTCTTTACGGTGACCTTTCGCGATGTGGCAACCTTTTTGAGTCCGTCCCGCGAGGAGTCTATGCCCGCCGCGAAAGCGAGGACCTCACTCGCGGATAGGGATGTGGAGCTCCCGCCCGACTTGCGCGCGGAAGTGGAATCCTTGAGGAAGTCGCTCCGCATCAATCAGGCCAAGGCGCTGGGTGAAAAACTGCGTGTGGCGGGCCAAGAAAAGGGTTTGCCGGAATGGGAACGTTTGGGGAGGGAATTGGAAGAGGCGGCGGCGATATTTCAAATCGACCGCATTCAGTTCATTCTGTCGGAATTCCAAACGAGGTGCCCGTGAAAACCCCGTGGCTGCCAAAGAATTTCCGTGTGTCCGCCGAAACGCCGTTGGATCGCGAAGAATTATGGCTGGCGCCGGACGAACTGGAGTGAGGAAATGGAAGAACGATCATCCATCCGTTTTCGATGCCGCAAACGAGGCATCCTTCTGGCTATGCTGTGGATGGCCTTGTGCTTGCCGGTCTGGGGGGCTCAGACGATTGGCGAAAAACTGGCGGAAGAAATTGCCACGCCTTTTTACGATATGGATCAGGCGCACCTGTTGAAAATCCTTCAAAACGGGGCCACGGCCAACCCGAAGCTCCTCGCTGTTCGTTTGTATGATATGCTCCTGAATGAGCCCACACTGGTGTTTTGGCGCGATGAGAACGGCTTTCATCATATGGACAGAGATGATTTTCCCGAGCAGGTCCGGCTTTCGGCTTTGAGTACGGAAGTGCCGATTCTGAAGGATGGAAATCCCATCGGGGTGTTGACGGCCTATTTTGAAGATTCGTTGGCGTTGACCGCAGAGGAAATGGAGTACATCCGGAAGCATCCGGTGTTGCGAGTGCCCAACATGAATTGGCCGCCTTTCTCCTACCGACGAAATGGCGAAGATGTGGGGCATTCGATGGATTTGATTCGAATCCTGTCCGAAAAAGTGGGCTTTCAGGTGCAGGTGGCCTATGGACCTACGTGGAACCAATTTCTGGACATGATACGGGAGGAGAAGGTGGACTTGATTCCCGCCGTTGCCCGGACACCGGAACGGAACGACTTCCTGCTGTTCACATCGCCGTATCTTCGCGTGACGGATACGGTGTTTCTCCGAAGCGACCGGACATCGGCGATTCAATCGATGGAGGATCTCCGTGGGAAACGGGTTGCCGTCATTCGTGGCGCGTACGAAGAAGAGGCCCTTCGAGAAAAATACCCCGCCATCGTTTTGGTGCCGATGGATGAATCGACTGCGATTCTGCGTGCGGTTTCTTCGGGAAGCGTCGATGCGGCCATTGACAGCGACAAGGTGGGAAATTTCGTCATTCGCCGGGAAGGATTAGGGAATGTGGTGGCTGCCTTTGATGTCCATGATTCCCAATTCAGTCTTGACCTGCGCTTGGCCACGGCGAAACAGAATCCGGTGCTACGCAACATCCTCCAAAAAGCGTTATTGGTGGTTTCGGAGGCGGAGTTTTTAGATCTCTCTTCGCGCTGGTTTTTTGGCAGGCCGGATCGACCGTCCAGCGCAGTGGTGTTGACGCTGGAAGAGGAGGCCTATCTGGAAACCCGAGGCCCGATTCGCATGTGCGTGGATCGGGACTTTGAGCCCTATGAGACCATTGACAAGAGCGGTTCCCATATTGGCATCGTGCCCGAGTTGCTGGCGCTCATTCAACAGCGTGTTCCCGTTCAATTCGAGCTGATTGCCACCCCTTCTTGGGCAGACAGCGTGATCCTCGCCAAAGAAAAAAAATGCGACATCCTCTCGTTTTTGAATCAGACGCCGGATCGTTCGGAATATTTGAACTTCACGCCGCCCTTGTACGGAGAGCCCGAAGTGATTGTGTCGAGGAACGATGTGGCCTTTCTCAAGGGCTACGAATCGCTCAATGATCAGAAGGTGGGCATGATTCATGGATGGCGCGGCGACGAGTACATTCAGAAAAACTATCCCAGAATTCAACTCGTGTACGGGGATAAATTTGAAAACCTGCTGGAAATGGTATCCAAGGGTGAACTGTTTGCCACCATGGGGGGGGTGGGCGGCGTCGTCTATACGATTGGCACCTTGAGGCTGGGCAACATTCGTATTGCGGGTGACACTCTGGTTCAAAACGAGTTTCGCATCGGTGTCCGAAAGGATGATGAGCTTCTGTTGTCGATCCTTTCCAAAGGGGTTCAATCGCTTTCCAAGGAAGAAGTAGATGCGGTGGTTCGCAAATGGATTTCCGTCAATTATGCACAAGAATACGACTATTCGCTCTTGTGGAAAATTGGAATGGCTTTCGTGCTGGTGCTGGTCGGGGTCATTGCGTGGAATCGCAAATTGGGCAGCTACAATGCGCAACTCACGGAGGCCATGAAGAGAGCCGAATCGGCCAATCGGGCGAAATCGGAATTTCTGGCGAACATGAGCCACGAGATTCGAACGCCGATGAATGCCATTATTGGATTTGCTGACCTTTTGGCCAGCGAGGCCACCGATGTTCGGCAACGCCATCAGGCCTCTGTCATTGTCAAATCCGGCAAATCGCTCCTTCGCCTCATCAACGATGTACTCGACTTGTCCAAGATCGAAGCGGGCAAGCTCGACATCTCTCCTGAGCCCTCTTCATTGGCTCCGCTTCTGGAGGAGCTACGCCAAATCTTTTCCCAGCGAGCTCAAGAGAAGGGCCTTTCCCTTCAGTTTTCGTATCCTCCCTTGCGGGATGGGATGATGCTGGACATTGCTCGCCTTCGTCAAGTCCTCGTCAATCTGATTGGTAATGCCATTAAATTCACCGATCACGGAAGTGTGTCTGTCACCGTGCAAATGGAGAATAATGACGAAGATCGAAAATCCGCGTGTATGCTGACGTTTCAGATTGCGGACACGGGCATTGGCATTCCAAATGAATTCAAGCCGCGCCTGTTTGGTGCCTTTGAACAACGGCCGGGGCAAGATCACGCCAAGTATGGCGGAACCGGACTGGGGTTGGCGATTTCCTTGCGTTTGGCGCGTTTAATGAATGGTGAAATCACCGTTTCCGATCCTCCAGGCGGGACGGGAACGGTCTTCACCCTTGTGCTTCACCATGTGATGATTTTTTCCGCACCTTTGCCCTCCGAATCCGCTGAGGATGAATTTGCTTCGCGTGTGTTCTTTAAGGAGACACCCACCGTTATGATTGCGGACGATGAGGAGAATAATCGCGAGTTGCTCAAATCGTATCTTTCTCCTTACGGATTCCGCCTGCTGGAAGCGGTCGATGGGTGCGATGCACTCAAGCAGTGTTTAGAGCTCCAACCTGACTTTGTGCTGACCGATATTAAAATGCCTGGCATGAATGGGCCCGAGTTGCTGGCGGCCCTGCGTCAAGCGGAGGCGGATGCGGCGACTCCGGCTTTTCAGCGCCGGACACGTGTGATTGCCATCACGGCTCTGGCGACGGTGACCGACTCCGAATTTGTTCATGACGATTTTGATGGCATTCTCCCCAAGCCCGTTTCCAAATCTGACCTGATGAGGAAGTTGGCCCGATTTATTCCGCACGAGCTGAAGTCCCCGGCCGTTCCCGTTGTTGAGCGAGGTCCTACGACGTCGATTCTTCGTGAGATTTTGTTGCCTGATTTGGCGGCTGAGGTGGTCTCGGTTCGGAAAAACCTTCGAGTGAATCAGGCCAAGGCCTTGGGGCAGGCGATTCGCGTCTTGGGAGGACAAAAGGGTTCTCCCGAACTGGAACAGAAGGGCTTGGATTTGATTGAAGCAGCCTCTGCCTTCAACGTGGAAAGAATGAAGCAGATTTTGGCCAGTCTGGATGAAAAAGAGTCGTCGGCTTCCAAAGGCCCACAATAGCAATTTCTTATTAAAGGCCGCGACGGAAGGTCATGATGTCGGAAGGTCCACCTTCTTCTTGCCGGAGATTTTGGATTCGGTGCCGACGAGAAGGCGCCCGATGTTGGCGCGGTGCTTGAAGATGGTGAGCAGGCCCATGACGACGAGCGCGCCGGCGAGCAGGTGATTGCCCGTGCGGTCCATGGCGATGAAAGCGGCGGGCACGGCGATGGCGGCGAGAATGGAGCTCAGCGAGACATAGCGCGTGAGCAGGACGGTGATGGCGAACACGACGAAGCCGATGCCGACGGCGGCGGGCGCGATGCCGAGCAACATGCCCGCGCTGGTGCTGACGCCTTTGCCGCCTTTGAATTTGAGCCAGACCGGCCAGTTGTGGCCTGCGACAGCGGCCACACCGCAGGCGAGGCCGAGCCAATTGGGGGCATTGGACACGAACATCGGAAAGACAAAGGCCGGGACAAAACCTTTGACGGCATCGAGGATGAATGCCGCAATGCCCCAGCGTTTGCCGACGCAGCGGTAGACATTGGTCGCGCCGATGTTGCCGGAGCCCACCTTTTGCAAATCCACGCCTTTGATTTTCGCAAGCAATAAACCAAAGGGTATGGCTCCAAGAAGATAGGCCGCCAGAATCAGAGATAGGTTCGCTGTCATGCTGGAAAGGATGAATGCGCCCGCAAAAAAACGCAAGAGCAAGAAGAACGAATTCGGTTGTGCCTATGAAAGTAGCGATGACCGGGCGTGGGCGATGGTGAGTTGGCCGAGGCAGATTCCGGCATCGTTGGGCGG
>CAZYGH010000051.1:0-29190 GCA_964647595.1 uncultured Verrucomicrobiota bacterium
GAATACTGGCTGGGTAGCTGCTTCCGGACAAAAGCCCAGGCCTTGGCGGCGGTGGCCGAAGCCGTGCGGTTGTACAACACCCGTCGGCCTCACAATGCGTTGAAAAACAAAACGCCCGAGGAAATACACCAGCAAATTGCTTGAAAATTTTTCGCCCCCCCCGGGGGGGGCGAAAAAAATTCAAGTTGCGCCCCTGTGTACTTCTTCGGGCGTTTTGTACTTTAACGCCTGACTGTATCTCATCGTTGCCTTCACTTCGCTTCCTCCTTCTTGCAAAGTGACAACCTATTTCAGGACAGGACAGATTTGGGAATGCGCCCCTGAGTTGACAGGGAACGCCCATCCCGTTATGTTGCGTCCTGACATGAATGGCGCGGTAGCCAAGTGGTAAGGCGAGGGTCTGCAAAATCCTTATGCATCGGTTCAATCCCGATCCGCGCCTCCAATTCCGTTCGATGTCCGGCGCCGAGAGGCGCCTTTTTTATTATGTAGATTTAGGGAGCAAAAAAATGAAATTCCCCCATATGCAGAAAACGGAGGAGGTTCTCGCCGAACTCCGTTCCACCTCCGCGGGCTTGACGACGACTGAGGCAGCCGCTCGACTCGAGGCCAATGGCCCCAACGAATTGCAGGAAACCATCTCGCGACCCGCTTGGAAAATGCTGTTGGCCCAATTCGTCGAACCGATGATTCTGATTCTGATTGCCGCTGCGGTTCTGTCGTTCATCTTGGGCGACGTCACCGAGGGGATTGCCATTTTGTCGATCGTGGTTTTGTTCGGTGTGCTGGGATTCATGCAAGAATATCGGGCCGAAAAGGCCATGGCCGCCCTGAAACAAATGTCGAGCCCCGTCGTCCGGGTTCGCCGCGAGGGCACGCTGCGAGAAATTCCAGCGAGAGAGCTTGTTGTGGGCGATGTGGTTTTGTTGGAGGCTGGCAACATTGTCCCCGCCGACTTGCGCGTGATCGAAGTCGTCAACCTTGGCGTCATGGAGGCCGCGCTGACGGGCGAATCGGAAGCCGTCCGAAAACAGGTGGAATCCTTGGCCGACGAAAAAATTCCCCTCGGCGATCGCAAAAACTTGGCCTATATGGGCACGATCGTCGCTCAAGGACGAGGAACCGGAGTGGTGGTCGAAACCGGCATGCGCACAGAACTGGGCAAGATTGCAGGTATGATTCAAGACATTGGAGAGGGGCGCACCCCGCTGCAACGCAAGTTGGCGCAAGTGGGCAAACACTTGTCCATCGCAGGGCTTGGGGCCGCCATCGCCATTCTCGTCATCGGTCTGCTCCGGGGCGGAAAGTTTGGCGAAATGCTCCTGACCGCCGTGAGCCTCTTGGTGGCCGTAGTGCCTGAGGGCCTGCCCGCCGTCATCACCGCCACGCTGGCTCTTGGCGCGCGCCGCATGCTGAAACGGCACGCACTGATTCGCAAATTGCCCGCGGTGGAAACGCTCGGATCCGTCACCGTCATTTGCACCGACAAAACAGGAACGCTGACCGAAAACCGCATGACGGTCACCCGTTTGCATACCCTTCATCGGGATATCATTCTCACCAATGATAACGCCAAGCCCTCGCTGCCCTCCACCGAGGATGCTCCAGAAGTGGTCCCCCTCTTGCTCACAGCCTCGCTTTGCAACGATGCCCACTTGGTCTTGGAAGAATCCGGAAAACCGCCCCGCATGATCGGCGACCCCACCGAAAGCGCCCTCCTCATCGCAGCCGAACGCTTTGGAATTGCAACACAATCCCTTGGCGAAGAGTTGCCCCGCTTGGCAGAATTTCCGTTCGACTCCGATCGCAAACGTATGGCCACCCTCCATCGTGGAGATACAGGTGATTTTCCTCTGCCCACCGCCATGGATGCCCCCGTGTTGGCCGTCGTGAAAGGCTCCCCCGATGGCTTGATCACGCTGGCCACCCACGTCCTCGACCAGGGCCGTATTGTGCCCATCACCGATGCCGCCCGCCATAAATTCCATGTCGACAACGAAGGCATGGCCAATGAAGGCATCCGCGTGCTTGGAATGGCGTTTCGCCGATTCGATGCCGCACCCTCCGCCAACGCCAAACACACCGACATCGAAACCAACCTCGTCTTCTGTGGCCTTATTGGCATGATGGATCCCCCGCGCGAGGCTGTCCGCGCCGCCGTCGCCAGTAGCCATACCGCCGGCATTCGCACCATCATGATCACCGGAGATCATCCCCTCACCGCCTCCGCCATTGCCCGAAATCTGCATCTGCCGCCCGAAGGCGAAACGGTGAGAATCATGACCGGCACGGAGCTCTCCGCCATTACCGATGCTGAACTGGAACAGCAGGCCGCCGCCATCTCCGTCTATGCCCGCGTCTCGCCCGAGGACAAACTCCGCATCGTCACCGCCCTCCAAAAGCGCGGCCACATTGTGGCCATGACCGGCGATGGCGTAAACGATTCTCCCGCCCTCAAGCGCGCCGAAATCGGAGTCGCCATGGGCATCACCGGCACCGACGTCGCCAAGGAATCCTCCAAGATGGTGTTGCTGGACGACAACTTTGCCACCATCGTCGCCGCCATCGAGGAAGGCCGCATCATCTACGACAACCTTGTACGTTTCATCAAATATTCCTTCGGTGGCAACTTGGGCAAGGTGCTCGTCATGATGCTAGCCCCCCTCGCGGGCATTGGCGTCATGGCGCTGCGGCCTCTCCACTTGCTCTGGCTCAATCTGCTCACCGATGGTCTGATGGGCCTGGGCCTCGGACTGGAATCAGCAGAGCCCGATGTGATGTCCCGCCCGCCCCGGAAACCCGATGCCGCCATTCTGGATCGCCCCACCATCTTGCATGTCAGTTGGATGGGCCTCTTTATCGCCTTTTCCTCCCTTTTGCTGGCGGGCATCTGGCACCACTATCAATTCGGTGGCGAACACGAATGGCAAACCGTTCTGTTCTCCGCCATCGGCTTTGCGCAAATTGGCCAAGCGTGGGGATTGCGATCCCTCACCGAAAAACCGTTCTGCTTTGGCCGCAACCCGGCTCTCGTCGTGCTGACCCTGCTCACGCTCCTCTTGCAATTGGGCGTCGTCTATATCCGTCCGCTATCCCACGCCTTCAAACTTACCCCTCTCTCCCGCGAAGGCCTTGCCGCCACCGCCGCTTTGGGTGCCCTCACCTTCGTCATCGTCCATCTCGAGCGCCGCGTCCACCGCAAACGCGGAGGCATGAAAAGCCGCAAATCCAACCCTTCTTGAATCGGTCTTCTAACACGCTTCCATCGCTCACCACAAAATTTCAACCCGACAATAGCGTTGGGGAAACCAACGAGTGGAACCGGAGGGAGGATGGAAGCCGTCCCCCCCCCCTTCGAGTTGTCAAAGGGGGCCTGTTGCATTTCCCCTGCGCCCCACTCGATAAACAACCTTGAATGGAACGTCGTCCCCGCCTAGCATCCAAACCAAAAAAGAATGCGCGCATGCACTATCTTGACGAAAGCATGATTCTGATTTTTCTTGTGCAAGTGGGCCTGTTGCTCGGCTTTTCCCGAATTGCAGGTCTGCTGTTGCAACGGTTCGGGCAGCCTTCGATCTCTGGCGAAATCCTCGTTGGCATTCTACTTGGACCGACCTTGTTCGGCCGCCTGATGCCCCGTCTACATGCAGTCATCTTTCCCCCCGACGCCATGCAGCAAAACATGCTCGAAACGGTGGCGTGGTTGGGCATTCTCTTTTTTCTGCTGGATGCCGGACTGGAGACCAACCTGACCGCCGCGCTGCGACAGCGCCGCGATGCGATGAAGCTCTCTCTCTCGGATTTGATCCTTCCGATGGTCATCGCCTTTGTGCCCGTGTATTTTCTGCCGGAACGCTATATCGGATCCGGCAGCAGCCGCATGCTGTTCAGCCTGTTCATTGCAACCATCATGACCATCAGCGCCCTGCCCGTCACCGCCCGCATTCTCCAGGATCTCCGTATTTACCGCAGCGATGCCAGCCTCCTGACCATGTGCGCCTTGACCATCAACGACATCGCTGGCTGGCTCGTGTTCGCCGTCATTCTCGGCTTCGCAACCAGCGGCCATGCCAGCCTGATGAAAATCCCGCTGATCCTGGCCGCCACCATCGCGTTCACCCTGTTCTGCTTCACGATCGGCAAAACCATCACGGATCGCGCCCTGCGCGGGATCAACCGCCTTGAGCTCCCCCAACCCGGAACCTCTCTCACCCTGATTTTCATCCTCGGAATGGCCGCCGGCTCAGTCACCCTCGCCATCGGCATCCATGCTCTGTTCGGATTTTTCATCGCGGGGGTCATGGTCAGCGAATCCAAGCACCTCTCGGAAAACTCGCGGCAAACCATCTCTCAACTGGTGAAAGCCCTGCTGGTGCCGCTGTTCTTTGCGTCCATCGGACTCAAAATCGACTTTCTAAAAGAACTCGACTTGCCGTTGACCGCGTTCATGCTCGGCATCGGCATCGCCGGGCGGTTCATCGGAGCCTGGGTGGGAGTCCGTTGGACAGGCCAACCGAAAACCAATTGGCACCTGATCGCCGCGGCCCACACGCCGGGCGGAGAAATGCAAATCGTCATCGGAATACTCGCCATGGAGTACGCCGTGATTACCCCGCCCGTGTTTGTCTCCATCATTGTCAGCGCCGTTCTCTCCTCGGTGTTCGTCGGACCGTGGATGAAAACCGCCTTGAAGCGCGGAAGGGCAACCAGCCCCGTCAGCACCTTGGTTCCAGAAAACATTCTCTCCCCGATCGCCGCCGCAAACCGCGAGGACGCCATCCGCGCCCTTTGCGATCGGGCCAGCACAGGACTCGATCGGCAAGCGGTGGCCGCCGCCGTCTTCAAGCGCGAAGAACTCATGGGCACCGCGCTGGGCTCCGGCGTCGCCATTCCACACGCCATGATGGAAGAAATCGCCACTCCGCGTCTGGCCTTTGCTCGCGCGCCCTCCGGAATCGACTGGAACGCGCCCGACGGCCTGCCCGTGAAATTCATTTTTCTGCTATTGACCCCTCCCGACGACGACCGCACTCAACTCCAACTGCTCCAAGTCATCGGCAAAACCATGCACAGCGCCGAAAACCGCGACCTCCTGCTGGCCGCCCCGGATAGTGACGTCGGCCCACAGTGGATCCGCTTGCTCAACCAATAGTTGTCCGTCTTTGCCGTGTAGCAGGGTTACGTTTCCCATTCCTCGTGCTTGGGTGCGATTTTAAATCGTTAAAGATCAGTCGACCGATCGCGGAAGTGAGCGAGGATGGCACTGATGCGGATGGCGTTATGGTGACGCCAGTGCATGCCGGCCTGTTTGCAACGTCGAACGACGAGAACTCTGGCGGCGGCTTCGACATGGCCGGAGGCAATGAACAGACCTTCCTTACGCAGTTTTCCGTAGCGCATGTTCTGGTGTCGTTTGCGCAGATAGTCGAGTTCCTTCTTTGCCACGGGGGACGCCGCAAGGGGCTGGAGATATCGGGTTTCGAGGCGCTTGATGACGACGGCGGCCCCGCAACGGTAGAGCAAACCCTTGAGGAAGCGGTACTCTTCGCCCGAGGCTTCGGGAGGCAATCTATAGTGCACCCCGTTTTTTAGACAGTCCAATAAGGTAGAATTCCGGGGATCAAAACCGACCCGGAAAGGATCCCAGAGGAAGATGAAGACGAGGAAGAGATACGACGCGCATTTCAAGGCGCAGGTGGCGCTGGATGCGATTCATGGAATGAAGACGATGGCGGAACTGGCGAACGAACACCAGATTCATCCCGGCCAAATTCAGGCGTGGAAGAAGCATCTCCAGACGGAAGCGGCGAAGCGGTTCGAGGATGGGCGGCGCAAAGGGGATGCCGCTGATTCTGAGAAGCTGGCAGAAGCGCTGTTCGGCAAGATCGGCCGACTGGAGATGGAACTGGACTTTCTAAAAAAATGAACCGGCATCGGACCGTGGCGGAGGGTAGGGCCATGATCGATCGAGAACACGCGTCCCTGTCCCTCGAACGGCAATGCGAGTTGCTGGGGATCAGCCGGTCGGGACTGTACTCGGTGCCGGGGGCCGTCCGCGACGACGAAGAAACGCTGAGGGCGACCATCGACAAGATCTACACGGCCTGGCCCTTCTATGGCTATCGCCGAATCACGGCCGAGCTGTTCAAGCGGGGAACCGTGGTCAATCACAAGCGTGTGTTACGGTTGATGAGAGAAATGAACATCGCGTCGATCGCGCCCGGTCCGCTGACCCGTACGCCGCATCCGGATCACAAGAAATATCCGTATTTGCTAAGAAATGTGCAAATTGTGAGGCCAGACAACGTGTGGTGCACGGACATCACCTACTTGCCGATGGCAAGGGGGCACCTGTTCCTCGTGGCGATTTTGGACTGGTACAGTAGGCATGTGCTGGCCTGGCGGTTATCGAACACCTGCGACGTCGGCTTTTGTCTGGACGCACTGGACGAGGCGCTGTCGTTGGGGCGAAAGCCGGAAATATTCAACAGCGACCAAGGCTCGCAGTTCACCAGCGAGGAGTTCACGGGACGACTGCTCGGCCAGGGAATCCAAATCAGCATGGATGGAAAAGGCCGGGCCTTGGACAACGTGATCGTCGAGCGCTTCTGGCGCAACATGAAATACGAATACGTCTACCTGCATGCGCCGGCCACCGGACTGGAGATGCATCAGGGACTCAAGAACCACATGGACTTCTACTGCCATCGGCGGGGCCATGAAACCCTGAAGTACGCCGTCCCCTCGGACGTGTATGCAGCCAAGAAAAACGCATAAAGAAAACCACTTCCAGCTCCCGCCTTCCGCCCTTCGGGCGGCCCCTGCGGGGACAGGCTTCGCGAAAGGCGGGAGCTGGGGAGCACCGAGCGGGCCGCCTTGCCTCTCCCGTTGGTCGAGAACCCGAGCAAGGCAAAACTAATCCCCCCCGGATTCTACCTTATGCAAGGCACTATTTTGTCTAGCCAACGGGGTTCACTTTAGTTCGATCAGCCATACTCAAAGCCAAGAAGAAAGTACAAGGGGTAGATCCGGACATTCCAGAGACGAATGAGCGCGAACAGATACTGGCGGCACTCATCGATAGAATTTACCTAACCCCAAGAACCATGATGACGCGCTTGATGACCGCCGATGGCGGAATGGATAAAGAACCTCTGCCGATTTCGGATTGGGGTAATGCCCTTGAGACGGTGGAGGATTCAATCAAGACCAGGAAGAGTAGCCTCCCAGGATCAAGCAATTATCTAAATTTCCTCCACGGATTCATTGCACAGGCACGGGGGACGAATTGACTCGCGAACCAGAGCGTGAACCGTAGGGTCAGGTTCGACATGGGCGCAAAAACACCCGAAATCAGAATTTGTTTTTCTGAACGGCAATGGCAAGCCCTACACGGGTGATGTCCTCCGCCGCCGACTGGAAAAAACTTCTAGACGAGCAGGACTGGAGACCAAAACTCCATATTGTTGTCGTCACGCCTTTGGCACCGCGCTGGGGGCGAACGGGGTCAATCTGGCGGTAATTGCTCAACTGATGGGCCACTCCAACATTCAAACGACCACCCGCTACATCGCCAACAACGATGAGGCCCATATCAAAGCCGTGGCTGTCATGGACAAGATTATCCCGCCCACCCCCCAGAAAACCGCCACCGATAATGCCAGCAACAAGGCTGGTTCGGCAGTGGACTATTGCATTTAGGCAATAGCCAGTCGCCAAAATCCGCCAAAATTCTCCCGCTCATCACAAGAGCCCCAACACCGTGTCGACATTTCAATTGCCACTTAAATCGCCACTTTTTTGAAAATGAATTTTTCAGGCAACCTCATAAAAATCTAAAACCCCCTGTAGAACAGGGGGTTAGAGATGGTCGGGGCGCCGAGATTTGAACTCGGGACCTTTTGCACCCCAAGAGGTGAAGAGCAAATCACGCAACGACCTGATATTGTTGGATTTAAATGAACTGCATAGGTTTGTGCAAGTCCCCATAAAACGCATATGACGCATTATACGCATGGTGGAACATCTGAATCGCCACCTAATCGCCACTTTTCCAGGTCGGCTCCAGCCTTGAATTGACGGCCATCCGACCGCTTAATTTGAACCACATGGTTCGGATTATGTCTCCAGACTGGGTAACATCCCGTCGGCCCGAGGCGGGAGCATATTTCCTTATATAGGGGAGCCAAAAATATCGGTCAGACCTTGAGTTTCCTTTGTATAATAGACCTAAGGAGAATCCAGATGAACACCGTCGAGCAATACCTAGATAAATCCACCAGGGGCATTAGGCATACCCAATGCCATACCTCCCACCAGTTCGTGTACTTCCATGGACGTAAATTTAAGCCATGCCCAGACCACAAGAAATACTTTCGGAAATATAGTCGCATGGGAGCCTGTTACCGCAACGCCCAGAGACTGGTGAAGAAGTTTCCCGATGACCTCACCTATGCAGAAGGCTTCGCCAGCACCTTGATAGACGGCCACCTGTATCCCCCTGTCGGGTTGCATGCATGGGCAGTAACCAGAGACGGCGAGGTAATCGATCCGACATGGGATCACGGGGTTGACTATTTCGGAGTGCCGTTCGGGCGAGCCTACTTTCTTGAGGCCACGATGTATCGAGCCCCATTCAGCCTAATAGACAACTATGCGGAGGGCTATCCGCTCTGGTCAGGAGAACATACGGACTGGAGGCCAGCATGGGACATGGCTAGGCCTTTTCGGGAAGGCTTCATCCCATGCCCGATGCGGGAGGGCTGAACTGGGTGGGATATTGGTACGAGTAAGCGTTTAATGCAGGGGTTAAAAATCGGTTGCACTGTGAAGTTCGACCCAGTATGTTATTGAACATACGTTCATATACCATGAAGGCTCCAACCCCATCAAAAACTCGCATTAGCCATATCAGACAGGCATCCCCCTGCCCCCTTCGGCTCCCCCTCCCTCTGTTTACCTCCCGCATCGCCGCAGGCTTTCCGTCCCCAGCCGATGACCACCTTGAGCCTCCCATAGATTTGAATTCCCATCTGGTAAAGCATCCAGCGGCTACCTTCATTGTCAAAGTGGACGGCGACTCTATGACTGGTGCTGGAATCAACAGCGGAGACCTGCTGGTTGTTGACCGCTCTCTGGAAGCGAAGTCGGGTTCCATCGTGGTTGCAGTTGTGAATGGCGAACTGACGGTCAAACGATTGCAGATAGACAGGAAACGAATCCGCCTAGCCCCAGAGAATCCCGCCTTCCGCCCCATTGAGATCAAGGAGTTCTCCGAATTGATTATCTGGGGTGTCGTTGCCCATGTCATTCGATCCTTCAGATAGGAGGGCTCCATGTTTGCCCTCGTTGACTGCAACAACTTCTATGCCTCCTGCGAGCGGGTCTTCCAACCGAACCTGGAGGGCAAGCCCATCGTCGTCCTGTCCAACAACGACGGATGCATCATCGCCCGAAGCAACGAGGCCAAGGCTCTGGGCATCGAGATGGGGTCTGCCTATTTCAAAAACGAAAAGGATCTGAAAAGGCTCGGGGTCGCCGTCTTCTCTTCCAACTATTCACTCTATGGCGACCTTTCCAGACGAGTGATGCAGGTGCTAGCTGACTTCGCTCCCGCCATGGAGGTCTATTCGATTGACGAATGCTTCCTGGATTTCACAGGCATGAATGGAGACCTGACGGCCTATGGGCTGGAGATCGCCAAAAAGGTCAAGAAGTGGACAGGCATCCCCGTTTCTGTCGGCATCGCCCAGACCAAGACTCTGGCGAAGATAGCCAACCGAATGGCCAAGAAAGGCAAGAGTCCTTCGGGGCCTGTGCTGGATTGGAATACTCTCTCATCGCCCAAAGATTCGTTGGCATCGCTACCCGTTGAAGACATTTGGGGAATTTCCACTCGTTGGGGAGCCAAACTCCGTCCCTTGGGCATCTCCAATGCCTTGGCCGTTTCGGAAGCCGATCCAGCAAACCTTCGAAAACTCTTCGGGGTTGTGATGGAAAGAATCTGCCGAGAACTTCGGGGCGTCTCCTGCCTGCCGTTGGAACTTGTCCAGCCTCCAAGAAAACAAATCATGGTCTCCCGTAGTTTCGGTGAAAGGCTACGCCGTCTCGAAGACCTTCAGGCAGCGGTGACGGCCTTTGCATCAAGGGCTGGGGAGAAACTACGAACCCAGCATCTCAAGGCTGGAGCAATTACAGTCTTTGTCCATACCAGTCCTTTCGACGAAAAGAGCCCCCGATACGCCAACAGTGTGACCTATGAGTTCGACAAGCCAACCAGAGACTCCAGCCTCCTGGTCAGAAGTGCCGTTAATGGACTGGAGAGAATCTATCGGGAAGGTTTCGCCTACCAACGGGCTGGAGTCCTGCTTCTGGATCTGGGGACGGAGAAGGCAGAGCAAGGTTTGCTGTTTGCTTCCACTCCAGAGGACAACGGCAAGTCGGACAGGCTGATGGATTGCTTGGACAAGATCAACCGCCAGATAGGAAGGCATTCAGTCTGCTATGCTGGAGAAGGTCTTGGCGACAGGTGGAAAATGAGACAGAGGCTGAAGTCGGTGGCCTCTACGACGAACTGGGGACAGATGGCGGTGGTTAGGGCATGATATTTCATCCTAAATATCCCCAGTTGCCATTGCACATTGACCCACTCCCTTTCTGAGCATATTATCGAAATTCTAGCCAATGAGCCCAACTGCATCTAGCCAGAAACGCCTGCTCTTCATTAGTTACGCTTATGAAGATGAATATTTTGCCAAGTGGTTGGCCCGAAAATTGGCACTATTCGGATATGGTGTATGGTTTGATCAGATAAAGCTTCTGGGAGGAGAGTCTTGGGTTGCAGAGGTAGACGAAGCGATCAAGGACCGTTCATTCCGAGTTTTGGCCATCCTGTCGAAGGATTCTAGCAATAAGCCGAATCCTCGCAAAGAACGCACCCTCGCTCTCCAGATATCCAAGGCCCAGAATGTCCCTGACTTTCTAATCACCCTTAACCTAGACGGCACTACTCCAGACTGGACGCTCTCGGACATCTCTTGGATTTCGTTCAACGACGGATGGGCAAAGGGGCTCCGAGGACTTCTTAACAAGCTTAAGAGTGTCGATGCCCCTAAAATCCATTCTGAAAATCCAGCGATTGCAGCCGCATGGACGGTGATGTGTTATTGCTATGGGCGCGACATACCCTTGGCCGCACAAAGCGGCTTGTTTGATGCGCTAAGAAATATGTCTGCAATTATATTTGGGATCATGGGTGCGTGGATAGCGATTCTGCACCCTGATTTATTGTCGCATCTGACAACCCCAAGCAAACTACTTAACCAAGAACTGCCCGACAGTCGGCATTTAATTGCGCCCATGATATACGCGGCAATCGCGCTTATTTACACATTGTTTATGGAGGTGCTGCGACCTATTGCATCTCAATTCGCCTTTCTTTTGGGCCATATAGCGACAGTACGGGGAGTTTCATATGCCGCACTTGGCCTTTTGGCGGCACTTCAAATATGGGCACTTGTCCTTTCATTTGCCCCATATGCAAAAGTAAAGATGGCCCAAGAGCTCCTGAAGGCCGATGCATCGAAGGCCCGCGCTTTGATTGGAGACAAACGCGGCAAAAAAGACGACTACGATGAATAAGGATCGAGGCGAGATACTTCAATACATAATTCCCTATGCCGCTGAGCTGGAATTTAATCCGCCCCTCTCCGTCCCCAGCCCCTGCACTCACACCCCTTTTCCCCGATGCATAGCATCACAACTTGAAGCGCGCAGTGATCAGAAATATTATCAACAGTGAAATCGCGAGAGGATATCATGGGCAAGTCGATCTTGTTTTTCGCCACGAACCGAAATCCTATTGAACATGAAGGGGTAATTGTCGACTACGGGAATAATTTCAACCCGATTCATCCGCAAGAATTGCGATTTGGATATGTCGATATTAGTAATGACGCATCGGGCAAAGGCGAGAAGCCCTCGCCACGAGTTACAACATACGGCGAAAACGTTGCCAAGGACACCACAACCCTGAAACTAGGTTCTAACACATTATTTGAAGAACTCGCCAAACAGATGAGCAAGGATGTGCCGACGCTGGTATTCGTGCATGGCTACGCCAATTCGTTCCAAAGTGCGGTTGACGCTGGAGCCAAATTGCAAAATTCGCTTTACCAAGACGGCTTAAAAATCAACATCGTACTCTTTTCTTGGCCCTCCGATGGGAGCAACTTCTACAAGGATTATTTCGATGATCGACAGGACGCAAGCGCTTCCGGAGCGGCATTCGTGAGAGGCGTTTTGAAGTTGAAGAGTTTCTTGCAGAAAATTACCGGGGAAAACGCTTGCGGCCAACCCATTCATCTTCTGTGCCATAGTATGGGTAATTATGTCTTGGAAAAATCAATACGTGAAATCAACGCCAGATCATCTGGCCGTTTCCCCCGGATATTCGATGAGATTATTTTGGCGGCGGCAGACGTTGATTATGACGCTTTCGAGTGTGACCATAAGCTGGCGCGGCTTCCAGAAATAGGCAGGCGTGTAAATGTGTATTTCAACCGTGGAGACAAGGCCCTTGCCATAAGTGACCTGACCAAGAGCAATCCCGACCGTCTCGGCCACAAGGGACCACGAAAGCCTATGGATTTGCCCACAGGCGTCGTGCTCCTCGATTGTTCCGAGGCGGTAAACAACCTCCTCGGATCCGAACATGCCTATTTCCTAGATAACCCCATCCGAGCCGATATTGTGAATGTCCTTAACGGCGTTCGAGAAGACGCTACGCCCAAGAAACGAAAATACGTAGCATCTGCCAACTCCTATGTGATCAAGCAATCTGCGAAACAGTAGCCGATTAAGACATTTCTCGGGATTCGCGATAAAACAGTTATGAGAACGATGAATGCCATGCGGACACAAAGCCCTAATACGGAGATGAGCGATGACAAAACGGCCAGGAAGAGATAACCACGAAAACAACAATGGCAACACCTCCAGCGGAGGCGTTGCGTCAGAGCCGCCGAAAAAATACGCCCGGGACCCCGCGCCAGCTGCCTACAAAGTAGATCTCGACAAAGCAAGGGCGCTTTTCGGTGCCGAGTATGCAACGGAATCCGATCTTTTTAGCATTAAAACACCCTTATCTGACGGGCGCGTAATCAAGGCGCCAACCCACATGATGGGGCAGACCGAGGACGCCATTCGATTCATCGCCTATGATGACGCATGGGGTGTCCAACAACAAGATGCCGCCCGATTTTTCGCCCCTGGCGAGATTGCAATCTCCATTAAGCACCACTGTCTGACACCCGAAGAGGGCGAACAGATGAAACTGCAATGCACACACATACAGACCGTCGTTGGCATCAACACGAAGCGCGGCCCCGGGGTTATCACCATCAACAATCCACAGACCTACGAGGCCAGCCCGTTCGGGAGTGAAATATATCCGATGATCTTCGTTAAGCCTGTCTTTCCGGCTGGTGTGTCACCCCAGATGCAGCGAGCCTACGTTAATAACATTCGCACCTGGTTGATAATCGCCAACACATTCACCGTTTTCCCAGAGGACTACGACGGCGGAGATCCCCTCGCAACAAGAAGTGTCGGACAAATTCGAGCGCTGGGCGATAAACTTCTTGAAGCTTTAGCCGGCGACAAGACCGCCATCAACTGGTTTGAGTCTGGCGAGAACAACGTTTACTGTGCCGAACTCGCGCATATAGCGCTCAACCTCGGTATCCATTACCCGCTGAATGTTGCAAGCCTCGGGACTGGACGTTTCAAGATGCTCTCGGAGCAAATCAAGACCAAGGAATTCCTAGCTCGAAACGAAAACGCCAACGCCGCCCTTGTGGACCTGGATACATCTCCCGAAGACTTGCAGCCAATCGGAGACTTGTTGGGTCTGCAAATCACAGAACCAAACGCCGAGGACCCATTCGGCGATGGGCTCGCCATCGAACCATTCACGCTGGCAGACATCCTGGAACAATTTATTCGTAAAACCATACCGCGAGAACAAATGGGTGAGACCGTAGCGTCGGCCCAATCTGCCCTGCTAAAAAGTGCTCAACCCCAACTATTGAAAGTGACAGCCATGGATCAACTGCCCGAATCGGCTCCGCAACGTCAGGCTGTTACTGCCCTTTACACAGAACTAATCTTATTGGTTAATCAATCGTATTCGGACTATTCCGCATTTCGGGAAGCCATTCGTCCTCTCATGGCACAGGCGCGCATACTTGCCAGTCCGAAGACAAACGGTGCAGGCGCATTCGTGCCTCCGCATTGCTTCCTGGTCCGTGCCACAGATGCCATACAGGGCAAATCCGCCCAAGGTGTTTTCAACTGGCAATATCTGGGACACGGATTGCATGCAAGTGTGCTCAAGTCTATATAATCGTTCGTCCTGCTGCAAATTGACCGACGATGCATACCACAGAAAGGCATGGCTGGCCCTTGACTGGGACTAAAGGACGCGGGGATTTGTGAAGTCCAAGCGGGGCGGGAGAAATTCGGCCGGCTGGCGCAGGCTTCAGGAGCGAATTTCAATCACTGGTTCAAATTGGGGCCAAATTTTGACATCGGTGTCAGCATTCAGCCCAGACACCGCCCCTTTATTAACTCGCCCAGCCCCGACAATCTCTTGGTTTTCAATGGTTCCAACATCCATCGCTTCGAAGCCGTGGTTCTCCGAAATAGGGTTATAAATCGGCAGACGCAGACAATAAGCGCCCGTTTGGGCAGATGCCTTAGCCATTTACTGGGCATGATGTTATAATGAATTTGATCCGAATTCGCTTGCCGCGAAATGTGCGAAAATGCAATCCTCCTCGTATATTCGTTAAGGCCTTAATGGTCGTATGAATTGGAAATAGATAATTAGAGGTGTGAACATGGCTCCTGTTACCGTCACGGTTCCGTCTTCTCGGACATTGTTTGTAGCGCTTTCCTCCGGTAAGCGAATGAAGAATCTCGCATCCGGAAGAAAGTTCTCTACGGTCATGGAAAAGGCCAAGAAGACCAACTCTTCCTCAGAGCCTATGATATTCTTCGTGTCGAGGAAGAATATCGTCCACGTGTACTAATTTAAATGCTGTCGCACAGCTATCCTTTCGTACAAAGCGTGGACGAACATGGGGCGGTGATTCGTCCTCCTGCGCCCTATCTGCCGGTTCGGATCACCAATCCCCATTCAGGGAAATCTATCTCGACATTGGCGCTGATAGATACGGGTGCGGATGCCTGTGTCTTTCCGGCTCCTTTGGCGGAGGCGCTGGATCATTCTTTACAGGGATCCGGCGTTCACAGTGAAGAGGTCTCCGGCGTATCCGGCTGTGCCAATGTCTATAAGCACACATTCAACATGGAATTACTCGCCCCCGACCTGAAAGGCGTGGTCCAAGTGTTTACGAGTGTCCTGGTCGACTGCATTGACCAACAAATCCCCCCTCTACTTGGAGTATTGAATTGCCTTTGCCACTTCAAAATTACCGTCGACTATCTCAATCAGACGACGACAATCTCGAAATAGGCATTGGGGAAGTCCCAGTATAATACTGCGATCCAGTGCATTGTTGATCAAGAAATGACGGATGAGAATTGATCCATTAAGTAATGCTCGGCCCCTTCGCTTTGCCCTCCCCCAATCTCAAACATTATCGCCAGGCATGAAATGACCCATCGCCGCTTGTTGGGGGGATTTATACTCCTCTAGCCTCCTCCTTGGCCTGCTCTTTTAGAATTAGCCCCCCGCGTATTGCCAAGTAAAGTAATGCGCCTTGCGACTAGTCAAGGACGAGAATACTCAGAATCAAAATCGCGAACTCTGAAATATCCCTTGATACAATTTGGATTCCGAATGCATATTTGAATATGATTATTTCTTTTAAACCCTGCATTGGGATACAAATCCTTCCCTTCAAGAAATACCCCCCGGACGGAATCAAATGCCGGAATATTTCTGTATTTGCGATATTGGTGCAGAGTTTCAATTACCGCGCAATCTAGCTTGCGGATAAGTAAGTCCTTTTCTTTGCCGATAGGTATGTTTTTCGGCATCCTCGTTCCGCTTCCAGTGGTTGTTGCCCTGAGCAATCTATAACTTCCTTTTAGAAGCTCAAGAGAAGATGCTTCAAGGAGATTCAGGCAATAACCCGGCTGGATAGCCACCCCCAAAACAAACGGTTTTGCGATGCGAGTGCGACCACGCTCAGGATGATTCTTAATCAACTTTGCATACTGAAGTGCTCGGCGTGGGTTTTGTTCCCAGAAATATATCCCATGCCCTAACCAGTCATAATCGTTTTGGCTAGGAAGAAGCGGCAGTTTGCCCGCAAGGACAGCCTCCGCAACTTCCCTATCACACCCATGGAACCCAAGAATCAGCGAGGGGAGAAACGAGTACATGTCTTTGTACGATAGTTAGCCGTTAGTTGCCCTTTTTGAGTTGCAATGCCGGCGCTAACCAAAAACACCCTAGATCTCCGGGGCGAGGTCTGCAACACTTTCGCGTATTGCTTCATTTCGAATACAATTCGCTTTGTTTCTTTAACTGTCATATTGCCTGCCTCACACTGTGCTTCTTATCTGTAATTGGACGGTGCCATGTAAAACATTGGGTGTCAAACTTTCCGTAATAATAGGGCCATCGACAATAGTTCAAGCCATTAATAGTGGATCCTGGACGCTGTATTTCAAGGACAGGAATGAGAAATGGCACGCCTACGATCCCCTGCCCCCGACGCCGGACTTCGGGCGGTGCTGCGAGAGATCAAGGCAGACCCGACGGGGATCTTCTGGGGGTGAAGGGCGTGGGGGGCGTGGGGGCTGAACGAAGCCAGCGGACTTTCAGTCAGATTATCGGATTGTCCTGCCGCGCTCTTCCGCCCTGCGGGCTTCGGGTGGGGCACACGAGTCTTCATTTTCTGAAATGCATCTGATTTCAATGCTGATAAATGGGTTTGCTATACGGCAGAAACGCGAGGAAACTGTTAAATAATTTGTCGGGCAAAATCGGACTATTTCACAGAAGAATGATATTATGTCCACCAATCAAGTTCGCCGCCAGATGAAAAGCGTGCCGTTGGAAATACAACCGACCATATTATGTATCTAGCCCAACCACTTTTCGGTATTGCTCGATGATTCGTTTTAGACGATTGACGCTGCAGCTACTCGACGCATGGTTGATTAACCAGCCCGTTGCAAGCGTACACCCGCGTTACCGACTTAGGGTTTGGCGAGAAAATCGGGAGGGTTTGGCCGCTATTCGGGATGAGCTCATTGCCTATTTTGATGAGGCACTTCAAGATGCGCGCAAACGGATTCGAGAGGGATTTGAAGACGATCTTTCTCCTTTTAACGATCCGGCTGTCGATCCGGCCGCGAACTACCCCTCGCATCTTCATCATTTCACATTGCAGGGTTATCTGGGAGAAACGCTTGCGGCTCTCGCGGTCGAGCACTGGGGTGCTCATGGCCATATGGATTGGATGGTTCCAGCGTTTCTCTTTCGACTACACGATCAAGAGTTTCAGCATCTTGAGACGATCAATGAGCGCCTTCTCGCAGGGGAGCCCTACGACCCCGACCTTACGGCTGAACGTCGCCCCGGTCGCACCGGCGATGACGGTTTAGCCTTCCGCATAAATGGTGAGAATACGGTCACCGATATCCTTACGCTCGAGGCCAAGTGCCTCGCTCGTAACAACCCCTCCAAGATTGAAGACGCACACAAGAAGCTCGCAGCGGGTGCAAAAAGGCCATCGGGTGTTCGAGAACTTATTAATATACTAGAAGCGTACGACACACCTGAAGCCCAGGCCTGGCAGGAAGCGCTGCTCAAGTTCTGGCGTGATGATTATCGGGTCGCGATACGATATGACGGCATCGGATATACGTGTGGAAGTATTCCCGCGCGGGCGGGACATATTGCTTGGATGCCCACGGATGCACCCCATCCAGTATATACTGTGTACCGAAAACTTGAGGGCATGGAATTTCAATTCGACGGTTTGACTGCCGTTGTTAATACCATCTACCGGGGAACTTGAGATGGCGAACGCAACCACTATTGAGTTTGCGCGCGAGATTCGCCATGCTTTGGTGAGCAGTGCCCTGACCCAACAACAGGCCAAGCTGTACAGCCAACGCTTGCGACGCGACATGGGTGGTAACAGCCTGGCAAGCTTTGCTCCCGGCGATGTCGACGCATATATTGATGAGGCCATGTTGCTGATCCAGTGCGGCCTGCTTGAACGGCACGCCGACTCAACGAGCGATTGGCGCAATGGAATCAAACGGGCGGCGGAGATTCTTGAGTGGTTGTCTCAATCCAGCCTGAAACCACCTGGAGCGCCACTGCATCTTCTTGCTGCAGCCGCATATCAGCTCGCAGACTACCCAGCGATGGCGCTCGGCCATCTACAACGGGTCCCGGACGATCAGCCATTTTCGGTCCTACTGCGCGAATTTCTGCGCGCAGACTTCCCGGCGACGCTAGAGGCGATATGTGAATTTTGGCGAAATCACCGATCACTTGAAGCGGCCGGCCGCATCGACCCGGCAGATTTGACGACCCACACGTTTCAGCACGTGGTCATGTGCATTGGAACCGTGTGCGCCTACCTGCGGACGGGTAACAATGGTATGACCGAACGTGCTCTCACGAAGCTCGAGAACCTCGCGGCGAGCTTTCTCCATAGCCGAGATCAATACTCGTATCTGCTTGCACAGCTCACAGCCGCAAGCTGCCGCCGCTTCGTTGAGAACTGCCTTTGGCCTCAACTGGAGCGTATTCGTGAAATTTCTACCGAAGCTGCTGCAGCAGCATTGATTCAGTTTGCCCGATCCGCGTTCGTCAATCGTCGCTCGCTAGTCTGGCCAGCGCAAGCAACCGGAATTGAACGCTTAATCACCAATGATTCATTCGTTCTTTGCACACCAACCGGTTCTGGTAAGACAACCGTCGCGACTCTCGCAGTGGTGCAGGGATTGTTCGCTGAACCACCCGATGATTCGCTTGGTCTTGCAGCGCTTGGTCCGGGCAACTTAGTCCTTTACCTAGTGCCATCACGTGCGCTTGCAGCTGAAGTTGAAGGTCGGCTCACACAGGATTTGAAAGGGATTGCTGCTGAACCTATCGTCGTAACGGGCCTATACGGGGGCATCGATTGGGGCCCAACCGATGCTTGGATACAGACCGGTCGGGCGACCATTGTCATCTGTACTTTTGAGAAGGCTGATGCGCTGTTGCGTTATCTTGGCATCCTTTTTCTTAATCGCGTTCGTCTGGTAGTCATCGACGAAGCACATATGGTCGAGCAAGATAAAATGCGCCTCGCCGGACTTGCAGATGGCTCTTCACGCGCGTTCCGTCTCGAACAGTTAGGCGCCCGCCTGCTCAGAGTACAAAATGACCGCGATTTCCGGATATTAGCGCTATCGGCAGTAGCAGCCCGTGCTGCCCCGGCCCTGTCTCGGTGGGTCACCGGCACGCACGATATTGCTCCGGCAACATCATCCTATCGAAGCACCCGGCAGATGCTCGGCAGACTAGAGGTAAGCGCTACAGGCCAATACTCCATCTGCTATGATCTAATGGACGGCCGATCTCTCAAGTTTGATGATGAACGTCGAGCCGACACGCCCTATGTCCGCAATCCATTCCCCCTTCTTCCCGGCGGTGTTAACAACGATATGGGGCCTGAGGCGCGCATGCGCGCCCCGACACTGTGGGCCGCGCTACAACTCGCTGCCAAGCGATCTGACGGTTCGACGCCAGCAGTCTTAATCTCATTGACTCAGAATATTGAGGTGTTTTCTGCAAACTGCGCAGACCTTATGGATAGTTGGCAGGATATCACTCTGCCGAACTATTGGGCTGTTGAAGAGGATAACGAATTATGGGATCGGTGCCTAGCCAGCGCGGCGGACTATTTCACAGAGCAATCTGTGGAGTACAGGCTACTTTGTCGTGGAATCGCAGTCCATCACGGAAAGCTGCCTGGACTGCTTGCCAGACGGCTTAAGACCGTAATCGATAGTGGCTTTGTGCGGGTCATCATCGCGACCTCGACGCTTTCCGAAGGCGTAAATATTCCCGTAAACTTCTTGCTGATACCCAGTGTTTTTCGCGGGCCAGATGTTCTTAGCGTACAAGAGTTCACAAATCTCATCGGCCGGGCCGGACGGCCCGGCGTTTCCACCGAGGGTAGTGCTCTTGTTGTCCTGCCCGAGAGAATTGAAACACGGGATCACTATGGACGATTCCGTCAAACGCCCAGCCGCCAATGGGATGGCTATAGACATTTGACTACTGTAATTGAAGAAACAACCGCCCATGCAGGAAACGGGGCTCCAGAGGACAAAGCATCAAGTCCGCTCGCGCACCTGCTCGACGCCTTGGAAGTCGCTTGGGGTGAACTGACAGGTGGCGGCACCACTGAAGAGTTCACGATTTGGCTTGAACAGACAGCTGTGGTCGGTGCCGATGAAGAGGTTGGCCCAGCCTATAGATATCTAGACTCGCTTGACGCCTTTCTGATTGCAGCGATTCAGGAGGTTGAGGAGTTGCAGCACGCGGAATTGGCACATGATCAAATTGAGGCGGAGCTTACTGCCATTTGGCGCAGAACATATGCTTTTGCCGCAGCCCAAGAAGAAACCCGCCTTGCTGGAATCTGGTTGGCGCGCGGACGCGCGATAAAGGCACAGTATCCAGACGCGGCGCAACGCCGCCGAATCTATAAGACGAGTTTGTCGCCGCGTTCAGCTACGAAACTCTTAGATCTTGCCGAAGCCGTTCGCGTCGCGCTCCAGGAAGGCGCTGCTTATGCACGCTGGGCACCCGAACAGCGCTTCACTTTCATTCGTAACATCCTCGCACTTCTGTCTCAAGTGCCAACTTTCGAAATTGCAACTGTGCTCGGTCGTTGCAAAGACTTTCAGGACTGGCCGAAGCTACTGCGCTGGTGGCTGGCGAAAACCACTTTGCCGGACCAGCCAGCACCAAAAGAGATCGGCGCTTCAGGGTTTATGTGGGGAAAAATCATTGGCTGAAATGAACGCAGATGCGTAAAACCCTTTTAAATCCGCTTTGAATATGAATAATCCGTGCCAGCACTTGAGCCCCATTCTGACGGGGTGCTGACATCACGGCTTCTTTCATTCAAAGACTCCTGGTGCAGAATGGGATGCAATCGCCATGGACGTTTCACTGAACAAAAAACCCCCACACAAACCCGGAAGCGCCAAGAGATCACAACATGGTACGGCTTTGTTGCGCAGAACTTCATTTACCGCGGCGCTTGGGGACTGGGAAGCATCATTGGCCTGCTGCTCGAGGCCGCCGATGGAGAACAACCCCTTCGTGCACTTGAGATTGGAGACTGGCCCCGAAGCGGGCTGCCTTGGATCTCCTTCTGGTTAAAAGAACTAATCACATGGGGCACACTTGATCCCGTCGCCGCATTCCTACTCGCTCGAGGGAACGCTGTCGATCGACCGGAAGCGGAAGCAGTTGCTAAAGCCTACTATGAAGGCTTGCCCCAGGGTATCAACGCGAATGATGCACTCGATCCTCGCCAGATTCGAGATTGGGTAGGTGCCTTGCGTGTACAACCCGATGAACCTGATATTTTCGGTGAATATATTGTCAATGTGGAATTGATGCGATCACCCGATCTGTATCGAAACCCTCGCTTAGCCGTTTTCCCACTTGAAGCAGAAGGTAACCTAATTTGGATCGATCCTGCAGGGTACATTGTCGCGCGGTGCAGGAGGCCTGATGACTGGCCCGGCATTTGCTCGCCATTTGAGTTCGAATTGGATGTAGAAACTGCGCGAATATTGGGCAATGCGTACCAGCGCTATGTGTAGCAACGCTCTGATCCTAGGTTAGAAAGTATATTAGTCCCGATATTTTTTGTAATCTCTCCCTTTTCACGACCTGTCCGCCAAACCTCTTTCCACCTCAACCCCCTCCCTTTCGGGTCAATTTCATCGCGCAAGTTAATCTTATGAGTAGACCCTCTCCCCCGCTCTCTTTTCGGGATGCCTTGCCTCCCCAGACGGCGATTCCAACATCGACTCCACAACGGGATATCGTCCCCTGACCAACCCCCATTCACGATACCAGACTTTATGTTAGTTCCCTGCTCCCCAAAAGTCCCAATGTCCCTCCGCACATGCCCCCAGACGGCAATTAGGTGGCATTCCCTGCATTGGATATGCGTTCTAACCCCTGGCCACCAGTGGCCCCACAAAGGGCCCATTTGGGGCTGTGGGACGGCCAAGGCGAAAAGACTGGCGGTGGGCAACTGAAAAGTAACGGTGCCTATAAAGCCCTCCTAGCCGTCACAATCGCCTAATGCCCTTTACAGCCCCCATGGCCAGCCAGCTCTGATCCCCGCCCCTCTCTAGCCGATGTTCCTAATAGTATGGGACACAGCAGGATAAGGCTTTACACATCTGCTTGCCATTTACCTCGTAGTAATATCCCCAGTGGTGTAATTCGTAACCCATAAGATTTTCGATGTGTTAGGCGTATATTTGGAGCCGGGACGCCCTGTTCCATATATAGAGTGCAAGGGTAACTATGGGCTCATAGGGGCTGGCAGGTCAAGAATCAAGCCCTCTCTGGCGGTGAAATGGGGGCAGGTTTAGCTGGGGCTGAAGAGCTGTAAAGGCTTAGAGACTTTAAGGCTGAAGGGGGAAAACTAGGTTCCTCTGGTAACCATTCGCCGCGTTCTGTCGCACTCTTCCGCCTTGCGGGCTTAGGGTGGGGGCGCGCGCGTCTTAACTTTCTCTTCTGGATCGCCTTGCTCGCATATTCGGGCGCAGCCGGCTCGCGCGAGATCCACCGTGTGCAAAGTTGCTGACAGCCAAGGCATCCATGGTTTAGAATATCTGACAGCATTATGTCCGAACCCACATCTAAAATCGTTCTCGTTCACCTGTCTGACATTCACTTTGTGAAGGCCAGTCCGGCTGGACTTGAGGTGCTGGATGAAGACATTCGTCGCGAACTAACGCGTGATGTAGTCACGCTATGCGACACCTTAGGCGGAGCGCACGGCATCCTCGTGACGGGTGACATCGCGTATTCGGGCAAGGTCGAGGAATACAAACGGGCCGAAGAATGGCTCTTAGAGTTGTGCCGCGAGACAAAATGCGGGGAACAAAACGTATGGATGATCTGTGGCAACCATGACGTCCAGCGGGACGTTATCGCCAATAGCGTTTTGTTGCGTGATTTTCAGCATAAGCTTCGCACGAACGAACCCGCGAAGATCGATGCGGTATATCAGGAGTACCTCACGGATGCGGCTGCCCGCACCATCGTTTACTCCGCGCTACAAAACTATAACGACTTCGCACAGAAGTTCGGCGGCCACTTCTCCCATGATCGAATCCATTGGGAGAAAGACATTGTCTTAAACGACGGCAGCAAGCTCCGCATCCGGGGGTTGAACAGCGCCATTGGCTGCAACAAGGACGACCATAAGGACACAGGCAAGCTTACTTTAGGGTCGTCGAATTGTGCCGTTCCCCGGTTGGAAGCACATGAATACATGACCCTGTGCCACCACCCGTCGGACTGGTTGCGAGATAGCGACGAAGCGACGAAATACCTAAACTCCCGAGTTCGACTGCAACTCTTCGGACATAAACATCTGCGCCGGATCGTGTGCAGCCAAGAAAACGGGTTTACCTACATGACGCTCCATGCTGGGGCGGTGAACCCTGATCGAGGAGAGATCGGTGTGGCCCGGTACAACGTGATCACCCTCCATGTCTCGACCTCTGCACCGGAAAAAACGCGCACGTTGCACGTAGAGATTTACCCACGCATCTGGGATCCAGACCGGACCAAGTTCATCTCCGGTACCGATGCCTGCACCGAAGGAGGCACCATCAAGGTGATCACGTTGCCCTTGGCTTGGCAAGAAAAAGGTCCGCAACCCGAACTCGCCTCGACGCCCCCGCTCGCCGAGGTTGCCTCGCAGACTCAAGTTAGTAATCCTCTCAACATTCCCAACCCGGCGGAGGCAGCCCCCAAGGTCATGAATGGTTCATGGAAACTTTCGTTCCGATTCCTGAGCCTGCCTTTCCACAAACGAATGGAGGTCGCTAGCGAACGCCACTTGCTGGAGGACAGCGACAGCCAAATCGATCCCGCCGAGCTGTTTCGCCGCCTATTTCGCCGGGCGGCTGAACGGAATGAACTGCGAGAGTTCTACAATGCAGTGGAGAAAAAGCACACAGGCAATTTCCCCGACGACAACCCATTCACCTAGGAAGAATATATGGACATGCATCCCAAATTCGCTACGTGGCTAGCCTCTGCGAACATTACCCCAGACGATGCGATACTGCGCAAATGGTGGGCTGGGCTGGAGGCGTTTCAGGCCACTGCGCAGGACGTGGTCTCCTTGGTGCAGCTCGCGAACGAGGCCGATTCCGGCACCGTTGCCGCCAGCCGCTTCCACGTCACGTTGCAGAAGCAAGATGCCGCATTGCTCCCGAGTCAGAAACTGGCCGTCGCGGCCCTGGCCTCCGCCAAACTGCATACCCTCGTGGAAGTTGACTCCGCGATTACAGATTTCGCGGCCCTATTGTCTACAGTCAGTTTCCCGCTGTTCGAGACGCAGCCGCCTTATCGTGTCGACCTTGCGAAGCTCGCGGAGAAATCTTTTACTGATTCCAGCCGGGCTCGCGCTGACTTAGACGCCATCGTGCGCCGAGTGGAACAGGACAGCGAGGAAGAACTGGAGGCGGGTGAACTGGAACGCGTCCTCGTGATTACGGCCGAGGAATCGAACATTCTTTGGTGGGTTTTCGGTGGTCGGAGTCGGGACTCAAATGTGGCTTTCGCCGATGTCGCGGACGAAGTCATTCCGTTCGTGGCGGCGAAGGAGCTGGCAGACCTCACGACGCTGTTGCCTGGTCATGTGGCAATCAGCGCTTTCGCTGACCGCGTGTGCCAGACCGGCCGGACCAAAATGCCCGAGACTGTGGCGGTCACCCCAGCGATCAAGAAACTACCAACCACGTTCGTCACGGACCTCTCCAAGCGTTGGGTCAATCATGCCTGCCTGCCGCTGTGCCGCCTGACCCGCGAAATCATGGGGCAGCCAGCGGGTTGGGGCAAAGCTAAAAAGGTACGGACGACCGACCTTTCCCTGCTGTTCTATCGGGAATGCTTGGTGCCGCGGGCCTGGGATAAGGCCTAGTCATGAGCCCGGCAGAGAACACCGACCCCATGCTCGCCAAGCGGGCTGTGATAGCTGATGTTATCCTGCGGTCGGGCCGTTTGCTTAACTTGGCGGAAGCGAGCGATTTGGCGCGGGCCACGCCGACGACGTTGGTGACGCTGGTCGGTCCGCCGAAGGCCGGAAAAAGCACGCTGCTGGCCACGGTCCACGAATGCTTTCGTCATGGACAGTTTAAGGCCCTTACTTTTTCGGGCTCGCGCACGTTGGTAATGTTCGAGGAACTCTGCCATCTGTCACGGATCGCGTCTGGACTGGAAGACCCCGACACGGAGCGGACCAAGCCTACGGACGAGGAGTATTTCTATCACCTGACGGTGAACCGCACCGGTGAGCCAGCCTCGCCCCGCTCCTTGATCGTGATGGACGTGGCGGGCGAGGGATTCGATCGCCTTCGCATGTCCCACGAAAACTGCTTCGCGATTACATCGCTAAAGCGAACCGAATTCCTGACCCTCCTAATCGACGGCGACAAGCTGTGCGTGGCCAAGGAGCGCTACGCCGCCATCGAGGACGCGGTCAATTTCCTGAAATGTGCCTGGGACAGTAGCGCTGTTAAACCGGAGTGCAAGCTTCAGGTAGTCGTGACAAAGATGGACAAACTGCAGGATGAGTCCGCCAAGGCCACCGTCGCCGAAATGAAGGCCGCCATCGAGTGGCGTCTTGAAAGTCGATTTTCCCGGCACACCTTTCTGGAGGTCGCGGCCCGGCCCAAGAACGGCGGCCGCATCCACCATGCACACGGCGTGGAAGCGTTGCTGGAGACGTGGCTGGTCCCGCACAACAGTCCACCCGACGCCACCGAGCCTGCCGTGATTCCCGGCGAGCGCGAATCCGAGGCGTTTCAGCGTCGCCACTTTACCCCCAATTCAAAATGAACACGAACCGCTTTCTACTGATCGGCCCGGCCGAATCTGGCAAGA
This sequence comes from uncultured Verrucomicrobiota bacterium, assembly GCA_964647595.1. Lineage (GTDB taxonomy): Bacteria > Verrucomicrobiota > Kiritimatiellia > CAIQIC01 > Lenti-01 > Lenti-01. Next base: position 26,204 of record CAZYGH010000051.1, read on the forward strand.
CGAGTTTCCTCGCCGCGTTCTGGATTTATGCTAACGGCGCGCCGCAATCTGGGCTGACCGTAAAGTGCCATCCACAGGATTCTTCCTACTTGGATGAACTCCAGCAAGCGTGGTTTCATTTCACAAAGGTTCCTCGCACGACCACCGCCACGGAACGTTCAGTCGACCTAGAAGTCATCCGTAAGACCGACCAAGCGGGGTTTAATCTCACCATTCCCGATTTGTCCGGCGAGACCTTTGACCAAATCTGGACCCAGCGTCACTGGACGCAACAGTTTCAGTCACTGATCGACGGTTCCAGTGGCGCGCTCCTGTTTGTTCATCCCGAGAAAATCGAAGACGGCGTGACCTTGCAGGACGTGCAGGATCTGCAAGCGCAACTACCGCAGGCTGAGACCGCGGGTCAACAGGAGCCGCCGCCGGCCGAAAAGCCCACGCCGGCCCCTTTCGACATAGCGAAGGTGCCGACCCAAATCATGCTGATCGACAGCCTTCAGTTGATTACGGAAACCGGTAAGCTGAACCAACCTTTCCGGCTCGGGCTGGTCGTTTCCGCCTGGGATAGCGTGCTGACCACGCAGACCAACGCCAAGCCGGAAAGCTGGCTCACGTCCAGGATGCCCGCGTTAGTCAGCTATCTGGCTAACAACCCAGAGATATTTGATTTCAAGATCTTCGGGGTAAGCGCCCAAGGCGTTGACTACGGCAAATTGACGCCTGCAATCGAAAACACCCCGCCACACGCGCGCTGCCTTGTCGCGGCGGACGACATAGTCGATCCGTCCGACGTAACGACGCCGGTTCAATGGCTGATCCACTGAGATTGACGATGCCGGAAAACGCGCGCAACATCACCGTTCACCAGCTCCTGCACGGATACGATGGCGGGCACAAACTGCTCGCATCTTCCCGTGAACTCCCCCCCGCGGTAGCGCGGAAGATTTTGGTCCAAAGCGATCTGTCAGGCAGCATTCCGCCCAAGGCGTTTGAAACTTACCTCACCGGCTACCCGCTGAAGGACATCTCCGCCTACGCCTTCGCCCGGACCTGGTATGCGCTGGAAATGCCCCGACCCGGTTGCGTATGGACCCATACTCTATTGGTCGAAGCGGAAGACGTCGCGACTCTGCCGTCGCTCTCTTCTTTGTTGGAATCCTTCACCCGGCCTCGAGTGGGCGAATACGGAAATTTCCGGATTCCGATTCAGGGAATGATCGTAGATGTGGATTTCGAAAAGACAATTTTTCAGTCCGACTGCGAGGACCTGCTGCAGTTGTTTTACGGAGCCGAGCAATCGCCTGTGGTCATGGGCGGGAATGAACAGACCGTATATGAAACGCTGTTTCTGGAACTGTGGGCGCAGTTGTGGCCACAGGCCCGGCTAGAATTCACATTCAGCACCGGTTCGCTCTCCGCACGCAAGTTTGATTCGCGTCCGTTCGATGTCCAGCTGGCGCCAGCCAATACTGCGCGCGAGGTGGTGCGCGCATCGGGCGCAGTGTTGGCGCAACTCAACGAGCGCTCGAACGAACTGGAGCCGGGAATCCAAGCGTTGGTGGAAGATTTCATCAGTCACGGCATGCTGGGATTGCGTCAATTTTTGGCGGAGGTCGCCGACGCCAGCTTCGGCCGCAAGGATACCTGCCCCGCAGTGGTGGTGTATGACCTGCTTTCGCGGAGCAGCACGCTAGCGGAGGAGGACGCGCGGAATCTCTTACAGGTGGTCGCCGATAAATTCCCGGAGCCCGATCAAGCCAAAACCCTCAAGAAGCACTGTTTCGCGGCCGTTGAGCGTTCCCATATTCCGCAGGTTGATCGCTGGATCATCCTCCAGCTGTCCACACAGGATTATGGCGAGGCATTCGCGTCTCCGGCTATTGGCTTGAGCGATAGGATTACGCGTCTCATAAATCAGGATTCCAGTGCGGCCTTCGACCTGCTCCTAAATCTTTCGGACCGATCCCTGAACCGGATCGGCGAGCAAATCGCCCTCGCCATCATTGCTACCCAATCGGAAGGGGAAATCCTTGCGTTTCTACAGCGCAATTCGCAGTTTTTGACGACTTTTGTCAAAGTGCGGCCGGCCTTGGCAGCGAAATCCGAATTCTGGACGGTGCTTGAAGCCCATTCACACGAGATTCTGGAGGCAGTAGCGGCAACCAAGGAAGCCGCGACAGGTATACTCAACGAGGTCTTCGCTGCGCTATTTCATGCGCAACTGGACCGGGAGGCGAACCACTTTTTCTCGTTGTTCGGGCCGGCTGCGATTGCGGCGGTCTTCGCGCACCGGGGTCCAAATCCCATGCACCTGCGGGATCGATGGACCGACGCATTGGCGGCACGAACCGATCTCGTTGAATCTTTTCTAAGCCAAGTTGAGCTTATTACTCCGGAAATCCTCGCAGGAGTTTCCTCGACCTATTCACCGGCGCGTGCGGCAAATAGCGCGTTCCCATTGGATAATTGGCTTGCTTCGCTGACGGCGTGGCAATCGAATTTTGCGACACGCTTGGACTCTACTGTGGAAATATGCACATTTTCGCTTGCGCTGGCTTTCCGACTTAATGGACCCAAGGCGGCGGAACTTTGCCGGCTGAGCTTCCAAACCGCCTACGCGGCGGCAGCAAATAATACTATGCCCTATTCGGCATGGAGCCTGTTGGAATCGGTTGTTCCCCACATTTCTTGGTTAAAGGATTGGGATCGGTGCGAACGGATGCACCGAGCCTTAATCCAGCGCTTTGGTAACAATGAATGGCCACTCGAGATTCTGTTCCGCATTCTGTACAATTCGGATACGTTGCATGACTTCGCTAAAACAACATCAAATCTGAGCAATGGCAGGCGGTTGCTCGAAAAGATTGCTGAAGCCATTGAGTTGGGAGATATTTCGGTCGAACCCAAATTATTAAATTCCCTTGCCAAGGCTTTGTAACGGAAGTTCCTTAACCACCCTACGGTTGATTGTAGCATAACCTAATGCCTAA
>CAZYGH010000052.1:0-29130 GCA_964647595.1 uncultured Verrucomicrobiota bacterium
GATTTCCTTGGTTGAAGTTTCGATGTACGCCAACGAGCGCCGCGCCCAATAGCACGCCGCAGGGTCAACTTGTTATAGCGCGATTAATGGCAATATTAAGTTGCATGAACTTTGATGGTGCCAACGGGTTGCAATTTCAATCCGTGTGTGGTGAATTTGAGTGCATTGGATGCGCCCCTGCTTGGGTGCGTCACATTTGAGATCAACCCCAAACAGGAGAATACAGAAAATGGCAAAGGCATTGACGAAGGGTCAAATCGTGATGGCAGTGGCCGAGGCGGCTGAGATCAGCAAGAAGCAAGCCGTCGTGGTGTTGGAGACTCTTTCGGCGCTGGCGTACAAGAACGCAAAGAACGGCTTCACCGTACCTGGACTAGGCAAGCTCGTGCTGGTGAACCGCAAAGCCCGCATGGGTCGCAACCCGGCCACAGGCGAGACCATCAAGATTGCCGCCAAGAAGGTCGTCAAATTCCGCGTGGCCAAGGCCGCAAAAGACGCCATCCTCGTCGCCAAGTAAGCACCACATCCTAGGACGCACAAGCCGTAGCGGTTTCGCTGCGGCTTTTTTAATGTGTTGATGGGACTAGACGGGCGTGATGGGCGAAAACAAACTCCAAAACCGCCCACCCGCCTCGTCCCCCATCTCCACCGGATCGGCCAGTGCCACTCCATCCTTGGGTCGCAGGATCGGCTTGATCCACATGCGCTGGAACCCGTCCCTACACTCGTAGCGGACCACCAGCGCCTCGGTCTTGTCGCCCTTCTTGAGGTCTGCAACAGCCATCTCGCCGGCCAAAATCTGCTTCATCGTGTGGTCGTTGGGGTGTTTTGGGACGAAGACCCATGGTCAACAAAAATTTGAATTTTCACCGATGAAAAATAGAATTACCCATTAGATTGGGTTGTTTCTAATGGCGAGGAAGAGGGTTGGTGAGGGAACCCCCTTCCTGCGTTCTTGCTCGGGGCACCCCCTTTCTGATAGCCTCCGCGGCCATGATTCACTTCTCTTGCAACACGATCGACGCCACCGCCCGGCTCCCCCTATGAACCCAACTTCCCACAACAAAATCGTGTCCTTCATCTGGGGCATTGCCGACGACGTGCTCCGCGACCTGTTCAAGCGCGGCAAGTATCCGGACGTGATCCTGCCCATGTGCGTGATCCGCCGCATGGACGCGGTGCTGGAGCCCACCAAGAAGCAGGTGCTGGAAACCAAGGAGATGCTCGACCAGGCGGGCATCACCGAGCAGCGGGCCGCGCTGTGCCATGCTGCCGGCCAAGCCTTCTACAACACCTCGAAGTTCACGCTCCGCGACCTGAAGTCCCGCGCCAGCCAGCAGCAACTCCTGGCGGACTTCGAGGACTACCTCAACGGTTTTTCGCCCAACGTTCAGGACATCATCGAGAACTTCAAGTTCCGCAACCAGCTCCCGACGCTCTCCAAGGCCGATGCCATCAGCACGCTCATCAACAAGTTTCTCGACCCCGAGATCGACCTCTCGCCCGCCGGCATCGACAACCACGGCATGGGTACCGTGTTCGAGGAGCTGGTACGGAAGTTTAACGAAGAAAACAACGAGGAGGCTGGCGAGCACTGGACGCCCCGCGATGCCGTGCGACTCATGGCCGACCTTGTGTTCCTGCCGATCCAGACCGAATTAAAATCGGGCACCTATCTGCTTTTCGACGACGCCTGCGGCACGGGCGGCATGTTGACGGTGGGGGAGGAAACGCTGGAGACCATTGCAGACCGGCGCGGACTCCAGATCAACTGCCACCTGTACGGACAGGAAATCAATCCCGAGACCTATGCCATCTGCAAGGCGGACATGCTGCTGAAGGGCGAAGGCGAGAACGCCGACCACATCATAGGCGGCGCCGAATGGTCCACGCTCGCACACGACGCCTTTCCGGCGCAAGAGTTCGACTTCATGCTGACCAATCCGCCCTATGGCAAAAGCTGGAAGAAGGACCTCGAAGCCATGGGCGGCAAAGACGGCATGCGCGATCCGCGATTCAAGGTCATGCACGCGGGCGAGGAACTATCGCTCGTGACCCGCTCCAGCGACGGCCAACTGCTCTTTCTCGTCAACTTGGTGTCGAAGATGAATCATAAATCGGCCCTCGGCAGCCGCATCGCCGAGGTCCATAACGGCTCGTCGCTCTTCACCGGTGACGCCGGCCAAGGCGAGAGCAACATCCGCCGCTGGCTCATCGAAAACGATTGGCTGGAGGCCATCGTCGCCCTGCCGCTGAACATCTTCTACAACACCGGTATCGCCACCTACATCTGGGTGCTCTCCAACCGCAAGCCCGAACACCGGCGCGGCAAGGTGCAACTGATCGACGCCACCCAATGGTTCAAGCCCCTGCGCAAAAACCTCGGCAAAAAGAACTGCGAACTGGCGCCCGAGGACATCGAGCGCATCGGCCGCACGTTCCTCGACTTCAAGGAAACGCCCGAGTCCAAGATCTTCCCCAACGCCGCCTTCGGCTACTGGAAGGTCGTGGTCGAACGGCCGCTGCGACTGCACAGCCAACTGGCGATCCGGGCCATCGAGACGCTGCGCTTCGCCTCGGGCGACGAGGATCTGCGCGCCGCGCTCTACGAAGAATTCGGCGACGCCTTGTGCTCCGATTTCGACCGCATCGCCCCCGCGCTGGAGAAACGCCTCGCGGAATGGAACGCCGGCGATGCCGCCGACGAAGGCGACGACGACGACGAACCCAAGAAAAAGGGCCTGCCCGACAAGAAAAAGAAAAAGCTGGCCGATCCCAAGACCTGGGAGCGCGACGGTCGTCTGGTCGATATGGCGACCAAGCTCCGGGACGAACTCGGCGGCGAGCTGTTCAACGACTTCAACGTGTTCCGCGACCTTGTGGACGAAGCGCTCAAGAAACTGGACCTGAAACTCTCCGCCACCGACCTGAAGCAAATCCTGCGGGCCGTGAGCTGGCGCGAAGAATCCGCGCCCCCCGTCATCGCCAAGGTCCACAAGCCCGGCAAGACCAAGCCCAATCCCCTGCATGGCTTGTACGAAGCCACCGTGAACGGCAAACCCGCCGTCGTGGAATACGAGCCCGACAGCGACCTGCGCGACACCGAGCAAATCCCGCTGCTCGAAGAAGGCGGCATCGAAGCCTTCATCCGCCGCGAAGTCCTCCCCTACACCCCCGACGCATGGGTCAAGGACGCCTCCGCCAAGATCGGCTACGAAATCTCCTTCACCCGCCACTTCTACAAGCCCCAGCCCCTCCGCACCCTTGACCAAATCGCCGCCGACATCCTCACCGTGCAGAAGGAATCCGCAGGCGTGCTGGGCGGGCTACTGACAGGAGGCCTTAAACGATGAAAAAGAAAGACCACCTGAAAACAGGTGCCACGGTCATGAATGCCGGGGCTGTTTTGCCGACGGAAACTGCTTTTGCTGAGATCGCCAGCATCATCGAGCAGGCCCGCAAACGCGCCTATCAGGCGGTCAACACCCAGCTTATCGATCTTTACTGGACAGTGGGCGAATACATCCACCGTAAGATTGAAGCCGATGGCTGGGGCAAAGGAACGGTTAAAGAACTTTCCGTCTATATCCAACGGAGGCACCCCGGCATCCGGGGCTTTTCGCCTCAAAACATCTGGCGCATGCGCCAGTTCTTTGACGCATACTGCGAGGATCCAAAACTCTCACCACTGGTGAGAGTTTTGCCCTGGACCCACAACATGATCGTCCTTGGGCAGTCCAAACGTCCTGAGGAGCGCGAGTTTTACCTTCGCATGGCCATCCAGGAGCGTTGGGACAAGCGCGAACTGGAACGGCAGTTCCGTCTGGCCGCCTTCGAACGCACGGTGCTCAACCCGCCAAAACTCTCACCGGCGGTGAGACAAATTCACGGCGGCGCCGCCAGCGTCTTCAAGGACGCCTATGTGGTCGAGTTCCTGAATCTGCCGGAAGAACACAGCGAGGCCGACCTGCATTGCGGTCTACTGGCTCGGCTCAAGGCATTTCTGATCGAACTCGGGCGCGACTTCTGCTTTGTCGGCTCCGAATACCCCGTGCAGGTCGGCGGGCAGGACTTTGCCATCGACCTGCTCTTCTTTCATCGCGGGCTCAACTGCTTGATCGCCATCGAGTTGAAGGTTGGCCGCTTTGAGCCGGAATTCCTCGGTAAGCTGGAGTTCTATCTCGAAGCCCTCGACCGCAACCACCGCAAGCCCCACGAAAACCCAGCCATCGGCGTTCTTCTCTGCGCCACCAAGGACCGCGAAGTCGTCGAATACGCCCTCAGCCGCTCCCTCTCGCCGGCCCTCATTGCCGAATATCAAATTCAACTGCCGGACAAACAACTCCTCGCCGCCAAGCTCCAAGAGTTCTATGCCCTCAGCACGCCGCAAGCACCTGCCCGCCAAAAACGCACAAAGGCCAACCCATGATCGCCCGTTGCCAAGCAGCCGGCGTGCGCACCCCCGAATTCCGGCAGGAAGGCGGCCAATTCGTGCAAACCCTCTGGCGACCCGTCGCGCCAGTCGAGGCCCCAAAAGTCCACTCCGAGCCACAGGTCGGGACCCAGTCGGAACCTAGCCGAACAGACCGCACCAAGTTCAGGAACCAAGTACTCAACCCTCTCCTGAAGGCAGAACTCATTGAAATGACACAACCGGATTCTCCCCGTAGCCGCCTCCAGAAATACCGCATCACGGATGCAGGCCGGGCTTGGCTGGCCGCCCATGAGGGAACGCCATGATCCCCAACCGCTACCCCGTGCTGGATATTTCTACCATTCTGGGCATGAAATCGTATTTAACATCATCTTTTCCAGCTCGGGGTCATTCGTCGCAACCACATGCATTCGAGCGTTTTGCTTATTTAAGCGTTTGCCGTTTACCCTCTATTCGCACCCCCCGTCATCTCGGAGATGGTGGTCCATCATGATCTCGCCTGCCTTTAACATGGACGCGAAAGTCTTCCGGCCCCGGCGGGCTTTTCCACGCCGTGGAGCCGCCGGCAACATTCGTTTCCAAAAGTGGTCGGGACGGAGCCCGACCCTCCAGAACAGCCAAATCCGCCGGACTGCTCAACTGGAGGGACGACCTCCGCGTCGTCCGGGTTCGTTTGGCTCGCGGCCCGCTGAAAATCATTTTTCCACACCATGGAAAAAAACGACCCGATTTTTCCACACAATGGAAAACTTTTTCGCGATTTTTCCACACAATGGAAAAAATGTTTCCACACTGTGGAAAACTTTTTGCAACCCTTTTACACCCGCATGAACAGCCCTCTCCACCATCTCCAGCCCTATCCCGACTACAAGGACTCCGGCCTGCAGTGGCTCGGCAGGGTGCCGGGACATTGGGCGGTTATGCCCAACCGTGCGCTATTTTCTGAGGTCAAGGACCGAGAGCACCCATACGAAGAAATGTTGTCGGTCACGATCACTCGGGGCATCGTCAAACAACGAGCTTTGCTGGACGGCAGTTCGAAGAAGGACAGTTCCAATCTAGATAAATCCAAATACAAGCTCATCCAGCCTGGCGACATTGCCTACAACAAGATGCGGGCGTGGCAAGGTGCGCTTGGCGCATCTGAGTTGAGCGGCATCATCAGCCCCGCCTATGTGGTGATGCGGTTGCGGCAGAAAGCCAATCTGCCACGCTACTACCACCACCTCTACCGCACGCCACAGTTCGCAAAAGAAGCCGAACGTTGGTCATATGGCATTACTTCGGACATGTGGAGCCTTCGCCCAGAACACTTCAAGTTGATCTACACGCCCGAGCCCCCGCCCGACGAGCAAGCAGCGATCGTGAAATTCCTGGACTGGGCGAACGGGCGGCTGGAGCGGGCCATCCGGGCGAAGCGCAAGATCATCGCGCTGCTGAACGAACAGAAGCAGGCCATCATCCACCGCGCCGTCACCCGCGGCCTCGACCCCACCGTCAAACTCAAACCCTCCGGCATCCCCTGGCTCGGGGACATTCCGGAGCATTGGGCACTCATTAGTCTTCGGATGCGGTATTCTGTCGAACTCGGCAAGATGTTGGATGCATCTCGATACACGGGGCAGCATTCGATGCCGTATCTCCGAAATCGAGATGTCCAATGGGACCGAATCGAAGTTGATAATTTACCAGTGATGGACATCACCGAAGATGAGGCCCCTCGATATACGGTTCGGAAAGGTGATTTGCTCGTTTGCGAAGGCGGTCAGGTGGGACGTTGCGCATTTTGGAATAACCAGCTGCCAATATGCGGATTTCAAAAAGCCTTGCATCGTGTGCGTGCTATTGCCCCGAAACGCGACTATCCACGATTCTTCTTCTACCAGATGCAACTCGCTGCTGGTCTGGGCATTTTTTCAGCTGACGGTAATGAGAACACCTTTGCTCACTTGACTTGCGAAAAGCTTCGGAGACACCGTTTTGCCTTTCCGGCGTTTGGAGAACAGAAGGCCATCGCCGATATGTTGGACGCCGACTTGCAGCAGTTCCAAATCGCCATCGGTAACCACGACCGCGAAATTTCCCTCCTCCGCGAATACCGCACGCGGCTGGTGGCGGACGTGGTGACGGGCAAGCTGGATGTGCGGGAAGCGGCGAAGGACCTGCCCGACGAGGCCGTAGAGCCTGAAGTCGTACCAGATGCCGAAGAGCTGTCCGAATCCGAACCGGAGGAAGTTGAAGCATGAGCATGAACCCCAGCTCTGAATATCTTGCCGGCCTTGTCCGTGAGCTTTGCAAATTGCCCCGTGAAACCGAATGGGCAGAATTCAAGGTCAACAATACCGATCCGCAGGAAATCGGTGAATATATTTCGGCGTTGTCCAATGCCGCGGCCTTGAATGGAAAGGCGTTTGCCTATCTGGTCTGGGGCGTTGAAGACCAGACGCACCGTCTTGTCGGCACCAATTTCTCCCCGTCTGCCGCCAAGAAGGGCAACGAGCCGTTGGAGACTTGGCTGCTGCGCCTGCTTACACCGAAAATCCATTTCCGCTTCTACGAGTTCGCGGTAGATGGAGTCCCCGTGGTGCTGTTGGAAATCGCCCGGGCTTTTCGCCACCCGGTCCGATTCCAAGGCGATGAGTTCATCCGCATCGGACAAGCCAAGAAGCCGCTGAAAGAGGTGCCCGACCGGGAACAAGCCCTGTGGCGCATCTTCGATCAGACCCCGTTCGAAGATCTGGTCGCGGCCGAGCATGTCGGCATGGACGACGTGTTGCGCCTGCTGGACTTTCCGGCCTACTTCGACCTGCTGGAACAGCCCCTGCCCGCCAACCAAGAGGGCATCTTGAAAGCGCTTGCCAATGACGAACTGATCCGCCCCTGCGAAGCCGGCGGGTGGAACGTCACCAACCTCGGCGCGGTTCTTTTTGCCAAAAAGCTGGAAGACTTCCATTCGGTGAAGCGCAAGGCCATGCGCGTCATCCAATACCGAGGGACTGGAAGGACGGAAACCCTGCGGGAACAGCAGGGCGGGCGAGGATATGCCAGCGGATTCGAGGGCCTGATCAATTTCATCAACGGGATGCTCCCCGCCAATGAGGTCATTGGACAGGCGTTGCGTAAAACCGTGCCGATGTATCCAGAGTTGGCGGTACGCGAACTGGTGGCGAATGCAATCATCCATCAGGATTTCTTTGTTGCCGGAGCGGGTCCCATGGTGGAAATCTTTTCGGATCGGGTGGAAATCACCAATCCCGGAGAACCCTTGGTGGATACCCAGCGGTTCGTAGACTCGCCGCCCAAGTCACGCAATGAAGCGCTGGCTTCGTTGATGCGCCGGTTTCGGATTTGCGAAGAACGAGGCAGCGGCATCGACAAGGTGGTGTTCCAGATTGAACTGTTCCAGTTGCCAGCCCCGCTGTTTGAAGCTCCTTCAGGATTCACGCGGGCAGTCCTCTTTGCCCATCGACTGCTTTCCGCCATGGACAAGTCGGATCGCGTCAGGGCCTGCTATTTGCACGCGTGTCTCTGCTATGTCATGCGAACCTCCATGACCAATACGACGATTCGCAAGCGTTTTGGGATTAGCGATTCCAACGCGGCCATGGCCTCCCGCATCCTCAATGAGGCGGTCGATGCCGGAATGATATTCGTAAGGAACCCCGAAGAAGGCACTCGCAGCCGGACCTATCTGCCGTATTGGGCCGCAACCGCCCCGGCGGCCAACAGACCGGGAGGAGTTGCTTGATGAACAACACCAAAACAGAGGGAGCCAGAATGTCCGGCATGCGCATCCACTTGCATGTAAATGGGATAAAGAAATTTCCATTGCTTGACGGTTGCTTGATAGCCAGGCGGCACCCCGCATGGCAGGCTTCGAAAACAAAGCACTTAGCAAAGGAAAGCGATGAATAAACCAAGGCTTGGATTGGCATCTCTTTTGCAACCTATTGCATTTCAATGCGTTGCTATTTGCTTGAATCGTCAGAATTTTATGGGTCTAGCAAAAGGCCAAACCAAGGGCGCAAGCGATGGAGGGGTTGATTGATGAACAACACCAAAACAGCGACATCGCGGCATATAATTCCATGCAACCATCTGCAAACAAAATAGATAGAACCCAACAATTTGCTTGCTGGTTGCTTGATGGCCACCGGGCAATCGTGTAGGCGGAGGCATCCTTTATGAGCACCGATACCTCCGAAAAGGGCCTCGAAACGCTGATCTTCCGGCACATGACCGGAACGGATGGGCTGGCACCGGTGGCCGAAGGCGTCGTCGCGGAATCCCCCCTCCCGGCCGGCACCGGCTGGCTGGCAGGGAATCCCAAGGACTTCGACCGCGCCCATGCGCTGGACGTTCCCCAGTTGTTCCAATTCCTGCAAGTCACCCAGCCGGACGCCTTCAAAAAACTCGGCCTCGTGGACTACAAAAACCCCGGCGACATCGCCCGGCAGAAGTTCCTGGCCCGCTTGTCGTCGGAAATCGGCAACCGGGGCGTAGTCGATGTGTTGCGCAAGGGTGTGGAGTACCATCCGGCGGGGCATTTCGACCTGTTCTACGGAACGCCGTCGGAGGGCAACGCCAAGGCGGCGGCGCTGCACGCCCAGAACCGGTTCAGCATCACGCGCCAACTGCGCTACAGCCTCGACGAGACGCGCCGGGCTCTGGACCTGTGCATCTTCATCAACGGGCTGCCCATCGCCACCTTCGAGCTGAAGAACAGCCTGACGAAGCAGACGGTGGAGGACGCCATCGAGCAATACCGCCGCGACCGCGACCCCCGGGAGAAGATTTTTGGGTTCGGGCGCTGCGTGGTCCATTTTGTTGTGGACGACAGCGAGGTGCGGATGTGCACCGAGCTGAAGGGCAAGGCTTCGTGGTTCCTGCCGTTCAACAAGGGCTGGAACGATGGCGCGGGCAATCCGCCCAACCCGAACGGACTGAAGACGGATTACCTGTGGAAGGACGTCCTCACATTGGAGGGGCTGACCGACATTCTCGAAAACTATGCCCAGGTCGTCGAAGAGAAGGTCGCCAAGACGGGCAAGAAGAAGCGCAAGCAGGTCTTCCCGCGCTACCACCAGCTCGACGTGGTACGCAAGGCGCTGGACAGCGTGCGGGGCCATGGCGTCGGCAAGCGCTACCTGGTGCAGCATTCGGCGGGCAGCGGCAAGTCGAACTCCATCGCGTGGCTGGCGCACCAGCTCATCGGCGCCCAGCGCGACGGCAAGGAGATCTTCGACTCTGTGATCGTGGTGACCGACCGGCGCATCCTCGACGACCAGATCCAGCGGACCATCAAGCAGTTCATGCAGGTGGGCGCGACGGTCGGCCATGCCGAAAACTCCGGCGATTTGCGGAAGTACATCGAAGAGGGCAAGAAGATCATCGTCACGACGGTCCAAAAGTTCCCCTTCATTCTCGACGAAATTGCGGACGAGGCCGGGAAGAAATTCGCCATCGTCATCGACGAGGCGCATTCGAGTCAGGGCGGCAGGACCACGACGGCCATGCACCGGGCGCTGGGCGCAGAGGAGGAGAATGGCGAGACCGATCCCGAGGACACGGTGAACGAAGCTCTGGAGAAGCGCATGGCGTCGCGCAAGATGCTAACCAACGCCAGCTACTTCGCCTTCACGGCCACGCCCAAGAGCAAAACGCTGGAGATGTTCGGCGAGCCCCTGCCGCCCAACGCCGAAGGCCAGGTGAAGCACCGCCCCTTCCATGGCTATACGATGAAGCAGGCGATCGAGGAACGGTTCATCCTCGACGTGCTCAAGTGCTACACACCCGTGGACAGCTACTACAAGCTGATCAAGAAGATCGAAGACGACCCGGAGTTCGACACCAAAAAGGCTTCCAAGAAGCTGCGGAAGTACGTCGAGAGCCACGAGCACGCCATCCGCCTCAAGGCCGAGATCATGGTGGACCACTTCCACGAGCAAGTGCTGGCGGCCAACAAGATTGGCGGCCAGACGCGGGCCATGGTGGTTTGCAACGGCATCGAACGGGCCATCCAGTACTTCCACGCCTTCAAGACCTATCTGGCGGAGCGCAAGAGCCCGTATCAAGCCATCGTCGCCTTCTCGGGCGAGCCGGAATATGGCGGTGTCAAGGTGTCCGAGGCCTCGCTCAACGGATTCCCTTCCGGAGAAATCGCCGCCAAGTTTCAGGATGAACCGTACCGATTCTTGATCTGCGCCGACAAGTTCCAGACCGGCTACGACGAGCCTCTGCTGCACACCATGTACGTGGACAAGCCGCTGGCCGGCATCAAGGCGGTCCAGACCCTCTCCCGGCTGAACCGGGCTCACCCGCAGAAGCACGACTGCTTCGTGTTGGATTTCCAGAACAACGCGGCGGCGATCACCTTCGCCTTCCAGGACTACTACCGCACCACGCTGCTGGCCGAGGAAACCGACCCCAACAAGCTGCACGACCTGAAGGCGGCCTTGGACGACGCCCAGGTGTACTCGCCGGAGCAGGTGGCGCAGGTGGTGGAGCTGTTCCTCGCCGGGGCCGCCCGCGACGCGCTGGACCCCATCCTCGACGGGTGCGTGGCGGTGTACAAGGAGAAGCTGGACGAAGACCAGCAGGTGGAGTTCAAGGGCAAGGCCAAGGCGTTCTGCCGCACCTACGATTTCCTGGCCTCGGTGATGTCGATCGCCAACGTTGAATGGGAAAAACTGTCGATCCTGCTCAACCTGCTGACGCCCAAGCTGCCGGCGCCCAAGGAGGAGGATCTCGCTGCGGGAATCCTCGAATCCATCGATATGGACAGCTACCGCGTCGAGAAGAAGGCGTCCATGAACGTGGCTTTGGCAGACAAGGATGCCGAGATCGAGCCCATCCCGACGATGGGCGGCGGACACCGGCCCGTGCCGGAACTCGACAAGCTGAGCCACATCCTCCAGATGTTCAACGAGCGGTTCTCGACGCTGTTCACCGATGCCGACCGCGTGGCGAAGCGCATCCGCGACGACATCGCGCCCAAGGTCGCCGCCGATCCGGGCTACCAGAACGCCAAGGCCAACACCCCGCACACGGCACGCCTGGCCCACGACCAGGCCCTGCGGCGTATCATGCAGTTGTTTTTGAACGACGACACCCAACTGTACAAGCAGTTCGTCGAAAACGAAGACTTCCGCCGGTCCGTCGCCGACGTGGTCTACGAGCTCACCAGCGCGTAGCCGACGTCCGTTTTACCTCGCCACCGGCAGCTCCGCCCAGCGCGTCGTATAGCGCCGGGATCGCCGCTCCTGCTTCATGTGCCACGACTTGGTGCCCAGCCCTGCTGAGGCCAGTACGAGAGTTCCGCGGCCATAGGTGGCATTCAAGTTGTCCATGGCCGCCATGAGGGCCTTGCGCGGACGCTCCCGCACCGCCGGCGCATCGAACAACGTCAATTGCCTGCACCCTTCGGCACTTCTGCCCAGTTAGTCGTTCTGACATCCAACTCCGGTCCTACGCAATTCTTCACGCTATCCGGTACGTCTTACTGCGAGCCATGTGGTTGGGATTGAAGGGGGGGACTTCATGACAAAATGGGACCGCTACCCCATTCTTCACGAAAATGGGTTTGGATGAGGAGAACGATACATATCCCGATGTAATGTCATTTACGGAATCACAATACGATAGAACCGCTGAATGTTCGTGGCAGAGCTATCCTGCAATGTAACCTCGCCGTTGGTAGCTGTCTTCGAAGCTGCAGGCATCCAAATCGCCGGATTCTCAAAAAGATTGGTTGTATACTCCAAAGCATAGGTTATGCCCGTTAGCGTGGCAATGGTCGCCGACATAACTGATCCATTGGGAGGAATCACCATGCTCGTCATGGGCGGCCGGTTCACGGTCACGATCACCGATCCATAAGCCAAATTGAAGTTATTTGTGTCACTTGGCGTGTAGAATATACTTTGCGAAGCTGTTCCAACTGTTGGCGTTGTGTTGGGGAAAGTGAAAGCAAAGCTACCCAACGGAGTCGCAGAGCCGCCACTTAATAGCGATTCTGCAAGCATCTGCCCGTAAATAATTGTAGAAGCCAACGGCCAAGTCGTAACATTTGGGAGGGCTTTCAAGATGTCTGCTTTCAAGCCCGAAGGCTGTGTTAAGGCATAGTTGTCCTTGTCGGACCCCTCGATGGTCATCGGTGCGGTTGCAACCTCAATATCATTGCCAGCCTCCACCTGCGAAAATGTACCCATTGCTTCGTTTGCCAGAGCCACGTCATCCCCACTCACCTTACCCACCAGATTTGCCCCGATGATCGTTGCAACATCGGAGCCATCATAGACCTTGTTTTGGGCTACTGCCCCCGAAACCACCAGTTCCTTCTTTTCCACTTGAAGCTCACCCGAGGCAACCCCTTTGTAGCTTACATCAGTCACGGTTCCCGTCACAGCATAGCTGCCTGCGGTCGTTGGAGCCATCGCCGACCCCTTGTAGGTAATGACAACGGTCAGCCCCGCCGGCATGGTCGTCGCCGTCACGGTCCGAACCGATCCGTCGTAGACTTGCGTCAGGCCCAGCAGGTACACCTGAGCTTCAGCTTCCGTTACTTGGAAGACGTTGGTGACATCCAGCGCCGGATTCCAGTTGCCATCACCGCCCTGCGACGCCACCACGTTCACTGTCCCCGTACCCGTGAAAGTCAGATTCGTATAGCCTGAAATGATCGATGGTCCGCTTGAGATCGTGAACAACACTGGCAACCCGCTCAACGACGATGCGGTCAGCTCCACTAGGTCCGTTGTCACCTTGTCGCCAATCGCCGGGAACGTGATCGTCTGGCCCGCCTTCGCCACCGCCAGCGTTGTCGTGTTGGTCGCACGCCAATTCACGGCATCTACGATCCCCGTCACGGCATAGTTGCCTGCATTCGTCGGTGCCACAGCCCATCCGTTGTAGGTCAGCGCCACCGGTGATCCCGATCCCGAGGTCACCGTCACTGTCCGGGCCGTCCCATCGTACGTCTGGTTCGTTGCACCGAACGTGATGGTATCCGGTGCACGCTCCACCACCAGCGTGCTATTTGTTTCACCCTCATACATCGCGCTGCTGACCATTCCCGAGACCGCATAGCTACCCGAATCGGTCGGTGCCTCCGCACCACCGTCGTAGGCGATTTCCACCGTCAGTCCCGCCGGCATGGTCGTCGCCGTCACCGCCCGCGCCGTCCCGTCGTACGTCTGCGCCAGGTTCTGCAGGTATACGGCCGCCGGGGCCTTCGTCACGTTGAATGTGTTCGTCACGCTGGACGCCGGATTCCAGTTGGCGTCCCCGTCCTGTGAAGCCACCACGCTCACCACGCCCGTGCCAGTGAAAGTCAGGTTTGTGCCGCCCGAGATGAAAGCAAAGCCGCCCACCACCCCAAACGATACCGGCAAGCTCGAACTCGCCGTCGCCGACAAGCCGATCAGGTCAATCGTCAGCTTATCGCCTATCGCCGGGAAGTCTATCGTCTGGCTGGCCTCCTGCACCGTCACCGTCGCCGATGAGGTCTGCACCAGAAACAGGTTGTCTCCCGACTTCGTCGCCTCCACAACGATATCGCCCGTGCCCGAGGTCGCTTTCAGACCGTCGGCTCCTACGATTTCGCCCGGACCTGACAGCACCGCGTAGGATACTGCGCCCGTGCCGCTTCCGCCTGTCGTCGCAAGGATGCCAACTGTGTTATAGGTCTGAGGACTGGCCGGGGCGAAACCCAACTCCGACTGCTCGGCTTTTGTCACCGCAAACGTATTGGTCACCTCCAACGCCGGGTTCCAGTTCCCGTCCCCGCCCTGCGACGCCACGATGCTCACCGATCCCGTTCCAGCAAAGGTAAGATTGGTCCCGCCCGAGATCGAGCCCGGCCCGCTCCCCACCACGAACGCCACGGCCATTCCGCTGGACGCCGTCGATGACAGGCACACCGTGTCGGTCGCCACCTTGTCTCCGAGCGATGGAAACGCGATCGATTGATCCGCCTTCGCCACCACCAGCGTCGTGGTGTTGGTACCCCGCCAGTTCACGGCATCGACGATCCCCATCACAGCATAACTTCCTGCATTCGTCGGCGCTGCAACCAATCCGTCATAGGTCAACTCCACTGGCGATCCCGAGCCTGCGGTTGCTGTCACCGCCCGAGCCATCCCACTGTAAGTCTGATTCGTTTCGCCGAACGTGATGGTGTCTGTGGCTCGATCCACTACCAGTGTGTCGTTCGTCACCCCTTGGTACAGCGGACTACTGACCGTCCCCGTCACCGCATAGCTGCCCGCGTTGGTCGGGGCTTCCGCCAACCCATTGTACGTGATCACTACCGTCAGTCCCGCCGGCATCGTCGTCGCCGTCACCGTTCGTTCCGTCCCGTCATACGTCTGTGCCAAGTCCTGTAGATAGACCGGCGCAGAAGCCTTCGTCACCGCAAACGCATTGGTAACCTCCGGCGCGGGATTCCAGTTGTCGTCCCCCGCCTGGGTCGCCACGATCGAGACCGTCCCTTCGCCGGTGAAGGTGAGATTCGTCCCGTCCGCAATGATCGCCGGACCTTCCTGCACCGCATATGTCACAGCCAGTCCGCTCGATGCCGTTGCCGTCAGCCTCACTTCATTGGTCAGAATTTGATCGCCATTTTTTTGAAAATCGATCGTTTGACTGGCTTTTTCAACAATCAGGACGCCGTTGGCAGAACCCATATAATTGTCGCTGAATACAGAACCAACGATGCTATATGTCCCCGCATTGGCTGGTGCATTGGAGTTGCCATTGTACGAAAAAGCTATATTTAGGCCATCTGGAGTTGTTGTGGCAGTCACGGTTTTGGGTGAACCGTTATATGTTTGCAACAGGCTGCCTAACGTTACCGCCGCATTCGCCTTTGCAATCGTTAGTGTGCCTGTTGCCATACCTTGGTAGTTCACATGGTTGACCGTTGCCGTGACAACATACAAACCCGCCGCCGTTGGGTTCACAGGACTACCATTATAAGTAATCATCGCCGGCAGGCTGGCGGGAATCGTATCTACCGTTGGGCTTTTGGGCGTCCCATTATAGGTTTGAGATAGGCTACCCAATGACACCCCCGCAACTGCCCGTGCTATTGACAGCACACCCGTTGCCACCCCTTGGTAATTCACGTGATTAACCGTTGCCGTCACGGCATACAAACCCGCATTACTCGGGGCAGAATAGGAGCCGTTGTAAGAAATAGTAGCAGGCAAACCTTCCGGAACCGTCACTGCAGTCGCCGTCTTGGCCATTCCATCAAAGGCCTGCGCAAGGCCCCCCAATGTCACCGTCGCATCTGCTTTAGAAATGACCAAGGTGCCAATGGCGGAGCCCTGATGATCAACATCGTTAACCGTGCATGTCACGGCATACGAACCCGCGTTTGTCGGGGCTGAAAGGGTCCCGTTATAGGTGATTTCAACAGGTAAGCCGGGGGGAGCTGTTTCTACCGTCGCGGTCTTGGCCAACCCATCATAGGTTTGATTCATTCCGGCCAGAGAAATTGTGGCTGGAATTTTGACTACGACTGTCGGTGCCCAATCAGTGACATCGGTTTCTTGGACTGCTTGATCTTTGATACTTAAGGCATAATTGTAAGCTCCAGGAGCAAGCATCGCATTGGTGACAGAAAAAACAGCGGTAGTCTTACTGGCTATGAGATTGGTCCAAGTTATGTCGAAATCGTAGGGTGCCGCTTTGTCACGATCCAGCAACATCCGCACACGGATATCACGGCTTTCCGGGTGCCGGTTTGTAACCGCGGGCGCAAACCTAATCAGTCGATCCACAGCAATCGTAGGCACCCCATCCAGCATTACCCCGTTGGTGGCATCGTAGACGCGGAATCCGGAGAGATACGGGAAGTCTCGTCTCAGTAGGTGGTAGGGAGCCACGGGGCTGGAAATGTATATATTATTGAAGAAAAAGTCTCTTGCACTTCCCCCTTCGTTATAGATGCTGTAGTAGAAGAACCGGACCTTGCAGATTGCGCCCCCGGTTGCCAAGTTGCGCGTAAGCACATTGGTGACTCCAGACTGCTTCGCAATGATCCTGACCGTGTAGTTGCTGCTGCTGTTCAGCGTGAAGTCTATTGTCAATCCCCCCTCGGTCCAGCCAATGCCCGTATCCACACCACCAGCAAGGTCATTGATGGAATAGTTGGCCTTGCCGGACAAGTGGAATAACTCGAAGCGGTTTACACCATTGGCATCTTGGAGCCCGAAACCGGCAGAGGTGTTGGTGCCGTCGTGCCAGCCGTTATCAATTTCCACATGGAAGGTTTGCCCGGTAGCGAGGCTGCCTGGAGGGAGTGCCCGAACCACTTCAGCCAGATTGCTTCTATTGGCATAAAGCCCCCAGGCCTTATTGCTGCTGCAATTGATGCCCGGTCCTGTTCCTCCACCATTGGCGGTGGAATTCCCGACAAAGCTCCCTCGGTAATCAGTGTTGGCCCCCATTGAACTTGTCCATACCCCAAACCCGGAACCCGCGTTGGTGCCCACATAGCTGCCCGAATTATAGGCCGCATCGCAGGCTGTATCGGTTGCCAAAATTAGGTTGGTGGTGTGAAGATATGAATTGGTCGTCCAAATTTCTTTCTCCAAGCCAAAGGCATTGGAATGACCGTAGAATGCGGAAAAGTTGTAGTTGGATCCTACATACACGGCATCATATTGGACGAATCCATTGCCGTCCGTGAAATTGGTGACCATACTCCCCCCGCCCGCCCGAATTACACAAGCATTACTTCGAACGTTGCCGGCATGGTCTTGAACCGCAACTAAAAGAGAACTGGCTGGGGCCGGGGGCCAGACGCCCGTGCCGGAACAGGCAAGGCTCTTCGCGCCAAACATGGCATCGGAGTTTACTTGTAAATCCCCAATATATTGAGTCGGCGACTGCGGGCTGAAAGTTATATTCACCGCCTGCTCCCCATCCTCCGCAATTGGCCCTGACCAACTGCCGGAAAAACCAGAAGGGACTTGGATGCCTGTAACGTTGAATGTCTTGTTGCCTATGTTGCGGATAGTTAGCGTCCGAGAGGCGGACGATCCAATGGTCACATCTCCAAATGAAACATTTCCGCCCAACTGGATTTCCGACTCCACTCCCCGGCCTGAGATGTTCAGGTTGACGTTTCCATCGTCCGCATCGCTATTGACAGATACCAATCCTAAATAGTCATACCGCATCGAAGGATTGAAATTGATCGTCACATTGGCGGAACTGTTGGCGGGCACGGATCCAGACCAGTTGCCCGCAAATCCATCGGCCAAGGAAATGCTGGTCACGTTCAGCGATTTTTGGCCGTCGTTATGAATAGTAAGCGTGGAGCTCTTATTCTGCCCCACCACGATATCACCAAAAGCCATGTTGCCTGTTAAGCGAATGATCGATCGCGGAGCAAGCGCTGCATAGCCACTATCTGGGTTTCCATCACCCGAATCGCCAAAATCGTTTTCCCCCTTGATCCAGTAATAGTATGTTTGCCCCGGAGTGACAAACGTGTCTTCATGGACGCCATCACCTGTCACATATTTACGATAATTCGAATCGCCGATATTGGTGGAGGAACTACGCGTAAGCAGATAATTGTCGGCAGGTTCACCATTAATGAAAATGTCTTCCCAGTGAACAACAACCTTGTTTGTGTATACGCCATCAGTTGCCACAATAATGCTGCCCCCAAGCCGGTCAGCCAGAATTCCACAGATTGTTTTATAAATGGTCAGCTCTTCAAATTGTATCTTAAGGTCAATATAGTTGATCCCGAGGCCCCCCAATTTCCAAACATGCTCTATAATGTCGACCGCCGCACCGGCAGATCTATTAAACAAGTCTAAGAGACTAGGCATAACCAGATCTTTGATTATTTTTATCGCCTCCTCCAAGCACGCATCTGCAAACACACGATTATCGACTCCTATGTTCCTCATTCCCATTTCATATGCCAACGCATATTTCGCATACATGGTGCGGATATCATCTGATGTCAGGCCGTTGTATCCGCCGTTTTTTAACCGCCAGAGATCATGATCTGCCCAAGCACGGTTGGGTATTGGAGGGGTGTAGCCCAATGGCAGATTTTGACCGATAGTAACAACCGTTTGATCAGTATAGGCGGGATTTCACCGCCGTAGTAGTCATCCGTGAATATTGCCACTGTGGCTACAAGCGCATAGGTGTTTTCCTGTCCCGGAAATTGATCTGGAACCGCTGGTTTTAGGTTGGTGATCATCGAACCCGGCGCACACACTTTGCGATCCCACACGGGCTTAGTTATTTCAGAGCCATCCTGTTGATAGGCGGTAATATAGGCGGATATTCTGGCGTCGCAATCAAGGTCATAATCAATGATAAAGTCGATTGGAAATGTTGCTGTCTCGCCAAAATGAAATATCCAAGAATTCAGCGGGCATGCTTCCCCCCCATTAAAACCGTTTCCATAGTGGAGGACTGCTGGAAGGGTACTGCCGAATCTCCTTATTGAAACCGTGCTGTTGCATTGCGGGATGGGGGAAAAGGTAAAGTTAAGATTCCGATCTCGTGTCACCGGGGCGGTAGTATAGGTATTGCCGTTCCAAGAGCCACCAAGCCACGCGTCACCATCAACTGAATCGCGGGCATATCCGGTATTGGGCGTCACAGTGAAAGCGGCCCTGGCGTTCGGACTTACGTTGGTTGAAGCTGGGCTAACCGTCCCATTCGGGCCCGCCGTCGCGGTCAACGTATAAATCTGATTATTGCCGATGGTAACATCTACAGACAGCACGTTGTTCGTTTCATTGCTTTCTTCAACATCAGAGGCCTGACTGTCGTTGCAGTCGGCTCTTGCCCGGATAGTATGCGTGCCTATTCCTGGCGCAGTCAAGGCAATGGATGTGAAGATATACTCCCCGCCATTGGGGGCACTGGAATAACACCAATCCGACGCCCTCTCCCCACCCACATAGTTCCCATCTATCCAGAACCCCATCTCGATCATATCCCACCCTGGCGGATCTGCAACCACTGTGCCCTGGTTACGAACCGTTGCCTCGATGACAAAAGGCGATCCTGCACTAAGAATAGCCGGTTTTGTACGAATCTCGGTCACAATCAAATCCGGCATTGGTTCCGCAACTTCAAACTGGTAGTTGGCACCGCCATTGTTGTCCAAGACGGTGCACCTGTATATGCCGCTGTCTCCGACAATCTGATCGGATTGGCCCTTAAAGTAGAATTCGACTCGGTCACCGGGCGCGAATGGTCCAATTCGGTTGTTGACGACCCACTTGTCATTCTCGTTTTCATGTCCAAGCTGTGACAAAGACATGCTTTGGAAGGGTTCTGAATTAACGCTGTAGAAAAGCTGCGCGTAATCGCAAGCCCCTCGGGCAGCATAGCCTGGCCAGGTTTGGATATCGCCTCCGGCTATCCATAATTCCTCCGCCTCAATGGTGGTCGAGAGGTGGGAAGCCGCATGCCATGTAGTTGTGCCATCGACTTCAAGGGCGACCCAGGCATTGCCCATCCAAAACGGGTCGGCATAATTCGCGGTTACATTCAAAGAGGCATCCACGCAGTTCCATCCTTGTTGGTCCAATGGTCCTGTTGCCGGAGTGTTGGTATAAGTATTGGAAGCATTGTCGTGCATGGCGGACCGCAGGTAGATAGGGAACGTACCGACTTCTGTGGTCTTCACTTTTACGGTGAGATGATGCGATTCACCGGCTTGCCAATCCGTATCAACCAGTTCGATCATGGCATTGTTGGCTGTGATCAAGGATCCGTTTCGGTGGTAAATTGGGTCTCCTGGCGCTCTGATTACCGGCTCCCATTCAGGATAGAAAGGCACGAGTCTGTTCATGTCCCAAGGCGACGCGATGCTTGGAAACGACCAAGTGATCCCCCCCTCACCCGTAGGCCCGCCGTTGTTTTGAACCGTGACATAGATATACGCCCATTCCCCAACCACGGGTTCATCAACACGCCAATATGTGATTGTTGGTTTTGGATTCTGTGCGACCGCACTAATTGGGTCACAGAAAAGCACCAACACAAGGAAATTAAGCCACTTCACGAATTTCTTCATATTATGACCGTTATGAAATTCCCAAAATCTCGTTTGGCAAACAATTCAAAACCATCATGGAACTCTGATTGAAGCCACCGGATAGTTAACATCACGCACTACATAAAGTGAACCTCATTGGCTAGACAAAAATCTGACACTTCCGGCTTTTCGGGGGGATAAAATATGTGTCGAAACGCATCGTACAATTGCAATCCCATCTGAGCAAGGAAGCTATGAATGAATGACGGCATGACGGCATGATTATGCCTGCCCGCCATGTCGATGCGCGCTCGTTGGCAACGCTTGGGCC
This sequence comes from uncultured Verrucomicrobiota bacterium, assembly GCA_964647595.1. GTDB lineage: Bacteria > Verrucomicrobiota > Kiritimatiellia > CAIQIC01 > Lenti-01 > Lenti-01. Next base: position 20,800 of record CAZYGH010000052.1, read on the forward strand.
AACAGGCATGTCCGATGTCGTATCATTACGCTGTAAGGCGCCTTACACTTCCATTTTCGTTGCCGCATGCACACTCAACATCGGACCAATGTCGCCAGCGCAGACCTTGCGCGCCATGCGCCCGCTCATTCTTCATGGCTGGGTGGCAGGCGTACGCCCTTTCACAATCCCATGTTCAGCAAGCCTTCCGCAAATGCGTCCAAATCTGTTCTATTCTGCAACCGGGGAACCCCGAAATAGTGGAGGATCAGCGGGAGCGTCGGCCCAAAGGTCCGCTTCAGGCTTTGGATTTCCAGCTCAGCCGTGTCACACACGATAGGCGCGCCGTTCGTCAGCTTGGCCTCCCCCATGGAGCGGACCAGCGCTTCGGCATATGTTGCTATGCGGGCCATCTTGGAATAGTTCAGTTTGTCAGGAGTGTCGGTGGGTTCGTGGTACCGTTGCCAACGTCCGCAGCTCAGGAACAGATACGGCACTCCGTTCTCCCTGAAGATGCCGTGGTCGCTCATGTCTCCAACGTTCTTGTTTGGCGTATAGAGGGTCGGCAGGCGCATGAGCCGCCGAGTCTCCCTACAAACGTCCGCCATCCTTGGATGCGATTCCGCGCCGGTGACGAAAAGCAAATTGCGCAGGTGCGGGATCGGCACGCCGGCATCTTCGCGGATCGGCCAGCGCTTGCCCGCAATCAACCGCCCAACGGGCACTTGAACATCGTGGCCAACAAGATCCATGACCAGGGCGGCATGGACCCCGCGCTTGTCCATCTGGTCCTCGTAGAACCGTACGCTGCCCATGCATTCCCCGTTAAAGTATGGGGACTCCTCGGCATCGAACAGCGCAATGATCGTGTCGCGCTCCGGCGGGTTCCGCTTCAGCATGCGCCCCATCTCCAAAGCGATGGCCACCGCCGCCGCATTGTCGTCCGCGCAGGGCGCTTCGATCACGGAGTCGTAGTGCGCCCCAATCAAAACTGGCTTCTTACGATGAGCCGTTCCTCGCACTACCCCCACCAGATTGCAAAACTCAGTCGATCGCCCGGAATAGGGTAGCTCAAAGCGGTCGCCGGCATAAGGCACAAAGCCACATTCAGCCAGTTTCGCTGCCAGATACCGGCGAGCGCAGTCGTGCCCCGACGTCCCCACCACGCGCCCCTCCGTCAACGCCAACTCGTATACGGTTTTCTTCAACGTCCATGCCAGCGGATGTATCATCACAACCCCCCTTCAAGTATTTTAGAATTCTCCCACCTCTGCCCCTGAATGCCGCTTCAAGTCACTCACGGTAGTCCCGATCTTCGGCCGCCTATCATAAAGAAATTCTGATCCCGAATGCCAACCATTTTGCTTCACTCGAAAGAATTTTGGCTCCCTTGGCTGGCGACAATTCCATTCCGGCGTCAACAGTTCGCGCTGTGACTACGCACAGGGGGCCATTATCGATTCGGTAGCGGCATGCCAATGCCCCACCACCCTATGCCCCTCCATGCGCGTCGAATATCTACCGCATCTTATTCATCCTCAGTGATCTACACGTGAACGCTATTCTCATCAGAAATACTTGCCTATGGGTCTGACATGAGCCAAACATGCCTCCCCGATAAATAGCTCATGGCCTGCTTTCCCATGTGCTTGCCGTCATGTTCATGAACCATCGCGGATTGGTGGATCCGTTGTACCACAGCCACGCGGTGGGCGAAGACCGATAGATAAACGGATACAGCGTGTTGCCCGTGTAGAGCCAACCCATATCCATGGCGTATAGCCAAAGGTCTGCCGAAGTTGAAGCCGTTGGCACGAAGAAAAATCCATGCTTGTTGTGCCAGATCCAGCCGTCGCCACCCATCGGGACATAGTCGCCAAACCAGGATAGCCGCCGCCACCCGCCACCGATGGGCTGATAGCCCACATCCCACCCCGAGCTCGCTGCGCCTGCCTGAACCACAGTTATGTTGACCGGACTGCCCAACGCCTCGGATGCCGAAACCGTCACCGTGCCGGTGCGCGTGGTCGTGTTCGGATTCGCGTCATAGGAAATCGTGAGCGTCCCGTTATTCGTGCCAATTCCACCATTTGTGATGCTCAGCCAAGACTCCGACTCACTCGCCGAGTACACCATTATTCCACCACCCGTGTTGGTAATCGCAAAGGTTGTCGTCCCCGTCGTTGCGGTCACCGAACGGCTTGCCGGCGTCACCGATATCTGCGCCGCTGGCGTATAGGTAACAGACAAGGTGTCGGCCGAGACATTTCCGACTGCGTCCATTGCACTCACCTCGATCAGGTTGAATCCGGGCTGGAGCGGAATGGTGTTCACGCTCCACGGAGACACGCCATTCGCAACACCTTGCGTACCGCCAGAGCGAGTCCATCTCACCTCGCTGACTTGGGTATTATCCTCCGCCGTCCCAGATACATTAATGGTGTCTGTCCGTGTCTCAAAGGTTGAGCTGATCGTTGGAAACTCGATGTTGATTGTGGGAGCGTTGGTGTCGGGAGGGACAAGGAATATCAATGCCGTATCGGTCGCGCTGTTGCCGGATGCGTCCCTCGCCGTCACTTGAATGTAGTTCGGTCCCAGTGCCAGTTGTATGTTCGTTACGGACCAGTTTTGCCCCACAAGCGTCACCGTCCCTGCCGCGCTATAGTTGTTGCTACACGTCATTGCGCTGACGGCTTGATTATCTGCAGCAGACCCCGAAAGCGTGATTATGTTCGTAGTCACGGTAAATTCACCGTCCGGCTTGGGACCCGTGATCGTCACCACGGGTGGCGTCGAGTCTGTAAATGTAGCCGTGATTTCTAGCATGTCCGTGCCGAGATTGCCCTGCGCATCTTCGGCCGTGACCGTCACGCGGTTCAGGCCCGCCGCCAGTTGCAGGTTCGTGATAGCCCATGTCGTGGTTCCTGTCGCCACTCCGCCACCGCCTCGATCATTCAACCAAGTGACACGCGTGACGCCCTTGTCATCCGACGCGGTGCCCCCGATGGAGATCACGCCGTTCGTGGCCGAGTAGGTCGGGTTGACAGTCGGCGAGGTGATTGCCAGCGTTGGCTTGTCCACATCTTTGATTCGAAGAATAGTCACTCCGGAATATGAGCCGGCCACAAAGATCAAATCGCCAACCACAGCGATTCCTGCGCCACGGCCGGGAATGTCATAGTAGCCGAGCGTCTGAGGAGATGCCGGGTTGGTAATGTCGAATAGGAAAATGAAACCACCTTGCGTAGAAAACAGTCGGTTGCCAACAACAAGAACAGATCCCAGGCCTGCTCCAACCGCTTGAGGTGGGTTAATGACCTGACCGAGAACCGGACTGGTTTTAGTGGTCACATCAACCACCTGGATGCCAAGTATGACATCTCTCACATAGACGAAATTTCCGTCTTCGCTCGCTGCAACATCTTCAAAAAAATTGGTGATGATTATTGTCCCCACCTTTTGAGGAATGGCAGGATTCGCAAGATTAACGACATCGAGTGCCTTGCTCTCGCGGCCAACAAACGCCCAATTGCTGGCGATAGTGATCCCAATTCCATTTACATTGGTAGTGTCAAGAATAAGCGAACCAGTGCTTTGCGGGTTAGATGGTGTTGACAAGTTCAAGACATCGAGTTTCGGCAAAGAGGCAAGGGCCCTCACACCAGCCAATATCGGGGTGCTGCCCATGAGTGCTAGGCTATTTGCCCAAATATTCGTATATGTCCCAAAAAGGCTAAGAGCCGCAGGATTAGCGACATTCACGATGCGAACGGTCTTGGTCCCGTTTATAAGCGTTGCTTTTCCTGAAGCCACAACGATGTCTGTAACGCGAGCTCCCGATAGAGTCGCCAATCGGAGGGGGCGTGCAGGGTTTGAGATATCAATCGTATGGAGTCCAGACCCATCGCCGACATACCCGACAGTACCCGACACCTTCACTGCATCAACATCACCCATCGTTTTAATCGCGCTCCTCAATGTCATAGATGCTGGGCTGCTGACTGCAATCACGCTTAACCCGTCTCTGCCCATTGCGGCGAAAGCCAGATTGTTTGCCACAATCAAGTTGAAACAATAATTGGCACCAACGTCAAAATATCCGAGATTTGGTGGATTTGGGGTGACAGATAGATCGGCTACATTGAGATTGCCATCACATGTATAAAGTCTATTTCCGACAACATCAATGAACACATTGCCAACATTTCCATATGTACCTCTCTGGACAAGGCTCGTAGGATTTGAAGCGTCATAGATCTTTAGGGTGCCCCAACCACCAGCGTAGAGTGTGGTTCCAACTAGTTTGACATCCGAGAATCCATTAAAACTTTGTGCCGGAACATTTGTTAGTTCAACTGGATTACTTGGAATAGTAACTTCGACCACTCGCAATGCGGCACCATCGGAGTAGGATTCTGCGACGAAGGCATATTTCTTTGCGCCAATCGTGCCTGCAGCTATCCGGGTCGCATTTCCCGCAGTATCCAACAGCCCCAATCGCACAATTGATGCTGGATTAGTCACACTCAACACTTGCAGGCCGGCAGAGCCATCAGCGATGTATGCGATGCCATTAACTACAGTCACGGCACTGGCAGAACCATCAGTGTCGAAAAAACCTACGATTGCGGGCGAAGCCGGCGTTGAAATATCCACTGCATACATTCCCGCCGCTCCGATCGCTACGTAAGCGATATTGCTTACGACAACGATATCTTTGACTGGCGTCGGCAATGCAATCCTTCCTCGTTCTACAGGGGTTGCTGAGTTCGAGAAATCGGACGCCACCAAGCATGGACCCTCTCCGTAGTAAACCATGTTTCCGACGACTGCAACCGCCTCTACATTGCCACCGATTTGGCCAACGAGTTCTATATTGGAGCCCAGTGCATTCAGGTAAGAAAAGCCATTGGCCTGAGTCACCGTTTGCCCGCCGGAAGTAAGTGCAAGAGCAACGGTGCCATAAGATGCACGCGACGGAGTCACGGCAGTAATTCGCGTCGAACTCACGACCGTGATCGACACGGCGGCAACTCCGCCGAAAGTGACCGAAGCCCCAGGCAGGAAGTTAACCCCGTCGATGATCACAGTGGTTCCTCCTTCAATCGGACCGGTCCTCGGCGACACAGAAGTGATGATGGGAAGCCCAGCCGGCGGGACAAAGTCGCCGTTGCGAGTGGACACGACGCCGCGAGCAACCGAAACCGTCTGGCTTGTGGGCGCAGTCCAACCCGAAACAGCAAGGAAGTGAATGACATGGTTCCCGGTGGAAATGTCGGGCAGTGTCACGCCACTCTCCTGCCAAGCCCCCCCGTCCAGCCGCCATCGGGCACCAGCTACACTGGCCTGGGCGGGCGAAAGAGTCACCTGAACGCCTCCGAGAATTTCGCGATAGGTGGCGTTGGTAACAGTCGTATGCCCACCGACGACGCTGGCCTTGACGCTGTCCGGCGCGATCCAACCGGGGATATCCTTGAAATAGATGCTTTTATTGGTACGGGGCGTGATGCCGTCCATCATATAGCCGCTGTCCTGCCATGCGGTGAAAGAACTATACTTCCACTGCGCACCTTCGGTCACAGCCTGTGGAGGCGAGAGATTCACTTGCAGCCGCCCGTAGGAAGTATCCATCGTGAAGTGCGCCGTGACTGATTTGTTACCGTTCATGGTAATCGTGATGTCGTCCTCGGTCCCCGAAGCATCGCCGCTCCAATAGTCGAAGATATAATCGTCGCTGGGATTTCCGTGGAGGGAAACGACGGTTCCCGCCGCATAGCTGCTTGCACGTGGGCTGTAGCCAATGGATCCGCCCACAGTGGAATTACGGGTCAGCGTATAGGTAGACACGACATCGGTGTTGTAGATCGTGACATCCTTGGTCGCCGATCGGGTAACGCCGCCCAAGGTAAAGGCGGCTTCAATTTCGATATCCTTGTCGCTGCTCACCTCGTCGGTGTCAAGGAGGCCTGAGCTGGAAATCGATGCATAGCTCGTATTGATGTCCCATGCCGGAGTCACGTAACCGGAAGACCCGTCGCTGTACGTGGCGCGGGCGCTGTATTGCGCGGACGATCGTTCATTCACCGAAGATGGCCCCTCGATCGCCAGACTGGAGAGCGTACGAACGGGAAGCGCAGTGGCACCATAAACCGCCGTGAGGGTGTGGTTGGCATCGAGCGTGACTGAAGTGCTGAGGACATAGGCGTAATCAACCCCGTCGAGCTGCCACTTCTGAAAGACCTGACCGGACGGCAACGTCGAATAGAAGGCACTGACGCCGACCTCGGACCCGTGGGCAAATGTGCGGCTCGTGGGCGTCGTGCCCTGCGCATACAGCCCAGAGCCGACATAGCTGCTGACCCCCACCCCGCTGCCCGGATTCACCGAAGCGATGGTGAGCGTGTGCGTCGTGCCCGATGACGGCTGCGTGGTCGCGCTGGCAATGCTGCTGTAGGTGGAATTTCCCGAAACGTTGTAGGCGCGCACCTGGTACTGATACAGGGCACCTGCCGCCAGCCCTGTATCCGAATAGGTCGTGACGTTCGCCGAGCGCGTGGCAATCTGCGTCCATGTGCCTGAAGAACCCAGTCGGCGTTCGATCTTAAAGCCCGTTTCATTGGCCGAATTGTCGCGCCAACCCAAGTTGATTTGACTAGAAGAAACCGCGATGGCGGAAATGCCGGAAGGCGCGGATGGTTTGCTTGAAGTTATCTGCACCGTTTGCGCGGAATACAGATAGCGGGTTTTGTTCAAGGCCGTGTTGCCGTGATTACTGACAATCTTGGCATACAAGAAATATGTGTCGGCCGAAGCGCTGCTCGGGATCGTAGCGTTTACATTCACCGTGCGCGTTCCGCGTGCAGTTAACGTTTGGGGGTTGGCACTGGCGGGCAATATAAGAGCAATTTCGTTTTCGTTGTTGTAGGGATTCTGGTCGAGATCCAGATACAAGGTTGTCGTGCTGGGGTTGTCGTATGATTGGAACACATACTCGACTGGCAGACTCTCGCCCTCGGCCAAGGCGCGCGTGGCGTAGTGGCACAAGCGGATAAGACTTGGCCATTCATCGGTTTGTCGGTTTAGCGCCACTCGATTGGCCGGCGAATTATTGAAATCTCCGTCATTATAGTAGCCAGATGGGAGAAATTCTTGTTCTTCGAATCCTACCCCCAAACGGCTGTAAAAAAAACCAGCATACCAGCCTTCGAACTCGCCAGATGTATACCAGCTCTCTCTCATTGCGGTGGTAAAGCTCTGTGGTCCATCCGAAGCATTCATATCCGTATTAACCGTGCCGTGATACCACAGATGAACGTCGCTATGATTCCCCGTCCCAGTATCTCCATAGCCCCCGGCGAGACTAGTAAGCTGCCGATTGAACGCACCGCTAAGATACTGACCCTCTGGCGACGACATTGTCTGGTAGTAGTTGTCGGCAAACAGGACGTTTTCGTAAACATGCACCGCAGCATCATCGAAGTACAGGTCGACAGGATGCGGATCAAGAGTTGTCATTTGATGAACCCATATGCCCTTTTCCCCGAGAAGCCTGCAAAGTTCGGACGCCAGAGATCCACCGCGACTGTGACCGATTACGTGGATCGGCAACTCCCCTAGTGGGCTGGATATTCCGGTGCCCGAGGAAGCACTCAAAATGAATGGGAGTGCTCTTTGCGCAACTTCAGTCGTGTCGTACGGCGAAATTACATTGGCGAGTTCATCCCAGAAGAGCCGGATTACAACTTCCGCATTTTGACTCTGAGTGGGGGGTTTGCCTCCTGTTGAAATATTGGATAGAAGAATCGTATCTCCATCGAGAGTAAGATCAAGGCTGTACACAGCCGCATTTCCTCCAGCACGATCGGCAATGTAATCGGTCATTGCATTCACCCATCCATGGTCATGATCAAGCTCAGTGAGTTGAAATCCATGCGTGACAATCGTTACCCCTGCCCCATGCGCATATTTGGCTACCCATAAAAGAGAAATGAGCAATGCCAACACTGCTGTTCTAATTGCTGAAAAACGAACTGTTTTCATTCTGCCTCCTCTACCATCGGGCGAATCAAAAATCATAAAAGCGGCGCGACGACTGCCACGCTCTTCGGAGGGACTGACATCACTACGGCCCAAATGGTAGCAATAAGGCCTTCAGGTTGCGAGCATATTCACAAAACCAACTTTCTTGCACCAGACTCCTTGATACAGTTGTGTTCGTATCTTTCCCACAATGCAGTTCCCATCTTTCCTGTCGGACGATCTTTCGTTAGTTCCCACAAGTACGCGCTATTGCAGCATTCATCTCCACCGCCGTCGCGCCCCACCCTCCCATCGCACCCGGCGCCAGGCTGA
>CAZYGH010000053.1:0-29007 GCA_964647595.1 uncultured Verrucomicrobiota bacterium
GTCGCGCGCGTTCATCTAAATGTGGCAACAAAGACTTCAACTTGGCCTGCAATCCGTAATCAATTTTCATGTCGCGATCATACGCAACAATACCCTATATTGTACATGTTATTTATAGACCTTTACTTACCAGATTCCGGGACCCCATTTCGACCGCTTTGGACATTCGATGTACGTGCACTCCGCCCAACAACCACGCACGGGGGGGCGTCCGTTCTCTTGCGTAACCCAATCGCTCGTAGAGACGAATGCCGCCGGTATTGGTTGCCACGACGTCCAGGGCGATGCGGGTGCACCCGCACATCTGGGCTTTGTCTTCGGCCAAGGCCATCAGTCTCGTCCCCGCCCCGCTACCCCGCGTCGAGGGAGTGACCACGATTGCTTGCAAGTACCACTCTCCAGGAGCATGGCGGGACATTCCCCTGAGAACAGGCCACCCAGCCAAGTAGAACAGTGCGGCCCGCACGATGAGTACCCCTGCGCATCGACGGAGAACCGGCGCAACACTCGCCATTGCTTCGGTGGGCATTCCGCTAAATATTCCGACAGCCTGCTTGCCTGCCTTGGCAATGGTCACGTGCTCCAACGAAAAATCATGGCCCGGGATGCGGCTCGCTACAGCGATGATTTCTCGACATCGAGAACCAAGCATGAGATCCAAGCCTCCACCCATCGCTTCGTTCAAGCCCCAGGCAAAGAAGGGCGCGTCGATCTCTGAGTCAACGGCTGGGCGACAGATTAGTTCCATTCAAGTCTCCTGTCTTTGGAGGTGGTCACGAAACGAAGAGGGGAATCTGGGTAGTATCTTGTTGAACATTCTCGTTGTAAAGGAGGCGGTTGATTGTTCAATTGATCTTCGCTCATGGAGTGCATGTTGAAAGCGCGCCATTGGGGGCGGACGAATTTGAAGCGGCCGATGCCGATGTCGCCGTTGTTGAGCCAGGAGGGATCCCATTGGGCGGCGAGGTCGAGCCAGTAGTCGGATCCGGTGGAGAGGATGTATTGCGCGGCGGCGCGGTCGTCGGGCGCGGCGGGGTCGTGGAGGATCAGGCGGGCTTCGCAGGAGGCCCAGGCGGCGGCGATGTCGTTGGTGTCGATCAAGACCCGTCCGGCGGTGGACCAGAAGTGAAAGTTGTAGCCGGGAATGAGGCGCACGGAGATGCCGCCGTCGGGTTCGTGGCGGAAATCCGCGGCGGGAATGGCGGCGTTGTTGGTGAAATCCTCGGCGAAGTAGGCGCCCTCGACGTCGCGCGATCCGGTCCAGGCATGCCATTGTCCGTCGGATTTGCTTAAGTAGCACGCTTGCAGGTCGCGGATGTGCACGCGGGTATTGGTGGCGGTGTTGCCCGCTTCCGTTTCGTAGAGCTGCCCCCAGGGGATCATGGCGGTGAGGTGTTGCGGGTTGTTGCCGTAGCTGAGGCGCGGGCAGTCGCGCCACTCGAAATACCACGGCACGCCATGCGGGATGGCTTCGCCGCAGAGCGACATGTCTTCGCGCAGGGTTTGCGCGGTATTGAGAGGACGCCATGGCAGGCGGATTTCCGCGCTCATGTGCGCGGCGGTGACGGCACCGAAATCCGCAACGCGCCAAACGGCGTCCGCGAGGGAATCGGTCGTTTCAAGCCTCCATGGGCCGGTAGCGGCGGAGGTGCTCCATTCCACCTGACCATCGTCTGAAAGGGCGTGGATTTCCGAGGCCGCCGGGGCGACGATGCGGGAATAGACGAAGGGGCTTGCGGAGTCGGAGCTGGCAGGCTGGATCCATTCGTCGCCCGCTTCTAGGCGGTGGCCATCCGGCGAGGTCCATGGCTGATCGGAAAAGTTCATGGTGATGCGGGCACCGTTGGCGAAGCGGGTTTGCTGGACCCTGCGGTCGGACGAGAGATAGTGGAATCCGGTCATGGCGGCGACGTCCGCCGCGCGGGTGGCGGGCCGGATGCGGGCATAGCTTTCGCGGAACTGCGCGCGCCGCTGCTGCCAGTCGGCGGAGCGGACGTAGTACAGGGGGGGCGTGGCGTAGAGGACGTTGAAACGGTCCTTGGCTTCCCAATGGGCGGGCATCTTGTTGTTGCCGTCGCCCCAGTACCAGTAGGACACGACGGAATCTCGGTAGATCAGTTCCCAGAGCGGAATCCGGATGGCGGGGTCCACGTTGAACGCGGCTTCCGGCGGGGGTGGATCGATGACCTCTCCCATGGTGTAGCCGGCGAGGGGGTCGCGGAAGGGAACCAGGCTGTTCATGCCTTCGTAGTAGTGCACGCCGTCCGCCGCCCAGTCGGCGCCGGTTTCGCTGCCGGTGACCAGGCCAAGGGTTCCGGACAGCAGGTTAAGCAAGTCTTGCCGGGCATGGAGGGAGGTTGAGCGATCCATGGCTTGCCCGGGCCGGTAGTTTTCGCGCAGGTCGGTGGCGGTGGTGGTGTCCATGAAGCGGGCGAGAAACGGCAGGCGCGAGAGTTCTTCGCGAATGCGAGGTTCGGCGTACGCCACGGCGCGGCGATCGTCGAGGATGCCGCAGGCGACTTCGCGTCCGTCGGGATAGCGCACGACCCAGCCGGGAGATGGCTCGCCCTGCGGGTCCAAGATGAGGTCGTCGGGCCAGGCGGCATTCATGTGGGGCAGTTTGTTGGGGTCCAGCGCCGGGTTCATGACGTCCTGGCAAATATCGTAGCGACCCACGAGCCAGCCTGCGGCCTGCCGTTCTTCGATGAAGGCGCGTTCGACGTTCCAGCCTTGGTCGTGCGACCAGAGGACGCGGTCCCAGCCCCATTCGACGACGTCCTGGGCAGCCTCAACGGGCGAACTTTCGATATACACGTTGGCGGCGCCGATGAGCCACCGCGCGGCCGGAACGGTTTGGAACTTCTCCGCCCAGGTGCGTGGCGACCGGCCTTCCTCCGCTAGGCGTCCGCGATACCATTGGGCCAGGTGGTTCACGGTGTCGCCATCGAGCAGAATCCAATGCAGCGTGCGCGCTCCGTTCCATTGGCCCATGCTGGGACGCCAGAGGGTTTGACCTTGCAACAGGCCATTGGCGCGATCCGTGACGAGGGCAGCATCCTCGTGGCGCTCGATGCACGAAACCAATTGAGCACCGCCGCCCGCGATGGACCAGAACGGCAGGCTCATGCCGTGGCCGCCCGCGCCGCTGAGATGCAGTGCCGGGAAGTTCGGATGATCCACGGGCACGTCCACGCCTTGGTTCAAGGGCAGGATCAAGCGGTTGCCCGGCGCGGTCTGCCAGCGGGGCGACGCAGCCACCGGGGTTTGCCAGGAGCCGTCCGAGCGCGGACGCCATTCCAGCGTCCATTCCGGGCGATCCGGATGACCCTGGACAAGCAGGTCTACCACGGTGTCGGATTCGGCGTGGTAATACACGGGCTGGCCGGAGGGCGATCCGAGAAAGGTCAACCCCTCCGGTGTGCCCCCTTGCCAAGACACGTTGGTGCCGCCGAAATTCGCGCGGATTCCCCACGGGTCTCCGCCCGCGCCCATGCGAAGCCGTCCGGTGTCGGCCGGCCATTCGCGGGCGATCTCGCGTCCCTCGAAACATTCCGGGGGCAACGTCCGCAGGCAGTGGAGACGGGGCGATTCCAGGCGCACCTCCTGCTCGCCCCAGCCGATGATGCGCGGGGTCAGGGTTTGATTCGTTTCGGTGACGAGCCAGCGGGCGCGCAATTCATAACGACCGGGCGTTTCGTTGCGTTGCTCTCCGGCGGTCCAATCCAGCACGCTGGCTTGCGCGTCCCGCCAGGCGAACGCCGCCGCGACTCCGCCCGCGCCTTGGAAATCCACGGTGACGGAGAATTCCCAGACCTCGCCGGGTTGCGGCAACAGGTTGGACGTCGTCTCCAGCGCCCAATCCTCCGGTCCCCGGTTTTCCAGAGCGAGCACGTTTGTGCTGCCGGTTATGAATGCGGACAGGTTACCCGAAAGCAGGACCGCCTGTCCGTTGCGCGACCAAAGGGGGTTGAATCCCAGCGACATCTCTTGCGCTTGGGCTTGAAAAAGGGTGCAACTGACTCCTGCCCAGATCATCGCCATCCAAAGGGTTGGAATGCCTTTTAAGCTTCGCACGGCTGTTCTCCTGTTGTTGTGCATACCGGTACCTATGCAGAAGCAGGAGCGTGGTTACAAAAAAGGGGTACGATTTCAGGAAGGCGCAACGGGGCTCTGCGACAGGACTTCAATCAGGTACTGCATTTCCTCGCGGATTTCGGCTTCGGATTCGACGGTCTGGGCGATTTGAGCCTTCACCTGTTCGCGCATGCGTTTGCGGAGTCGGTGGAGGGCGACCTTGAGGGCGCCTTCGGTCAGGTTCAACCGTTTGGCCATGTCGGGGCGGGAGGCCTCTTCGTCTTCGCCCAGCAGCCAGGGTTTGAGGGCGTCGAACAGGGATGCCTTGCCCGCCGCCTCGTATTCGGCAGCCAAGGAGGAAACGGTGCGGTTCACGATGGTTTCGGCCCACTCCCGGTCGAAGAGGCGGTCCGAATCGCCGGGGCGGGATTCTAGGGCGACATCGAGGGGATCGCCGTCGGGGCCGCCGGTTTGCAGGGAGAGAGGTTCGTTTCCGCCGCCCCGTTTCAGGGCGATGCGGCGGCGATGGCGCTCGGCCAGGAAGTTCTTCACGGCGCCCAGCAGGTAGGAGCGGAAGCGTCCCTGGTCGGGTGTCACGTGGTGCATGGCGGCGCGCTCGATCAGGTGCGCAAAGAAGTCGTGGGTCAAATCCCGCGCGTCGTCGTCGTTGAAGACTTGGGCGCGGATGAAGCGATGGACGGGGGAGTAGTAGTTCTCGCACAGTTGGCCGAGGGCCTGCCGTGCGAGGGTCGTGTGGCCGCGCGCGCGCATGACCAGCGTCCATTGGGTGGGAGCGAAGTCGTCCGGACGGGGCGGATGGCTCATGGAGGATCGATCTCCAATACGAGGTTGTGCAATCCGGACCAGGGGTCGTCGGCGAAGGCGCGGGCGCGGTTGGCGGCGGCGACGGGCGGTTCGAGCGGCAGGCCGGGGACGGCGAATTTGAAGGGCCAGGCCGCTTGCTGGTCGAAAAGCGACAGGGGCTTGCGCAGGCGATGGCGTCCGGGGGCCACCTGTTCGCATTGCCATTCGGCGGGGTAGTTCCAGATGTCGCCTTGGTTCCAGGCGTTGAATTCCCCGGTGACGAACACGGGGCCGGCGGCGATGCGGGTGGCCAGATCCGCGGGCAGCGGCGCGTCGCCCTGTTGGACATAGTCGTCGAGGTCGAACTCGAAAACGACGTGGTCGTTTTCGCGGCGGACGCCCACAACGCGGGCGGGGACGGGGGCGAAGGCGGCCCAATGCGCCGCGATTCCTTCGACGTGGTAGCCGAACTGCCGCGCGCATTCGGGGTAATCGGGGTAGTGGCGTCCATCGGCTTTATCGAGATCATGGCGGGTAAGGATGCCGTCGCGGCGGATCCGCAGCCGCGCGGTGTCCGGCTCAAACGCCAAATCGGCCTCGCCGCCCCGTTCCTCCAGCAGGATGCCGACGTTGGTGCCCTGGTCGAGGTCGAACAGGCGAATCTTGCCTCCGGCGGACACCGCGAGCCAGCGACCGTCGGTGGATCGCGCATGGGTCCGATAGGCGCCGTCGAGGGGATGGCGCGTGAGCTTGGCGGCGGGGGCATCGATGATCTCCAGCAGTGCCGTGGGGCCTTCCTGCGCGAAACGGATGATCAAGCCTTTCTCGGGGATGGCTTCCAGCCAGAGGCCCGCCATCCAGAAGCGCGAGGCGTACATACGGGCATTGGACGTGCCGTCGAGCACCGCGACGTGGCCCGCGTTGTCCTGGAAAGCGGAAAGGGCGGGCGAATTGCCAATGGCGCACTGGAAGGAGCGTTCGCGGGCGGCGGCCGTTGCGCCGGGCGGGGGCGGGTGATTTTCGAAGCACTCCTGCACCAGGGGGGGGAGGTCGGCGGCGGTCACGGCCGACATGTTCCAAGGCGAGGGAGTCGGCGCGGAGGGAGCGGGGAAGTCTTCCGGAAAGAGATTTCCGAGGGCGGAGATATCGACGCCGAACCCTTCGGCGATCAGCCATCCGCGCTGGGGGCACAGCGCCTGGTTGAGCCCCACGGCGAACGAAAAGCGCTCGATGACGGTTCCGCGGTCGCCGTCGGCGAAGCCGCCGCGACCGTGCTCGTGGCCATAGACGAGCACGCGGCCGCCGGGGACGAAGCGCACGGCGCTTCCAAATGGCGAGGGTTCCACGGGCACCTTGGCGAGCGGGTGGCCGTCGGTGGATCGATAGACGTGCAAAAAACCGTCGGGGGCGTAGAAGGCCAGGCGGTCCGATGCGCCGTCGTGGGCGATGAACCGAACGGGGCCGAGGTCGGGCGAAGCGGGGCGGGGACCGGGGCGGGGTTGGCGGCTCTGGCGGTCCATCGCGTCTACTCCGCCCGGGATGCCGACGAAGACCGTTTGCCCATCGGCGGCAAACGCCACACCCGCCGCCGGACCGGTTTCCAGCGGCCAGCGTTCGATTCCGCCGTTGCCGGCCAAGCTGTGAAATACGAGCGTTGCGGGCGTGCCGCCGTCATCGGATGCTTCCAGAAAAACCACTTCGGTCTCGTCCGGACGAAACGCCACGTCCGGAAGACCCGGCGCGGGGGCGGCCCGGCGGAGGGTCAGTACGGTGGCTTGCTCATCCGGGCGTTCGAAATCCAGCAGGCGCAACGCGCCATCGGCAGGAGAATCGAAGGACAGGAATCGTCCGGTTGGCGAGGCCTTGAAGAACGCCTGGCGCGTGGTGCCCCAGATCGAGCCGCCGGACAGGCCGGCGAGTTCCAGAGGGACGGAGGAATGGGTGCCGTCGTTGAGGTTCCAGCGCAGGATGCGATTGTTGCGCGTGTAGAACAGAAAGCGTTCGTCGTCCGAAGCGCACAGGGGGCCTTGGACGTAGCCCATGGCGGGGTCGCGCAGCCAAGGGAGATCCAGCCGGGGAAAGTCGGGATGCATCGCATCCAGCAGGCCGGCGATGCGGCGATCCATGGAGGGATTGACGTCCAGCGCACGGCCGAGGAGGGTTTTGCCCTGGTTGTTTTGACCTTCGCGGAAACATTGACGCGCTTTTTCGACGAGGGCGGCGGCATAATTGCGATTGGCGGCGGCGAGATGCGTTTCGGCCTCGATGCGGGCGGCGGTTTCGAGGTCGCGGGCTTTGCGGATGCGGGCGTAGGACTCGAGGGCCATCGCCGACAGCGAGGCCACGACCGACGCAACGACGGCGGCGGCGGCCCGGTGCCGGAAAAGGCCTTTGCGGAGCAGATAGGCCAGGCTGGGCGGACGGGCCAGCAAGGGGTCGCCGCGCAGGTAGCGGCGCAGGTCTTCGGCCAGGTCGCCAGCGGAGGCGTAGCGGTCGTTCCGGTCGCGGGCGACAGCCTTGAGCAGCACGGTCTGGAGTTCCGCGTCGATGCTTCGGACCAGCGCGCGGGGCGGGCGGGGTTCGTTTTCGACGACGCGCTTGAGGATGTCGTAGTTCGAGCCGGAGACATCGTGCGGATACAGGCCGACGACGAGCGAGTAGAGCATGACGCCGAGGCTGTAGACGTCGGTGCGGACGTCGAGGTCGTGCGTGGCGCCGCGGGCCTGCTCGGGCGACATGAAGATGGGAGTGCCCATGATGTCGCCGTCCATCGACAAGGCATCGTCGGGCGGGGCATCCAGCAGCTTGGCGAGGCCGAAATCCAGGACGTGCGGTTCGCCATCCGCGGACACCAAAATGTTGGAAGGTTTGAGGTCGCGGTGGATGATTCCGCGCTGGTGGGCATAGTGGACGGCAAGGCACGTGGATGCCATTAGTTCGATACGTTGGCGGCGGTCGAGGCCGGCATGGTCGGCGAAGCGGTCCAGGGGCAACCCTTCGACGAACTCCATGGCGTAGAACGGCTGGCCATGGGAGACGCCGCCGTCGTAGACGCGGGCGATGCCGGGATGTTCGAGGTGGGCGGCGAGTTCGATTTCGCGGCGGAAGCGGGCCGTGCCTTCCGGGTCCATGCGGTGGCCCGCGAGGACCTTGACGGCCACGCGCCGATGCGTGGCATTTTGAACGGCTTCCCATACCACGCCCATCGCGCCGTGGCCGACGGGGCGGACGAAGGCGAAGCCCTCGATGCGCGGCGGGGCCGTATCGCCGGCGGCGCCGTCGGCGGCGGGCACGAGCGTTTCATCCATCCACGGTTGCCTCGACGCAGGGACGTCGGGAGGAAAATGGTCGTGTTCGGGCATGACGGAGGTGAATCGTAGCCAATTCTGGGATGAAAAGAAAGACTTTGCTAGTTGTGCATGTGAACTGCTGGAGAAGGCTGTGCCCGACGACGCTACGATCGAGCACAGCGGTGAAGGGGGAAGAACAGGCGGTGTAGGGGGCGGGCGGAATGGGAGGTCGCCGCCCCCTCCTGATTTTGGCTATCAATCAATAGCCGTTGACGCGGACCTGTTCGATGCGGTCCGGGAACACGCGTAGCACCATCCGGTTGAAAGACCAGACGATATCCCTGCCCATTTCGATGTCGGGGCAATGCGCCTTGACGCTATCGAAGGCGCTACCCACGGTGTCGTCGGCCACGGGGAAGTGCGCCCAGACGTCCAGGGTCGATTTGCGATCCGACGCCGGCTCGAAGCAGTAGGTATGGACCCGATCACTCATGTGGTCGCCGTGCAGATGGTTGAAGAACACCTTGTCCATCCGGCGATATCCGACTTTTTGATCAGCCCGGAAGTGCACCATTGCACGGAATAGTGCGTTCACGTGCCGCCCGGATCGTCCCAACTGATTTTTCCCTGCAATCTTAACAGCGGAAGGGAGGCTAGATAGCGAAGGCGGTGCACAGGTGCAGGGCGAGGGTGGCGGCGCAGATGGAGGCGACGATGGCGGCGAGGACGTCCATCGTGTAGTGGGCGCGGAGGACGATGACTAGGATGGCTTCGCCGAGGGCGACGAGGGCGGCGGCGAGGGCGTAGGGCCAGGGGAAGAGGCGGGCGATTTCGATGGCGCCGAGGACGGCGATGGCGGTGTGGCCGGAGATGAAGAAGTCGTTGGCGACGCCGTAGGTGACGAGGAGGGAGGGGACGCCGGGATTGCGCCAGATCATTTTTTGGGGGATGGGGAGGGTGCAGAGGGCTTGGCAGAGTTGGCGAAAAACGAAGACGAACAGGAGCCCGACGAAGGGGCGCAGAGTGGTGCCGAAGAGACCGGCGGCGATCAGGAAGAGGCCGAAGAAATCGATGAAGGCGGAGCTGACGATGAGGATGCCGTTGGCGAGTTTGGGGCGGGATTGGAGGTAGTCGTTCCAAGGTTCGGTCCAGTCGTGGAGGGCATCGCCGATGGCGGGCCCGCCTTTGCGGGAGCCAATGAGGGATTGGGTCCAGAACCAGAGGGAGAGGGCAAGGGCGATGGCAAGGAGTCGGGCGATGACGGGATAGGGGGCGGTTGCCCATGCCGCATCGGGATGGTTGGCTTGTGCGGAGAGAAGGGCGAGATCGAGAAGGAGAAGGGAGAGGGGGAGGAGGGCGAGTAGCCACTTATGGTTTCTGATGGTGGAGGATGTGTTCATGGGGGAGAAGGTAGACTCCTGTTGCGACGGAATCACGATGAAAATGGCGAGAGAATGGCTACCCCTTCGAGAGGCAGGCCGATGTTCATGGGGCGGAAGATGCGATGTGGGGCGGGAAATGGCAGCGGGAGAGCGGGGGTTGAATATCGGGATGGATTGGGAAGGACGGCGGGTGTAACCTCCAAGCGTTCGGGTTCGACAGACTGCGGAAGAGAGTGAAAGAGGGACGAATGCAGGCAAAGAAAAATCGACGGTGGATATGGGTTGTTGTGGTCCTGGCGGTGCTGTTCGGGGCGGGCTGGTGGTGGAAGAATAACCGTGCGGGGAAGGGAAATGGATCCACATCGTATAAAACGGTGGCGCTGGAACGGGGGGAGATTATTCAGTCGGTGACGGCCAATGGGGCATTGGAGGCGGTGCAGACGGTGTTGGTGGGAAGCGAGGTGTCGGGGAAGATCGTGGAGTTGTTTGCGGATTATAATTCGGCGGTGACGAATGGGCAGAGGCTGGCGCGGCTGGATGCGTCGACCTATGAGCGGCAGATGGATCAGGCGCAGGCGGAGGTGGAGAGCGCTCGGGCATCGCTCAAATTGGCGCAGGCGAATTTCAAGCGGGCGGAGGAGTTGCGGGCGTTGGACTTGGTGAGTCAATCCGACTTTGACCAGTCGGAGGCGACGTTGGCGCAGGCACAGGCTTCGTTGCAGGTTCGAGAGGCCAACTTGAGCAAGGTGCGGTTGGATGTGGAGAAGACGACGATTTTTTCGCCGATGGATGGTGTGGTGATTTCGCGGGCGGTGGATGTGGGGCAAACGGTGGCGGCGAGTTTGAATGCGCCGACGCTGTTCACGTTGGCGCAGGATTTGCGGCAGATGCGGATTGAGGCGCTGATTTCGGAGGCGGATGTGGGGGATGTGGAGGAGGGGCAGATGGTGAAATTTACGGTGGATGCGTATCCGTCGCGTTCGTTCACAGGGTTGGTGAGTCAGGTGCGCTTTGAGCCGGTGACGAATCAGGGTGTGGTGAACTATGTGGCGATTGTGGATGTGGAGAATGGGGATCTGAAATTGCGGCCGGGGATGACGGCCAATGCGACGGTGGTGACGGCGAGCCGTGAGGATGTGTTGCGTTTGCCCAATTCGGCGCTGAGATTCCGTCCGCCGGCCGATGCGGTAGTGGCGACTCCGATGCCGCAGGAGGGGCAGTCGCACGAAGGCGAGAAGGCGAAAGGACGGCGGTGGCAAGGGGGGGAGGAGTTGTCAAACAAGACGCTCTATGTGTTGGACGAGAAAGGCGATTTGGTGATGGAGTCGGTGAGGGTGGGAATTAGCGATGGGACGTGGACGGAAATGGTGGGTTCGATGCTGAAAGAAGGCATTTTGATCGTGACGGGGATTCAGGTGGCGGGTGAAAAATCGTCAACCGTCGCGACCGGAAAAACGTCGCCCTTCATTCCGAGTCGGCCCAGAGGGGGGGCCGGGAATCGGCCTCCACCGATGTAAGGCGGAGATGGGTCATGGAAACAAAACCGGTGATTCGGCTCGAGAGGCTGGAAAAAATCTATCAGACGGGGGAAGTGGCGGTGAAGGCGGTGCGAGGCGTATCGCTGACGGTGATGCCGGGAGAATTTGTAGCGGTGATGGGGGCGAGTGGCTCGGGAAAGTCCACGTTGATGAATGTGATTGGTTGCTTGGACCGTCCAACATCGGGGAGCTATTTCCTGGATGGAGAGGATGTGGGGGGGCTTACCCAGAGCGAGCTTTCGAGGGTGAGGAATCAGCGACTGGGTTTTGTATTTCAGGGGTTTAATTTGTTGTCGCGCACGTCGGCGTTGGAGAACGTGGAATTGCCGTTGCTGTATTCGCCACAGGGGCATGGGGGGAGGGAATTGCGGCAGCGATCACTGGCGGCGTTGGAGCAGGTGGGGTTGGCGGATCGGGCGGGCCACCACCCGAGTCAACTGTCGGGTGGGCAACAGCAGCGCGTGGCGATTGCGAGGGCGTTGGTCAATTCGCCTTCGCTCTTGTTGGCGGATGAGCCGACGGGCAATTTGGATACGCGGACGAGTCTGGAAATCATGAGCATTTTTCAGGCGCTCAACCGGAAGGGCATGACGATTCTGATGGTGACGCATGAGACGGATATTGCGCAATTTTGTCTGCGGGAAATCACCATGAAAGATGGACGAATTGTGAGTGATCGGCCTGTGGGGGAGAGGTTGGATGCGGTGACGGAGTTGGGTAAGGCGCGCGGAGTCGAGGAGGCAAGCGCATGAAATTTTCCTCGACGTGGATGATTGCTTTGCGGGCGTTGAGGCGCAATTTGATGCGTTCGGGCTTGACGATGCTGGGGATCATTATTGGTGTGGCGGCGGTGATTGCGATGGTGGCCATTGGGAATGGTGCGAAGGAGCAGGTGGCCTCGAGCATTGCGCAGATCGGACAGAATACGGTTTTGGTGATATCGGGTGCGGGGTCACTCGGGGGGGTGCGGGGGGGGTGGGGTAGTTCGCCGACGTTGACGAAGGGGGATTTTGAGGCGATTCGCAAGGAGATACCGGGTGTGATACGCGCGACGCCAGATGTGCGCAAGAATGCGCAGGTGATGGCGGGAAATCAGAATGTGAACACGACGGTCAATGGGGCGGGCGAGGATTATGTGGAATTGCGTTCGTGGGGCTTTCAGGAGGGGGGAAACATCACAGCCGCCGATGTGAGGGGAGCGACCAAGGTGGCGATTCTGGGGCAGACGGTGGCAACCAATTTGTTTGGCGATGCCAGTCCGGTGGGGCAGGTGGTGCGCATTCAAAATGCACCGTACACGGTGGTGGGATTGCTGAAGCCGAAGGGTATGAGCATGATGGGGTCGGATCAGGACGATCTGGTGTTGGTGCCGTGGTCGAGCGCGATGGTGCGGTTGACGGGGGCGACAACATTCCGGGCGATTACGGTTCAGGCGGAGAGTGCGGAGCAGGTTCAACCGGTGATGGAGGATTTGGCGGCTTTGCTTCGTCAGCGGCACAAAATCCGGGATGGACAGGAGGATGATTTTCAGGTGCGTAGTCAGCAGGAGATCATGGAGATGGCGACGTCGACGGCCAAGACCATGACGGTGCTGCTGGCGGCGATTGCGGGAGTATCGCTGTTGGTGGGAGGCATTGGGATCATGAACATCATGCTGGTGAGCGTGACGGAGCGAACGAGGGAGATTGGGGTTCGCATGGCGGTGGGGGCGCGGGGGATGGACATTTTGCTTCAGTTCCTAGTGGAGGCGGTGTTGTTGAGCGTGGGGGGCGGGTTGATCGGCATCGGGTTGGGAATCGGGATTGCGAAGATGGTGTCGGCGAAGGTGGGGTGGAACACACTGGTGTCGCTGGAGTCGGTGGTGTTGGCATTTGTGTTTAGCGCGGTGATTGGGATCTTTTTTGGTTTTTATCCAGCGAGAAAAGCGGCGGGGTTGGACCCGATTGAGGCGCTGCGTTATGAATGAGAAGAGAAAAAGAATGTTCAATATTCAATATTCAATATCCAATATTCAATTTTGGAAGTGGGCGGTTGCGGGGATGGTGGCGATGTGGGCGGTGGGGGGGGGGGCGGAAGAAAAGGCGGTGAGGGAGCTGACGTTGAGTGAATGCGTGGGGCTTGCGTTGGAGAACAACTTGGATTTGAAGATAGAAACGCTCACGCGGGAGCTGACGGGACTCGAGGGGCGGGCGGCGCGGGGGGGCTATGATCCGACGCTGTCCATTGCGGCGAAGCGGTCGCATGAGGAAACGGAGGGGGAGAGCGCGGGAACGGCGTCGGGGGTGCTGGAGGTGGCGGGGACGGAAACGGACAGCGACTCGTGGAATGCTTCGGTGGGTGGGGCGACGGCATGGGGCGGGTTGAGCTATGAGGTGGGGGCTCGACTGGGGGATTCGAGCGGGACGCGAAGTGACAATCCGTTCGACACGAGTACGGGAAGTGCGGGCATCACGTTGACTCAGCCGTTGTTGAAGGGGTTCAAGACGGATGATGTTCGATATCGGGTGAGGGTGGCCGACCAGCAATCGGCGGAGGCGGCGGTGCAACTGGAGGACCGGTTGCAGCAAATTCTCGCGCAGGTGGAGACGGCTTGGTATGGGCTGATTCAGGCGCGCGAGAGCATTCGGGTTCAGGAGGATGCGGTGCGGTTGGCGACGCAACTGTTTGAGGACAATCGACGCAAGGTGCAGATTGGTGCGATGTCGATTCTGGATGAGAAGCAGGCGGAGAGTCAGGCGGCGGCGGCGCGCGCGGATTTGAGTGTGACGCGGCGTGCCTTTGCGGAGGCGCAAAACCGATTAAAGTCGTTGCTGTTAGCCGACCAGCGAAGTTTCCGGGAGGTGGACATTGTGGCGGCGGGAGAATTGACAGTGGAGCCGATGAATTTGGATTCTGTGGCGAGCGGCGAGGTGGCGTTGGAAAAGCGGCCAGATTTGCGACAGGCGCGGTTGGCGCTGGAGCGGCAGGGGATCACGGTGGCGTATCAGCGGAACCAGACGTTGCCTTCGCTGGATTTGGTGGGCGGCTATGGAGTGGCGGCGAGCCAAGAGGACAGTTATGGGGACGCCATCGAGCAGATTGAGTCGGCCAATGAGCCCTATTGGACGGCGGGGATCACGCTGACCTTTCCTCTGGGAAATCGTGCGGCATCCACGCGCCATCAACAGAGTGTGGCGACGGCGGAAAAAATGAGGCTCCAACTGAGACAACTGGAAGAGACGGCGTTGGTGGAGGTGGATAATGCTTCGCTTTCTGTTGCATCGGGATTAGAGCAGGTGGAGGCAAGCCAAGAGGCGAGAAAATATGCGGAGCAGGCGTTGGAGGCGGAGCAGCGCAAATTGGCGAGTGGAAAAAGTACGAGTTTTGTGGTGTTGCAGTTGCAGCGGAATTTGACGCAGGCACGACAGGCGGAGATTCAGGCGCGGGCGGATTACAACTTGCAACGGTCTACGTTGGCGCTGGCGGAGGGAAGGATGCTGGAGCGGCATGGAGTGGAATTGGATGGGGAATGAACAGGGAGGATTCCGAAAGGGGATTGACGGGGTGGATGATGTTCCACATAGTGTGTGTGAACAAAGCAATTCGGCCAACGATTCGGAGGTGGTTTGTGAAAAAGTGGATATTGGGTTTGAATGTGTGCCTGCTGTCTGTCCCTGTCTTGGCGCAATTTGCGGGGTTGCCGATTGCAAATAGTGCGGTGGCGCCGGTGGCGGGGGAAATGCGCGTGACGGCGGGAGTGGTCACGAGCGACGATTATAACCAGTATGGCGGCCGAATTTCGTTTGCGCCGATCGGGCGATTGGCATTGTTTGGAGATGTTGGCGCGATCGATCCGGATGGGGCCGATGTGGGGCCCTCCGGACAGGCGGGCTTTCAATTCACCTTGCCGACGGGGGAAGAAAAACTGGCGGATGTGGCCATTCGTGGGACGGTTGGATTTGGCCGTTTCGATATGGATGGCGGAGATCTCGAGATGAAGGGTTTCACATTGGGCGCCTTGGTGAGCCGGGATGTGAAGTGGATAGCTCCCTACGTTTTATTAGGGATGAGTTTTGTGAACACGGAAGTGGATGCACACGGGATGAAAGAGTCGGATGACGAAACGGATTTAGCCTTGGCGGTGGGGACATTGCTGAAGTTGACAGATTCTTTTTCTCTGTTCGGCGAATATGCCTATGTGGATGAATCTTTCTTGAACGCTGGCGCCCGCTGGACGTTTTAAGAGACGTTTGGCCGGCCTGACATGAAGCCTTTGGCTTGTTTGATTTTGTTCGTTCTGTTGTGGGGGGGGGCTGCAGGGGCGCAGGACGGGCCAGCGGTTTCCTCGACCAATCTGCCGTCGATCGAGGAGTTGCAGGGTTTGTTGGCTCAATTGGACACGTCGGCAGATTTGTCGGGTGCCGAGAAGGCGGAATGGACGGCGCAGCTACAGGCGGCGATGGGGTTTGCCAAGCAGGCGGCGAAAAACGAGGAGTCGTCGAGGCTTTTGTTGGAGCAGGCCCAAGCGGCTACGGATACTCTGGCTCGACTGAAGGATGAGGTGTCGGCAGCGGGGAATCCGGAGGGTGTGGAGATTCCGGATGGCATCAGCGAGTTGGAGGCGTGGGTTGCACGCCAGCAAATTGAATTCAAAATAGCTCAAGATCGGAGCGATGCGTCGGATGCGGAACTGGACCGATTGCGAGCGAGGCCGGATGCGATTCGTCAAGAATTGGATCAGGTGGGCAAGGCGCAGGCGGCATTGACGGCTTCGGATTCCGTGGTGGTGTCCAATGTGGTTTCGGCTTCTGCCGCAGGAATCCGACGCCGATGGGAATTGGCTGCGCTGGCGACTCAGGCCCGATGGCTTGGGGTGGACTTGGACACGCTGGATGCGCGCACGCAAATGGCCATCGCCGAAAGCCGGGTGGCGGCGGCCAAGGAGAATCGGCTCCAGAAGCGGATGGAGGATGCTCGAGCGAAGTTGGGGAGGCTTCGCATGGCTCAGACCTCGCAGGTTTCCACCGATGTGCGCGAGGCTCAGCGCCTGCTGGAGAAGGCGTCTACGCCATTGAAAGAGGTCGCCAGACAAAATGTTCTGTTGGCGGAAGAGGTATCTCGAGACGTATCGGATACGGTTCAACTCAATCAATTGCTGGCGCTTCGCCAGGGCGAGTTGGAAACGCTCCGTCATGCGTCCGAGCGGGTCGCGCAGATTTTGGAGGTTGACAATTTGCCAGCCTCGTATTCCGACCAACTGCGGGATGAGCGGGAGAAGTTGGTGTGGATTCGCACATTGGAAAGAGGGGAGCGGGACCGGCAAGATCAGGTGGCGTTCAAAAAGATCAGCCAGATCGAGACGGTTCAGTCGTTGCAGGAGTGGACGGTGACGGATTCGCGTGCGCAAAAGGGGGTGTATGGATACACGACCCTTTCAGTAGAGGAGAGTGAATCGCTCCGCGAACTGTTGAAGACGCAGCGTGAATTGCTGGAAAATCGGGAGCGGACGCTGGATGAATATCTGCGGACGTTGGGCATGCTGGATCAGGCCGAGCTCCAACTTCTGAAAGAGGGGCGTGCGATGCGCCAGATGCTGGACGAGCAACTGATTTGGACGCGGAGCTTGCCATCCGTGGGGCCGGAATGGTTCCAGACGCATCGGGAGGCGGTTCTTCGAGCCCTGAAGGAACCCGAACGATATTTCGGAACGCGGGACGAGTTCATTCAATTACTATGGAACCACCAAGTTTCTTTGGCGGCGGGGGTGTTGGCGTTGATCTTGGGCACGCCTATGGCGTCGCGGATGCGGCGGAGAATCCAGGCGTTGTCGGTGCGTGTGGATCGGCTGTTGACGGATCGCTTTGCCTATACCGTGGAGACATTGGTCTGGTCGGCAGTGTTGGCGTCGGTGGGGCCGCTGATCCTGTTGTTTGTGGGTTGGACCTTGATGGATGCGCCGAGCGGCGAGCTGATTCAGGGGGCGGGTTATGGAATGATGCATGCGGCGGGTGTGGCCTTTTCCTGCACGTTCTTGAGATCGATTTGCCGGCCCAATGGATTGGCGGAAATCCATTTCCGGTGGCCGGAGTCGGCCCATCGGACGCTGTACCGTTCGTCGCGGGTGGCGGCGTGGACCTATCCGGCCTTGATTGCCATGACCATGATGTGTTTTTGGAATGGAGAAGAATGGTTGAGGGGCGGGCCGGCCCGGATGTCCTATTCTCTGTTGCTGTTGTTGCTGGCGTGGAGAGTACACCGGCTGTTCCGGTCGGAGACGGGTATTTTGCGGGAGTGGCAGGCGAATGCCTCGCCGTGGATTCAGCGGCTCATTCCGTTTTGCCGATTTGTGTGGGTGGGTGTTTTACTGGCGCTGTGGGTGGGGTTGTTGCGGGGATATTTCTATACGGCGCGCGTGATCTTGTTGCAAATGGCGTACATGGTGCTGGTGATTTTTGCGGCGGTGCTGGTGTACAACTTGGCGTTGCGGTGGCTGCGGGTGGCGCGGCGACGCTATGCGGTGGCACAGGTTCGGAAGCGGCGGCGAGAGGTGAAGCAGGGCGAAACGGAAGTGCAGGATGGGGAAGGCGCAGGCATTCAGCTCAAGGATTTGGAGCCGTATGATCTGGACGCGATCAACGATCAGACGCACGCCTTGATCCGGTTGGTGCTGGTGGTGGTTGCGGGCATTGCATTCTTGAGCTTGTTGCAGCCGCTGTTGCCGGCGTTGGGCGTGTTTAATGAGATACTTCTGTGGCAGAGCGCGGCGGGGGATGCCGTGACATTGCAGAGCCTGTTTTTGTCGCTGTTGGCGGCCTTTTTGACATTTGCGGCGGCGCGGAACATTCCGGGCTTGATGGAAATGATGGTGCTGCCGTATCTGCCGATTCAGGACAGTAGCCGTTTTGCGGTGGCCACGTTGATCCGCTATGTGATCATCACGGTCGGGCTCTTGATCGTCTTTGGCGCGGTGGGGCTCAGTTGGGGGCGTGTGCAATGGCTGGTGGCGGCGGTGACGTTCGGGTTGGGTTTTGGGTTGCAGGAAATTTTTGCGAACTTTGTGTCGGGCATCATTCTTCTGTTTGAGCAGCCGATTCGGGTGGGAGACATTGTGACGGTGGATGGCACGACGGGTGTGGTGTCGCGCATTCAGATGCGCGCGACGACGATCACGGATTGGGATCGCAAGGAGCTGGTGGTGCCGAACAAGGAATTTGTGACGGGGCGGTTGCTGAACTGGACACTGTCGGACAGTATGACGCGCGTTCAAATCAATATAGGCGTGGCGTATGGTTCGGACGTGCGCCGCGCGTTGGAAATCTTGTCTCAGGCGGCCGACACCAATGTCCGTGTGTTGAAAGAGCCGAAGCCGATTGTGGCCTTTGAGGGCTTTGAAGAAAGCACGTTGAAGCTGTCGCTTCGGGCTTATCTGCCGAATTTGGAAAACCGGTTGGTGACGGTGACGGAGCTGAATTTGGCGATTGATGAGGCGTTTCGAGCGGCGGGCATTGAAATTGCATTTCCTCAACAGGATGTGCACTTGCGCAGCGTGGATCTCGAGGCTGCGCGACGATTGGTGCCGATTCCGTAGGGTAGGGGCGGTGGCGGAGGCTTGTGGCGCAACAGAGCGCGGATAGGGGGGGGGGAGAGGACCCCATCATCGGCTATTTTCTTTGTTTGAATTCAAAAAATGGTGAAAAGTTTATTTAAAATGAGCAATTTCTTGAATATTTCAATAAATTACTCTAAAAAATGAACAAAATTTAATAATATTCTTGCAAAAGAAAAAAAATATGAGAATTTTTCATCAAGTGAAGGTTGATTTACATTTTGGAGGTAAAAAATGAGTGAAAATCAGATGAATGGTGCTGAGGCTCTGATCTTGAGTCTGGAAAAGATAGGAATTGAGGTCATGTTCGGTTTGCCGGGCGGGTCGGCGATTCCGTTGTTTGATGCCTTGTACAAGGTGAGGAAGAACATGAAGTTCGTGCTGGTGCGGCACGAGCAGGGGGCAGCGCATGAGGCGGATGGCTATGCGCGGGCAACGGGCAAGCCGGCGGCGGTTTTGGTGACCAGTGGTCCTGGAGCGGCGAATACGGTCACGGGCATTATGACGGCGCACATGGACTCGGTGCCGATGATCGTGTTGACCGGGCAGAGCGTGCGCGGGATGCTGGGCAAGGATGCCTTTCAGGAGGCGGACATTTTTAACCTGACCATGCCGATTGTGAAGCACAGCTATTTGCTGAAGAGCGCGAACGACATTCCTCGGGTGGTGAAGGAGGCGTTTCACATCGCCACCTCGGGGCGTCCGGGGCCAGTGTTGATTGATGTGCCCAAGGATGTGGGAACGGAAGCGTGCACGGTCGGACTAGATGCGGAAATGAATCTGCCGGGCTACAAGCCGCAACTGAGAGGGTACACGCCCGAGATGATCCAGAAGATCGCCGATGCGTTGTCGAAGAGCCAACGGCCCGTGATTGTGGCGGGCCATGGCGCGGTGATGTCGCGTGCGGAAAACGAGTTGCTTGAATTGGCTGAAAAGATGGGTATTCCCGTGACCACGACACTGCTGGGCAAGGGCGTGTTTCCGGATTCCCATCGGCTGAGCCTCGAGGGGTTGGGTATGCATGGAACGGCGTATGCCAACCGGGCCATCGTGGAATGCGATTTGATGATGTCGGTGGGTGCGCGCCTCGACGACCGTATTTTGGGTGTGCCGAGCCAATTCTGCAAAAATGCGGTGAAGATTCACATTGATATCGACGCGGCCGAGTTCGGGAAGCTGGTGAAGCCGGATATTTGCTGTCGCGGTGATGCCAAAACCGTGTTGAAGGATTTGTTGCCGCTGGTGAAGCGCGGGGACACGTCCGAATGGGTGTCGCGGTTGGACGGGTATAAAAAGAAATGGCCGTTGACCTTCTCCAAGAAGGGCGGACTTCATCCTCCGCAGATCATTGCCGCGCTGAGCGAGCTGACGGGTGGCAAGGCGATCATGGCGACCGACGTGGGCCAGCACCAGATGTGGGCGTGGCAGTTTTTCAAGTGCGACAAGCCGTGGCAGTTCATCACGTCTGGCGGCGCGGGCACCATGGGCTTCGGGTTGCCTGCGGCGATTGGTGCGCAATTCGGGCGTCCGGGCGAGACGGTGTTGTGCGTGGCGGGCGATGGCGGATTCCAGATGACGATGTCGGAATTGGCCACGGCGGGCATTCACAAGTTGCCGATCAAAATCATCATTATGAACAACCACTATCTGGGCATGGTGCGCCAGTGGCAGGACATGTTCTATGATGAGCGCTATAGCGGCGTGGATTTGGAAGGCAATCCCGACTTTGTGGAGTTGGCGAAAGCGTATGGCATCTTGGCCATGAACTTGAAGCGTTCGTCGGACATTCAAAAAGTGTTGAAGAAAGCGCTGGCACATCCCGGACCGGTTCTGGTGAACGTGGAAGTGGTGAAGCATGAAGAGGTGTTTCCGATGGTGCCTCCCGGCAAGCCGCTGGAAGATACCGTGATGGAACATCCGCGGCGCAAGCCTGGGCGGCCTGCAGGTCGCAAGAACAACTCGGCGAAATCCGGCAAGAAGAGCCAGTGAGAGAAACGGAGAAGAATATGAGTAAGGAATCCCTATCCCACAATCTGAGCATCTATGTGGCGAATCGGCCCGGCGCGCTGGCGCGCATTGCGCAAACGTTTTCGCGGCGCGGGTTCAACATTGAGAGCCTCGTGGTGTCGGCCGGTGCTACGGGCGACTTTTCGCGCATGACCATCACGGCCCAAGGTGACGAGGCGGGCTTGGAACAAGTCATCATGCAATGTTCCAAGCTGGTTGATGTGTTGGCGTGCCGCGAGCACACGGACGAAGAAGTGGTCGCGCGCGAATTGGCATTGGTGAAGGTGGCCGTGGAGCCTGCGCAACGGAGTGAAGTGTTGCAGATTGCGGACCATTTCCGAGCCAAGACCGTAGACTTGAGCGAAAAATCCATGGTGCTGGAAGCCACGGGTGGATCTGAAAAGTTGGACGCCATGGTGGATTTGCTTCGCAAGTTCAAGATCATTGAGCTGGTGCGGACGGGCAAAGTCATTATGGCGCGCGGCGAACGCGAGACCTGAGTCTGGCCTCTTCATAACCGGTGAGCTTCTTGCAAAACCAACCCGGACGACACGGAGGTCGTCCCTCCAGAGGCAAAACACATTTGCTGTTTTGGCGGGAATTTTGCAAGAGGCTCTAATTTTAGTTGGTAAATGCGAATTTGAACTTTTTAAGGCCCAGTTCGTTGCGCATGGCGAGGATTTCTTTTTGGGTTTCGCGATTGACGGGAACGCCCTTTTTCTTGCGCTCTTGCCACGTGAGATATTCTTTTTCGCCAGCGGTATAGATGCGGCTTTCGCCGGGGGCTTTTCGGGAGTCGCGTAGTTGGCGGAGGATGGTGCCGGCGATTTTCGTGAAGAGGGGGAGGGGGGTAAAGTGGGCAATATCGATGGCGATAAAGAAGTGCCCAAGGGGATAGGGGATTTTCTTTCCATTCTTGTCGGTGCCATTGAGCATTTTGAGGAAGGCGCCTTGTTGGAGAGCAGCGGAGAGGATTTCGACAACGGTGGCGTAGCCGTAGCCCTTGTAGCCGGCGAGGTCTTCGCCCGCGCCGCCCAGCGGCAGAAGGGCGGCTGTGCCAGCGACGAGATCGGCAAGGACTTGCTTGGGGTTGGTTTTGGAGGAGCCGTCGGGTGCGATGACCCAGCCCTTGGGCATTTCTTTGTTCAGCTTGGCATAGATTTCGACTTTGCCTCGTTGGACGATGGAGGTGGCGCAGTCGAGGAGGAAGGGAAATTTCTCGTCGGTGGGCATGGCGAAGGTGAGGGGGTTGGTGCCGAGCATGTTTTCGATGCCGAAGGTGGGTGCGATGGAGGGGCGGGCATTGGTGCCGCTGATGCCGATCATGCCGGCTTGGACGGCCATGAGGGGATAGTAGCCTGCGATGCCAAAGTGGGTGGAATTGCGGACGGCTACCATGC
The DNA here is from genome assembly GCA_964647595.1 of uncultured Verrucomicrobiota bacterium. Classification (GTDB taxonomy): domain Bacteria; phylum Verrucomicrobiota; class Kiritimatiellia; order CAIQIC01; family Lenti-01; genus Lenti-01. The sequence continues at coordinate 22,081 of CAZYGH010000053.1, forward strand.
CGAGGCCATATTTTTTTGCCTTTTGAATGGCAAGGGTCATCGCTTTGTGCGCAACGACGTGGCCCATGCCGTTGCCGCCGTCGAGGACAGCGGTGGTGGCGGTGTTTTTGACGGTGCGGATTCGGGTTTTGGAGAGCTGGATGCCTTGGCGGATGCGGTCGTAGTAGATGGGTTTGAGGCGCGAGATGCCGTGGGAGTCGAAGCCGAATTTGTCGGCTTCGATGAGGACCTTGGCGCATATTTCGGCATCGGCCTTGGGGGCGCCGAGGCCGATAAAGACATCGCGCATGAAACGTTCAAGGGTGGAAAAGGGAATCCAGACGGCTTCTTGATCAATATCCATGATGTTATTCCTTTATAGGAGTTGTTGCGGAATCAGGAAAGGGCCTCCAGAAGATTCTGGATGCGGTCGGGATCGAGAGGGTTGGCCCAATAGCCATCTTTTTTGAAGTGGGATCCCACGATGAAGGCGTCGGCGAGAGGAAGATAGGTTGTGACGTTATCGGCTGTGATGCCGGATCCGACGAAGACGGGAAGTTTGGATGCCGCATAGACGGCGCGCAGTTCAAGCACGCTGGCGGCCTCGCCCGTGGAGGCACCGGTCAGGATGAGCCCGTCGGAAAGGAAGTATTCGGCGGCGTGGGCGGTTTGGACGATATCGACATCGGCGGTGATGGCGTGGGCGGAGTGTTTTTTCTTGATGTCGGTGAAGATGGCGATGGGCTCGGCGCCGATGGCTTTGCGGTGGCGCAGGAGGGTACCGGCGCAGGAGTCCATATAGCCCTCGTCGGCGACATGGCCAAAGACGAAGGCTTCGGCGCGGATGAAATCGGCCCCGGCGGCATGGGCGGCGGAAAGGGCCTCGGTGTTTGCCCCGGCGAGGATTTGGATGCCGAGGGGAAGTGTGGGGTGGGCGCGTTTGATTTCACGGGCGAGGACAGCCATGGCGGTGGCAATTTCCGGGCCGGGATGCTGGACATAGGGGATGTCGTGCATGTTTTCGACCATGAGGGCATGGATGCCGCAGGAGCGATAGATTTCGGCCTCGGCGAGGGCGTGGTCCAGAATGGGGGTCATGCCGTTGGCATGCTTGGGGGTGCCGGGGAGGGCGTGAACGTGGATCATGCCGATGATGGTTTTGGGGCGATCACCAAAGAGACGGGTGAACAGGGGTGTGATCATGGGGCGGCTCCTCGGAGGGGGGCGTGGGGAGGACTATTTCTTTTTCTTGGCTTCCAGAGGCCAACCGGTGGAGATGTCGCCTTCCAGAATGCGGCGTTGGATGTCGATCATCTCTTTTTGCAGGCGCTCGGGAATCTGCTCGGCATAATCGTGGAAGGGGGCTAGGCCGACGCCATGGTTGGCCAGATTGCCGACATAGCGGGTGCCACCCCAAAATTGATTATCCAGTGCGGCGGTGACGACTTGGTGGACGGCGCGATCCATGCGCTTGAGGCAAGAGGTCAGGAGGATGTCCTGTTGATCCACGAGGGTGAAATATTGATCGGTATCCACCCCGATGGCCCACTTGCCATATTCCTTCGCGGCGGCAATGGCCCCGTTCCCCGAGATGGAACCCACGCCAAAAACGACATCGGCCCCGTTATCGAGATAGGTGCCAGCCAACTTTTTGCCGCCTTCAAAATCATCGAAGGAGCCGACATGGCCGCCCAGAATACGAACGTCCTTGCCTTTGATTTTGTTGTAATGAAGGGCGCCATTTCGGAAGCCGACGACAAATTGATTGACGATGTCGGAGTCCATGCCCCCCACCCAGGCAACGGCAGGATCTTTGGGATCCTGCTGATCTGCCCATGCGGCAGCCAAATAGCCCGCGGGAAAAGCGCACTCATCCACTTGGAAGGTGAGTGCCCAGACATTGTGCGGGGGATCCGGGTAGTCGCCGTCCACGCAAGCAAAGAGGGTGCGGGGGTAGTCGGATGAAACGGTTTCAATGGCGGAGGCCATGCGGTAGCCGATACCAATGATGAGGCGATAATCCCGTTCGGCAAACGCGGCCAGCTTGGGCTCGAAGTTATCGGGGAAATAGGTTTCCACGAACTGAACATAGATGGGCGCCCCGGTATACATCAGCTCTTCAAGGCCTTCTCGACAGGTTTGGTTAAAGGAATTGTCGCTGAAGGTTCCGCCATCGGACAGCATGGCGACGCGCATGGGGCCGGAGCGCCCTCGGGCCATCAGGGAGGAGGAACCGGGGGGGATAGCAAACGCAAGAGAGGCGGACAACAGAAGTACAATATGAAGGAGGAATTTCATAGCAAAGCTCCCGGAAGCGGTCGTATTCATGGCGATGGGGGGTGATCATAGGGGCAAACGTGAGCAAATGCACGAATTTTCGGGAGCGGCAGATAATTTCAAAAAAAACGCATAAGGGGATTGCCAAGGGGGCAGGAGGTTGGTAGTGTGCGCGCTACTTTGTGTTATTGGATTTCGAGAAAAGGAACGAAAAGAACGATATGCCGACGATCAATCAACTGGTGAAACAGGGCCGCAGCCCGTTGCGTGCGAAGCGCAAATCCCCTGCGTTGCAGAAGTGTCCGCAACGCCGTGGCGTGTGTCTGCTGGTCAAGACGATGACCCCGAAGAAGCCGAACTCCGCCTTGCGCAAGGTGGCCCGTGTGCGTCTAACAAACGGGGAAGAAGTGACGGCCTACATTCCGGGCGAGGGCCACAATTTGCAGGAGCACAGCATGGTGCTGGTTCGCGGTGGCCGTGTGAAGGACTTGCCGGGTGTTCGGTATCATATTGTCCGTGGCACCTTGGATTGCCTGGGTGTGGAAAGCCGCCGTCGCGGTCGTTCCAAGTACGGCGCAAAAACCCCTAAAGCTGCTAAATAGGACAGGTGTGAATCATGAGAAGGCGTAAAGCAGAACAACACGAATTCGCTCCGGATGCCCGCTTTGGTAGCGATCTGGTGACGCATTTGGTCAACATCATCATGAACCGTGGAAAGAAGTCCACGGCCCAGCGCACGGTTTATGGTGCGTTGGATCAGATCAAAGAGTTGACAAGCGAAGATCCGATTGTGGTCTACAAAGCCGCTTTGGAAAATGTCAAGCCCAAGGTCGAGGTGAAGAGCCGCCGCGTGGGTGGTGCGACTTATCAGGTGCCGGTGGAAGTGGTGCCCTCCCGTCAGACGAGCCTCGCGCTTCGTTGGATCGTGGACTATAGCCGTGGACGCAAAGGGGCCTCCATGCAACGGGCGTTGGCGTCGGAGATCATTGATGCCTATAAGAATCAAGGGAACGCGGTCAAAAAGCGTGACGATACCCACAAGATGGCGGCTGCGAATAAAGCGTTTGCCCACTATCGTTGGTAAGAAATAGCCATTGTGGCTCGTGCCCCGAAACTCTGCGTTTCGGGGCTTTTTTTTTATTCTATCGGCTTTAAAAAAACGGACTCATGGTATTTTTCGGTTTGACCGGAACCTCGAACGGGTGAATCTTTTCGAGCTAATAAAAGGAGTCTGCCCATGACCAACGAATTGCAACCTCAGGCCGAGGTCAAACTTGCCATGCGTGATGTGATAACCAACCGTACCGATCGCAAGCCGGCGGCGGAGGAGCTTGAGCAACAGCTAAAATTCGAACAGGCGTTGGTGGCCGCTTCTCGTTTTCTTTTAGGTTCCCAGAGCGCGGAATTGGCCATACCCGAAGCGTTGAAGTGCCTGGTGGAAGCATCGGGTGTTTCGAGAAGCTACATTTTTAAAAACTTCAACGATGCGGAAGATGGCCTTTGCATGAAGCAGGTTTTTGAAGCCTGCGCGCCCGGTGTACCGGCCGAGATCCACAACCCCGTTTTGCAGCATGTGGTGTACTCCCAAGGATTTGATCGGTGGAGGAGTGTTCTGGCGTCAGGCAATCCCATACGGGGTCTTGTGCGTGATTTTCCCAAGCCAGAACGGGACATACTTGAACCGCAGGGGATTCTTTCCATTTTAGTTCTTCCCATTTTCGTTGGTGAGCAGTGGTGGGGGTTTATCGGCTTCGACGAGACGCTACGGACCCGGGAGTTCAAGGATTCGGAGTTGGCCTTGTTGCAAACCGTATCGGGAATGTTGGGTACTTTTCTCACAAGCAAGAGAAACGACCGGAAAATGGCGTTGTTTGCGGCGGTGGTGGAAAACAGCAACGACATTGTGGTGGTCAAAGATTTGGAGTTGCGGGTGGTTGCAACGAACCAGTCTTTTGCCAAGGCGGCCGGCCATGCCTCGGTCGATACGATGATTGGAAAAACCGATGCGGAAATTTTCGGGGTCGCCCCCGAAATCGAGCCGATCCGCTCGTACATGGAGGACGACCGGCGCGCTCAGGCGCTGGCACCGGACCAGTACATCCTGCGTGAGGAGCCCGTGGTGTATTCGAATGGCGAAGTCCACATCGTCAGCACCAAAAAGTACCCGATCTACGATGCGCAAGGAAACCTGATTGGAACGGGCAACATCTCCGTCGATATCACGGATCGAAAGCGCATGGAAGATGCCTTGCGCGAGAATGAGCGAAGGTTCCGTAGCTACATTGAACACGCGCCGTATTCGATTTTGACGGCAAATGCAGAAGGACGCTACGTGTCGGCCAATCGAAAAGCCTTGGAAATCACGGGGTATTCGCTCGCCGAATTGCTGAGCATGGGACCGATGGATATTACGGCACCGGAAGACCGCGAGGCGGCGGGGCGGCATTTCGCTAGGATACTGGAAAAAGGATTTACCGATGGCGTTTTTCGATTCGTACACAAGAGCGGAGAGATACGCTCTTGGGTCGTGCTGGCCGTGAAGATTAGCGAGACGGAGTTCGTTGGATTTGGAGAGGATATCACCGGGAAACTTGCGATGCAGCGGCAGATCGAGGAGAGCGAAATGCGCTTTCGGAGCATCCTGCAGGACATCGCCACGGTAGCGGTGCAAGGGTACTCGATGGATGGAACGGTGCGTTATTGGAACCGCGCATCGGAGGCGTTCTACGGGTATACGGAGGATGAGGCGCTTGGGCGAAGCGTGCTGGATCTCATCATCCCGCCACCCATGAGGGACGGCTTGAAGGCCGCGATCGACAAGATGAAAACGACTCGGCAGGCGATCCCCGCCGTCGAATTGGAACTGCAACGCAAAAATGGCTCTCCGATATCGGTCTATTCGTCCCATGCGTTGGTGCAGGTGCCGGGGAAGGATGACGAATTGTTCTGCGTCGATGTGGATCTTACCGAGCGCAAGTGCGCCGAGGAGGAATTGCGGGCGGCCAATCGTGATCTTGACGCGTCTATGAGGCGGGCCAACGATCTAGCCGCGCAGGCCGAGCGGGCCAGCGAGGCTAAGAGCGAGTTTTTGGCCAACATGAGCCATGAACTGCGTACGCCCTTGAATGGGGTCATTGGCATGACGAGGCAATTGATGGCGTCCGGGCTATCCGCCGAACAAAATCGTCTGGCCGAAATGTTGCGCTTGAGTAGCGCGGCGCTCCTGAATGTGATCGGCAATGTGCTGGACTTTTCCAAGATCGAGGATGGTCAATTGGATTTGGTCGAGGCGGACTTCGATCTGGGCATCGTGATGGACGAGACGGCGAAGATCCTGCGGCTACTCGCCGAGTCGAAGAGCCTCGATCTGGTTTGCGACACCTCACCCGATGTCCCTGCATTCCTGCGGGGCGATGCCGGGCGCCTACGGCAAATTCTGATTAATCTGGTTGGAAATGCCGTCAAGTTCACCGAGCAAGGCGAGGTGGGGATTGCCGTGCGGTTGGAATCCCAGACCGATACCCAAGCCAAAATCCGGTTCGAGGTGCGCGATACGGGTATTGGCATTCCCAAGGACAAGCTCGATTTTATTTTTACGAAATTCTATCAGGGGGATTCCTCCATTTCTCGCAAGTACGGCGGGACCGGACTGGGATTGGCCATCTCGAAACAACTGGCCCATTTGATGGGCGGTGAGATGGGGGTCGAAAGCCCTTCGACTCCGCTCCGGGCAGGTGCACACGGGGGTGGGGGGCCGGGTTCGACGTTCTGGTTCACGGCCGTGTTCGGCAGAGCGTCTGCGCCGTTGTCCGGGTCCGAAGGCCGGGCAGAGCGCGGCGTCAAGCTGCGCGAACTTCGCGTGTTGCTTGCAGAAGACGATTTTATCAACCGAGTCGTATCGCTGGGCATGTTGAAGGAACTGGGTTGCCGCGTGGATGTGGCGGTCGATGGGCAAGAGGCGGTGCAGGCGTTTGAAAAACAGTCGTATGATGTTGTCTTGATGGATATGCAGATGCCGGTGATGGATGGGCTGGAGGCCACCCGGTGGATACGAGCGATGGAGGAGCAAAGACGGAATTCGGTTTCCTCGTCGTCTTTGCCTGTTGCCCGAGTGCCCATCGTGGCCTTGTCGGCAAGTGTGTTTCAACACGAGCGGGATCTGTGTCGGGAGGCTGGAATGGACGATTTTCTGTCCAAGCCGATCGAGGTGCGCCCGATGGTGGAACTGCTGGCGAAATGGGGCGGGGCGGCAGAATCCGGGGCGGTGGAATCGGAAGCGGTACCGGTTGTTCGCCCGGGTGCCGCGAGGCTCAACGTGTACGATCGCGAGGCTCTTTTGGATCGGGTGATGGGCGATCAAGAGATGGTCAAGAGGATAACGGATGGATTTCTGGAAAACATTCCTATCGATATCGTAGAACTCAAAGAGTTTATTGCCCGCGGCGATGTGAGCTTGGCTGGCGCACGGGCCCATCGGATGAAAAGCGCGATGAGTGTGGTGGGTGGGTTGGCGATGAGCGAAGTGGTGTTCCAGATGGAAAAGGCGGCAAAGGTTGGCGATCTGGCCGCCATTCAGGCCCTCGTGCCAGAGCTGGATCATTGTTTTGCCGAGTTAAAACGGATGTTCCTGTAACTGCTGGGGTAAATATTTGCGTAATGCATTGGAAACAA
>CAZYGH010000054.1:0-28146 GCA_964647595.1 uncultured Verrucomicrobiota bacterium
ATTCCTGTGCGAAATACGAGTGGTGTAGTTTTATTTATACGCGGTCATATAGCTCACGAGTGGGCCCACGCCCTGATGGACCACAACGGTGGTCCTTATGGAACAGAATCCCAGCATGAAGTCATGCGCAAGGCCGGACTGATGTAGGGGAGGGAACGATGTCGTCCTGCATGCTGTTCAAATCATCGTCGCTCGCCCTTGGCGTGGGAACGGTTGCCCAGGTTCCCGTTCCGGAGGCCCTGACAACCTATCGGGAATATGGCGTGATTGGGCTCCTGATCCTGGCCGTCATCTACCTTTGGCTCGAAGCCTCTCGGAAGGAACGCGAAGCCCAAACCCGCCGCGACGAGCGGGAGAAGCGGGAAGAAACCTACCGGCAGGAGCGCGACCGAAAAGACGACGAGCGGACGGATAAGTTTGTCGCCGCCATCGAGCAGGTCAACCGAAGCATCGTGGAATCGCAGGCGAAGTGCGGCCTCAATCAATATTTGCTGGACCAACTGAAGCGGCGGGATTCATGAGTCCCTTCGTCGCCTCCATCCTGTCCATCCTCGCTCGCAAAGCCATCGAGTACGCCAAAGACTGGGCAATGAAATCTGCCCGCCCTCGCGGGGAGTGGCTGGGCAAGGTGTCCGCCACGCCCGTCGACGATGTGGCGGCCGTTCAGGCGGGCTACAAGAGCGGGACGCCGTGCCGGTTCATCCTCGCAGACGAAAAGGATCCGCTTCGCTGGCGGCATGAAAGCGGAGTCGAATACCGCGTAGGGGATGGGATCAGCGATGGCGGAAGCGCTCCGGACTTCCTGCGCGATAGAGTCAGGGCATGGGCGGACATCGAACCCTTTGGCCGCCACGCCTTCGCCTTCTTCGCGCACGATTCGTTTTATCGCGACGCCGGATGCTTCGTCCGCAAGACCCCCGACGCCGAGTGGGAGTGGGTGAGACTGAATCGCGGTCAGGCCGATCTCCTCTTCTTCCAAATGCTTTGCTCCACTGGGCGAAGGGCCGAAGTGTTCGCCATCTGGCGGGCTGTACGGCGATTCGGCGGCGGCCCATGGGCTATGTACCGCAGGCGGGCGGCGGCCATGTGCGGGACGGTATAGGACGAAGAGGGGCGAAGACTCATTCATGATTTTCTGAGGTAGCTCCCCGAATCTTTACCTCATGCAGAGTCAGCCGTTGATGACCGATTCTGCTTTTCGCAACGTGTCGAGAATGGCGTCGAACGTGGGCGGTGGAGTCATGAACATAGGGCGCATTGCCGTATAGTCTCGGCGGAGTTCCGCCTGCCGAATCTCGGGAGGAACGAGACGCAGCCTGCCGGGAATCGCAGTTTCGAAGTGGGTCCAACTGGATGCGAAAAATCGGCTTTTGTGGATGCGTACCCGTTCCAATAGATCGAATCGAGTAGATGCAATGCGACCGGAGGGATGGTTCCACAGCGCGGCGAAATCGGCATAATGCCGGGCGAATCGGTCCCGCATTGGCTGTTCGGGAGGGCGGTGATATTCGGCGTGTAGGATGGTTGCCTTTTCCCAGAAGGTACGTTCGATTTCCAGCGCGACAACCGTGGCGGTGAAATCCTCGAAAGCATCCGGAGCCAGTTCGGCAACCATAGGCATGATCCGGTGCGATCCGGTGGGCCGCTGGTCGGTGAGGGAGCCAAATTCCATTTTCACGAGGGGAGCGATGTAGGCGCCGGGCGGCACCGCCCGGGGATAGGCAAACAAAAGCACGGGAGAATGGGATGCCGCATCCTCCTCGAAATGGAGCCAGCCTCCGTCAGTTGGAGCGGGGCCAAGCACGGACTCGATGGCCGTCTCTAGTTCGGGACGGAAACGGGATTGCACGGCTTGAATGCAATCGTCTTGGAGCTGTTTAACGCGTTTCTGTCGTTGCGTTGAAGAGGGGGCTTCGTCGAGATCGGCTTCTTTCCAGCCCAGCGAGGCGGGTGTAAGCCCAAGATCGATATCCTCGGAAAAGCGGTCAATGGTCCCGAAGACCTTGGATAGTGAAGTGCCTCCCTTGAAGACACAATTGGGACCCATGTCCGGAGCGGCGAAACAGAGGTTCAGCAACCAGCAGACCCAAAAGTCTTTTTCGACGATGAATTCGGGTACGCCCATGCGTTGAGAACAGGTTTGCCAATACAACGCCCGCTCTTCGGAGGGCATTTGTGCAAAGGATTTCACGAGGAGCTGCTCCCTTCTGAAATGGATCGAAAATACGGATGCATCCAGACAGGCGCCAGCCGAATATCCTCGATCAGACTCCGACGATCTTCGGGAGATAGCAGGTTACGAAGATGTGCCACACGTTCCGGTGTGACGTTCTGTTTTCCAATATAGCGAAGGCCGGCGATCAGGGTGCCCGTCATGCGCCCGGCCGCCGCCATCATGCGTGGGGATGCTCGACGAAGCTCGATGACCTGTCCTCCATAACGGATTTTGCGAGGTTTTCCGTCCGTCAGGAAAACGATCCGCATGGGGACTTGATCGGATAGGTGGAGCAGATTGGCGGCATAGCCACCGAAGGGTTGTAGCCGTACTTTGTCGCGTTCGGCCAGGGCCTTGGCGATTGAGTCCACCGAGGGGCGGATGTCGCCCAGTACTGGATGTTGTTGGGGGCGGTAGTACAGACCTCTGGCCAATCTGCGTAACGCACCCGCCTTTGCCAGCCGGGAGAGGGCCTGATCCACCGCCGCGCGGCTATCCACATCCATGAACTCTCCAGCGTGAAAAACCGCGTTCCCGGTGGTTTGGTCCACGCGGTTCCGGATTCTGTCCGCCGTGCTGTTGTTTGTCTTGGGTCTCGCCATTTCGTCAGAAATAATTACCTCCTTTTCTGACGTAATCAATCTCAAAAGCCTTCGAGGCAACACGAACGATTAAATTTCTCATTCTTTGGTGGTCCGCTACGAATGCCTCGACGGGGCGCAGAGGATGTGGATCAACCCGATCCTGCGACTGAAAGACGGGGTGGCCCTTGCCGATCCGGTTGAGATGGGGGAGACGGCGGAGGGGCGGTTTGGGAGTTTGTTTTGATGGGCCGTTGAGAACGGGCGGGATTTGTGGGTGCTTTGTGGGTGCTTTTTTTGAAGATAGGCCGACCCTAGCCTTGAATTTTGACCTTTAACGCCGCCTGTGCGGTGTCGACGGGAGTGTTGTGGGTGCGTTTGTGGGTGCTTTTGCCCACCCCGTTTCACCGTGTTTCAAGCTGTTTTATAAAAGGAAGAGTTTGAGGTGGAAATGAAAAAACAGCGAATTTCCTAAAGAATTTCGCTGTTTATTGCCTGAAAAAGTGGAGCGGGAGACGAGGATCGAACTCGCGACGTTCAGCTTGGGAAGCTGACATTCTACCACTGAATTACTCCCGCAATTCGTGTATGTGCTATTTACCGTGATGGAGCGGGCTTGTCGATAGCGATTTTTTAAGAGGGTCATTTCGTCGTTTCTTTCGCTTCCAAGAAGGAACTTGTCTTGATGGGAATGTTTGAAAGAGACGAAGAATCACAAAAGGGATATAGTTTTATAAAATAAGAGCCAAATTGTTGCGGTGCTGTCTGCGGTGGTGGGGGGGCGCATCCCCGTTTGGTTGACTTGCGTTGGGTGCTATCGGTGGATGCGTCCAAATATCCAATAAGCAGGGAACGGGTAGGGCGGGGCCGCTGGACCCGCCAGGATCCTGAGGGGAAGAGGCGGCGCGCCCAGCGGTCGCGCCCTACTCGGAACCATGCGAGCGTTGAAGAAGGTCAATGGAACGGGGATGCGCCCGTGGTGGTGGCGGCTTACGAAATTGTCTTGGTCGCGTGGGTGAAGGGGGGTAGAGTTCTGGAAAATTCGCTAGAAAATGAGTAGGAGAGGGTTGTATGAAGACAGTTTGGATTGGGATGGCTTTGTGGTTGGTGGTCGGGTGGGCGGGGGTTTTGCAGGCGTCGGCAGAGGGCATTGTGGACTCCGAGGTGGTTCTGGAGCGGCGCGAACCGACGTTGCGGAAAGTGCATCCGGAGCGGGATGCGGCCGTGATAGAGCGTATTGAGTTTTGCCGCGAAAAATTACCGGAACAATTTATAGGGCGCAGAAACTTTGCGTGGGCGTTGGCAGAAGTGGAGGGGCTGGAGAAGAAAGAATATTTTGCTCATAGTGGTATTCAAAGTTTGGCCGATTTTTCTTCGGAGACGGCCGAGAAGATTCGTGATATTTCAGTTAAGCCAGAGGCGGGTCACTATCATGTGTTGTGTGTGAATCAGCGCAATGTGGTGGATGGGCCGGATTGCTGGGTTCGCGTGGTGGACACGGAATACAAGATTCTGGAAGAGATGGTGGCGCACCTTCCTGACACATCGGTCAAGGGGCGTGTGAAACTTTATACGGATTTGCCGCCTTGTGCCAGTTGCTGGAATGTGATTTTGCAATTCATGGCGGAATATCCTAATATTCAGATGCAGGTTCTATTTAAGCAAAAATGAAATCCTTCACATATTACGAGTTGCGCTGTGCGGTGTCGGAGACTTTTTACGAGGTGCTTCTGGGCGAGCGCTATACCATCGGGCAGGCGGCGGGGCGTTGTCTGACGGAGTTTCGTTGCGAGGCCCAAGGGGCGGGGCAGGATGCGTTGGTGGTGCTGAGTGTTTTACTTTCGCGGGTGGCGCGTCACGAGCCGGAAACGTTATCCCGCTTTTCGCCGGAGATCGAGGCGGTCAAAGCCCTTGCAAAGAAATCTGTCTGTTGGAAGGGTCTCTCTTCCGGCGAAACGGAGAGAATGAAGGAAGATGTGCGCTTCGTGATTGAAAAGGCAGGGGCGCTACCACGAATGGACCCGAATGGACCCGGATCGGCAAAACCGTAGCCCAAAGCCCAATAAGAACCTGAACGCATGAGGGGGGGGACTCCTCGGGCGCTAGTCCTGAATCCACTTGGGGTCGAGGGTGGCGGCATAGGCGGCGGAGACAACGGCTTCGATGAGCAAATGTTTGCCGCGGACTTGTTGGGACAGCACTTTTCCGTTGGCGTGGAGTGCGGCAATTAAACGACCCTCGCCAAAGGGGATTTTGAGGCGGAGGTGGGAGACTCGATCTCGCAGGAGGTCGGCGATGGTTTGGCAGAGGCCGTCGGTGCCTTCTCCCGTGGCGGCGGAAATCACGATGGAGTGGCGAAAGCGGTCGGCCAAGCGAATGGCTTGGGTGCGTCCGCGTTCGATATCGGTTTTGTTGAACACGGCGAGGACGGGCTTGTCTTGGGCACCCAGTTCTTTGAGGACGCCTTCGACGGCGGCAATTTGCTCGTCTACGCGCGGCTGGGAGGCGTCGATGACATGCAACAGCAGGTCGGCTTCGTTTACTTCTTCCAAAGTGGCTTTGAAGGATTCCACGAGGTGATGGGGCAACTTGCGGATGAAGCCCACGGTGTCGGTGAGGAGGCAGGGTTGGTGGTTGGGCAGATCGAGCTGGCGGGTGGTGGGATCGAGCGTGGCGAAGAGTTGATCGTCGGCCAAGACGCCGGCATCGGTGAGTCGATTCAAGAGAGTGGATTTTCCAGCGTTGGTATAGCCTACGAGGGTGAGAAGTGACCAGCCGTGGCGGCGGCGACCGCGGCGGAGTTCGGCCCGGCGCTGGCGGACGACTTGAAGTTGATCTTGGATGCGCACAATTCGTTGCTCGATGCGGCGCCGGTCCAGTTCGAGTTGCTTTTCGCCGGGGCCCTTGAGGCCGATGCCGCCTTTCTGGCGTTCCAGATGGGTCCAGAGGCCGCGCAGGCGGGGGATCAAGTAGTGGAGTTGGGCCAGCTCGATCTGGAGGCCACCTTCAAGTGTGAGGGCTCGCTGGGCGAAGATGTCCAGAATGAGTTGTGTGCGGTCTACGACTCGTACGCCGAGGATTTCTTCCAAGTTGTGTCCTTGGGCGGGAGAGAGGTCGTCGTCAAAGATGACCAGGCTGACACCGGCTTCCTTGACGGCGAGAGCGATTTCATCGGCTTTTCCGCTGCCGATATAGGTGGCGGGTTGGAGGGTGCGCAGGCGGCAGAGCGTTTCTCCGACGACGTTGGCATGAGCGGTATCGGCGAGGGCTCGTAGCTCGCGCAAGGAGTCCTCGACTTCGGCGCGGGGCTCGTTGCCGAGCGTGGTGGCGAGAATCCAAGCGCGTTCGGGGGCATCGGTTTGGGTGGTGTGGAGGAGAGTCATGGCGTGGTCCTGATGTGTTGTGCGATCCAATTGAAATCCCAGTCGGAAAAATACCAGCGTTCGCGCAGGGGCGTCTGCCAATCCGGGGGGGGGGGGGAGCAAAGAAGGCCGAGATAGACTTTGAATTCGGCGAGACCCAGACGGCCATGGATAGCATTGACGAGGGCTTCAGCCTGCCAATAGAACGCGGCAGAGCGGGCTTTGCCTTTGGGATAGGTTTGTACCTGAATCAGCTCATCGAGGGTGAGCAAGTGTTGGCCCAATTGGTCGGGCACGGGGCGTTCGAGTTTTTGGGCTTGGGTGCGTGCGTAGGTGTCGGCGGCGAGAGCGGCAATTCGTTGGGCGAGGCCTTCGTCAAGCCAAAGGGGGGGGCGGGTTGCATGCTGCCGGAAAACGAGCCAGTGGGTGAGTTCATGGGCGATGCGGAAGGCGACTTTGAGGGAATCGCCATCGGTTTGAAGATGGATTTCGTTTTTTTGCTGTGAAGAGAAGGATTCCGTGCCCCACCAACTTTGGGCGCGTTGAAAGAGGGAGGGGGGGGGGAGGAGGAGGAGCGTCAAGGCTAGGGGTTTTGTTGGGGTTCCCACTTGTTCGAGGGCGACGGTCATGGCGATGGGCAGTGTTTCCAGAACGGTTTTGGGAAAGACTCCATCGGAGGCAACGACGGTACAAAGAATCTGGCCGTTTGCGAAGGAGAGATTGGTCGAGATGTTTTGGCCGCCAGATGCGGGGGAAGAAAGTGATGACAGTAGGCCAACGGCCAAGAAAAGAATGGAAAAACGAATGCCGAGCCCCGCGGAACCGTGCAGTTGGGAAGAGAGTCTCAGTTTTTTTTCTTTGGGGTTGAAGGGGGGACGTTGCGGGCTCTGCGAATGGCGCTGGGACCATGTTTCTTGCGAATTTGATCGATGGTTTTTTCGAGCTTTTCCTTTTTTGCGTGAGTGGTGACCGGCATTTCGAATAGGTCGAGTTGCTGGGTGGTGTCGTGCTCGACAAGTCCGGTGACGCCAAAGCCGATGAGGCGAACGGGTTGCTCAAGGGCGATGTCGTGAAAGAGGGCTTGAGCCAAGCTATGAAGATCATCCTCAAGGCGGGTGGGGCGGGGGAGGGGGCGCTGGCGGGTGAAGGTCTCGAAATCTTTCCAGCGAATTTTGAGGCGACCGCCGGTGGCGAGGCGTCCATCGGCGCGCAGGCGCTGGGCCACGTCTTCCACGAGTTCGAACAGGGTATTGTCGATGGTGGTGCGCGATCGTTCGTCGTGCAAAAACGTATGTGCGCGGGAGATGGTTTTTTGGCGGCTATCGAGCTCGATCTCGCGGGGATCGTCACCGAAAGCGAGAGAGCGCAGGTGGGCGGCGCTATGGGGGCCGACGACACTTTGCAGGAGGGAGAGGGGCGCGTCTTGAATGTCGCCGATGGTATTCAATGCGGCACGATCGAAGGCTTGGCGTGTGACTTTGCCCACGCCCCAGAGGCGGGTGACGGGCAGGGGGCGGAGGAAGGCGGTGATGGCCGTTTTCTCAAAGGGCAAGACGACAAGGCCATCGGGTTTGCGGTATTCGGAGCCGAGCTTGGCGAGAAACTTGTTGGGGGCCACGCCCACGGAACAGGTCAAGGCTGTTTCGGCGAGGATGTCGGCCTTGATGCGGCGGCCCATTTCTTCACCGGTGCCATAGAGGCGTTGGGAACCGGTGACGTCGAGGAACGCTTCGTCGATGGAAAGACCTTCGACCAAGGGTGTGTAGCGGTTGAAGATGGTGAAGATCTGGGCAGAGACCATTTCGTAGTGGTGCATGTTGGGAGGCACGAAAATGGCGTGTGGACAGCGCTGGCCGGCTTCCCGCGAGGGCATGGCGGAATGGATGCCGAAGGTTCTTGCCTCATAGGAGGCGGTGGAGACGACTCCGCGCTGATCGGGGGGGGCGCCGACGACGACGGGTTTGCCGCGATATTCGGGGTGGTCGCGTTGCTCGATGGCGGCATAGAACGCATCCATGTCCACGTGGAGAAAAACGCGTGAAGGGGAAGGGGCGTCTGGCATGGATGGGCCTATGGGGTCACCAGCGAACGGGCTCGTTGGCTTCGGTGCGTGGGGGGAGCTCTTTGCGCGGCAAGTTGACGCGTGGTGTCAGGGGACTCGGGGCCTGTTCTTCTTGAGGGGCGGGGGATTGCACGACTTCGGCAGGGGCTGGGGATTCGGGGGTAGCGGGTGGTTCTGGGTCGACTGGCGGTGCGGCTTGTGGGGCGACGACGGGGAAGGGTTTGGCGGGCTTGGAAGAAGCGTTTCCGGTCAAGTCGATGGCGCGCCAGGCGACCCAATCAATGGGGATCTGGCCTCGGGAAAGAGAGGCATCGGCCAAGATTTTCTCTGGGTCGGCCAGTAGCGTATAGGGGACGCGCAGGAGGATTTCGTTGGGGGCACCCGCGACCAGTTCAACGGAATCCAGCGGTTGTTTGATGTCGAGATCCGTTACGGAAACCACTTTTCGAGAGTTGAGTTCAATGATGATTTTGGGCATTTCTCCGAAAGGGGTTTTGGGGTGATAGCCGAAGAGGGAGACGGTGAGCGTCACAAAGCGGGAAAGGGGATGTTGAAATTGGAAGGCCAGCGTGAGGTGGGTTCCATCGCCAGAAATGGAGCGCTGGATGAAATCATTGTCATGCGTGCTAATGGCCTGATTTTCGGTGTCGCTCTGGTTTTCAATGGCATCCCAGTTGTTGGAGGACTGGGAGAACTCTTGAAGAAGGGTTTCGTCGGCGCGGAACTGGGACATATCCTCCTCCGCGATTTCCGAGGTGCCCGATCCACTTGGCAAGGAGATGTCGGGGTAGTCGCCAAACAGCTCGCTTGTTCGCATGAAGGAGTTGAGATATCCCGAAGAATAGAGATATTGAGAGTGGTGGCGTTGGATGGCGGCATATTTGTTCGAGACTTGGAAGGGGGCCAGCGCAACTTCCAAAAACGAAATTTGCTCGCTCAAGAAGTAGGGCGGCGTGGAGGGAAGAAGGGGGTGATAGTGGCGGGGCTCGGGCCATTGGGTGAAGTGGACGGGATAGGGAAGAAGGGTGGGGCTGATTCCTTCCGAGGCCAAATTCCACAGAGCCACGCGAGTGAACAGATAGAGCGCACGGTGGTCGACATTGTGGTCGGCGGGATGGGAGAGGGCGATGTGAGTGGGCTGGAATTCGCGAATGACTTCCATCAGATCGTCCAGAATATCTTCTCCGGCGTAGGCGGAGCCGGGCGTGAGCGCTCGCTCATAGGGCACGGCGGTGACGCGCGTGAGCATGGATCGGAAGGGGGGCACCGTTCGCCAGTGGTGGTTCCAGATATCGAGGGTGCCAAAATCGGGATAGCCGAGGAAGAAGACATCGTTGGAGGACACGCCCAACTGGGCGGTGGCGGCAAGGCCCTCGTTTTGGCGGGTCAGACCCATGGAGCGAACGGCGCCGGGCATCAGCACGGGATGCTTGCGGGTGATGAGGAAGGCCAGTTCATTGTTGTCGCCCATGGTGAAGAAGCACACACGCACGGGCACATCGAGGGCGAGTGCTTCTTGAATGAGGCCGCCAGTGGCGATGGTTTCGTCGTCGGGATGTGGGGCCAGAACCAACACGCGTTCTTCGCCACTTAAGTGAAGGGGTTCCGTGGCCTCGGCCCATGGGAGGAGGAGGGGGGCTCCTGCGAGACAAAGAGCCGCGAGTGATTTTTTGAAGGGGTGAGCGGTCATGTTAAGCACCTCCGGGTTTTCCTTTTAGAAACGCAAAATATACGGCACCGAGTAACAGAAGAAAAGAAACAGCATGGTTCCAGCGCAATTTTTCGCCTAGGACCAGAATCGCAAATACGGAAAAGACCACGAGGGAAATAACTTCTTGAATGATTTTGAGCTGGGTGGCGGAAAAGGTGGCATAGCCGATACGGTTGGCTGGAACTTGGAAGCAATATTCAAAGAAAGCAATACCCCAACTGATGAGAATCACCGCAAACAAAGGCCACTGGGCGCCGCGAAGATATTTCAGATGTCCATACCACGCCAGAGTCATAAAGAGGTTGGAGATCGTGAGAAGAATGAGGGTTTTCATATGAATTTCACGTGTAAACATCATACGGGAAGGCCTCTTTGACTGCAAAGATAAAAGAGGTTGAAGATTCCTGTTGCGTCAAAAGGGACAGTAGGCTACTGTTTGCCGACTTTTTCATGGTCGATAAAGCAGACGACCCCATCGTCTAGAGGTCTAGGACACCAGGTTTTCATCCTGGTAACACGGGTTCGATTCCCGTTGGGGTCGCCAAATTTTAACCATTTGGAAGCGTAAGGAGATTCATCATGTCCCGCAATGCACGAAATAACGATACGACACGCCCCCGCAAGAGTGGCGCCGCCAAGAAGCGTCGGTTGCTTGAGCATACTCGCCGCTTGACTGCGCTGGGTGTTCCTGAAACCAAGGTCAAGCAGATGGATCACGAACGGATCCGCATGCTGATTGCCAAGCCGAAACTGATCAAGGACTACGTTAAATAGTTCTGTCCGCAGTCCGGATTTGTCGAGCCGTCCAGTCCCGCAAGGGATTCGGGCGGCTTTTTGCGTTGAGGTGACGGGGATTCGCGTGTGGCAATTTTGGTGGGGACTTTGGGCTTGAGGTTGGGAGGAGAAGGGAATAGGAATGTCCATCGTCATGAAAGGGTAAAATTATGAAATTCAGCTTGGCTGCCAAGCAACTCTTCGTTGCCTTCCTTGTGAGTTCCGTTTGGAGTTTGGCTTTTGCCAATTACGGGATCATGCCGATCTCCACGAATACACTGTTGCAGTGGCAGGCGGATCAGGTGGAAACGCCGGATTATGAGTTGCCGGCGGGATATGCGGGCGGGCCTCGCGCTGTGAATTTGCTGACCAACCTTTCCTACGATGCTAAAATTCGCGATCAGGGGCACACGGGTTCGTGTTGGATGTGGGGATGCCAAGGCGTGATGACGTTGGATTACGCTCGCCAGTTTCCGGAAGAAGCTCGAGCGATGACGAACGGTTTTTCCGTGCAGTTCCTCTCCAGCTATTTGCACACGGTGAACGGTGCGCTGAACGAGGGAGGTACGCCGCAACTCTTCAAACGGTTTTTCGATGGGTTCGGGTATGCGATTCCGTGGGGGAACAAGAATGCCGCGTGGACTGATTACAAGGGCTGGGTGTGTACCTTGCCGGCGGATATTTACACGACGCCAAACGTGCCGATCTCCTCCATGAGCCTTCAAAACGTCAACACGTTCACCGCGTCGGTGAGCGAAGCGGTGACGCTCCTCAAGAGTGTACTCGATTCGGGGCACGCCATGCATTTCAACCTGACGCTGGCGGACGGTGCCGAGTGGGACAAGTTCATGAATTTCTGGGGCAAGAGCGAGGACAACGAAGACACCATCTTCACCAACTTTGTCAGTGGGAAGGCCCTCAACATGGCCACGGGGGGCGCGCACATGATGGCGTGTGTGGGGTACAACGATACGGATGCGGACCCCTCGAAGCATTATTGGATCATCCTCAACAGTTGGTCCACGGGTGACAGTTCGGAAGATACGCGCCGCCCAAACGGGACGTGGCGTTTGCCGATGTACATGAATTATGGCGCGTACACCGAAGATGGTATGAGCGGTATTCGGGCTCCCATGTTTGATTGGGGGATTCTGAACACCACCTTCACCAACGATGTGCGCAAGAATATCGGAGGCTTGAGCGTGAGCCTGATGGCGGGCGATCAAGAAACGTCCTCCATTTCGATCGATGTGCCGATCGCCACACCGGGCGTGATTCACAACATTTATCAGGTGACCCTTTTCCTGAATGAACGCTATTACGCGCTATCTCCGGAGAAAGGAGTCTGGAAGATGGTGGGGCCTCGGGAGGGTGTGCCGCCATCCGGAAATTTGTATGAATACACCTCCAATGCGGGGGAAGAGCCGAGCATTCGGGCTCGAGTGGATATCAGCTTCAAGACCCTGTCCTGTACTCTTTCTCACCTTTCGGCGGATGATTGCCGATTCATTGATCCTCACCGCGGCCTTTGGTTCAGCGCCACCTACAGGCCCAACGAATCCGAGATGGCCTCCAGTTTTGTCTCTCTCAAAGCGGTGGCCTATGACGAGTTGGCGGAACTGAAGCAGGACAGTGGCAATTTCACGAGCCCTCCCCAATCTTCGCGTCTTACCTTCACGAGTCCTTCGAATGGCGCCGTGTTTGCACAGGGCGACACCTGCGTGATCGAATGGACTCAGGAAGGGTTGGACGGAAAACTACTCGAGTTGAACCTGGCGGCATTCACTTCGTCGGGAATCACATTGGGGGATATGATTCCCGTGGAAATGGGTCGTTATGCGTGGACGGTTCCGTATGATATAGACGCCGTCACAAATGGTGCGCTTTCCTCACGAGCGGGAGAATCCTTAACCTTCAGCGGACCTGCGATCTCTCTTGTTCCCTCCACCCATCCCGTGCTGATGGTTCGTGCACCGGCTGGCGGAGAACTGTGGACCACCAACACCACGCGCGTGATTTCTTGGCAAGGCCTGCGTTTGGAGGGCGATCTCACGATTGAACTTCTGCGCAATGGGGAGGTGGTTTCGGGATCGTCCTTGACGCTTGCGGCATCGGCAGTACGTACTCCGTACACGCTGCCTGCGGGGCTGGACGATGGAACCTATGCTCTTCGTTTTGGGGCCTCAGGGCTTGTTGTGACCAGCGCGTCGTTTGCGGTGACGAGCGTAGCCCAGACTGTGAAGCCGTGGACGGTGTTGGTCTATTTTGATGCGGACAACGATTTGGAAAAAGATCAGATGACTGATTTTCTCAGCATGGCCCAAGTGGGTAGTACCCCCCACATGAATGTGCTGGCGGAGATGGACCGGATACCCAGCGCCCACGTTGGCTTTGATAACTGGTACGGCGCTAAGCGGTTTTTCATCACACGTGGCATGACCCCGACTCTCACCAATGCCATTCAAGACTTGGGTGAAGTGAATGTGGCCGATCCCGGTACGCTGATTGATTTTATCAACTGGGGTGTGGAAAATTATCCAGCGGAACGCACCCTGTTGATCTTCTCGGATCATGGTCACGGCTTCGATGGGGCGCTTCAGGATCACACGCCCAACCAATCCGCCCATGCTCAACCCATGACGCTGTTTGAGCAGGTGCTGGGGGAGGCGGTCACGAATATGACCATCGTGGGATACGATTGTTGCAACATGGGCATTCTCGATTCGGCTTACCAACTCCGCAACTGCGGTGCCGACGTGTATATCGGTTCGCAATACATGGAAACGAAGGGTTGGGCTTATGCGCAGTTCCTTCAAGAATTGGAAACCGCAGAAGGAAATATGACCCCGCGCGCTTTGGCTTCCCGCATTTGCGCTCTCTCGGCCTCCATGTACGATCCACGAAATCCGGCCTCCTTGACAGCGGTGGATCTGAAACAGTTGCCTGCCATCGCAGGTTCGTTGGCTGGATTTGTGGACACGCTGATTGCGACCCCGGAAGACCGTTCCACCATTCGCCAACAGGCCGCCGTGGTGGCCAGCAATTACTATGCGGGCATTATTCATCATGCCGCCACCAAGCAAACCGAATTGCTGACCACGGGGTTGAATATCCACTTCCCCATGGAAGGGCCGAGCGACTATGTCACGGAACAGCTCGACTTCAAGTCCGACGCGCATTGGCTCGCGTTCCTTCAAGCCTACACCAACACGTTGAAAAACACGTGGATTGGAGAAATTCGCGAGGCGCTGGGCCATGCTTCGGAGTTTGACTTGATGCGGTTTATTCAAGCTATTCACCCGCCCGACGATTCGGCTTGGGTGTCGCTCTCCTTGGTTGAACGCGGGGAGGTGGATGGCTTACCGACGGACGAGAATCTGCTGCTTCGCAAGGGAGATGTGATTCAACTGATTGGGCGGGGACTGCCTGCCGAGCAGGGAGGCCTTTCGCCTCGACCTGCAACGCATTTCGTGCGCTGGTGGGCAAGCGATGGGGCCACGTTCTCCCATGCGCTGACCGAGGCCACCAATTCCGTGACGATTACCGGACATGCGACCATTCTGGCCTACTTTAATGATACCAGCAGCAATTACACCGTGACCGTGTCCGCGATCGGCAACGGCACGGTCAACGGGTTGGACGAGGCCTTTCAACTGAGTGTTCCTCATGGCTCCAACGCTCCACCTCTGTTTGCAGTGGCCTCCACGGGTTGCGTGTTTTCCGGCTGGGGCGGCGACATCACGGAAACCGCCAACCCCCTCACCCTTTCCAACGTGATTTCGGACATGACCCTTTACGGCATGTTTTTCGAGAAACCAGACAACTGGAGCCAGCACGCCGATATCACTTGGTGGCAGGGGGGCGTGACGCAGTTCACGTTGGTCACGCCGCAACAACTCGCCGGCTTGGCGCAACTGGTGAACAGTGGCACGGACGCCTTTCGTGGAAAGCTCGTTATGCTGGGAACCAACCTGAATCTGTCGGGCAAGGAATGGACGGCCATTGGCACCTCGGCTTACCCCTTTGCCGGATCGTTCAATGGACAGGGTCGCGTTCTCGACGGGTTGACGATTCAGAAGACGGCCGATGACGATTATCAGGGCCTGTTCGGCTGTGTGAGTGGAGCGGGTTCGATAACGATCGAGCACGTTCACCTCACCAATACCGCAATCGTGGCTGGAAATTTCGTGGGGGCCTTGGCGGGGCAAGTTCAAAGCGAAGAGGACTCTATTCTCGTGCGCCATTGCTCGAATGCCGGAAGCGTGTGGGGATTTGGCAGTTTGGTGGGAGGTCTTGTCGGTGAGCTGACCGTCGGAGAAGACGGCGGTGGGGTGACGGTTTCGAATTGCCAGAATCGCGCAACGGTTTCAGGTCATGCCGATACCGGCGGCCTGCTGGGACGCATTCTGGTGCCCGGGGACGCCGTGGTGGCCAACGCTTGGAACGAGGGAACCGTTGCAGGAGAAAATGCAGGCGTTGGCGGAATCGTGGGATCGGCTGCTTCAACCTCTTCTTCGGTGGCCCTATACCACTGCGAAAACATCGCGTCGATTTCTGGCGATGCCGATGAAATCGGCGGCATCATCGGCAAGTTGAGCGGTGGCGATGTGACGATCAACGGGTGTCAGAATCGCGGCAATCTCACTGTCACGGGCGTGGATCACCAATATGCCGGCGGGGTAGTCGGTGCCTTCACCGGATTGATACCCCAGTTTCTGAACTGCCGAAACACGGGCCATGTGTTGGGGCAGACCCTCGTGGGGGGAGTCGCAGGCCGTACGGTGGTCTCCATGCAAAACTGTTCCAACGAAGGGCGAGTGGAAGGAACGGATCGCGTGGGAGGCGTGGCGGGTGCCGTGCATGGCACGGGCTCAGCGGGCATGGACAACTGCCTCAACGTGGGTCTGGTGGTCTCCACCGGGCGCGTCGGGGGCGTGGCGGGTCAAATCGCCTGCGACAACCAAACGTCGGCCAAAAGCCTCTACTTTTTGTCAAACTCCACGACCAACACGGGCCTGCCCTTTGTCGGCGAGATGATCCCCTCCACCAACCTGACAACCTGTGCAACTTTCGCGGGATTGACGGGCGTACTTTCCACGAACGGATATGGCGACAAGTCCATTCTTGTCGATGCCCTCAATGCGTGGGTGAACGACAACGCCGGCAACTTCTACTGGTCTACGAACCAGAGCGGCACCCCCGTCTATCCATATCCCGATTCGCAACTCACCCATGTGGTGGTGAAGTTCCTCGCGAATGGCGGCGTCTTTTGGGGTGGCTATAACGAGACCAACCGCATCTACACCCTCGGACAGGCATATACGGCCTTCCCATCCAATCCGATTCGGACGAACTATTCCTTTGTCGGCTGGTGGTACATGCCTGAGCCCGGCGCAGATCCTGCCAAGCTACAGGTGGATCTGACAGCTTCGCCCTCCATCACCAGCGCCGATGCCTTTTGGTCTTCAGTGACCACTACGCAGACGCCTCTGCCCATATCGGTCGAGGTTCTGGCGGAATACTACCCCCAAGTCGCCACCATGAATGAGGCCCAGGTGAGCGCCTTGGCCAACAGTGTGGCCGCCAATGGGCGCGACAAAGTGTGGGAGCTACTCTTTCTAGGGTTGAATCCCGCCGATCCGGCGACTCAGCCGAACAACGTGTTCGTCTACATGACGACCGACCCCGTGCAGATTCATACGGTTCCAGAGACGCCCCTTGCCGGAATTTCCAACTACCGCGTCGTCGGAAAGGAATCCCTCACCGACGTGGTCTGGACCGACCTCGGGAGCCCTGGCGCTGAGATTCCCGAGCCCTATCGATTCTTTCGCGTCACAGGCGAGTAGCGCCCGCCGCTTCGTGGAGCCACTTTCTTGCCATTCGGAGCATGGATTCTTCGTGGGTAACGGAATCCAGGCGTGCAATTTCAATCCAGCGCAGTTCGTGGGACTCCTCCGTGGGGGTGAACGATTCACCTCCGACGACACGAAACGCGTAGCGCACGTCCCAGTGGTAATGTGAAGGCTCCGCTTGTCTGGCTGGTATTAGATGGACGTCGATATCGAAAATTTGGGGCATGACAAGCTCCATTGCGTGCAGTCCCGACTCTTCCTTGGCTTCTCGCAAGGCCACCCGCAAGACATCGGAATCGCCATCGGCATGGCCGCCAAGCTGAACCCAGATGTTCAGTTTTTTGTGGTGGGTGAGCAGGACATGGCTACCGGCGCGATTGACAAGCCACGCGGACCCGGTGACATGGCCGATGGGGAGAGAGCGTTCAAAGGCATCCGGGTGGTTCGAGAGGAATTCGATGAATTGCAGGGCCTTGTGCGATTCCTCGATCCAGAGATTCCCGTACTCCATCAACTGCAAAATAAGCGCGTTCCTGTCCATGATCGTAAAAAAACAGAATACTTCGGAGGAAGTGGGTAGTCAACGCGTTGCGAGAGTGGAGCGGGTAACGGGAATCGAACCCGTATGACCAGCTTGGAAGGCTGTCTAAATAGTGAGAATCATTGCGGAATTCTTATGGTATTGACAAATATTGACAAATTGCGAACATGCGCGCACACACACAAGCAACCACGAAAGAGTGCCGCAATGAAATCCAAACGCCGCAAAATTAAGACCCACGAGTACGCTGGCATTGCGATTCGTGAGCTACGCCCCGAGCTTCCAGAGGGTGGTGGAGGATACTTCCAAGTGGATATTATGCGCGACAAGAAACGGGAGCGCACGGGATTCGATACACTGGCCAAGGCAAAGACCCATGCATCGATTCTTTCAACGAAGATCGGGAACGAAGGTACAAGTAGCCTATCCCTGACCCCAACCCAGCGAGATGATGCAGTTGAAGCACTGGGGATTCTTGGCGGGAAGGTGACGTTGACGGCGGCGGCGAGGCTATGGGCGAGACACAACGGGATTGCGGGAGGCGTGACCGTGACCGAGCTAGGGCGGCGATGGTTGGTGGAGTTGAAGCGCCAAGGGTGCAGAGATACCACCCTGGCAGAGCGTGGCCAAAAGGTCGGTCGTCTGGTGGCAGACTTTGGGGAGCGTACTGTCGCCGGCATGACCCGCGACGACGTGACCGGATGGTTGACGGCCAAGGGACTGACGGGCGCAACATGGGACAGCCATCGTCGGGCGTATCGTGCCATGTTTCAATTTGCAGCAGAGGAAAAGCTAGTCGATTCAAACCCAGTTGCGGCAATCAAACCAATGCGGATGGATGAAAAGATGCCGACACCTTTCACCGTTGACGCGGCGACGGCCATCATGCGGACGGCAGCACAATGGACCCCGGCGCTGGTTCCGACTCTGGCGGTGCAGTTTTTTGGTGGACTCCGACCGGGCGAGGCCCAAGGCTTGGATTGGAGGGCCGTTGACTTCAAGGGAAAGACCATCCGCATCATGCCCGAGACTTCCAAAGTGCGCCGCACCCGCATCATCCCCATGAGTGCGGCGCTGGCGGCATGGCTTGAACCCTATCGCAAAGTATCCGGGCCAATCGGTATCCAGACCAAGGCCAAACAAAACAGCCTCCTGTTCATGAAGCGCATAGGGCCACCCTATGAGATGAAGGGAGTCCCGATTGCCGAACGCGAACCCGACAAGCGCCCCAAGGGACTGGCGTCGGCGGCGGGAGTGGAATGGATTCAGGACGGGCCGCGAAAGACCTTTGCAAGCGCTCACTATGCCTTGTACGGAGATGCCCCTAAGCTGGCGGCGATACTTGGCCATACAGGCGGGCATGACGTTCTGTTTCGGCATTACCGCGGCTTGATGACGAAGGCAGATGGCCGTCGATTTTTTGCTATACGTCCGGCGGGGGAAAAAGTAATTCGCGCAAACTTCAGGCAGGCGTTGGCGTGAAATATATCACGATTCACCCGTAATTCATCGTTTTGCAAAATCGGGACCGCATTCTTGACAGAAGAGAAAAGTGTGATAATTTGTTGCTAATGGATATGCATGGTAGCGAGTGGTGGCAACTTGAATTTTTTAGTTGTTACCAAAACTTGATAGTGTGACTTTCCTAGGCATGTGTCACATGCCGGACAACGTTGATAGGTCGAACAAACAAATTCGGCTGTTCCGCGCCCCCTGTCGCTGTAATTACTTAACTGCCAACTACGCTGTTAGCGTGGTTTGCGATAGCAGCACTCAAAGGAGCGATTACCGTGGAACCTATCAACAAAAAATTGCAGCGCGATGCAGCTGCCCATCGAAAAATACGAAAGATTACTCAGGAAGCAATCGCCGATAGCTCAGACTATTTGCGAGGCCATTCCGAGGTGGCCGCATACGCGAAAATATCACCCCGTTGCGCTTCAGATTGGCAGGCACGAGGGATCATCCCATACATCAAGATCGGGCGAAAGTGTGTGCTGTTTCGCAAGCGAGACATAGACGCGGCCCTGTCCAAATTCGAAGTTCACGCTATTGGCTAATCGGGGATGGACATGACAAAAATCAATACTCTTCGACCAAACAAGACCGTAGCCGAAATAGGGACACCGGTGCGGATGGTTTTCGCAATGATCAACGATGTCGACATTCAGTTCACGCAGAAAGCCATCCCACAAAAGCTTTTCGAATATATGGAGCCTCTGGGAGATACTTTGCGGTTGTCGGCAATAGTTGTGTTTGTCGATAGGCCGGACAACAACGTTGCCGATGGGGTCCTCCGACTGGTTGCAGCACGCAACAAGTTGATTTGCGACATCGATCCATCCGTCCATAATGGTATCCAACGAGACGTGCAATGGTATGCGTTGGAGTCGAACAGTACGAATGAACTTCGGCTGAGCAGCGATGATAATCGCAAGGGCATGGGACTGGCTCTGGGGTGGTCTATGCCTCGCAGAATGTCCACGCCATCTCGTCGTGCGGATCAACAGTGTATATTTTCGGAAGCTGGTGCCTTCGTTGTGGAATCGTCTAGCCATGCCGTGAAGGAGTGGTTGGAATCAAGTCAGGAAGCCCCTTGCATAACAAGGAAGGATCAGGCGTGAATGTAAGCAATATGCATCGACCGCCACGCAGATACATAGCGGTCCCGTATGGAGTGTTGGCTGACGTTCGGCTCGGAAAACAAGACCTGCGGGTTCTTATGGCTTTGATGGGCTATCGCTTTGTCAATAAGAGGGCGGGTGGTCCGGATGTCGTGTATCCGTCTAGAGCATTGCTAAGCAAATGGACTGGGTATCCTCCCAATCTGATAAGCCGGATAACGACTAAGCTCGGGAAACTGGGTTGGTTGACGAAGTGTGGCAACGGAGGAAAATCGCGGGCCGCTCGATATCGGTTGAGCTGGGCCGTGCCGGGTTCGGCCGCAGAAGCCCTTGTGGAGGACATTCAGAGGGAGAGTCCAGATCCTGGTACGCAAGACAACCTTCAGCCTCAATTGTCAGGATCGGTTGACAACGACGCCAATGGGGCTCCTGATGCCAATATGCCGGGTGGTGGAAACGATCACCAGGGAGTGTCTGAATCGGACAGGTGTGAGTGTGCAAACAATACACCCTGTGGTGTACAAAACGGAGAGGGGCATATAAAAAACGAATCAGAAATAATGAAAGTAATACAAAATGAAATTAGTGCGCGAGACCAGCTCGCACAGAAAATTGTTTCATTTTATATTTCGTCATTCAAAGGACTGGGATACGGTACGATAACTAAGTATACTTCGGTGACGTATGCCTCGTGGTGCGAAGATATGCTTGCCCTGATCGACGACGGAGTTACTCCCAGCGAAATCGAACAGGTCATTGACTGGCTTCTGAGCGAGAACAGGTACCGCGAACACGAGGGAAAGTACCCGTTCGTGGTGCAAAATCCAACGGAACTGAGGGCGAAGTGGGCCAGAATTTATGGCGCAGCAGCCAAGGATCGTCAATGGTGTCTCTCTATCGAGGAGCCTACGAATTACATCCGTATCCGCAACCAGCGGCGCTATGTCGAACATCTCTTCGCCGTACCGTTCGTCGGCGAAGAAGAGGGCGAAGTTGATGAGGACAATGTACACCTCGCGCGGTTATTGGACCCCCGCAACAAGGTGCCGCCGCACATCGCGTTTTGTTTTTGCGTTGAACGGATGTTTCCCGAGGGGATCGTGTTGGCGAAGGATTTCGTCGCTGTAGCCGGGGTCGGTGAGTCGCTGGCGATATACTTTCGCGTATTTCCTGAGTTTACCAGATCTCGGTTGGATGAGCTGCGCCTAATGGCTAATATGCCCCGTGACTGTGGGGCGAAGGATGCGCCAACCCCGGACTCAAGTGACGAGTGTGCCGACATGAGGGCGGAAGAAGGGCGCTGAAGCCTACCGTCGTGCGGGGGTGGTCAACGGCAATTAGAAATCCCCCGATGGCAATTAGAATGAAACATGGATTGTTGAAGCCGAATAATCTGTCATGGAACGTGTTCTTAGAAAATTATGGCCACTGGGAATCAGGATTTAGATTTTAAGAATATAGGCTCTAAAACATCTTCTAAGCCATTCGGGGGTGAAAACGCGGTAACGGGTAGCAAGGTGACGCCCGACGCTGCAGGCGCGACGCTAGGCGGCTAAAACGCGCCATTAGGCGGTCCATGCGCATCAATGATGGTTCTGGGACGTGCGACGGTGTGATCAACGCCAAGTCTGGGCACCCTTCGCAATACCTGCGGCGATAGGAACAGTCGTGCGACCATTATCGGACGCAACGTGTCCCGCTACGTGTTCGTGAAATCCCTTACCGTCACGTTTAATCTCGGCCATTTTGAACCTTTGTGCCACGCCCACTGGGGTACGTGGTCTCCTGTTTTCGTGGAACACGATTTAGTCTTTCCACGTATGAAAACCAAGAGAAAAATTAAGTATTCTCTGTTAAGAGAATACAATATAATGCTTTATGGCCATAAGGCATTATATAAGTATATATCTATGATATATACTTTATACCCGAATTTACACCCCCCCCTCTTTTGGGGTATTGCCTCGAAAAACACAGAAAAGAATGGCCTAAAAGTCTGCAAGGATTTTGAGTGTGCAAAGGTCATTTGTCGTCGATGGTTGGTGCGCCAAACGATTGCCGCCGCACGTTTTCGCCCGAGCGAATTCTGAAGCGATGCTCAGGTCCCAGAAGGGAAAGGCGCCCTCCCGCTCCTAGGTTAACCATGGGCGGCGCTCTAGGCACTCTCAGGCACAAAGGCCGGGGACGAGAATATGTGTGGGGCACAAACGCGATACTGACGACCGATGATTTTTCGAAATCACCAAAGTCGATTTTTAAGTGGCCGGCCCGGACGTTTGCGGCGGGGCAGAGCGACTAGCAGGCGGAACAATTCGAAAATGAAATCCTGGCCCGACACGAGGGAGCGCCTATACGCCTGCCGAACTTGGCGCCGGTAGCTGCGCGAGCCCGGATACCAGGTCACAAACTCACGCTCTGCCGCCCCCGCATTCTTGCGGAGCTTCGCCGCCTCAAGCTTGGCCGCCTTCGCCCGCATCTGCAGGCGTACGCGGTCCATAATGGCCGTGCGCACGATGTCGTGCAACTCCGCATCATCGCCGATGGTTAGTCGATGCTGGCGGGTTGCACCTGTCTCGGAGGACTTGACTCGAAAGCGCACGCAGTAAGCCGGTGACCGCCCGTACTCGCACCGCAACTCAAGAGTGCCGTTACTCGCAATGTCGTCGATATGACGGCGAACGGTTTGCAGGGTTTGTTCGCGGTCACGCATCGTCGGCATCGCCTTTTGGTGTTGATGGGGCAGGGGCGGATGGGGACTCAATTTTCTGGAGCAGTTTCATTGTCCCAAATATTTCGGAAGCGATTTTTCCATAGCGCGGAAGCAGTTCATTTGTGACGATTTCCGGCAACTCGTTAAAATGCCCCCGCGCGTCAAAAGCCGCAATCTCATCGGTAATCTTAGTTTCGACGCGGTCGAGCAACGTAGATTGCATGCACAGGATTCGATGAAGAATATCTCGTTGGAGCTTGACCGAGTCGCGTCGGGCCGCGTTAAGTGTCGTTGCCCACACAAGAGGTGTAACGGCCTTTTTTTCAAAAATGAACCCGAAGCACGACTTTTCATTATGAAAAAGTTCGCGCAACCGATCAAGGTCTCCGGCTTCGACAGCCTGTGCATACTCGTCTTTCGAATCATTCACAACGCAAGTCATAAAGTCCTCCATTTCATAAGTTAATAATATCGCAAGTCTAGAATCTGCACAACATGGAACGCGTTCCAGATAAATATATTCTTAAAAATGCGGCATATTATAATGAGGCCGGTTCGTCGTCTGAACAAATCGGCCTGCCTGCTAACACAGCGTTCCATTCCCACAACACAACCACGGAGGTTCCTCGATGCCCGCAATTTTATTAGTTCTTTTAGTCATTGTTTTTCTGGGTCGATGTTCGAGTTTTTGAGCGTGGAGAGCTCCATGAAATTTCTCAAAATACTGGCGGCAATCATTTTCCTCGTGGGTTGCGTTGCGCTTGCCGTTTACTCTTACACGAAGTCGGAGGTGGCGATTCGGCGCCTGACTATTGAAGTGCTGCGGTCGATTCCGAAAGCTTTTTTGGTAATGGAAACCCAGCGCGAAGTTGCGGTGGCGTGTACGGACGAGGGCAGCCTCCTGCTGGGTCCAAGACTCGGTCATGCCACGGCTAGCCGTCGTACCCACCTTGGCGTCGACATGGAAATAGTCAAAGCCGACGACGTCGAGGTGACAGGTCATCAGGTGAGCGTGCGGTTACCCGACCCGGAAATTCTCGACACCGCGCTCGATTATTCCAGCGTGCGAATGTTCACCAAACGAAGCGGATTTCAACTTTTGAGGGACCTGGCATCCGGCAGATCCATCGAGCGCGAATTGCTGGAAATGCTGAACAGGACAATCCCTGACTACACTGGCGAGGATCTTCGGCAGTTACGCCAAAACTTCGTCGACCGCATGAACCGTAGCACCGGAGAGATATTTGGCGCCAAGGACCTCGAGGTCATATTCCGCTGAAAGTTGAACGCCTGCGCAGCCGTTTTCTAAACGCGTAGTTTGCTTCCGGCCTGAGCCCGACGAGTTGTTTTGCTGTGCAATGAGCGCGAAAGCTCGCCCGAACTCACGCCCAGCTTCTGTCTGAACCGCCGCACGTCGCTGGCATTTATAGTTCGACCGCAGCTGCGGTCACCGATTTGGTGGCCGTAGGCGCGGCGTGTGCAGTGCCGGGTCACCTCAAAAAAAGCAACAGGAGGTGAATTGTGACTGTAGTAGCTGCTGAAATGTTGGTCAGGGAAATTATGCCCAGGATCGCATCGGCGGTTCCCCGCATCCTCAAGCGCGGTGGATCTGAAGATGATTCCGAGTTGATTCAAGATGGGGCCGTTCAGGCGGTTGACGCGATTGAAAGCCTGGAGACCCGAGGACAACCGTTATACCCCGCCTCGATCGCATTTTACACGCTTCAGCGCCTCAAATCGGGGCGTAGGGCGAACTATGCCGGTCGTGCCGATGTGTTGTCCCCAGCCGCCCAGCTCGACGGTCATTCGACGCTGTCGTCGATGGATGAAGGTATTGCGACTGACGACGAAGGTGACGGGTTGACGCTGCACGACGTGCTGGCAAAACACGAGGAAGATCCGGCCCAGAAGGCGGCGCGCCAGATTGACTGGAGCGAAATCATGGCAGAACTTGACGACCGAAAGTTGGCCATCCTTCGGGCAACCGCCGAGGGGAGCAAGCTGGAAGACCTTGCCAAGCGTTTCGGCATCAGCAAACCGCGGATCAGCCAGCTCAAAACCGAACTTGGCCGACAGGTCAAGGCGCGGTGGGGCGACGACGCGCTTGCGGACGCAATGTGTACGCCGACATGGCACGCTTGCCTCAATGCGACCAAGGAACAGGCGCGGTGCCGACACGAACGAGCTGCCCTTGCTGAAGGAATGTAAGCCTTCAGCCGCTTGATTCGCAAGGGGGTGGTTGCGGCGCCAACGCATCCCCATTTTTAGCTATCAGTGGAATTTTTGGGAGCTATTGATGGGCAGCGACGGGTGCAAGGGCGCCGAGATCGAGCAAGCATATATCGAAGGGCTGTATGAAGCGTTCCATAAGGCCAAGGACCCCGACACAGTTGGCCTCAGCTCGATATTGGCCATGCGGGTTCCCTTGAGCCGCTTGATGGGCGAGCAGATTGCGGCGCTACGTCAGTGGGCCATAGGGCGCGCGCGACCGGCGACCCGACCCGAGGCCGACAAGACGGGGCGCAAGATCGCGGCGTAAAGTCGAGGTCATTTAGCCATGCCTAACGCGTTCCATATAACCGTGGCGTCACGCCGGAGGAATGGGTTGCGACCTTTGGCCCGTCGCCAAGGCATTCACGCATCACCCTGACACGCCTACGATAGCATCAATATTTTGGGGACAACTGGTGGAAAATCATACCCGCCCAACGCAACACGCTCGCCGGTATTCCGGCAAACCAGATGCGGTGCATTGCACGCAGCGTCGTACACTAGCGAGATGCGAAGGCCCAATCGAGAAGGGGGCCCAGATCCAGTTGTCTCCCGTTTATAAAGCTATAAAGGAGGAACATACAAATGCGCTGTCTAGGTTTAGTGCGGGCTGGCCACCCATGATCAACGGCCAGTTATCATTAGGGCGGCTAGGCAGACAGGCCGACACCGCCCACCCTACTGAGCTCTCGCCGCCGTCGTTCATGGGCAGGGGAGAGTTGATCTTCCCATCGCCATCGAGTCCGCATGGAAACGGGCTGCGAGATAACCGGAGCCCATTTTGTTAGCTATTCGAGCCAACCAGTACGGGGGCAAATGTGTTCGCGACGCTTCGTTCAACCCATAAGGGCGGGTGCCATCCCCGAAGAAATGTCAGGGTTACAGGATGTTTGGCTTGCTCTATCGATCATTAGAAATTTGGGTTGCGCCCGTCTGTGCGTCGTTAGTTCTTTCCGAAAGAATCGACCGTTTTGAAGCTGCCGCGCATCCATAGGAATATTTCGATGAATAGTGAGACTCAACCTAAGACGAAACAACCAAATCTCATCGACAGGTATGCTGCGATTCCGCTTTGTGTTATCACTGACAGGCGTCTCACGCTTCGCCAGCTTCGGGTGCTTCTTGTGCTATTTAAGCATAGGAATGTGACCCGGGCGGAAAAGCAGAACCACGTGTGGCCGTTGCGCAAAACGATAAGTAAATGGACAGGCTACAAGGAATCACTCATCAGCACAATCACGACCGAACTCGTCGAACTGGGATGGTTGAGAAAGAAAGGAAATGGGGGAAATTCACGATCCGTGCGATATATACTGAGCCCGACGGTTTCTGGTTCGGATGCGGAGGCCCTCGTCCAAAGGATCATTTGCAAGGAGAAAGAACCCGAAACCGATTACGTCGATGGACCCATGGTTAAGGATGCTGAGACAACCAAGGAGCCGACGGGACGCGTACCTATTGCAGTTCAAAACATGGATCCCCGGGTCCCCAAAACGGGTACTGAGGGGTCCCCAAATCGTGTACTTGAGGGTTCCCAAATTGGGGAGGGGCATAGAAGTAATAAAGAAGATATAAAAGAAATAATAAATGAAGATGTCTGTGCGCGAGACAAACTCGCCCACAGCCTTGTCGAACATTTCATTCATTTATTTAAAGGACTAGGAACCGGCGGAATCACCACGTATAGCACGAAGGACTATGACACGTGGTGCGCAGACGTTCTTGCCTTGATAGACGATGGCGTATCACGTTGCGAAATCGAGTCGATCATCGACTGGCTCCTTAGCGAAAACCGCACGCGCGAACACGAAGGCAACTATCCGTTCGTTGTCCGTACGCCCACGGACCTTCGCATGAAATGGGCTAGGCTGTATGACGCTGCCGCGAAAGACCGAAACTGGGCGCATTCTTTAGATGAATCTGTTGGGTATATCAAGGTGGCGAATCTACGGCGCTATGTTATAGATCTTCTCAATGTTCCGTATGACCGCAATCAACATATCGAAACCGTTCACCTGTCGCGCCTGCTTGACCCGCAACAAGGTGCCCGCACACATTGCCTATTGTTTTTGCCTTGAGTTTATGTTTCCCGCAGGAGTCGAACTATATAAAGACTATGTCGCTGCTGTCGGACCGCACGAGGAGCCCAATACAATATACTGCCGGATATTCCCCAATTGTAGCGCAGGGCAGTTAGAAGAACTCCGAAGCATGGCTGTCGAGGATGATGACGGCGTCGTCGACTCTTGCATTACGCGCACCGAATGTCCCTCGAACAACACGGACGGTGCAGAAATCCAGTTTATTCCGATTCAGCCGGGGGAAGAAGACATAGGCTTCGACGAGGAGTGGGAATTGGAATGGGAAGACGACGATGACGAAGACCGGGAAGACGACGAGGATAATGACAACGGCGATGAGCCCCCTCGGCAGGCATGAGCAATGGGAAGCATATCGTAGTCCTGACCGGCGCAGGCATAAGCGCCGAGAGCGGCCTGAAGACCTTTCGGGACGGCGATGGGTTGTGGGATGGCCAGGACGTCAATGATGTAGCCACGCCGGAGGCCTGGTCGCGCAATCCGGCCTTCGTGCTCGATTTCTACAACCTCCGGCGACGCCAGGCGCTCGCTGCCCGACCGAACGAGGCGCACCGGCTGCTGGCGAAGCTGGAAGCCTGGTATCGGGTAACCATCGTCACCCAGAACGTGGACGACCTGCACGAGCGGGCCGGGTCCACCCATGTCCTGCACCTGCATGGAGAAATCACCAAGGCCAGGAGCGAACGGGATGAAAGCATGCTGGTAGACGTCGCCGGCGACATCCGGATGGGCGACGCGGCGCCGGACGGGGCCCAGTTGCGGCCCCACGTCGTCTGGTTTGGCGAGGCGGTCCCCATGCTGGGGGCGGCCGCCGACATGATGGCGGCGGCGGACATCTTCATCCTGATCGGATCGTCGCTGCAGGTCTACCCGGCCGCCGGCTTGATCCACGACGTGCCGGACCCTATCCCCAAATACCTGATCGACCGCGTCATCCCGCCGGTGGACGGGATCCCGAACCTGGTGAAGATCGAAAAGACGGCTACGGAGGGCATGCGAACGGTCTTCGAGCTGCTGCAAGGCCAGCCGGTGGGCGGGGGATCATAGGTCGAGCGATCCAGCTCGTCGGATTGGCTTATGCGATGAATCGACCCGAGGGGCGAGGGCTGGGGCGGGACCGGATCATCCACGGCAAGGGCACGGGGCAGTTGCGCGAAAGAGTGCATGCCATCTTGCGCAGGACCCCGAACGTGGCGGCGTTTGGCTTGGCGCCGGGATTGATGGGCGGGTGGGGCGCGACGGTGGGCGGAGGCGATGATGCGGGCGAGGGAGTGATTCGACTCATTAGGTAGTTTCCCACAGTCGAGTCAACTATGTTCGGCTACAGGACACGATGTCCCGTTT
>CAZYGH010000055.1:0-26753 GCA_964647595.1 uncultured Verrucomicrobiota bacterium
CTCCCACACCCAACCAGGCCTATAGCGACGAGAAGAACAAGGGCCGCCGGGAACGTCGGCAGGTTTTTACGAAATCGGCGGATTCCGAAGGGATTTGCTTTCCACACATTGCGCAGGTTGCACGGGTCTACCGCCATCTCGGCCTGTGTGCACCGGAAACCGTCTTTCAGCTCACCAGCCGGGAACCGGAACGCTTCGATGCGGCACAATGGCTCTTGGCCTCCCGGCAGTACTGGGGCGTTGAGAACGGCCTTCATCAGCGCCTCGACGTTTCCACCAACGAAGACCGATGTCGCGTCCGCAACCGAAACGGCGTATGGGTCCTGGGCATGTTCCGTCGTCTGTCCATCAGCCTCTTCGCCGAATGGAAAGGTACCGATTCCAAACGGCGCTATGCCACCCTGACGGATTTCCACTCCTATATGGATGCCGAACAAGCCCGCAACGCCATCCGATTCGCCAAATCCAAGAATCCCCGCCTCCGCAGGGCTTCGTGAATAAGCCATGGTCGTCGGCCAGTTAAGATCATTTTTTGATTGCAAAATGTGGGCTCATGCCCCATCATCCGCCCCCGTTTGATCGAGCCCCCCCGGCGCCGATTTCCAAGGCAACCGGGGGTTTCGGTTTATTTAGGAGAGCAGACATCATGGCAAGAGAAACCCCCATTTCAAAAATTCGAAACATCGGCATCATGGCCCACATCGACGCGGGCAAGACGACGGTGTCGGAGCGCATTCTGTTTTATGCCGGCAAGACGCACAAGCTTGGCGAAGTGCACGATGGTGCCGCCACCATGGACTTCATGGTTCAGGAGCGTGAGCGCGGAATTACGATTCAAAGCGCGGCGACGACGTTGAACTGGAAGGGCCATCTGGTCACGCTGATCGACACGCCAGGCCACGTGGATTTCACGGTGGAGGTGGAGCGATCCCTGCGCG
Organism: uncultured Verrucomicrobiota bacterium; assembly: GCA_964647595.1. Classification (GTDB taxonomy): domain Bacteria; phylum Verrucomicrobiota; class Kiritimatiellia; order CAIQIC01; family Lenti-01; genus Lenti-01. The sequence continues at coordinate 939 of CAZYGH010000055.1, forward strand.
TATTGGATGGCGCGGTGGCGTTGTTCTGCGCGGTGGGCGGCGTACAGCCTCAGTCCGAAAAAGTTTGGTTACAGTCCGAAAAATACGAAGTGCCCAAGCTGGCCTTTGTGAACAAGATGGATCGAACGGGTGCTGATTTCTTTGGTGTGCTGGAAGAAATTCAGGAAGAGCTGGGTTGCAACGCGGTTCCCGTGGTGGTGCCGATTGGAAAGGCCGAGACCTTCCAAGGCGTGATCGATTTGGTGACGATGAAGGCGATCTATTTTGACGATCCCGACAGCACTGATTTTCGCGAGGCTCCGATTCCGGCTGAAAAGCTGGAGAAGGCGAAGAAGTGGCGGGCGAACTTGGTCGAGAAGTGCGCGGAACAAAATGATGCGCTGATGGAGAAGTTTTTTACCGAAGGCGATCTGAGCGAAGCAGAAATTTGGGGCATTCTCCGGCAGGCGACCATTTCGCGCAAGATTGTGCCGGTCTATTGCGGTGCAGCGTTCAAGAATAAGGGCGTGCAACACTTGCTGGACGGAGTGGTGAATCTATTGCCCGCTCCTAACGAAATTCCGCCCATCATTTCAGCGGTGACGGACGAAGGCGATGAGCCCACGATGCGCGAGCCGACAGATGAGTCGCCGTTTAGCGCGTTGGCGTTCAAGATCGTGGCCGACAAGCATGCCGGAAAACTGACGTATATCCGCATCTATTCCGGCACGCTGACATCCGGACAGAATGTGCTGAACAGCACGGTCGACAAGAGCCAGCGCATCGGCCGCATTTTGCGGATGCATGCGAACCACTCCACCAATTTGGATACCGCGCAGACCGGTGACATTGTGGCGGTGGTGGGATTGGCGAATACGCGCACGGGCGATACGATCTGTTCCGAGGACCATCCGATTCAGCTCATGTCAATCGAATTTCCCGCCCCGGTGGTGTCGATTTCGATTGCGCCGGACACGGGGGCGGACAACGAAAAGCTGTCGGCCGCGCTGCACAAGTTGGCGGAAGAGGATCCGACCTTCACGGTGGGATTTGATCCGGAGACCAGCGAAACCATCATTTCCGGAATGGGCGAGTTGCATTTGGAAATCATCGTGGATCGATTGAAACGCGAATTTGGTGTGTCGGCCAAGGTGGGCCGCCCCGAGGTGGCCTATCGCGAAACGATTACCAAGCCGGTGGAGGGGGCCTACAAGCATATCAAACAAAGCGGCGGTCGCGGCCAGTATGCGCATGTGTGCTTGCGCCTCGAGCCGTTGAAGGCGGGCGAAGGATTCGAATTCGTCAACGACGTGGTGGGAGGGCGTATTCCGGCCAACTTCATTCCATCGGTGGAAAAGGGTGTTGTGAAGGCGATGACCAGCGGTCCCTACGCTGGCTACCCGGTGGTGGATTTGCGCGTGGTGCTTTACGATGGGTCGTACCACGATGTGGATTCGTCCGACTTCGCCTTCCAGGAAGCGGGCCGTGCAGGCTTCAAGGAGTTGTTCTTGAAGGGCAATCCGCTCATTCTGGAGCCGGTGATGTCCGTGGAAGTATCGACGCCGGAAGAATTCATGGGCGGCGCAACGGGAAGCGTCTGCCAACGGCGCGGTCGCATTGAAACCATGGACGAGAAGGGCTCGCAGAAGCTCATCCGCGGCATGGTGCCCCTCGGCGAAATGTTTGGCTATGCCACGGCGTTGCGCAGCATGAGCCAAGGGCGCGCTGGTTTCACGATGCAGTTCGAGCATTATGAGGCCGTTCCCTTCGGCTTGACCGAGCAGATCATTAAGACGCGACGGGCTGCAAACAAGATTCGCTAGACGAGTACGGTCCAACACAAGGGCGGCCTTCGGGCCGCTCTTTTTTTTATGATGGGGAAGGTCAAGAAGGACAGGAAATGTTCCTGAAAAGGCGTCGGATGCGCGGGGGGGGGAGGAACAATATCTTAACGAAAAAATAACATAAAAACGACTTGACGATATGAGGGTAGAAGTTCACATTTGGCGCAGTGTCAGGGAAAGAGACACTGGATTTAAAAAAAGAAAACAGAAAACTACAAGGAGATGGATGATGAAGAAATTGATCGTATTCGCGTTGATGGCGATGGTTGCGGGTTCGGCGATGGCCCAGAATGCGGTGTTGAATCCTGGATTTGAAACGGCGGGTGGAGAATCGTGGCAGGCGGATCAGTGGGTGTTGGGTGCAAGTGGCGTGTTTCGTACTGATTTGAATCCTTATGCTGGCACGTATAATCTTCGCATTGATGCTAATGCAGATCCCGCCGCCGCCCAGACTGTGCTGGGATTGAGCGCTTGGGCTAATATGGGCATCACCTATTCGGCCATGGTGGAAGTGACGGGTGGTACGGCTGGAAACGTGTACATGGGTGTCAACCAACGTGACGCGACTGCGGCATTCATCTCGAACCACGAAAGTGCTGGGATTTGGGGTACGGGCGGCGATTACCAGCAGACCACCCTCAACTTCACGGGTGCGGCGAACTTAAATCGCATTGAAGTTTATTTCAAGACGGATGAAGTGGCGACCCGCCTTTTCGACGTCGACAACGTGAGCTTGACTCAGGCGATTCCTGAGCCTGCCACGATGAGCCTGTTGGGCTTGGGTGCCTTGGCGATGGTGATCCGTCGCAAGATTCGCAAGTAATTCTGTTTTCAGAATGAAACGGGAGCGGCCTTCGGGCCGCTCTTTTTTTGTGAACTGATTTCGTGGCATGGACCTATGGTCCGTGCCTTCTTCAGGCACGCAGCGGAGCTGCATGCCACGCCTGACGGGAGCACCAACGTGCCTTTGGTATTTCGTGCCTCTCAGGTACGCAGCAGAGCTGCATGCCACGGAAACCATCTGACGCAAAAAATCAGGCTTGCGAAAATATCCATGCTGGATTCACCATGCGCCCATGAGTCGCATTCTCTTTCGTCCGTATAACCCTCGGATGCCGATGTTGGTTTATCGTCGCGATCTGCCGCATTGGAGGCAGGAGGGGTGCACGTATTTTGTCACGTCCGGCTGGCGGATTCCATTCCAAGGAAAATCACGCTGGCGTGGTCAGAAGAACGTCGTGCTTGGTTGGAGGCGCATGGGATTGATGGCGGCTTGAGTTCTGTGGAGAATGAACAGCTATACTGTGCGATTCCGGAGCGTGAACGCAAAGCCTTTGAAAAATGGTTTGCGCATCGGTTGCATGTGGAAGTGGACCGGGGCTATGGCGATTGTATTCTTGCACGGACAGAAGTGCGGGATCTGTTGAAGTCGGCCTTGATCCATTTTGATGGTGTGCGTTATGGCTGCGGCGACTGGGTGATCATGCCCAACCATGTGCATTGGTTGGTGGTTCCCATGGCGGGTTGGACGTTGGAAGCCATTCTGAAATCGATCAAGGGATTTGTTTCCGTACAGGCTTCGGCCAAGGGTATCAAAGCGGGGGGACTGTGGCAGTCGGAGAGCTATGACCGCATCGTGAGGGATAGCAAAGAACTTCGAGCTTTTCGCAACTATATTGCGCAGAACGCCCTCAAGGCCGAAGTGGCGGCGGGAAGGCATGAGCGGTTTGAAGCGGAGTGGGACGAGGTGTAATGACACCGACTTAATCTTCTGTGGCGCGGACCTCCGGTCCGTGTGCCCCTTCTTCAGCACGTAGCGGAGCTGAGTGCCACGGGGAGTCAAAAACCTCGAATGCAACGGAATCCGATGTAGTTGGCTCCGATGGTCGGTGTGTTGATTCCACGAAGGGAGACTCGGGCCCAAAAAGAAGTACGGTACCAAGATCCACCTCGAAGCATGCGAGAGTCCAAAGGACCATCTGGTCCCCGAGGGTTCACCGAGGGGGAAACCGAATAGTACGTCATGCTGTACCAATCCCAGCACCAATCCCATACGTTGCCGGCCATGTCGTATAACCCGTGGCTGTTGGGGGCAAAAGAACCAACGGGGCTGGTGTAGGGCTCAATTCCTGTGGCGTATGTCGGATGGTATCCGCGTGTTGAGCTTGTATCATACAGTTCGTTGGTGCGGCTAAAGTAGTTGGCACGGGCGTGTTGGATTTCATGGCTATCAAACCAAGGGAAACGTCTGAAGGCCACCCCGCCACGGGCCGCCTTTTCCCACTCGGCTTCGGTCGGCAGTCGATAGCCGTTCGCGGTCCAGTCAGCATAAGGGGCGATTTCGCCGGTTTTGTAGATGTTGGAAAAAGCCGAATCAACGTAATATGCGGGGGAGAGACCGTCTTTTTCGCTGCGGGCATTACACCACTTCACGCAGTCGAACCAGTTGACTAGATGCACGGGGTGCGAAGGGCCTTTGCTGTAGTTGGTGCCATTATTCCAACTGCCGAGAGGCAGGTCGGCGTAGCCGTGGCTAAGTCCCCAAGACCGTACATCGCTCCAACGCGTTTGGGTCACGTGATGTGGGTCCATGTAGAATCCGCTGACAAAGACAGTATGCTGAGGCAGTTCGTCTGAATAACCTTCTGTCCAGAGAAACACATTGGTTGCGTTGCCCATGGCGAAGGAACCTTCTGGAATCAAGACCATGCCGTCTGGGGGCGGCTCCAGAGGAAGAACGATGCCCATGAACTGCGCGGATGCGGCAAAGTAATGGACAGCTTTCCATGGGGTATGGGGTGTCGTGATCGAGTCCGCCCACTGAACTGTTCCGGTGCTCCAGGGGACTGCATTGGACCAGACTAGTGTGCCATCGGGCCAGAAGCCAACAAGTACGGTGGTTCCGGACGACTGAATTCGAAAAAATCCCTTTTCACCTGCGTATATTCCGCAGGCATAAAACAACAGCGTGGCCATCAACCACGACTGAAACATTTTCACTGCATTCTCCTGTGTACGATTAGGGCGATGGAAACCGGATGGGGAGGTCGAGAAGTTTTTTGGGTTTGGCGAAGGCGTCTTGGAGGATTTGGCCGGCGAAGAGGTGGAGGGTGTAGCCGTAGTAGGAGGTGGGGCCGCCGGGTTGGCGTTCTTCTTGGGCGCGAAGGCCGCGCGGGACGACATAGGTGATTTGAAGGGGGACGCTTCGGCGGTCGGAAAATGTTCCCAGAACGATGGGCGAGGGGGGGGTGATGGCGCGGGTGGGCCGGATGGAGTCGTCGGTGCCGATGTCGTAGAAGGTGACAAAGACTTGCACGAGGGCCTCTTTGAACAGGGGGGCGCCGGGCGTCATTTCGACGCTGGCGTTCAGGACTCGCATTTCGGCGATGTCGGTGTCGGCAGGCATTTTCTGCACGTCAGGGTCCACGATGCGCAGGTGGCGGGGCATGGTGGCGAGGTCAGGGGTTTCGGTGGAGCGGAGGATTTGGGTTTGGAGAGATTGGATGTCGGCGAGGCGTTGGCGTTCTTGGGTGGCCAAGGTGGGAAAGGGGGAGTTGGCGGGAGCGATGCCGAGGATTTGGGTCCAGCGTTGCTGGGCGGAATCGAGGTCGCCGCGTGCTTCCAGGAGGCGGGCATGTTCCACCAAGGCGGGGATGAAGCCGGGATAGGTTTGATGGATCTGGTTTAGGATGCGAAAGGCTTTGGAGTAGTCGGCGAATTGGGCGGCGGAGACAGCATCGGCGAGTTGACGTTGTGCTTTTTCGATGCGGGGGTCGGCGATTGAGACGGGGGGGAGTTCGGAAACGAAGGTGTTGGTGTCGGCGGGGACGAAGTCGGCCTCTTCCATCACCTTAAGCATGGGGGCGGATGCGGCGCTGACTTCCGGGGAGGGGGGGGCGGCGGAACTGGTGCCGGGAAGGGCTACAACAGAAGCAGAGGCATCGGTTTGTGCGACGGTTCCGGTTTCGGCGTTCTTTTCTGTCTCGAGGATGGCGCGGATTTTCTGAGCGCGCGCGATGTCGGCTCGTTCCGTTTCGGGGCGAATCAGATGCCGGGGCCAGTCAACGAGAAACGCCAGAAGGCCCGCCTCCAGCGCCAGAATGGCCAGAATCATCCATACGGTGAGGGGTTGAAGCCACCCGTGGCTGGGTCGAAACCGTTGATGGGGAGCAATGATGTCTTGGAATTGGACTTGGGTTTGCCCGATCAGGAGCATGTCGTTGTGGGCGAGGCGGAGGGTTTCCAAGACGGGTTCGCCGTTTCGATGGACGGGTGTTTGGGGCGACAGGCTGGTCAGATAGACACCCGAACGCTTTACCTCGAAGCGGGCGTGTTTGGCGGAGAGAAGGGGATCGTCGGGTAAAATAAGATGACATTCGGCATCCTGACCCACCAGCGTGATGACTTGGCGGACCACGAGACGTTTGCCTTGATTGCGTCCGGATAGAAAAACCAATCTGTACATACCGTCGTCCAGTGTGCGGGAAGCAGAGAGGATTGGCAATTCTGAATATGTGGGTTTTCGATAGATGAGGTTATCGTGTGGAATCGGGTTGCTTGGAGAGGTGGGGGTAGATAGAATGAAAAATGGTCAAGGAATAGGAATTATCAGGAATGGCGACTTCGTGGATCACGGGTGTTTATGTGCAGCAGAACCGTCTGGAATGGACGGTGTTGCGGCGCGTGAAGGAATCCTGGGAGGTGGCCGACCAAGGAACGGCATTGCTGTTGGCCCCGGAAGGTGGGGAGGTGTTGTCGGTTTCAGCGCTTCGGCCACATCTGAAGCACTTCAAGGGTTTAATTTCGGTGGCGCTGCCGACGGAACGGGTGCTGTTGCGTGTGGCGCTGTTGCCGAGTACGGATGCGGTGGAGTTGCGGGGGATGGCTGAGCTTCAGACGGATCGATTTTCGCCCTTTCCTGTGGAAACGATGGCGCTGGGGGCGGAAGTGTTGGATGCGTCGGGGACGTCGTCGCTGGTGGCGATGGCGGCGGTGCGGCGCGATGTGGTGGATGCGGCGGGGCATCCGTTTCAAGAGGCGGGGGCTCCTCCGGATGTGGTGGATGTGGAAGCGCTGGGATGGTGGTGGGGCTTGAAGCAAGGCGGGCACGTGCCTTCGCACGGGTCTCAAGTGTTTTTGCGTGCGGCGATTTTCGGGCTCGATATGGTGGTGGCGCGAGATGGGATGCCGTTGCTTTTCCGTTCGCTGCCGATGCCGCCGGCGGGAGGAACGGCGGAGAGTCGTGAGGCGTGGCTGGGCGAGTGCGCGGAAGAAATGACGTATTCGCTAACGGCGATGGAAACGGAATGGGGCGGGTCGGGGTTGTTGACGCTTCACATTTTTCATGCGGCCGAGATGGCGGTGGATTGGGCGGAACCGCTCCAGAAAGCGCTGGGGCTGGAGGCGCTGTTCACGCATGCGTTGGAACCTGTGCCGCTTTCGACCGAGGGGATGGCCCGTCGGTTGGCGGAGCCGGCGCGGTTGCTGTCGATGGATCTGGCCCCGGAAGAATGGCGCGCGGCGGATTTAACGCGGCGGACGCGACGCAAACTGTTGCGGGCGGCCACGATTTTTTTGACGGTGTGGGTGCTGGCACTGGGGATTTTCTGGACGCTGTTGAATGTGCAACGGGGGCGCATGGCCACGTTGCAGGCGCAGGTGGAAACGATGGAGAAACCGGCGAAGGAAATTCGGCGGCTTCGCGCAAAGGTGCTGGAGTTTTCACAATATGCGGACCGTACCTATTCGGCATTGGAGTGTCTGCGGTTGTTGTCAGAGGTGTTGCCGCCGGGGATGGATCTGACTTCCTTTATCTATCGCAAGGGGACCTCGTTGGCGTTGCGGGGGGAGGCGGATTCGCCGGATAAAGTGTACGGCTTCATTCAGTCGCTGGAGAAAACAGAACTCTTTCCAGAGGTCAAATCGGAGGGCATTAGCACGCGCAACACGCCTCAGGGATCGCGGTCGCAGTTCGGGGTGATGATCCGCCTGCCGGGAACGGGCGGGGAGGGGGAGTCGTGAAAATCGCGGCTCGCGAATTGAATTTGTTGTTTGCCACATTGGCGGTGGTGTTGCTGGCGGTGACCTATCTGGTGTTGGAGCCGAAGTTCCAAGAGTGGGGAGAGTTTCGTGCGCAGCGGGAAGATTTGCGATCGCGGCAGGAAACGGCGCAGCAGTTGCTGGATAGCCAAGAGTCGGTGGAGTCGCGGTTGGCGGAGTTTCGCCAGGGGTTGCCGTCGTTTGCGGTGGGCAAGAAGGCGGAGGCGGAGTTGATGCTGTCGCTGGAGAAAATGGTGGGCCAGCAGGGTTTGGTGTTGACCCGGCGGGAGGCGGATGCGGAGCGGCAGGCGGGGGATTTATACGAGACGTCCATCACGTGCTATTGGGAAGGCGATTTGACGGCGCTGGTGAATTTTCTGTATGCCCAGCAGTCGCAGGGCGTGGTGTCCGATGTGCGCCAGCTCTCGATTCAGCCCTCCTCAGGGCAAGGGGTGCCGGAGGGGCGTCTCAAAGGAACTTTTGCAATGGATTATGCGTACCGCCGGGATGCTGGTGGTGCAGAGAGCAAGCCTGAACCCGCCAGCCCCGCGCCGGTGGAGGAAGTGGCACAACCCTAAATGGAACGACCATGATGTCCACCCGCATTTCATTTCCCGCCCGTTGCCTGACGTGGTGGCTGGCTGTTGCCTTTTCGTTGGCCTCCCTGCCGACGTGCGCGTTTGCGCAGGATCCGTTACCCACGCCGGCCGAAGCGGCGCGTGCGCGTATTCAGCAACTGCGCGAGGCCCGTGCGGCCGAGGCGGCGGCAAAGGCGACTCCGGCGGAATCGGCTGAAGTCCCGGCCGACGAGGTCTCCGGCGAGGATCCGCCTTCGGAGGATGGCGACATCGGATTTACGCCCAAGTTTCAAGATGCGCCGATTGACCAATTTTTGGACGAATATTCCAAGCTGACGGGGCGTACGATGATCAAGGCACCGGGCGTGAATGCCACGTTCACCTTCAAGGCCAAGGTGGCCAAGCTGACACGCTCGGAGATGATTCAAGCGATGGACAGTCTGCTGTCGATGAACAACTTGGCGCTGGTGCCGTTGGGGAGCCGCTTCTATCGCGTGGTGCCGATTGCCAATGCCACGACGGAGGGGCTTGCGATTCAGAAAGAGGTTCCCGAGGGTGGCCATCCCGAAAGCGATGCGTTGGTGAGCCAGTTGATTGCGTTGAAATACGTTGAGTTGGAAGATGCGGTGAACATTGTGCAGGCGATGCTTCATGGCTATGGCAAGGTGCAACGGTTTGACCGCATCAACAGTTTGCTGGTCACGGAGACGTCTTCCAATCTCCGGCGCATTGACGAGATTTTGGCGATGGTGGACCAGCCCACAGAAACCCGCATTGAAACGCGCGTGTACGAAATTCAGCATGCGAAGGCTTCCGAGATTGCGGCGCGTCTGAACGAACTGGTGAGCGACAGCCAAGGCGAGAAAAAAGAAGAAGTGGCACAGGTCGCGCAGGCGGGCGGTGCGGCGGCGGCCGCTGCCGCTGCGGCCGCCGCGAGGCGCGCGGCAGGGCCCAATATGATTCGCGCCCGCCAACCGGTGGCGGCCCCCGAGTCGCCTGCCGCCGATACGGTTGCCGCCCTCGAGGCCGCCATGGCCGAGCGCGGCATCGTGCAGGGCAAGGTGAAAGTGCTGGCGGATGAACGCACGAACATCATCATTGTGATTTCGCGGCCATCGAATTTTGTGTTTTTCGACAAGATCGTGGCGGTGTTGGATCGGCCGGTGGATCCGGAAGTGATCGTGCAGGTGCTGGCATTGGAGTTTGCTGACGCCACGGAAATGGAGAGCCTGCTGAATAGTTTTATTGGTTCGGCTCAGGCGGACAAGGACTCCGCCGCCGCGAAGCCGGGCGATGATGCCGCTGCCACGACGGACTCGAGGGCTAAAGCCCTTGAAGATTTAGTGCGGGCGCGGGCGGCGGCCACGGATCGTGTGCGGCAGGCGGCGGGCGAGGAGGCTGCGAGCAAGATCGGGCAGCTTTCTTCCAATACGAAGATTTTGGCCGACAAGCGTACGAATACGCTGATGTTGATGGGCACCAAGGGCGACATTGCCGCGTTGCAGGAGATCATCAAGAAGGTGGACATCATGCTCGCGCAGGTGTTGATTGAGGCGGTCATTCTCGAAGTGAACCTCAATAACAACACGGCGTATGGGGTGAACTGGCTCCAGAAGTCCATGACGGCCTACAGCCAGAGCACGGCGGGTGGTAACGGCGGCGTGAGCGTGCGTCAGCCGATGGCCTCGTGGGGCGGCAACTTTGGTCAAAACAGCTTTGCCTCGGTGGCGGGCGACACGGTCACGCGTGCGTTTGGCGGCGGCTCGGGCTTGAACTACTTCTTCACGTTTGCCGATCTGAACATGGACATGGTGCTGGAAATGGTGGCGTCTTCGGGCGAAGGCCGTGTGTTAGCCACGCCGGTGATTCTGACGACCGACAACACGGAGGCCACGATCAACAGTGGCCAGCAGATCCCGATCCGGACGGGTGACACGACATCGGGCGGGACGATTCAGTCGGACTACGAATATAAAAACGTCGGCATCATTCTGAAGGTGAAGCCGCGAATCAACCCTTCGCGCTATGTGACGCTGGAGATCACGCAGACGGCCGACACGCTGGGTGAGCCTGTGGATGTGGGCAACAACGGCAAGATGACCTCGATCAATAAGCGCGAAATGACGGCCTCCATTTCGGTTCCGAGCCGTTCGACCATTGTACTGGGCGGTCTCGTTCAAACGGATTATCAGGCGCTGAATACGCACGTGCCGATTTTGGGCAGCATACCGATTCTGGGCGCGTTGTTCCGGAGCGAGGACAAGACTCGCAAGCGCACTGAGTTGCTGGTGCTGATCACACCGTATGTGTTGATGACGCCGGACGAGGCGCGGGTGGAGACGGAGCGCCTGCACAAGTCGTCGAATGTGGCGGCCGAAGATTGGTATCGCGGGTGGTCGGATAGTTCGCTGGCACCCTTCTCGCCGGCCAAGTTGCGCGAAATGAAAAAAGAAGAAAAGAACGATCGTCTACGCCCGCAGGTCAAGTCGGCTGGAGGGGCGGCGGCTTCGGCCCCGCCAGTGGCGTTGATGGAGCCATCGGCATCGATGCCCAAGCCCACGCCGGAGGCCAAGAATCCCGAAGTGTTTGGCCGCGAAGTGGAGCAAGTGATGAGCGGGCAAGCCGTGACGGGGGGAAATGCAGGAGAGGAAGGAGTGTCGCGGTCGCTCTCTTCCGTTGCGCCGCTTCCGGCCCCGGCTGAGCCCACCACGACGGCGCCGTTTGTGTTTGATCCTTCGCTCACACCGGTGGCCGAATCGGCCCCAGAGCCGGAGGCGTCGGCGAAAGAGCCCAAGAAGAAGAACGCCTTGTTTGGAACCCGCTCAAAGGCCAAAGAGGAAAACAAGCCTTCGATGTTTGCTGCACCTGCTGAAGAAGAGCAACAGGGAGATGCCCCATGAGCGATGAACAGAATTCATCTGCAGGCGATGCCGAAGTGTGCGAGGGCGACATCCTCTTTGAATGTCCGTATTGCGCCAAAAGCATGGCCATCGAAGCGGCCGGGGCGGGCCTGATGGTGCCGTGCGCCAACTGCGGTCGTCCCGTGCAGGTGCCCATTCCGGATGCGGCGACACCGGAAGCACCTGTCGGGGGGAAGGCGTCTGCTGCGTATGCCACCGAGGAAGATTCCCAAACCGTCATTCGCCAATTGGATTCGGCCTTGGCGATGGCCAACGAGCAAATCGACCGGCTGATGAGTGAGAAGGAGGCGTTGCAGGAGCGCCGCGCATTTTTGGAGCAGGTGCGCATTTCGAATGCGGAGCGGATGGATCGAATCACGGCGGAGTTGGCGACGGTACAAAAAGCACTGGCTCGTGCGCTGGAACAACTGGCCGATGCGCGGGCCGAGAAACCACTTTAAGAAATCACATGACGGTTGCCGTATCCAATCGATTGACCACCCTCCTCGAGGCCACGGGGCTTTTCACGCCTTCGCAGATTGAAGAGTTGGTGATCAAGCAACGAGAGAACGATGGCGTGCTTTCGGCCGCTGTGGTTGCCTCCGATTATGCGCGCGAAGATGTGTTTTTGGCGGCGCTGGCCAAGGCTCTTCATGTTCCCTACGTGCGAGTGGGGGAGAAGCCCATCGCGGGTGAAATTTTGGAGAAGGTGCCCACCAAGGCCGTATTCCAATATAACGTCATTCCGATTGAAATGGAAAATGGGGTTTTGCGCGTGGCGACCAGCGAGCCGTTTCGGCCCGGCTTATCCGATGCGCTTCGTTTGGCTTCCGGGTTGCGAGTGAAGTTTGCACTGAGTCCTGCGGCAGATATTGAAAAAGCCGCGAAAAAGTTTTATGGCGTGGGTGCCGATACGCTGGACCGGTTGATTGCGGGAAATCAGTTGGATTTGGATGAAGATCTGGGCCCTTCGGTGGGCGACCTGAGCAGCCTCGATCAAGATGCCAGCGTGGTGAAATTCGTGAACCAAGTCATTTGGGAAGCGCATCACGACCGAGGTACGGACATACATATCGAACCGATGGAAAACGATCTGCGAATTCGCTACCGCATTGACGGCGTGTTGCATCCGACGCCGTTGCCGCCGCAGATGAAGCGATTTCAGTCGGCCATCATCAGTCGTATCAAAGTGATGGCGGGCATGGATATTGCGGAGAAGCGGCTGCCGCAGGACGGGCGCATCAGCCTGCGCGTGAAGGGCGAGGAAATCGATGTGCGCGTTTCCACGATGCCCACGGTGTATGGCGAAAGCGTGAGCTTGCGTTTGCTGATGCGGTCCAGCGGCATGTATGGCATGGACCGGTTAGGGCTTTTTAAGGACGACGAAGATTTGTTGCTCCGCTTGATTCGCCGACCCCACGGCATTCTGTTGGTCACCGGCCCCACGGGTTCCGGTAAATCCACCAGCCTATATGCGTGGCTCCACACCATCAACTCCGTCGATAAACGCATCCTGACGGTCGAGGACCCGATCGAATACGAAATGGCAGGAATCAACCAAATCCAAATGCGCCCAGAAATTGGCCTGACGTTCGCGGTGGGCCTGCGGCATATTTTGCGCCAAGATCCAGATGTGATCATGGTCGGTGAAGTTCGCGACCAAGAGACGGCCGACATCGCCATTCGCGCGGCCCTGACAGGCCATTTGGTGTTCAGCACGCTACACACGAACGATTCGGCGGGCGGCATCACGCGGTTGGTGGATATGGGCATCGAGCCCTTTCTGGTGGCCAGTTCCGTGGAAGCGTTGGTGGCGCAACGGTTGATTCGGCGTCTGTGCCCGAAGTGCAAGCGTCCATGGAAAGTGGATATGACCTTTCTGGAGGGAATTGGTTTTCCGTTGGACAAGCTGTCGACCGGAACGATCTGCGAGCCGGTCGGATGCGAGGACTGTCGCGGAACGGGCTATGCCGGACGAACGGGCATTTATGAGATTCTCACGGTCTCGGATGCCATTCGGCAGATGATCGTGGAGCGCCGATCTTCTGCAGACATTAAGATTCAGGCGTTGGAACATGGGATGCGCACGTTGCGGATTGATGGGTGGCGAAAAGTATTGGGTGGCGTGACGACGTTGGAAGAAGTGGTTCGGGTGACTTCGGAGGACGAAGCCTAAGCGGCCTTCGCCGCAGGGACGGAAAACCATGCCGCAATTTCGATACATTGCCAAAAACCGGACGGGTGAGCGTCAAGAAGGCGTTCTCGATGCTCCCGACAAACGCGCATTGATGGTGCAACTGGGGCGAATGGGCTTTGTACCCATCTCGGTGTCGGAGCCCCTCGGCAAAGGGGCAACCGCACCTGTTGCTGACAAAGCAAAGTCCTCCGCGAAAGAAGAATCGTCTTCTTCTTCGTCGGCGAAAGCACCGGTTTCCATTGGTAAAAAATGGTTTCGTTTTGAGAAGACCTTCCGAACCAAGCCCCGGATGAAAATGGGGGAACTGTTGTTGTTCACCAGCGAGATGACGGACTTGCTGGCCTCGGGCATGACGTTGGGAACGGCGCTGCATGCGTTGGCGCAGCGCAAGACCGGCAAGTCGCAGGATGTCATTGTGACGAGTCTGCGCGACGAGATCGTCCAGGGCACCAGCCTGTCGAACGCATTAGCCAAGTGGCCCGACAGTTTTCCGACGCTCTATGTCAGCATGGTGAAGGCCGGCGAAGCCAGCGGGCAGTTGCCCGGCGTGCTGGAGCGGTTGGTGAAGTACTATGAGCGTGTGCTGTCGGCGCGCGAAAAAGTGGGCATGGCGATGGTGTACCCGATGATCGTGTTTCTGGTTGGATTTGGCGCAATGATTTTCATGATGATTTTTGTGATTCCGCGCTTTTCGGCCATGTTCGAGGAATTGGGAGGTACATTGCCCTTGCCCACGCGCATTCTGATCGGTATGAGCAAGGGCGTGATTCAATATGGCTGGATTTTGGCGATCGGGGGTATTTTTGGATTTACTGCCTTGCGGCGGGCGGTGAAGACGCCAGCGGGGAGGGACTGGAAGGATCGCTTACTGCTGCGCATGCCGGTGGCAGGACAAATTATTCGCGCCGATGCCTTCGCCAACTTTGCGCACACGCTGGGCACCCTGTTGGCCAATGGCGTGCAGGTACTTCAGGCGCTTTCGATTGTGGAACATACGGTGGGCAATTCCATCATCGCCAAAGCCATTCACGAGGCCAAAGACCGCGTGACGGATGGCTCCTCCATCTCGCGTCCCCTCTCGCAAGACGGCGTGTTTCCGCGCTTGTTGACCGATATGCTGGCGATTGGGGAGGAATCGGGAGACATGAGCGGCGCGCTGGAGCACATTGGGCGTCGCTACGACAACGAGCTCGATCGTGCCGTGAAGATCTTTACCACGATTTTGGAGCCCATCATGATGCTGGTCATCGCCATTGGCGTTGGCTTTGTCGCCGTCAGCATGCTCATGGCCGTCTTCGAACTGACCAGTGGATTGAATGCGTAAAAGAGTGAGCCTCTGAGGAGGGGCGGGCTGTCCCTGCCGCCTTTGCGTGGCAGGGGGGACAACGTTTGCCTCCAGCGACACAAGGTCGCTGGGCGTCCGCCCCAAAAGGGTGTGCAAAATTGACAACCATTCTGGTTGTGATATGGTTGTCAGCATGAAAACCATCACGCTAAAAGATATTCCGCAGACGGTTCATTCCGCCCTGAAGCGACGGGCAAAAAATCATGGCAGAAGCCTCAACAAGGAAGTGTTGGCCTGTCTGGAGATGGTGGTGGCACCTTCCCGTGTGGATGTGCAGGCCTTGTTGAGCAACATTCAAGAGCACCGTGCCACCCTGCCGGGAACATTGAGGGATAAACTGATTCAAATGGCCACCGCTGAAGGGCGCCCATGATTGTTGCCGATTCCAATCTCATTGCCTATTTGCTGATCCCAGGCGACAACAGCGCATTGGCTGACGCGGTTCTTCTCAAGGATCCAGAGTGGGCCGTTCCGCTCATCTGTAGATCGGAGGTGCGAAACATTTTGACCCTCTATATGCGCCACGAAGGCATGTCCCTCGCGCAAGCTCGAAGCACGATGGAAATGGCCGAAAGCCTATGGAGAAGCCAAGAGTTTGCCGTCCCATCCGACGATGTATTGGAGTTGACCTTCCGCCACAACATCACCGCCTATGACGGGGAATTTGTTGTTTTGGCAAAACAACTGGGAGTGCCCTTGGTGACCTTTGACAAACCCGTTCGGAAAGCCTTCCCCTCCGTTGCACTTTCGGCAGAGGAGTTCCTCTATTCTTGATGTAATTCAGCCCTGGCTGGGGTGTTTTCAAAGCCAAAAGCCGTAGATGGCTCCGTCCATTTCAAAATGAACACAAATCGGTCTTGCATGATTTGAAAGTTGGGAAGATTATTGATTCCGTAGATTGATGCTGATTATGACATTTTAATTTCTGCGTTTTGCAGAGCCGTTTACCGAAAACTACCACGTTTGAAGAAACAAGCGGATCTGAAGAGCGCGCCATCCATGGCGCGCCTTCATCTCACGTTTGTTTTGGGGTGTGGTAGCCCTTCGGTAAGCGTGGTGGAGGCCGCGCCCTTTTTATTGTCTTCATTCCGGGGATGAGGGGAAAGAGGATTCACCATTTTGCAAAGGGTGGGTGGAGACAAGTAGTGAAAAGCATTCTGACGGCCATCGTGATGGGTGTGATTGCGACAACAACTTTTGCTGACGGGGGGAATACGAACAAAACGTTCAATTTGAGGTTTTACGGATTGGCGGAGCAGTTGGAATACGAAGACGCGATTGCCGACGAGACAGGACAAATATTGGGTGTTGGTGGCGAAGTGGGCTTGCGACTGGGTGGCTCTCTTTGGATGGAATGTCGGGGCGAACTGTTCGGAGGCAAAGGAGACCAAGATACATATTTGGTGGAACGGACAGCATCCGGAAGCTGGAGGAAATCGGATACCAGAGCTCAATTGGACACAGAATATCTGGGCGTGGAAGTGGTGAACGTCTTCGCATTTATGATGCCCATTTCAAAGGATATCTATTTCAAGCCATATGCAGGAGTCGGCGCCCGTATTTGGGAGAAACGGCTGCTTGAAATGCTTGACGAAGATTGGATTTCGATTTTTGGTGTTATTGGATGCGGTGGCGGAATTGCGGTTGGCAAAGACGGTGTTTTGTTTGCCCGGATTGAGGCGCGGTTGCCATTTTATAACGAAGTGACATCCCATTATAGCTACAGTGGTCCGATCCCGGATGGAACGAAACTCGAACCAGACGGTGAGTTTTCGGGGTATGCAGAGGTTGGCGTAAATATGTTGCGCATGACCGCTTCTCTTTTTGGTGAAACGCTAAATGTTTCGGGGCCTTCTCCATCGAGTCAAGAAATGAATACGACCATGTATGGCGTGAAGCTGGGCCTTGCGTTTTGAGCGGGCATTCCAAGAAGTAGCGGGGCCTTTGAATGCCTGGCAGGGGTAGAAAGGATTCGGGATGGGGTAAAGAAAGTCAGTGTGTAGCGGCGTTAGTTTGGCAAGAGATAGTTTCACGAAACAATACTTAACACGGAGATTAGAGATGAGATTTCAAAGGTTCCTTGGCTTCTTAGGGATGTTGCTTATGTTTTCGGTAATGGCACTGTTTTCAGGGTGTGCCAGCATCATGACAGAGTCGGATCAACAACTTGTTTTCAACAGCTCGCCCCCGAAGGTTGAAGTTTACGTTGATGGAGTCAAAAAAGGTATTACTCCCTGCAACATTCTCGTGGCACGCCGTCGCCCGCCTCCTTCGATTATGCTCAAAAAAGAGGGGTTTGAGGATACTCCGGTCGTATTTACATCAAAAATTAACCCCTGGATTGCCGCCAATATTTTTTGGAATTATTGCTCAACAACAGCA
This sequence comes from uncultured Verrucomicrobiota bacterium, assembly GCA_964647595.1. GTDB lineage: Bacteria > Verrucomicrobiota > Kiritimatiellia > CAIQIC01 > Lenti-01 > Lenti-01. The sequence goes on from CAZYGH010000055.1 coordinate 18,203, forward strand.
TTTCTCGTGGATATGAATAGTGAGAAGTCGGTCATGTATTATCCCGATACTTTTCTCGTAACTCTTCCCCCGTTGGAGGGCTCTACACCGGAGGAACAAGCAGGCGCAGAAAAGCAAAAGCATAAATCAAAAATTGTCCGGTTCGTGGCGGCCAATTATGATGCGTTGGTTCTCGAACTATCGAAGGGGCGTGGAGACCATCTGACGGCTTTGCTTGATTTGCTTGAGGTCGACGAATTAGATCGCGAGCAGGCGGTTGCCAAGATCAAACCCTTGTACATCAAGTATGATGATCCGGTTGAATTGGGTAGGGCCATTGAAATGGAATTCCCGCGCTGAGTTGCGCAACACCACGAGAGAACGCGTGTTTAGCCCGCAACCACAGGGGTGGTTGTGGGCTACTTCATGCCGATAGTGCCGACCACGACAGATGATGGCACTGTCGAGCACACCGTGGAGCCTGTGCCGCCTCTCTTTCGGGCGTCTGGTTGCCATTATAGGAATGGCATCCGCAATGCAGATGTTGGTTTACGCATCTGACGAACCCGCCACGGTCGATCATGTCGTGTGTGCGGCCATGGCGCTGAAATTGTACGATGATCCTCAGTGGTTGGCGCTTGGTCATTACCGTCAAAACGGCAAGGGCTGGAAGAGTACCGTAGACGATCCGCAATTTTTCCTCGCCGTCAGCGGGAAGACGAATCCAAAGGCTGAACTGGAGGAGACTATTCGAGCGGTCATTGCCTCGGGCACAAATAGCGAAGAATGCGCCACAAGCCGGTTTGTCGCCCGCTTGGCATGGATTCGAGAGAGAGGGGTCTTGCCAGAAAACAATATTCCAATCCTGAATGACACTCCTTACGAGCGGTTGTTTGCCGAGGTGCGGCCCACAAAAATTGTTTTGGCGTTTCCGGCACCCTCGGCGGATGGAATCAGCACGGCTTTCGGGCATATCTTTCTTATTTTTGTGCAGGATGGACGAAGTCCACTGCTGGCACCAACGGTGAACTATGCGGCGTTGATTGAGGAGGACGGAAGCCTTCTGTATCCTATTCTTGGGCTGACGGGTGGGCTCAAAGCCTACTATACTGCACTTTCTTACGCGGAACAGTTAAATGAGTACAATTCCATTGCCTGTCGTGACATGTGGGAATATGAGCTGGCTCTGACACCTGAAGAAGTCGAGCGGGTCTTTAAGCACACATGGGAAATGCGGCAAGTCTATAGCCGATACTATTTCATGGACGAAAACTGTTCTTATGGCGTCTTGGCACTATTAGATGTTGCGCGTCCCGGATTGTGTTCGGCATCGTTTGATCATCGATTTTTCGTTTTCCCATTGGATGTGATTCGGCACTTGCGGAGACAGGGGCTTATCAACAGCGTCCGCTTCAAACCGTCAATTTTGACATCCATGCGGGAGCAGGCCCAGAACCTATCGCTTCGAGAGATTGCAACAGCAAAGGCCATGGCATATGGCAACAAGGCTCCGGCCGATGGTTTGCATAAAATCACCAACGCTCCTACACAGGCGACGCTACTGGAGGTTGCCATGTCCCTTGCTCAAATTCGGGCCGCATCGGGCAAGGTGCCCACCGACGAACAACAACGGATTGTAGGCGCACTGATTCGAGCCATTCCCAACGAGCCGACGGAACGGGAATCTGAAACAGCTTCCATCCTGCCGCCATTTCCAGAGGTGGCGCACCGGCCTTCCCGATTGTCCGTCGGCACGGTTGTGCGCAAGGATTCGCTATATTGGGCGGCGGCATTTCGTCCCGCCTACCACGATTTTCTTGATTCATCTGAGGCGATAGATCCGGCAGTTCAGCTTCAGGTCTTAGCGACAGATATGTTGTTCGACGAGAAGGAAGACCTCGCAGAATGGAGCCTGTGCCTTTTGGATATGGAAGCCTTCAGCCCTTGCGATGCGGTATATGCGCCGCTATCCCACAAACTCAAGATTAGTACAACGTACAGCGATGATGCCCAATCGACGAATCACTGGAATGGCATCCTAGAGGGTGGACTGGGCTTCTCTTATTCAATCCTACCCCGAACGATTCTATACGGCATGGGGGAAGTGGAAGTTCAAACGAGAACGATTCAAAACACCACTTGGCTTGGTATCGGACCCTCTGTTGGGATGGCGTCCGATTTGCCATGGCGAATGCGTGTATTCGTCGATGGTGGTTTGCAGTTGAACAGCCTAGATCCCGACATATGGCGCTTTGACCTCACCGGTGGCTTTTCGGCTGCCCTTACAAGGCAAGTTCGTATTGCAATTCAGTATTCGCAAGAAAAGACAAGCGGCGTGGAGGCTCAAACCGAACTGCGTGTGGAGGCTCGCTTCTATTTCTAAATGCGGTGGCCGTGGATTAGGGCGTGGATGACCGTGGACATTCTTGGGAATTTGGCTTGGAATCGGCTTGAAGAAGGGCGGACTTCGGGCGATACTTTTTTCATGAAGTTGAAGCAAGTGAAAGAGGTTGCGGCGTCGGCCTGTCCACGATTCGGGGTGAAGCGGCTGGATGCCTTTGGGTCCACTGCCCGGGGAACGGATCGTGCCGATAGCGATGTGGATTTGATGGTGGAATTTGAAACTTCGGGGGATTCATTGGCTCATCGGTTTTTTGGGCTACTGCATTTTTTGGAGGATGCCTTGGGGTGCAAGGTCGACCTTCTCACTGCAGATGGCATCAAAAATCCGTTTTTCATGGATCGCGTCATGCGTGAAAAGATTTTGGTTTATGAAGGCTGAAGGGTTGTGACACATTTTGAGTGTGAAGGAATTTATGGAGTGTCGTTTGATAGATGACTTTGTGTAGCCGGTGGCGGTGACACCGGGTTCGATCCGAAAACAAAGAAGGTCAAGACAACATGTTTTTTTTTGATACACATGCGCATTTTGACACGTTCGAGGCGGAGGGAACCGTGGCGGCGGTGCTGGAGCGCGCGGCGGCGGCGGGGGTGGCGCGGATGTGTGCGGTGGGCAGTTCGGAGGCGTCGAACGCGCTGGTGGTGAGGCTGGCGCAGCAGCACCCGTCTGCGCTGGTGGCGGCGGTGGGCTATGACCGGGATCAGCTCGACAAACCTCGGGATATGGAGCGGCTGTCGGCGTTGGCGTCGCAACCGGGCGTGGTGGCGGTGGGGGAAATCGGCCTGGACTATTATTATTCTTCGGAGACGGCACCGGCCCAGCGCGCGTTGTGTGGGCAGATGCTGGAGTTTGCGGCGGAGCGGCGCCTGCCGGTGATTATTCACAGCCGCTATGCGGACGAGGACACGCTGGACATGTTGGGAGAGTTTTCCACCGTGTGGAAAAAAGTTTTCCACGGTGTGGAAAACATACCGCCGCCGGGCATCGTGCATTGTTTCACGGGCGATTTGGCGTTTGCGGAGAACTTATTGGCGCTGGGCTATATGATTAGCATCAGCGGGATTGTGAGCTTCAACAGTGCGGCGCCGCTGCGGGATGTGTCGTGGCATATTCCGGAGGATCGGTTGCTGATTGAGACGGACTGTCCCTATTTGACGCCCAAGCCGCATCGGGGCCGGGTGAACGAGCCGGCCTTTGTGGTGCGGGTGGCGGAGGTGTTGGCGGAGGCGCGCTGTACGACGGTGGAGTCGGTGGCGGCCGTGACATTTGCGAATGCGGAACGAGTGTATCAACTGGAAAAACGGATATGAACGAATACAAGAAGCGGTGTGCGATCGGGGTGGATTTTGGCGGGACCTTTGTGAAGATGGCGCGCGTGGATGAGCGCGGGCAGATCGGGGCGCGGGCGAGTTTTGCGACGACGGATTTGGATGGTGTGCCGGCGTGGCTGGACGAGGTGGACCGTCATGCGCAGGCGCTGTTGTCGGACATGCCGTCGGATGTGGAGTGGACGGGCATTGGCGTGGGGGTTCCGGGGTTTGTGGATTATGGCAAGGGCTTTGTCCACAACTTGACGAATGTGCCGGGCTGGACGGCGGTTCCGTTGGCGGAGCTGTTGACGAAGCGGTTTGGAAAAACTGCGCGCGTGGACAACGATGTGAATGCGATGGCGGTGGGCGAGTGCGTGTACGGGGCGGGGCAGGCGTATCAGCATGCGGTGTTCATCACGCTGGGGACGGGCGTGGGCGGCGGGTTGCTGCTGAACAACAATCTCTATCGCGGGGCATACTCGATGGCGGGCGAAATCGGGCATGTGTCGATTGACATGAATGGCGTGGTGTCGCCGACTGGGCGTGGTGGTGTGGAGCAATATGTGGGTAACAAGCGCATTGTGGAGCGCGCGCTGAAGGAGTTGGACGCGGGTCGCAAGAGCACCATCTTGGCGCTGGCGGGCGGTGACCGGGCGGCGGTGAGTCCCAAAGTGATTTGCGAGGCGGCGGAGGCGGGTGACGAGTTGGCGAAGGAAATTTTCGATTATGTGGCGGATTGTTTGGCGACAATGATGGCATCTACGGCGTATTTGATTCAGCCGCAGGCGTTCATTATCGGCGGCGGCGTGTCGGCGGCGGGGCCGGTGTTGTTTGATCCGTTGCGCAAGCATTTGAATGCGCGGTTGAGCCCGTATTTTTCGGAGCACATTGTGATCAAGCGTGCGCAACTTGGAAATGATGCGGGTGTGATCGGGTCGGCCACGCTGACGTTCTTGGAGTAGGGCATCCGGCGGCGAGTCGGAATGGCGTGAATAAGCTCTGGAAGAACCGTTGCGTGGGGCTGGCGCTGGGGAGCGGTGGCGCGCGCGGCTGGGCGCATCTGGGCGTATTGCAGGCGCTTCGAGAAAAAGAAGTCCGGGTCGATTTGGTGGCAGGCACGAGCATGGGGGCGCTGGTGGGGGCCTTTTTTGCGGCGGGGCGAGAGTCGGTGCTGAGAGAGCTGGCGGATGATTTGGACTGGCGTCGACTGCGGCAATTTTTTTGGGAGGTGTCGCTTTCGCGATCGGGCCTGACGGATGGACGGCGCCTCACGGAAGAGCTACGAAAGCTGATTGGCGTGAAGGAATTTCGCGAGCTGGATTTGCCGTTTCGCGCGGTGGCGACGGATTTGGGCACGGGCGGGGAGGTGGTGCTCAGTTCGGGAAATGTGTTGCAGGCGCTACGGGCGAGTTTTTCGATTCCGGGCGTTTTTTCGCCGGTTCGCCTGAGCAAGCGGTTGCTGGTGGATGGGGGCTTGGTGAATCCGGTGCCGGTGAATGTGGCGCGGGCGATGGGGGCGCAGAAGGTGATTGCGGTGGATGTGTCGCCGAATGCGGGCCCGAAAGAAATGCCGCTGTTGCCGGTCCAGAAAGAGCGGGAGTCGGTGAGGGGGCCGTTGATTTTGCCGAAGGAGCGGGCGGAGGAGGAACGGTGGGGGGCAGCGCGAATGCTGGACCGTTTTGTGGCGGAGATTGAAAAGAAGGCCATGCAGTTGCGCGATTCGGTGAAGGATGCCGCCTCCAAGCCGGCGGTGGCGGAGGTGCTGACTCGATCTGTCCTGATTATGGAGGCGCAAATTGCGCGGTCGCGTCGCCGGGTGGAGCCGCCTGATTTGTTGGTGGAGCCCAACGTGGGGAATATCGGAACGCTGGAGTTTCAGCGGGCGGAAGAGTCCATTGCCGCAGGCTATGCGGCGGCGATGCAGGTGTTGGATGGCGCGGGTATGTGAGCGTTAGCGGGGAATGAACCGGAAGGTGACGGGGGTTTCGTAGGGCGGCACGGTGTTGGTGTTGACGTGCAGAATTTCGTCGTTGGAACCGCAGGGCAGGGGAATATTGAGGATGGCATAGGGATCCCAGTAGGTCACCACGAGGGATTCTTCGGCGAGGGCTTTGAATTGGCCATCTTGAACGACCGAGCCGGTGAAGGTCCACGGCGTTTCCGGCAGAGCGGCTTTCTCTTGGATGTTCCAGACGAAGCTTTCTGCACGGGCTTGACGGAGTTCACCATCGGTGTGCCACTCGACCTGAATATCGACGGGTGAGCCTTTGGGGGCGCCTTCGCCGATGGCGGACATGGGTTCGCCGCTTTTGAGGCCGGCCAGCAAGAGGGCGGCTTGCAGATCGAGGGGGTTGAGGGCGAGAACAAAAACGGATTCGTGGACTTTTCCCTTGAGGCCGCAGGCGAGAACTTCGATGGGGCCTTCGATTTGATTGACCCAGCCGGTGGCGGTGACGATTTTGGTGAGGGAGTCCACTTGCACGGAGCCGAGGTGGGCGGTGGTTCGTTCCCATCGAACGGGAGACGGCGTTGGCTGGGGCTCTTCGCCGACGCGGTAAATGACGGGGGTGGCGCTTTCCGCTTCTGCCGATGCGGCTTGGGCGGAAGCAGAGGATGGAAGGGCAAACATTAGTCCAAGGGCGAGAAAACCAAGAGGGCGTCGTGGCATGCTATCTCCTGCTCTTGATAGAGCGTGGTGGTTTCGGGATCGGTCGGGTTGAGTTCATCGAGGGCGACCGCTTCTTGAGCGGCATCCAAAGCGAGGGCATAGTCGCCATTGAGGTGGCGAAGGACGGAAAGAATGTGCCACGCATCCGGGGCGTCGGGTTGGAGGTGAAGGGCTTGCTCGGCAAAGGAAAGACCTTCGGCCAGATGGGCGCGGCGGAGCGAGGGGAGTCGAGTGATGGCGGCGGCAAGAGCCTCGAGGACGACCGGATCATGGGGGAAAAAGATGTCCATGCGGCGCAAGATCAGGAGGGCATCGGTGGCGCGACCTTGATCGAGCAGGGCGCGTCCAAGGCCGTAGAGGGCGGGGCCATTGGAGGGGAAGAGGCGAATGGACTGCGCATAGATGCGGGCGGCGGTAGCGGCAGTGGCGGCTGAATCGGCGGTGCGGTTGAGGGTGGCGATTTCGGGGGGGAGCGGAAGGGTGCGCCATGCGGGTTCGACCGCTGAGGAGCAGATGGCAAAGGCGGCGAGAAGGACCAGGACGATCGGGAGAGGTCGGCGCACGATCAATCCTTTAGGCGGAGGGTGGCCTGAAGGGGTTCGGTTCGAACCAACGAAATACCGTTGGGCAGGACGGCGCGGATGGGGAGCTTTTCGGGTGCGGATCCGGTGACGTCCGTGGCATCCACAAAGAGGCGAAGATCTTCGGCGACGATGGACTTCATGAGCTCGGGGCGCCCCTTGATGGTGAGGGTGGCCACATCGGGATCGATATCTGCGCGCATGGTGCGCCCGGGCGGGAGCATGGGAAGGATGGGCATGTCCGGAAAAACGGTGCTGACGGATCGTTCGATGATGGTCAGGTCGAGCGTGACAGTGGCGGGGTTGAGAACAACGCCGACCATGTTGTCGCCGGGGACGAGCAGAAGGCGTCGCTTGTTGATCGAGCGGATGCTGCTGACCGATTCGACTTCGGCGAGGCGCTGCTCGGGGCCGGAGAGTTCCACGGTGGCGGGGGTGACGACGATTTTTTCGATCTCGTAGCCATCGGGCAACAAGTTTTGTGTTTCCACTTTTACGGGCACTTGCTTGGAAATTTCGCGGTCGAGACGAATGGTGATGTTCGCGGGCCGGATGAAGTCGATGCGAGCATTTCCGGGAGCATTGATGTTGGCGGAGCCCAGCGTGATGACGAAGGATTGGTTGTTGGCGTGGTTGCGGGCATCTACGGTGGCTTTAATCAATTCGCGGTTCAGATAGCGCAAGTCGTCGCGCGTGCCGAGGAAGGCGACGTCGATGGTTTTGGCGGAGACGTCCACGACGCTCCAATCGGGCGGGGGCTGAATGGTGAGGGGAATGTCGGTGATGATGGAGGCATTGCTGGTGGCGGCCTGAATGGCGTACCAGACGATGATGGCGGCGAGGATGGACACCAGCCGGAGCCCTTTGGAGGAGCCGAGAAAGTTAAGAATTTTTTGGAGAATCTTCAAATTCGCGCTCCATCATGTCTTCGGTGCGGGCAAGGCCTTCAGCGGAGAGGTCCAGATTTTGGCGGATGCGGTGCCAGCGGCTTTGGGTTTTGGCGCCTCGGAGGAGGACGGAGGAGAGAATGCGGCGGAGGCGTTCTTCGTCGAGGCCACGGATGAGCCGACCTTTGTAGGCGAGGGAAATGGCACCGGTTTCTTCGGAAACGACGATCACGAGTGCATCGCTATCCTCGGAAAGTCCAACGGCGGCGCGGTGGCGAGTGCCGGTTTTGCCGATGTCGCGGGCGGAGAGGGGAAAGACGCAACCGGCGGCGCGAACGCGATCCCCTTCGATGATGACGCCGCCATCATGCAGGGGGGTATGGGGAAAAAAGATGGTGGCGAGGAGTTCGGCCGTCACCACCGAATCGAGGCGAGTACCGGTTTCTTGAACGGCGCGGGTGCCAATCTCGCGTTCGATGGCAATCAGGGCGCCGATTTTGTTGGCGGCCAAACGAGAGATGGCTTGCACGATTTCATCCAGCACTCCGCGCTCGCGCATGGTGGTGGCAAAAACGTGTTGTTTTCCCAATTCAGCGAGGGCTCGGCGGATTTCGGGCTGAAAAATGACGACAAAGGCAATGACCAAATAGACGGAGAGGCGTTGCAGAAGCCAGTTCAGGGTGTCGAGGTTGAAAATACGTGTGAGAACCAGCATGGCGACGACG
>CAZYGH010000056.1:0-22798 GCA_964647595.1 uncultured Verrucomicrobiota bacterium
GTTTTGGCGCGCGGGTAATGGAACGGTTGGACTATTTTTATCGGCGTTTGCTGCTGATGGTGCCGACCTTTATTGGAATCACCTTTGTGTGTTTCGCGTTGTGCCAAGTGGTGCCGGGAGGGCCGGTGGAACAGGCGTTGGCGCGGATGCGCGGGATGGGGGCGGCGGAGTCGGGACGAAATCTGCATGCAGGCGCATCGATTTCGCCGGAACAACGCAAGGCGCTGGAGGCGCATTTCGGATTTGATAAGCCCCTGCTTCAGCGCTATTGGACGTGGTTGGTGAGAGACCGGATGGGGTTGGCGGCCCAGTCGTACAAATATCCCAACAAGAGTGTGGGGCGGTTGATTCGCGAGCGGTTTTCTATTTCGTTGGTTTTTGGGATTTCGGGTTTTTTCCTGACGTATCTGATTTGCATTCCGCTGGGAATTGCCAAGGCGTTGCGGCATGGGAGCGTGTTGGATGCGGCGAGTAGTGTGGTGGTTTTCATCGGCTATGCCATTCCGGCTTTTTCGTTTGGTATGTTGCTGAAGATGTTGTTGGCGGGAACGGGAGACGGATTCTGGGACTTTTTGCCGGCATCGGGTGTTACCTCCATGAACTTCGAGTCGTTGTCGACGTGGGGGAAACTGAAAGACTTGGCGGCGCATTTTGTGCTGCCGGTGTCGTGTTATGTGATTGGAAATTTTGCCGTGCTGACGTTGTTGATGAAAAATTCACTGTTGGAGCAGATTGGGCAGGATTATGTCCGTACCGTGTTGGCCAAAGGCGGGAGTCTACAGCGGGCCGTGTGGCTTCATGCGTTCCGAAATGCGCTGATTCCCATTGCCACGGGCTTTGGTGGGGTGCTGGGAATATTGTTTGCGGGTTCAGTGCTGATCGAAAAGGTATTCGAAATTCCGGGCATGGGGCGCTTGAGCTTGGATGCGATTGTGAGCCGCGATTATATGGTGTTCATGGGCATCTTGGCGGTGACCTCGGTGCTGGGCTTGCTGGGCCGTTTGTTGTCGGATGCGTGCTATCTGTGGATCGATCCGAGAATACAATTTGATTGAGGTGGAGGGTAGAAACCATGGAAAACCAAGCAGGAAATCAGGAAACCCAGGAACACTGGAAAGGGCCAGTTGTGGATTTGCCGGACAAAGAACTCACGGACAAGATTCTTGCTGCTGCAATTCGAGTCCACCGGGAACTTGGACCGGGCTATCTGGAATCGATCTATGAAGAAGAAGTGTGTGTGGAGTTGGAGGCTATGGGACTGGCTTTTGAGCGTCAGAAAAGCGTGGAGGTCCGATATCGCAATCAGGTTGTTGGTCATCACTGTCTAGATTTGTTGGTGGAATCCAGAGTGGTCGTGGAATTGAAGGCCATCAAGGATTTTGAGCCTATTCATTTTTCTGTTGTCCGGTCCTATTTGAAGGCCACAGGATTGGCAACGGGCTTGTTGTTGAATTATCATTCGGTCCCATTGGCGATTAAGCGGGTTGGCCGCGAATATAGGAATTCGGCTTCATGATTCGTTTCCTGTTTTCCTGTATTCCTGATTGGATTGGGGATTCGTGCGCATGAAGTGGCGATTCCATCCGGTGACGCGGCATCGGTGGGCGCGTTTTCGCGGCATGCGACGGGGGTGGTGGGCGTTTTGGATTTTAGCGGGGGTGTATGGATTGAGCTTGGGCGCGGAGTGGATTGCGAATGATCGTCCGCTTTGGATTCGATATGAAGGAAATCATTACTTTCCGGTGGTGAAGTTTTATCCGGAAGATGCGTTCACAGGCAACGGGCGAATGACGCGGCCGGATTACAAGGCGTTGGCGGCCAGTGAGGCATTTGCGCCGGGAAGTGGCAATGGCATGGTGTGGCCGTTGATTCCATTTGGTCCGATGGAGAGCTTGAAGCCGTCAGATATTGTGTTGCCCAACACCGTGACGGTGGTGGCGGTGCCGGAGCCGCGTGTGGCCTCCGTGGATGTGGATGCACAGGGACGGATCGTTCGCATGACGGGTGCTGGCGAATTTTTCGGGCTCGAAACGGGGGTGTCCGCAGGCGAGTGGTCGGAGAAAATTCAGAAAGGGTTGGTGTCACGGTTTGCGGATCAGGCGGCGGGGGCAGTGGATGAGGAAGCGAATGGCAAATGGATTTCGTTGTCGCCCTACGAACCGCGCGGTGCCGCGCCGTCGCGGGTTCGGGTGACGTTTAGAGAAGCCCTCTCCTCGGGCGCGACACAAAAAGCGGTGGTGGATGCGGAACAACCGAATTTTCCTCCCGGATTTCCAGTGCCCGGAACGGAAGGGTGGACGTTCACCACGATTCGCGAGCAGGTGCGGTTTCCGTTTCGTCCGGTGAAGGGACATCCGCTGGGAATTGATTCCTCGGGGCGGGATGTGGCTGCGCGGATGCTATATGCGTTTCGAACGTCGCTGTCATTTGGAATGGTGTTGGTGCTGGCGACCATGGTTTTGGGGACGGCGGCGGGGGCGGTCCAGGGATATTACGGTGGGAAAGTGGATTTGCTGGGACAGCGTTTCATCGAGGTGTGGGAATCGCTACCTTTCATTTATGTGCTGATTTTGCTGGGCTCGGTGTACGGGCAGAGTTTTCTGCTCCTGCTGGGTGTCTATGCGGTTTTTAATTGGATTGGCATTTCGTATTACATGCGGGCGGAATTTTTCCGTTTGCGAAAGTTGCCGTTTGTGGAGGCCGCGCGGGTGATTGGGTTGCCGACGCGGAAGATTCTCTTTCGCCATATGTTGCCGAATGCGCTGGTGCCGTTGGTGACATTTTTCCCGTTTTCGTTGGTGGGCGCGATTGGCGTGATGGCGGCGTTGGATTATCTGGGATTTGGCTTGCCGCCCCCCACGCCAAGCTGGGGGGAGTTGCTGTCGCAGGCGCAGGAATTTCCGAAGGCGTGGTGGTTGGTGTTGTATCCATCGCTGGCGCTATTTTTCACAATGCTGGCGGGAGTTTTTGTGGGCGATGGGCTGCGGGCGGCGTTCGATCCGAGGGTGTACGGGCGGATGGAATAGTTTTCCACCGAATGGAAAACTTTTTCGCGATTTTTCCACACAATGGAAGAAATGTTTCCACACTGTGGAAAACGGCGACTATCACAATTAATTAATTGTGATAGTTGGGAAAAGGGGCGGTGGGTAACGAAATGGGGGGCGGGGGCGACTGAAGGGGGTGTGAGGAATTCAGGTCAGGAGTTTGGCGAAGAGGCGTCGCGCGGTGGCGGTGGTTTGCGCGGCGATTTCGCGGGGCGTGGTGTGGCGGAGCTGGGCGAGGATTTGGCCAATGTATGGAATATAGGCGGGTTCGGAGAGAATCTTGCCGTCGCTGTCCATGAGATGCGGCGGGGTGCCATCGGGCAGGGTGGGGGGCAAATCGGGAGAATCGGATTCGAGCAGGAAATGGCCGAGGGGCACTTGTGTAGCATTTTCACGGGCACGGGCGTTCTTGGGGCGGGTGAGGGTGCCGCCAAAGGAGATGTGTACATTGTTTGCGGCGAGGGCGGGGAGGGCGTCGGTGGGGCCGGAGTAGGCATGAATGAGGAGACCGGCGGGATGGGAAGGAAGGGCGAGAAGAATCTCCAACATGCGAGGCCATGCGTCGCGGCAGTGGAGACTGGTGGGAAGGGCGAGTTCGTAGGACAGGTCGAGTTGGGTGCGAAAAATGGATTCCCGGTTGGCGTCGAGGTTGTCGCCCATGCGGGCGTCGATCCCGATTTCACCGATGCCGGCGGGGCGGGTGGAGAGAATGTCGCGGAGGGCTTGGAGCCAGCGGGAGCTTCGGCTATGAATGAACCACGGGTGGATGCCGAAGGAGCAGAGGATGAGGCGGGGGTGGGAATCGGCGAGTGCGCGAACGGCGGGCCAGTCGGCTTCGCAAGTGGCGTTGACGTGGAGAAGCTCGATGCCAGCTTGTTGGGCGCGCGCCAGAACCTGCGTAAGATGCGGGGCGAGACGCGGATCCTGCATATGGCAATGAGCGTCGGCCCAGATACGATTTTGCGTGTTCGAAGAAGTCGGGAGTGCTATGTTCACAAGTGATATGGTGAAAGGGCGGTTCATTTCAGTCAATCTGCAAAAAGGACGCGGGGTCATCTTGGGCGTTCTTTGTGTCGTTCTATTGGCGGGTTGCGGGACATTTAGCCAGTATCCGATGGGCATGGAAGAGACGACGCTGGCACCACTGCGAGCGGGTCAAAAGACGGATTATCAGAAGACGTTTGGCAAGCGGACAAATGGGACAGCGCAGGTTCTGTTCTCCATGGAAATGGGGCGTTTGGCGCAGTTGGAGGGGGATTTCGGTATTTCGAGGTCGGCGTTTGCGGGGGCGATTGCGGCGACGGAGGAGCAGGACAACAAGGCGGCGATTTCGGCATCGGGGGCGGCGGCACAGACGGGGGCGGTCTTGGTGAATGACAAGGTGATTCCGTATCGGGCACCGAGTTATGAACGTACGCTGGTTCATCATTATCAGGCGTTGAATTACTTGGCGAAGAGCGATGTGATCGGCGCGGGAGTCGAGGTTCGGTTGGCCAATCGCGAACAGGAGGCGGCGCGTAGCCGTCATGCGGGGGAACTGAAGTCATCCTCGGCCAAACAGGAAAATGTGTCGCCGGATGAGGAGCGCGATCCGAATTTGCTGTCGGTGTATGCGGGGCTCGATGAAATGGCGGGGGCGGTGAAATATTCCTTTCAAAATGCGGCGACCTTTTATGTGTCGTCGGTGATTTGGGAAATGCTGGGAGAGCCCAACGATGCGTACATTGATTGCAAGAAGGCGATCGAAATTTATCCCGAGAATCCCACGTTACAGCAGGACGTGATCCGGTTGGGCAAGCGGCTGGGAATGCGGGAGGATGTGGATGATTTTTCGCGACGTTTTCCCAGTGCTGCGCAGACTCCCGCCGATGGTTCGACTGAGCTGAAGAAAAAGGCGCGGTTGGTGGTGTTGTATGAAGAAGGATTGGTGCCGGAAAAGTCGGAGGTTGCCATTCCGTATCCGCTTCCGGCGGCGGATTCGATTGGCATGGTGGCTTTGCCGGTGTACGCCAAATTTGTTCCCGTGGCAGTACCGGTGAGTGTGAGTGTAGGTGGTCGCGGGATAGGGCAGACGGCGCCCATTTGCAATGTGTCGGCGCTGGCGGCGCGGGGCTTGGCGGAGCAGATGCCAGGGATTTTGACGCGGCAGGTGGCGCGTGCGGTGACGAAGGCGGTGGCATCCAAGGCGGCCAAAGATGCGGGCGGAACGTGGGGAGAGTTGGCGGCGACGCTGTATAATGTGTTGTCGGAGCAGGCCGATTTACGGAGCTGGCTGACGTTGCCGGCGCATATTCAGGTGCTGAGTGCGTGGGTGGATCCGGGGACGGCTACGGTGGCGTTGGGGGGCGTTTGGTCGGGGGACGTAACCCTGAAGGCGGGCAAGACGACTTTGGTTTATGTGACGCACATTGATTTGGCTGTATTTTCACATGTGATGGTGCAACCATAATAGCTGGAGACAGCATAAGGAGTAGAAAATGAAGAGAGTCTGGATCAACGTTCTATTTGGAGTGGTGTTGGGTGTTTCGGTGGCTCAGGCGGCGCCGAGGGCGGCTTTGTTTGTACAGAACCGGGCCGGTGCCAATCTGGAGGGGCAAGTCGACTCTTTTCGTGAGTTAGTCAGTACACGTCTGACGGATGCCGGTTTCGAGGTGATTAGGTCGCAGGATGTGATGGATCGGTTTGCGGAGTCGCGGGATGCTCAATCCCAGCAAGTGCTTCGCCAAGCGGTGGAAGTGTTGCAGACGGTGAAGTCCGAAGGCACAGCGGATGAGCCGACGCAAGCCGCCTCTGCCTTGAGACTGGCGCAGATGATGAATGCGGACTATCTCGTGTTTGCATCGCTTGTGTCGATGGGCGAGAACAAAACCAGCGTCCAGGCGTATGGTCAGACTCAGCAGCAGACGGTTACGACCTTGCGTCTGGCGTTGCGCGTGCTGGAAGGTGGGGATGGTGCCCAGTTGTATGGTGACGTGATTGCGGTGAGCGAGAAAGTGGCGCAGAACGCCAACATTCAGGTGCAGGCGGGCGATCAGGTGAACTCGTTGCTGGATCGCGGTGCCGTGGAGCTGGCGGGACGTGTGCAGGGCAGCATGGCGAAGATCGAAGAGGCCAAGCCGGCACCCAAGGCGCTGGCGAGTGTGACGGTGACCAGCACGGCGGAAGGTGCGACCGTGGAAGTGGATGGCGTGGCGGTAGGGAGTGCGCCGGGAGTGTTTCAGCTTCGTCCAGGTGTGCATCGGATGCGTGTCGCCAAGGAAGGGTATGCCACATGGGAGAAAAGCGTGAACGTGGTGGATGGGCAGACGTTTAATGTGGCAATGGAAATGTCGGCCGAAGGTCTTGCTCGCAAGGGTGAGATGGAGGAACAGGCTCGCATCGATGCCATTGCGCGTGAACAAAGTGCGGCCGATGCCCAAGCCAAGACCACATTGGCAGGGGGAGAGGCGGCGCAGTCCAGCAATAGCTACATTCGGTTGGAAGGAATGCCTCAGTCGCTGTCGATTGGCGACACCGACGGCAATAAAGATGCCAATTTGATCAATGTGATTCAGCAAGAAAGCAAGTGATGAGGAGGAATGGAAAAATGAAAATGAAGTGGAGTATACTTGTAGGGTTGGCGTTCGTCGTGGCTTTTGCGGCGGGATGTGCCTCGCCCAATACGTCTGGGATCACCGTGGGTTCCGAGACGGATGCCGATGGGATCATGCAACAAATTCTTCAGGTCGACAATGCCAAGTTGGCCAAGCACCTCAAGGTGGACGATATGACCACAGGGCAGACGAAGAATGGGCTGATGAAGGCCAGTGTGAAACTGACTTCGCGCATGAACAAGACCTGTGTGGCCCAGTCGAAGTTTGCGTGGTTTGACGAGACGGGCGCGGAGATTGATCCCGACACCGATCCGTGGCGCCCCTTGGTGCTGAACGGCAAGGAAACGCGCACCATTCAAGGGGTGGCGCCGGATGCTCGCGCGGTTTCCTTCAAATTGCGCATACGGGAAGGCGAGAAAACGCGCTGGATTATCAAGTAGCGGTTTTCATTAGGGAAAAAGATTATCAAAAGAGAAGAAGCGGGCAATATGCCCCGAGGGAGAACTATGAAAGAAACACTGAAACTGATTTCGATTGCCGGAATGTTGGCACTCTTGGTGTCGGGCTGTGCGACAACGGTGGAATATGGCGATGAAACATCATCGAAGCCCATTTCCACGGGGTTTGGTTCGTCGGATCTGCAGCAGATTGCGGCAAAAATGGTGGATTCGTTGTTGATGGATGAAGCGATCGAGGAAATCTCGGTCAACGGGCCGCCATTGCTCATCGTGGACAAGGTGAAGAACAAGACCATGCAGCACATCGACACGGAATCGGTCACCGATAGCATTCGCACGAAGCTGATTCGCTCTCGCAAGTTCAGCTTCCAAGACCGCACCACGGAAGGCGCGCTGAATGAAGAATTGGCCTATCAGCAAGTGGCATCGAAGGATCCCATTGCTTCCGGCCAGCAGGATGCTCCTCAATACATGCTGACGTCGAACTTGTCGGAGATTGAGCAGAATCAGGGGCGCTTGCAGGACGTCTACTACAAGTACACCATGAGTCTGCGCGATTTGAAGTCAGGCCGCCTGATTTGGGCCGACGAGAAGGAAATTCGCAAGCAGAAAACCCGTTCGATCTTTGGAGGCTAAATATGAAAAATGGAATTCTTTCATTCTGTCTGATGGCTTTGTTGGTGGCACCCGCCATGGCGATGGACATCACTCCGGTCCAACTGGGCATCTGGGGGCCGAACATTCAGTTGGTTTCGGAGCAGACCAAGGTGGTGGGCTTGCGGTTGAACGTGGCGATGAGCGACAACAAAGAGGTGATGGGTGTGGACTTCGGTTTGGTGAGCCGAGCGGGGCGTATGGACGCCATTCAGCTCAACTTAGCGAATTTCGTCGACACCGATTTCAACGGGCTTACGTTTGGCGTTTTCAACCAGATGGGCTCCGTGTCCGGTGTGCAGGGAGGCTTGTTCAACAATGTTGCGCATGACATGAATGGGTTCCAGTTGGGACTCTTTAATGTGGCGGATGATGTGTCGGGTATTCAGTTTGGGCTGATCAACCGTACGATGTCCATGCGGGGCATTCAGATTGGGTTGGTCAACTTGATTGAAGAAGGGCCGATCACCTTCTTCCCGATTCTGAATGCAGCCTTTTAAGCGCTGAGGAACCGGAATCAATCGGCAAGGAGTTGGGCATGCGGCAAAGATGGATTCGGCAAGTGGCGTTTGGATGCGTGGCGGTATTGCTGGCGGCTGGCGGAACGGCGTCATGGGCCGAGGAAGCGCCGGCATCGAAACAGGCATCGGTTCTGTTGAGGCATGCCGTGGCGTGTCCGCCCTTCAAAGGTCATTCCGACCTAGCGGGGATCTATCATGCTGAGATGGTGAAGATGCTGAAGGCCACGGATGGGATTGAATACTTGGAGGGAGCCCGGGCGTTGGCGCGCCGGGTTCCTGAATTCACCTATCGCATCAACGGGTCGATTGTGGAAAACGAGGAAGGCCAACCTTTCGTGGTGGTGACGCTCATGGATGAGGCGCGCAAGGAGCGGATTGCATCGCATGTGGCACCGGCTTCGGCGGAACCCTCCACGATTGATGCGTGGAAGCGGACGATTCAGGCGGACATGAGGCGCCGTTCGGCGAAGTTGCCGTTCGAATGCCGTGTGCGGCGTCAGCAGGGGCAGGGATCGGTTTCCTTGGACCGCGGATTGGACTCCGGCTTGCAGCCGGGAATGATTTTGTATGTTTCGATGGACGAAGAGCCGCTGATGTCGCCCGTCACGGGGGAAATTATCGGGCGGGATTCACCGCGCGCCGTGGGGCAAATCGAGGTGTTTCGCGTGATGGAAAACACGGCGTATGCCCGCCCTTATGGGGAAACCAAATTGCCGCGTTTCTCTAAGTTGTTCGCTCGGACATTTTAAGAAACGACAGGCGGGTGCCTACGGCTGGGCATCGGGATTCACACGGTCGCGATCGGAATTTTATGGCGTTCCAACCCTTGCTGGGAGTCAGGGGCCGTTCCATGTGGAAGTGGTTCTTCTTCAACGCAAGGGTTCCGTCCGCTCTCTCCCACCCGATGAAAATGAATGAATCGCAACTGTTTCTCTTTTCCAAAAACGGGAGAAATAATCATTGCGGTGGGGGAACATCTAGATAGTATCGAACAATATTGTCACATGGGCAGGAGACCGAAGATATGAATGAAATTATCGCCAAGGAACAACTTTCGCAGGATGTGTATCGCATGCGAGTGAAGGCGCCGCTGATTGCAGAGGAGCGGCAGCCGGGGCAGTTCATTATTCTGCAGTTGGACACCGAATTCGGGGAACGAATTCCGCTGACGATTGCGAATGCAGATGAGGCGGAGGGAAGCATCACAATTATTTTCCAGGCGGTAGGGAAGAGTACGAAGCTATTGGCGCAGATGAAGGAGGGGGAGGAAATTCCCAATTTGGTGGGGCCGCTGGGTAAGCCGACGCATATTGAGAAGTTCGGGACGGTGGTATGTGTGGGCGGCGGAATTGGCGTGGCGCCAATGTATCCGATTGCGCAGGGGATGAAAAAGGCGGGGAACAAGCTGATCGTGATTATCGGGGCGCGTACGAAGGAGTTGGTGATTTTAGAGCAGGAAATGCGGGCGATTGCGGACGAGGTGATTATTTGTACGGACGATGGCTCGGTTGGGCGGAAGTGCCTCGTGACGGAACCGCTGAAAGAGTTGTGCAAGCAAGAGCCCAAGCCGAATTTGGTGGTGGCGATTGGGCCGCCGGTGATGATGAAGTTTTGCTCGCTGACGACGAAGCCGTACGCGGTTCCGACGGTGGTGAGTTTGAACACGATCATGATCGATGGAACGGGCATGTGCGGGGGGTGCCGTGTGACGGTGGGCGGGAAGACGAAATTTGTGTGTGTGGATGGTCCGGAGTTTGATGGGCATTTGGTGGAATTTGACCAGATGATTCAGCGACTGGGATCGTATCGCGAGCAGGAGAAGATTGCGGCGGCGGGTTGCAACCTGCATGAAGCCGCTGTGAAAAAAGGATTGAAGGAATGAGCTTTCACACCCCCGAATCGTTGCAAAAGACCGCGCGTCAGGAATGGGCGCGGATTCAGTCGTTTCCGCAGCCGTTGAAGGCGAAGGATCGTCTTTCGATTCCGGCGCAAGACATGCCGACGCAAGAGCCCTTGGTGCGTGCGCGGAATATGCGGGAAGTGGCGATGGGCTATTTTGCGGAGCAGGCGCGGGTGGAGGCATCGCGTTGCTTGCAGTGCAAGAATGCGCCGTGCGTGGCGGGCTGTCCGGTACGCATCCAGATTCCGCAGTTCATTGCGGCGTTGGCGGAGGGCGATCCGGCAAAGGCGATCGGCATCATCAAGCAACAAAGTTTGTTGCCGGCGGTGTGCGGGCGGGTGTGCCCGCAGGAAACGCAGTGCCAAGAGCCATGCACAGTAGGCAAGAGTTTGAAGTCCGTGGACAAGGCGGTGGCGATTGGCCGTTTGGAGCGGTATGCGGCGGATTGGGAGCGTGAGGCGGGCGCGGTGGCGAAGCCGATGGTGGCGGTACCGACCGGAAAGAAAGTGGCGGTGGTGGGGAGCGGTCCGGCGGGGATTACGGTGGCGGCAGATGTGAGACGAGCAGGCCACGACGTGGTGTTGTTTGAGGCGTTTCACAAGGCGGGAGGGGTGCTGGTGTATGGCATTCCAGAGTTTCGCCTGCCGAAGGCGATTGTGCGCGCGGAGCTGGACACGCTGAAGCAAATGGGTGTGGAAATTCGCACGAACTTCGTGGTGGGGCGAACGCGCAAGGTGACGGATTTGATTGCAAAGGACGGGTTTGATGCGGTGTTTATTGGTTCGGGAGCGGGATTGCCGAAGTTCATGAACATCGAGGGCGAGAATTTGGTGGGGGTGTATTCGGCGAACGAATATCTCACACGCTCGAATTTAATGAAGGCCTATGATGTCGAGCATGCGGCCACGCCGATCCATGCGGCGCAGCGGGTGGCGGTGCTAGGGGGGGGGAATGTGGCGATGGATGCGGCGCGTACGGCCATGCGGCTGGGCGCGAAGGAAGTTCATCTGATTTATCGCCGCACGGAAGTCGAAATGCCAGCTCGAGTTGAAGAAGTGGCCCACGCCAAGGAAGAGGGTATTCAATTCCACATGCTTCAAAATGCGAAGCGCATTCTGGGCGAGAATGGAAAGGTGACGGGCATCGAGTGCTTGCGCTATGAGCTGGGCGAGCCGGATGCAAGTGGGCGTCGGCGTCCGGTGGAAATGAAGGGTAGCGAATTTCAGATGGGGATGGATGCGGTGATTGTGGCGATTGGCAACGAGTCGAATCCACTGATCGAGCAGACCACGCCGGGGCTGGCGGTGGACAAATACGGGCACATCGTGACGGACGAGAACGGCAAGACCAGTTTGCCTAATGTGTTTGCGGGTGGCGACATTGTGCTGGGTGCGGCCACCGTCATTTTGGCAATGGGCGAGGGTCGCAAGGCGGCGGTCGCGATCAACGAGATGCTCAAAGGTTCGTAACTCGACAACCCCTTTGAACCACGGACGAACGCTGATCGACACGGATGAATAAGGGATGGCGGTCTTGCCGAGACCGCCCGTACGAACGCGATCCGGCGGGGAAAGTGGTAAAGAGGAATCCATGCCACCCTGCGCGCATCGGCATGGCGGGTGGGTTCATCGTGCCGCCATGAACGCATATTTACCAAACCCTTTTAAAACCGCTTTGAATATGAAGAAAACCTGACAGCGTGCGCGCATCGACATAGCAGGCAGGCATAATCAAGGGATGGGCGGGTACATCGTGACCCCCCTGGGGTGGTTTCGGATTGCAGCCGCGGCAGAAGTCGTCCCGGGACAACGACAAGAAAAAGAAGGATGAACATTCGGATGAAGTTCATTGAGACGATCAAATCGTTCTTCGCTCCGGCAGGCGATGCGCCACGCCGGAATTCACGCACGTATGTGGTGGATGGAGCACGATTGGTGGATGAGAAGACGGGTCGGCGCATGGCGCCTCGAGAGCAGATTCAGATGCTACATGCGTTGGCGCGAGTGGCCAAGCAGGAAGCTCTCGAGATTCAGGTGGTGTTCGAAAGCGAACGCCCGTTGCGCGAGGTAGAGAATGGCGGAGAGTTCAACGGCTTGAAGGTATTCTTCGAGTCCGATACCGAGCAGCTTGTGGCTACGGCCTTGAAGCTGTGCCGCCAGAACAATGGCATGCTCGTTAGTTCGGGTGTGACGATGGAAAGCCGTGCGACGGAAGCAGGCATTCCTGTGTTGTGCAGCAGCACGTTCCGCAAAGCATTTCTGCAGGGTGGGATGCCGGGCGGAGATCGCGGGGAGCGTGGAGACCGTGGCGATCGCGGCGGCAATGGTGGCGGCGACCGTCGTGACCGTGGCCCTCGTCGTGAGCGGGGTCCCCGGCGCGACCGGAACGACCGCGGTGGCGATCGTGGCGGCAATGGAGGCGGAAACCGTCCTCCTCGTGAAGACGGTCCGTCACAGCAAGCCCAACAAGAGGGTGGCGGAGAATCACAATCCTCTTCGGAAGGTTCTTCTTCCGAGGGCGGTGACAACAAGGATGCCGTGCGCAACCTGATTGACTTGGTGGAATAACCTCCCCCATTGCGGCAAAGGCCGAGGCGAAAGCCTCGGCCTTTTTGATTGGATCAAGAAATCTTTCCTCACTTTTTTTCTGATTTAGAGCATATGGGGGTTGAAACGACCGATAGGTCCTGAAAAGAAATCAAGGAATCAAGCCCATGACATTGGGAAGCCCAATCAAATGGCGAGAAAAATATTCTATTAAAAACATGACGCGACTTCCAACGACTCAAGATGGATTTTATAAACTCTTTGGCCCAAGCTGGAGTCAATTTCAGGAAGGTGGATAGAATTTTGCCCCGTACCGGACGAACAGATGGAGACGAAGAGGCACCTTCCCATATCGGTACATAATCGCTTTGACTGGGGTATTTAAGGGTCAACTCTTCTTGAGAAACTCGGCGAGCAATCACGACCAAATATGTTGGTCGTAAATTGATGAGAGTGACGCGGCCGCCGATGGAGGATGGATTGACCACTTGATACCATTCTGCGTTAGGTCGGTCTTCAAAAATTAGAACAGATTGAATTTCGAATCCGTTATTTTGATTTAGCAAACTAAAAAATAATTCAGGGCTGAATTGGTAGAATCCATGTCCCATGAAATTGTTGACTGGCGTAATGGTCATGAAATGCCCGCCGGGTGCGACCATTTTCATGCAGTTTTGAATCGCAATTGGAAAATTAAAGACATGTTCCAAGGAGCCGCCGTCTAAAACAACGGAAAAACGGCTTTTGAGTTCATCTGGAACAGGATGGTTCATGTCGTGGATGACGGTTGCGCCTTCATAGTCGGAGTAATCAAGGGATGTGAGATTCATTGCCCCTAAGGTTTTAAAGAAAACATCCGAATAATGATCGTTGTCGTACATCACAGACCGAACGGATGCTTCGTTATACGAAATGCAACATTGATCCAAGGTGGCCTTGAATTCATCCGGTGTTAAATTAAGACGTTGTCGTCCAATCATGGCCGTATTGGAAAAATCGACTCCCTTTGCTTTGGAGAGTAATAAAAATTTCAACCCATTTTGGTCAATTGCCATGTCTCATCTCCATCTCAACATTTCTGGGGTAGATGTAACTGAAGAATGTGTGAACTTATAATCGGAAGGCAAGAAACACATATGCCGATTTTGTTTTTACAATGAGACAGTTGAATTTGCTAGCAAGCAAGCATGAGGCTGTGCGGAAGACGGGCAAGGCAGATTGTTTGATGTCTTCTATGACAACCCATCCGCCTGCTTTGAGGCGAGAGATAGAAAATATTAATACGGTTACGTTGGCGTTGGGGTTGTGCAAACCATCGTCGATGATGAAATCGAGTGGTTCTTGAATGGATTTGGCAAGCTCATCAAACGTGGAAAGGCGGGTTTGATCTACAAAATATGTTTTAATTCTTTCTTCTTCAAACAACACTCGTTGATCGATATCGGCGCCATAGATTTTGGCATTCGGCAAAAATTTTCGAAACGCACGCAGAGATGCGCCAGGTTTTCCGGCTTCTCCCATGCTGGAGACGACATCTGTGTTATTCGTGCCCAATCCGATTTCAAGAAGGGATTGAACTTTAGATGGGTCCCGCATCAGGGCTCCATAAATCAAATGATAGTTATGAGTTCTACTTTTATCACTTCCATATTCATCGAAGTACTGTTTTAGCAAAGGGGCAGCATCCGTTCCGTGCATGTTTTGGCAAAATTGTTCTGCGGTAATGGGCTCTTCCACGGGCAAGATACCGATGCGCTCCGCTAGTACGGGAAGCAAGTCGGCGACTTGCTGTGCGGATTGCAGGGAAAGTTGTGCAATTTCAAAACAATTTCCTTCCGCGCAGGGAACATACGTTGGTAAGGCCTGAATGATATCGATGTTCTTTTTTTCAATGCACCGCTGGAACCAGTTCAGATTTCGGTCGAAGTAGGTTCGTTGATATCGGGTGGTATGGAAGTAGGCTAGAAGTTGTCGAAGGATGGACGATTTCTTGACAACAGTTTTGATGGCCTTCGTGATGGACATTATGAGTTTCTTTCAACGTTAGGTGGCTGATGGATGAATGTTCCAAGAGAATCGATTTTCCAGAGGCATAGACATCGATCTGGACGGCCGTTTGGGGTGGTGGGGAAGGGAAGGGTTGTTGTTGGCTCGGGAAACTGGAAGGGGGGTAAGCGGA
This sequence comes from uncultured Verrucomicrobiota bacterium, assembly GCA_964647595.1. GTDB lineage: Bacteria > Verrucomicrobiota > Kiritimatiellia > CAIQIC01 > Lenti-01 > Lenti-01. The sequence continues at coordinate 14,899 of CAZYGH010000056.1, forward strand.
GATTGAGGGGGCGAAAATCGCCCAAGGCGGTGTCCCACGTTTCGCCCAAGAGGGAGTATCCGGTTAGCGCAAGGAATTTCGGTTTTGATGCAAGGATACGGCGCAATACACGCCGGGCTTCTGAGAAAGAGAGAAATTCGAGAAAATTTGGGCAGACGAAGAGGTCGACCGAGGGGAAGTGGGTGTACAGCATGTTGACATGCCTGAAGCGAATATCCGCTTTCTTGGTTTGTTGTTGATTAGCGTGAACGATAAGGCGGCTGGGGTCGCCGCCCTCATAGGGACAGGGTAGTTCGACGGGTTGAAGAATGCCGCATGGAGCTTCGAATACGCTTCGAATACCCTGATTTGTGATCCACTGCTTCAAAAAGGAGATGGAACTGGTTCGGGAGGATGTGGTGTCGAGTTGAGTAAGCCATTTTTCATGGGGATGGTGTTTAATCCATTTGTGGTAACCCAAAGCCAACGTGGGAATTTGATCCAGACGACAGTATGCGGGTGGCGGATTCAGTGTGGGGGCGGCAATCGGGGCTGTGCGAGTTTCTTTTCGCCAAGAGCCTAGATAACGCCATTTGAGCATGAGCCTAGAGTTTTCTAGGTTGATCAACTCCACGGTGGGATCAGTTTTTCCGAAACGATCATAGGACGTACTGAGTGCGGCATTCGCTCCAATGAACAGGATGTCATAATCCTTGCGAGGCGTGTATGTGAGATTCCGTTTTAAGATGAGATCGATGTGTTTCTGAATAAAATACGTTTTAGGCTGAGCGGAAAACACTTGATTCAGTACTCGAATAGGTTCTTCAGGCTCGCCGTTGCGTATGGGTTCAGCAGCCATGAGGCGGCACTGGTCTGGGGTCGAGTTGAATTCAGTGAATAGGCGAACGGTTTTTCCCTCTGAAGGCAGGAGATGATTCATGTCGGTCAGAGGGGTTGTGGTCATTTGCCAGTAGATTCCACCGAAATGATGAATGACAACCCATCGAAGGATATCGACCATCATGGTGGGGTGGGGGCATTTTTGAACGACGTCCCATACAGAGGGATAAAGACTCGAGCAAAATTCTTTTGCTTTTGAATAGGTCCACAACCGCACTTCGAAATCAGGCGCGTAACGGCGCATTGCAAAAAAGGGAGCGTGATCAAAATCGTTCTCGTCGGATTTGAGCTTGTGCTGCTCATCCCACGGAAAATATATGAAATGAATGATGCGTGGAATCACAGACTATTTCCAAATGGGTGGGAGGTTTGATTTCCATTACCCTTGTTCACTATGGTTGAAGCGCTCACCCCGTGGAAAATACGTTCATGGCAGGTTGCAGACAAGCCGAATGTTGAAAAACGGACGAGGTGGTGGGCTACTTTTCCACCGGGACGACGATGCCGCGGAGGAGGACGCGTTGGCAGGCGAGGAAGATGGCGAGGGTGGGGAGGGCGGCGAGGAGGAGGGAGGCTTGGACGACGCCGGGGCCGGAGCGTTGTTGGAGCTGGTAGAGCCAGACCATCAGCGTCCACATTTTGGGGTCTTGGCAGATGAGCAGGGCGTACATGAAATTGGCGTAGGCGACGGTGAAGGCTTGGAGGGCAATGACGGAAAGGATGGGCGTGGAGAGTCGCATGGTGATGTGCCAAAAGAGGGTCCATTCTCCGGCGCCGTCGAGCTGGGCGGATTCGTAGAGGTCGCGCGGGAGGGAGTCGAAGAAGCCTTTGAGCAGAAAGATGGAGTAGCCGCTGGCCATGCCGGGGAGGAGGAGGGCGGCGAACGTATTGAGAAGGCCGAGTTCGCGCAGCAAAATGAAAACGGGGATTTGCGTGACCATGTGAGGGAAGGCCATGGTGAGCATCAGGAAGAGAAGAATTTGCGGCGCAGCGGGGAGGCGGGCGCGGCTGAGGGCGTAGGCGGCGAGGGGATTGACGAGGAGGGCGAGAAGCACGGCGAGGGTGCAATAAACGATGGTGTTGAGGATGCCTCGCCCGTGGAAGAGAATGTGGTCGAGCACGGTTCGATAGTTGCGGAAGAGAAATTCGCGGCGGAGTTCGGCTTTGTGTTCGCGGAACAAAGAGGCGTGGTGGGCGAATTGGGGAAGGGGGGAAGAAGGGGGCGAGGGGGAATTAAGAATTAAGAATGAAGAATTAAGAATTAAGAATGGGGGATGAAGAATTAAGAATGGGGAATGAAGAATGGCGGATTTTTCTTCTGACTCCTGAATTCGGACTCCTGAATTCTGACGCGCGGCAAGCCATTCTTGCCAGCGCGTCTCCGGTGTGTCGAGGGTGCTGTTGGTTTGCCAAAGGGGGGAAAGGGTGTGGGTGGTGAAGTCGGTCCATTCGGTTTGGATGAGTGGAGAGGCGTTGGTGGGGAAGGTGCGGGGGAGGGGGATGTCGGCGTAGGAGGCGTAGGCCGTGCCGTGAGCGGCGTTGTAGGTGGCGATGTCTTTGGTGTAGCGCGGCTTGAGATACAGTTTTTTGAAGAAGCCTTGGGGGGAGAGAATGACTTTGCAGTAGGAGGGAGCGGTGAGCTTGAAGGTGTCGAATTCGGTGGCGAGCGGGGTGGCGTCAGGGAGGGCATGTGGAAAGAGATACGCGGGGGGCTGAATGAACACGGTGTACCACGCGTCGAAGTCGGTGCCGAGGGCGGCATTGAGCGCGGCGAGGGTTCCGAATTTTTGGCGCAGGTGGTCGCGGAAGGCGCGGAGTTGTGACGGGAACGCGCCGGCTTGGGGGGCCCAAAAATGACCGAGGGCGATGGCGTGGGATGGCAAGAGGTCCGATGCCAGAAATTCGCGCCAAAGCGGGACGAGTTCAGAGCCGGGGGCGTCGGGGGGCGGCAGCGGGATATTTTCGAAAGTGGCGTAGTCGCTATCCAACGTGATGTTGAGCGAATCCATCGATTCGTTGAAGAGGGCTTCGAGATGCTTTTGCCAGAGGGCTTCATCGGAGTAAAGAAAGCGTGGGACGAGGGCGGTTTCGCGCAGGTCGGCGATGGATTTGGTGGAGCCGGAAATCATGAGGCCGAGGGGATAGAGCATGGAAATCGCGCCGATGAAAAGCACGAGGTAGATGAAGGTGATGAGTGCCCGTGTCTGGGGCGATTTACGTCCGATGTTGGAAAGAATGGGCATGGGGTTTTAGATTTTCCACAGTGTGGAAAAATTTTTTCCATTGTGTGGAAAAATGGCGAAAACTTTTTCCATACTGTGGAAAACTTTTCTGGGAGACATCATGGGGTGACTCTCAGCGTGGTGGCGCGGGTGGCGGCGATGAGTTCGGGGGTGGTGCGGACGCCGAGTTTTTCCATGAGGCGGGCTTTGTAGGTGCCGATGGTTTTGGGGCTGATGCCGAGGCGGGCGGCGATTTCTTTGTTGCCGTGGCCTTGGGAGAGCATTTCGCAGACTTGGAGTTCGCGGTCGCTGAGGATTTCCCGGGAGCGGGCTTCGGAGGCGGGCTGGCCGCCGGGCTGGAGTAGGCGGGAGGCGATGGCGTCGCTGACGGCGACATGGCCGGCGAGGATTTTGCGGAGGGCGGCCAGCACGTCGGCGATGGGGGAGTCTTTCATCAAATAGCCGCGGGCGCCGGCTTGCAGGAGGCGGATGGCGTAGAGGTCTTCATCGCAGACGGAGAGTACGAGGGAGGGGGGGAGGGCGTTGGCGTTTTGGAGGTGTTCGATGAGCGTCCAGCCGTTGCCGTCTTTTAGGTTGAGGTCGAGCACGAGGGCGTCGGGATGCAGGGCTTGAATGGCGTCCAAGGCGTCGTGCCAGCCGACGGCTTCGCCGCAAACGGCGAGGTCGGGCTGGGTGCGGATGGCGTCGCAGAGGCCTTTGCGAACCAAGGGGTGGTCGTCCACGACGAAGATCTGTTTTGGGGTGGGGTTCATGGGGATTCCTGTGCCGCTTTTGGGATGGCGAGTTCGGCGACGGTTTTGCCGTCGGGTCGTCGGGTAATGGAAAAGGTGGCGTCGAGGAGGCGGGCCCGCATGCGGATTTGCTTGAGGCCGAGGCCGGCGGAGAGGCGTTCGGGGGACGGGAGGTCTTGGCCGTCGTTGGAGATGGAGAGGACGAGCTGGGTGGATTCCTGGATGAGGTCGATCCAGATATGGCGGGCATGGGCGTGCTGGACGGCGTTGGAAATGGCTTCGCGGACGATGCGGAAGACGTGGACGGATTGGGTGCGGTCGAAGGGGGCTGGTTCCAGATTGGCGTTGATTTCGACTTCGGCGTGGAAGAGTTGTTCGGTGCGGCGGGCGAGGGTTTCGAGCGCGTCGGAAAAAGATGGGGCGTCGAGTTCGGGGAGGGCGAGATCGTGGGAATAGGCGCGGGCGACGCCGGCGAGGCGGGCGGATTGTTCACGGATGAGATCGAGCGTTTGGCGGCAGGGGAGGCAGGCTTTGTCGGGTTGGACTTCGACGGATTCGGCGAGGCGGGCGATGCCGACGAGGTCTTGGCAGAGGCCGGAGTGGATGTCTTCGCCGATGCGGCGGGCTTCGCTTTCGGCGGCGACGAGGGTGTCGGCGATGGCCTCGCGCAGCTCTTGTTCGCGGCTGGCGACGTGGTCGGCGAGATGCCGGTTGGCGTCGCGCAATTCCTCTTGGGCTTGCTTGAAGCTGGTGACGTCGTGGGCGGCACCGACGTAGGCGACAATCTGGTTTTGCTTGTCCATGACCGGCATGATGCTGGAGGTGTGCCAGAAGAGTTGGCCGGTTTTGTGTCGAACGCGGTATTCGATGCCGCTTTGGAGGTGGCCCGTTTGGACGACGCGGGAAAGAAATTCAAAGCAGGAGGGATGGTCATCGGCCAAAACGAAGGTGGAAAAGTTCTTTCCGACAACGAAGTCCGTGGGATGGCCGAGCAGGCGGGTCCAGTTGGGGGATACGTAGGTGAAAACGCCTTCGGGCGTGATGGTATAGAGGATGGCGTTGGCGTGGTTGAGCAACAGTTCATTGCGTTGTTCGAGGCGTTGCTGTTCGAGCAGGGCTTCCGACAGGAGGCGATAGCGGAACATGGCGATGGAGACCAGCGCGCTCGAACCCGCGAAACCCATGAGAGTGAGGTTGACATGCTTGTGGGGCATGAGGTGGAAGAGATAGGGGGCGTTGAGGAGGATGGGGAGCAGAAAGGCGGCGAGCAGGAGCCAGAGCTGGGGGCGGGCGGCGGAGTCGGCGCGGCGGATGGAGCGGGCGAGGAGAATCAGAGCGAAGGCGGCGGCGGTGTAGGCATAGAAAAATTTGATGAAGTAGAGGGGCCCGCGGGTTTTGGCCAGAATGGGCAGGGGGCCGCTCGCGTCGATCCACGTGGCGGTGTAGTACAAGTGGTGCCAGGGGTTGGTCCAGTTGGCGAGAAGGGTGAGCACGGGAAGGGCGAACAGCAGGAGCATGGGGATGGGCCGGATCCATTTTTCCCGGTGGGTGAACACGAGGGCCAGCACGAGCATGAGGGGCGTCAGGAACATGTCTCCCAGATATTCGGCATGGTTCCAGAATTGTTTGCCGGCCAAGTCGGGGGACATGAGGTTTTGGGCGTAGGCGAAACACGACCAGCCGATGCACAGAAGAAAGAAGAAGAGCGCCCGGGCACCGCGCGAGGGGCGGCGATGCCAAGCCATGGCGGCGAGAGGAATGGAGCTGCCTGCGCAGAGGAACAGAATGGCGACGTACAAAACCATGGGGTGGAAAATATCGCAATGGAGTGAAAGGGAACAGCCTTTTGCGTGATGCAAATGGGAAAAATGGGGAGGAAGATTTTTTGCCGCAGAGGGTGCAGAGGGAAGAAGAGGGGGGATGAAGAGAGATTGAACCACGGTGAACACCGATGGACATGGATGGGAAGTTGCAACTACGAAAGACGCGGAATGCGCGAAATGAGACTCCGATCTGAACAGCCGGTTTAACTACGAATGACGCGAATGGCTCGAATGGGATTCAATCCTGCGGGAAAATGGGTTGGGGTGTGGGATTGGAAAGGAGAAGAGGAGCAGCCGGTTTTCGCGCAGAGGCGCAGAGGCGCGGGGGGGGGGAGAAATGGAGGGACGACCTCCGTGTCGTCCGCTGAACCAAGGAAATTAAATCGAGAACTTGAAGATTGGCACTTGAACATTGGATATGGGTTATTGAATCTGGGCGAAACTGGGTCATGGGGGCGTGTAGGCCTAGGACTACAAAAAGCGGATTTTGTAGGCCGGGCCTACACGAAAAATCAGCCTCAGGACTACAGACAATCGGTGGGGTGAGGGTTCAAGATGGGGCGCATGAAAGAATGTGTAGATCGCGATCGGTTGTCCAATTTGCGCATGGCGGTGTTTCAGGCTGCCTTGCGGACGAAGAAAACTTTTCGACAGGGGGCGGACGCGAATGCGCGATGGGCCTGGCTGGCGCGGGAGTTGGAGGGCATGGGGATAGAGGTGCGGAAATTCGGCGCACACGAGATGGAATTGGCGGGATTGGTTTTGGTGAGGTCGGGCGCAGGGATGGCGGGGGAGACGGAGAAGGAGGCGCTGCGGGAGGCGCTGGAGAAGCGGGGATTGGCGATGGGGGTGCTGGTGGATTTCGAGCGGGATTTGATGATGGATGGATTGGTGATGGTGGATTCGGATGGAAACCAGGCGGCGGCGGGGTTGGCATGACGTTGGGGCAGGAAACATTTCAAAAAAGAAACGAAGGAGAACACACATGAAGACAAATCGAATTCAACGCGGATGGGCGATTCTGCTGGCGCTGGGCGCGTGGGCGGTGCAGGGGCAGGCGGGCGATATCAAGGCGACTCTCGACAGCACGAATGGATCGAGCGCGTTCACGGTGCGCGATGCCGACAGCAACGAGCTGGCGCGGGTGCAGTCGGACGGGAAGGTGGGGATCGGGACGGCGACGCCGGCAGCAAAACTGGATGTATCCTCGGGTGACGCCACTGCCATTCGGCTTGGACCGAACGCAACCTTTGGCAGATCGCTCCTGCTGGGTGGGTGGAATAATACTGATTTCAGCGAAGCCAGGATTCAAACATCCACTGGGAACTTACATCTGGATCCAAAAAGCGGTTATGAGACTTACATCAATAACTATACTGCTGGTACCGTGTTTCTTGCTGGTGGAGGTGGAATGGTAAGCATCGGGACGGCGACACCCGGCTACAAGCTCGACGTCGCCGGTTCGATCAATGGCACGGCGGTGACGATCAACGGTACGCCGGTGGCGAGTTCGACGGACACGTATTGGAGCACGGGGGGTGGCGGGAAGATTCAGTATAGCGGTGGCAACGTGGGCGTGGGCGTGGCCAATCCGGGCTATGCGCTGGACGTGCTGGGCGACGTCAACTTGACCGGTAGCCTGCGCATCAACGGCACGGCCTTCGCGGAGAGCGACCCGGTCTTCGGCGCCAGCGCGGCGCACGGCATCGCGGCGGGCGACATCACCGCCTGGAACGCCAAGGTCGGCGGAACCGGCACGGTTCACGCCGTGCCCAAGTTCACCGCCAGCGGCACCGTGGGCGACTCCGCCATCGTCTCCGACGCCAGCGGCAATGTCGGTATTGGGACACCTGCACCAGCCGGAGTGCTGCAGGTCAATTCTTCGTCAACCGCTACAGATGGAAAAGTAATTATCCGTTCACCCAGTAGTAATTTTGGTCAATTTCAAATTGGAAACCCATCAGGAACAGAAGCCAGCATGGTATTTATCCCCGGAGTTACTTCTTTTGGAAATTCACCTGCATCCACCTATAGCAACAGCGCCATCTGGTCATTGGGTGGCGGTGTTTGGGGCATTGGCGCCACCACGTTTGGTATCGGTAATTTTGGATATGGCGGTTCAATATTAAATGTAAAATCCACCGGCAACGTCGGTATCGGAACAAACACACCTTCAGTCGCGTTAGATGTGAACGGCTCATTTAAAGCAAGCGGAATGCCGACA
>CAZYGH010000057.1:0-21009 GCA_964647595.1 uncultured Verrucomicrobiota bacterium
AAATCATCCGCTTTCAAACCGCCAGTTTCAGACCAGTTTCATTTCGCCGCTGAGATTTCCCCAAGCCTCAGCAGCCACTTTGCGACTGATGTACTCGCCCACCTGCCAATAGAGGTCAATCAGGACCGTATTGACTGCCCGAAGAGCCCGTTGCCGAGCGGCAATAATCAGGCCGGCCACTTCGGCAAAAGCCGTGCTCTCCATCGGCGTCCCGATGGGTTTGCATACCACAGACTTCTTTTTCATCCCTTCACATTCTCCCTCATCTCATTCGCACTCTCCCCAGCCCGCTTGTTCCCATCTGCTCGTTTTTGTAACGGCTCTCCGGAAACAAGTCCGGCTCACCCCCGAGCGCGGCGGTACGTCTTGCGAAAGAGGGCGGCTAACAGCGGATTTTTCGCAACCATCAAACGGGTGCGAAGCTCGCGGCAGCCCACACCGCCTTGCATGCGGATTCGGCGTAGCGCAAATAGCGGCGTACCGGGACGGTTGCCTCCACAGTCCATCGACAGCGAGGCTTCATAGCCGGCGAGCAACGCGGCTTCAATCGCGACGCCGTCATATTCACCCCAAGGCCAGCTCATCGCGCGCGCAGGCTTTCCCGTCAGCTCTTCAATGCGCTCGCGGCAAAGCGTAAATTCGTTCAGACAAAACTCAATGCGTTCGCTGGTGGTGCGCTCCACCAGTTTGGTGTCGAGTGGGTCGCTGGTTTCAGGCCAAAAACCGTTGTGGGCATAGGCAGATCCACTGGAATACATGGGCTGACCATCGCGAATCTCCAGATAAATGCCATGTACACCCGGATGAATGTCCGTCTGCACGTGGCCAATGGGCTTGTTAGAGCTGAAGCAGGCCTGATGCGTATGCGTGTGGCCAAACAGACTGTGCCCCTGTTGCTCAACCAACGCATGTAATTCGGTACGATTCATGAAAGCCGTGGGGTCGTTGCGCTCAATGGCGCGGTCCCATGCATCGCGCGCCACAGGCAATTCGCGCAAATCGGCACCGGTCGTGGAAGAATCTGGCCGACGCGGACCATCATGCAGATACGCCGTGACGCATCCAAACGAAGCTCTCACGCCATACTCCTGCAAAATGGGTGCCGCATGAACCCAGTTGTCGAGATAGCAATCGTCAAAGGTGAGCGCGTAGGACCATTTGGGAGGTTCGGCGCCGCCTTTGATGTAGTCGATGACGTCGTCGAGCGGAATGCTGTGCCAGCCGTGCGAGGCCAGCCACTCGAGGTGCGCACGAAACTCTTCCGGCGTGATTCCACACACCGGCGAGATGGCGCGGTAGCACAAGATCGGGACACTGAGTTTCATCTTCAGCCCCATCGTAGAAAAAACTTGGGGAAAGTATAGTCTATTGTGGCGAAGTTTCTGTGGTGCTGTGCTTACGGATTAAACGGGCATCGCGAGTGCCTTCATAGATGTCGTATTCCAGCAGACGGCATTCAATATCGCCATTCCACATCGCGACGCGACGGACGGGATGCAGACTGATTTTTCGGCCCAGCGGAAGGTTTCCCGTGAAGACCATCGCCCTCATGCCTTGGCACTTGTCCTTGAAGTAAGAACCGATGGATTCGTAGAGCGTCACCAGACGTTCCTCCGCACCCATGCGCTCACCATATTCCGGATTCATCAGCACCATCGCCGGCGGCTTCGCCAACGGCGTATCGCGAAAATCACAGGTATGGAAGCGGATCATGCCATCCACCCGAGCCCGCTCCGCATTTTCCCGAGCACACGAAATCGCCTGCGGATCCACATCCGAAGCCGCAATCCACGTGCGAGGTGAGGCCACAAATTTGGAACGGGCCTCGGTCTTCAGCTCCTGCCAAGCAACCGTATCCACGTCGTTCAAGTGCAAAAACGCATAATCTTCCCGCTCCAAACCGGGCGCACGATTCTGCACCATCCAAGCCGCCTCAATGGCCAGCGTTCCACTGCCGCACATGGGGCCAATGAAGGCTTCGGCGCTGTTCTTTCCCCAGTCGGCTTCCAACAAAATGCTGGCGGCCAGCGTCTCGCGCAACGGAGCCACCCACGAGCGCCACCGATAGCCGCGGTGAGAGAGGGGTGCGCCGCTGGTGTCGATGAAAATCTGGGCGGATTGCTCCTTCCAATAGAGCGCGACGCACGAGGCACCATCGGGCGTCGAGGACGAATCTGGGCGCGACCCCAGTTGATCCACAAACCGGTCGGCGATGGCATCCTTGCAGCGAAGTACCGCAAAGCGGGGATCCCGAATCGTCTCGTGCTGGGCCACGCCATGCACGTGAAAGGGAACATCCCGGCGAAGCCACAGCTCCCACGGCAATTCACGAACGGCCGCATACAGATCGTCCGCCGAATCAATTTCAAACCCGCCCACCTCGAACAGCACACGGTTCGCTGTTCGCAACCACAAATTCAGGCGCATCGCATCGCGCAGATTGCCTTCGATGCCGACGGAGGTCTGCGAGACATCTTGCGGGTCATAGCCCATCGCGCGAAGCTCACCTTTGAGCACATCGGCGCAACCGCGTCCGCAAGTCGCCACAATCCACGTTTTTTCAGTCCAATCCATTTTCATTTGAGTCCATTCTGGCAAGATGCCGACACGCGCCACCGTCGAAAATAGGCACGGTTTGGCCGGTCGCGGTGCCGCTCCAACGCCTGCGGAGCCAGCGAGGGATGCCACAAGTGCATCGCGCGGGCCTCTTGAATCACACTCTGAGGCTTCACGCCAGACATGTAAAGGCGGCGAGCCAAGTCGTCATCTTCATAACCCCAGCCCACAAAATTTTCATCAAACCCGTTCACGCAAAAAATATCGTCGCGAAAGAGCGAAAAATGACAGCCCAGCAACTTGGGCTTGTGCGGACGGGCCAAACGCCAACGTCTCAAAGTGGCCTGCCGCGCAAACAAGCGTGCGGCCTCAGAAAGCTCCGTCCTATCGGCAGCCGCCCACGCCATTTCCCAATCTTCCGGAGACGGCGAAGGCACAGCAGCCATCAGCGCTTTCGTCACCACTTCATCCAATAGTGCCCGATTGCCACACAGGAGACGGCGCGGCGCCGAACGGCGCTTATGCATTTCCACGGCATCGGGCAACAGCGCCATGTCACAATCCAAAAACAGCAAATAGTCGCCCGTAGCGGCACGAATGGCCTTGTTGCGAGCTGCCGCCAGTCGATAGCCATCTTTTTCCTGCCGCACCACGGTGGAAGGAATACCACAGACACCTAGGTGCCGATTCATCGCCGCCACGGTCGCCTCATCGGAACCATCATCTGCCACAACGATTTCATCGGGAACACACGTCTGGGCGAGGAGAGAAGTCAACATCAGCCGCAAGTGTTCCGGTCGATTGTAGAGCGTGGTAATGACGCTGATTTTCATGTGTGTCCCGTTCCCTCTTTTGCCAAGGAAAGCCCCTGTGCAACCGCCAGCCCAGCCAAACAAAATTGCGACAACCGAATCACTTGGTCCGGAAAATCCCCGATTCCATATATTAAAATGAAGGCAATACCCGTCCCTAACAACACCGGAAGAGAACGGGCACCCAATTTTTTGCGCCATGTGATTTCCTCCCGCTCTGCGCGATAAGCGGTGCGCCAAAGGCGTATCCCCAGCGCGAGCCATCCCACACTCCACAGAAGAAATCCGATCTTCCCCCCTTGAAAATAGAGCATCAGCCAATAACTGTGGGCGTGCGGATATCGAAACGGAACCAGCGGGGGCCGCTGATCTGGATTCGCATACACCGCTTTGTCAAAGGCTTCTTTGCCAAAACCGTAGCCCAAAAAGGGTCGGCGATCGGCTAGCAATTTCGAGTGGCCCCATACCGTATCGCGCTGATTAAAATTTCGCATCGTCCGGTCGCGAAACCGTGGATTCACAAGCGGCACCACCTGCCACAAGGCAAATCCCATCGCCACCACAAGGATGGCCGCCACCATCCGCGCACGCCAACACGGCAACAGCACGAGGGGAAAAGCCAACACCACCGCCACAAAGACAAGCTGCGGCCCCCGCGAGGCCAGCGTCACCAAGTAGGCTAAATCAAGAGCAATTCCCAAGGCAAATCCTGCCTTTTTCCATGCTCCCGACACACCCGCAACCCCCCTCGCCACAAAGACCAACGCGCAAAGCCCCGCCATCATGCTGGACACATTGGGATGCGTATAGAGATACGGATGAAAGAATCGCGCTTGGGTCAACACCGTAGGCCACCCCAACTCGCCCAACAAGCGAATCAGATCTAGGCCGAGGTTCACGGTCACCACCCCCGCACTCACAACCAACATCGACCAGATACGACGCGAAGAGTTAAAAATCACGGGCATCGCCATCGCCGCACCCACGAGGGGAATCGCTTCCAGCAAATCCCGCGCCGTCCCCGCCGGATCAAAGCTCCACATCACCGAACACAAAGCCCAGATCACACCCAGACCAAAGAACAAACCCGTTGGATTCCGCCAAGCGACCAACGTCTTTCTCCAATTCCATACCGCATAAAGACCTGCAAGCCACAGAAGGATGGTCGATAATTCATTGGAGGGACGAATCCAAAACCATGCCGCCATACCCCCCATCAGGATACGACGACACACGGCAGATGTGCCTCCTACCGATTCAACCCACTGTTTCCACTGTTCACGCATAAACGTTTAATACTGCACCCGGATCGGTGAGTCCTTCAATCCCAATCGGAGGACCGCGCGACGATCCAGCGACCGCATAACATTTGGAGCGGCCGCCAGCAATTCTTGTGTGTAGGGATGCGTCGGATGGGCCAACACAGCCTCCGCCGCCCCTCGCTCCACCACCTCGCCCTTTTTCATCACGATCACATCGTCGGCCATGTGGCGCATCACCGCCAAATCGTGCCCGATCAGCACCCACGTAATGCCCCGCTGTTCTTGCAACCGCTTCAGCAAATTCAAAATCTGCGCCTGCACGCTCACATCCAAAGCACTCACCGGTTCATCCGCCACCAGAAATTCCGCCCCCACACACAACGCCCGCGCCAAGTTAACCCGCTGCCGCTGACCACCGCTCAGCTCGTGGGGAAATCGGTTTGCATACGCGGCATCCAATCCAACCGTCTCCAACCAAATGGTCGCTTGTCGAGCCGCCTCCTCCCCCGTTGCCGCCAGTCGGTGAACTCTCAAAACCTCCCCCAACGCCGCCCCCGCCTTCATTCGAGGATTCAGCGATCCAATGGGATCCTGAAACACCATCTGCGCCCGCCGACGAAAAGCCAGCCGCCCCGCACGATTCAAGGCCAGCACCTCTTGGCCATCCAACTCAATCCGCCCCGAAACATTGTCTTCCAAACCCAAAATGGCGCGAGCCAGAGAACTTTTTCCGCTCCCACTTTCTCCCACAACGCCTAAACAACGCCCACGGGCCACTTCGAAGGAAACATCTTTCACCGCTTCGACGACACGCCTTCCGACCCGATAGGTCACACGTAGATTCTCCACCTTCATCCAAGCGCCGCTCATGCCCAGCCCCCCTCCGCACAAGCCCAGCAAGCCACCGAATGCCCCTTCTCACGCTCACAAAATTTCGGTTCCTTCTCCATGCAAAGGGGTCTCACCAACCGACAACGCGGATGAAATCGGCATCCAGCCGGACGCCGCCCCAACGGCGGAACCGAACCCTCAATTCCCTCCAACCGTTCCGCATGTCCATCCAAACGGGGCAAGGCCTTCAGCAACCCCTTCACATAGGGATGAAGCGGATTGCGCAACAGGTCCACCGGGCCCGACTCCACCACACGGCCCGCATACATCACATGAACCTCGTCCGCCACCTCGGCCACCACGCCCAAGTTGTGGGTAATCAGAAGAACGGCCAGATTTTCTTTCCGTTGCAACTCCACCAACAAACGGAGAATTTTCGCCTGCACCGTCACATCCAGCGCCGTTGTCGGCTCATCCGCCACCAAAACGCGCGGACGCCCTGCCAATGCCATCGCCAACATCGCCCGCTGCTGCATACCACCCGACAACTGGTGCGGATAGCTCGCCAACACGCGCGCCGGCTCCTCAAACCCCACCGTGCGCAAAATCTCTTCCATTCGCGCCCCCGCCTGCCCCCGCTCTTCCGTTGGCAACACTTCGCGAATTTGATTCCCGATCGTGAAAACCGGATCCAAACACTCGCCCGGATCTTGGAAGACATACGCCAGCCCCTTTCCCGGCCCGCACGGCACACCGTCCGCCCAACGAATCTCCCCCCGATCCATCACCATGCCACGCGGCAAAAGCCCACCCAGCGCCGCCGCCGTAATGCTTTTTCCGCAACCGCTTTCCCCCACCAGAGCCACCATCCGCCCCGCGCGCAACCCAAGCTGAATCTCCCCCACCACCTCCAGCCGACGCCCCTGTTCGGTCATCAAGCCCACGCCCAGCCCCAACGCCGTCAAGACAGCGTCCGATCCGCCCTTGACGCGAGGTTTCAAATCTGTTGGTTTCATGGAATGAACATTGAAACACGGACCACCGGATATTTAGAAGAAAATTGTTATTTCGTGTCTAACCCCGTCACGCACCAAACGGTTGTGATCGATCCCGGCGACGACGCCCAACAACTCATCGCCCGTCTACGCGAGCTTGGTACCACCGTAGTGGCGTATCTGCTCACCCACGGACACGTCGATCATATCTCCGCTCTGGCAGAACTGTCCGCCACATATTCCGCCCCCATCTATCTTCACGCCCAAGACGCCTCCTGGTGCTTTACAGCCCGCAATGAACTCGCTGGCTTCTACAACGCTCCTAAAACGCCAAAAGGCCCGATGGTACCTGTAACCGAATCCTCTCTTCTTGAATTGGCAGGCGCACAGTGGTCCGTTGTTGAAACTCCTGGCCACACCCCCGGCGGAATCTGCTGGAAACTCGAAGAAAACAACGCCCTCTTCTCCGGCGACACCTTGTTCCGCGGATCCGCCGGCCGAACCGACCTCCCCGGCGGCGACCCACGATCCCTGACCCGGTCGCTCCGCAAACTCGCAACCCTGCCCGACGATCTAACCGTCTATCCCGGCCATGGTGACGCCACCACCATCGGCCATGAAAAGAGACACAACTACTTCATGCAGTTTTAATTAAAGAGTATCTTCTCTTTTCCCTATTTTGGCTCTTGTTTTATAAAACAATAGCCACTTTCCTCCCGTGGTGAATTGACAAAGTAAGTGCGCCCCCTGCCCTTGTCAGGGTCGCGCTTTGTTCGCCAAGAGGGGGGTCGCATTTTGTCTGCCATTTTCCCGGCATTTCGGCCTCCTTCCCATCCCAACGGTGTTCAACCTTGGTTCAACATTCTTGGGTTGCGATTCCCCCGCGCTGTGTCATCGATGACCGTTGTAGATCTCCAACGCCATCATCCGTCCCTCTCAATCTTAGAGGAAGGATTCGACAAGCCCCTCTCAACGGTGGTAATTGTGCCATCGAAAGGGCCCGTTTATGCGGTCGTTGCGAAAAGATTCGCTCTTATTAGATCTACTCTTTCTTGTTTTGGTATTCGCGACCTTCCGAATGGTCTCCATCCGGTACGGCTCGCGCATTCTTCATCAGGAAATTGAACTGCGCAAAACCATCATCGACAGCCTCGACAATGTCGTCGATAGCTTCATTCTGGCGGAAACGGAAAAAATCCGTTTTTTGACGCCGTTCTTGTCGGACTTGGGCAACGAAAAAGTCGATGTGGGTGCGCTGTTGGGCGACGTGAAATCCGTTCGTGCCATCTACAATGTCAACCGCAACATGCGCGTCAGCCACATCCTCTACTTGGAACATCCCAACCCGCACTATCTCGACAACGTCAATCTCACCCCGCGCCAAATTGCCCGCGACATGGAATACGCTTTCCAGACACAGAAAACGGTGATCACCAAACTCCATTCGTCTGTGGCCACGGGCCAATACTCCTTCAGTTTTCTGTTCCCACACGCCAATGGCATCCTGATCGCAGAAGCAGATTTACAAAATATTCTCGATCTAGTACGCGCCACCGGTGTGCTGACTACCTATAAGGATTCCACCGTCCTGCTCATCAATCCCCTCAACCAACAGGTGCACTACAGTTCGGACCCCGCCACGTATCCGTACATGCAGTTTTCCCCCACCACGCCCGACCTCACATCCGTCGGCGGCCAAGCCTATTACTACACCCTGCAGCACATGAAAGTGCTGGATCTGATGCTCGTGGTGCTGACTCCCCGCCATTCCCTCGAGTCGTTCGTGGGCATGATGCGCCAATACATGAACCTCCTGCTGGCGTGTCTTTGCATTCTCACGCTGATTCGTTGGTATTTCATTCGCCAATCCATGTGGAAACCGCTGGCGCTCTTTCTGGAAAAAATCAAACGCGGCGAGAAGGCTGGCCAGAGTGCCCCGCGCTATCAGGAATGGGATCGACTGGAACGCACCTATGACGAGGCCCGCCAACGCATCGCCAACATGACCGATTCGTTGGAATCGGCCCGAGATTTCCTGCGCCTTATCATCGATGCCGTTCCCGCGAGTGTGCTCGTTCTGGACCGCCAAGGAACCATTGTTCACTGGAATCAGGCCGCCAAGCATGTGGCGCGCGTGGAAGCAGACGCCCCTCCCGCGGGTCAGGTCATGAACCTGTTTCCTTTCCTGAAGGCCATCCAAGACAATTTCGAAACCGTGCTGGCCTCCGAAAAAACCTTCTCCTCTCGTGGCCTTCCCGTTCAGGTGGATTCCACCACATCCTACTACGATCTGATTTTCTCGCCGCTATCCTCCGGAACCTTTTCTGGCGGCGTCCTCATCATCCTCGATGTAACGCGTGAACTGCGCAAGGATCTGCAACTTCAACAGGCGCAGAAAATGGACATGATCGGCAATATGGCCGGTGGATTGGCCCATGACCTCAACAACCTGCTCGGCGGCATTTCCGGCTCCGCCGAAATGATGGGATTTCTCATTCTGGAACCCTCGTTCGATAACAAGCAATTCATGCAATATCAGGACATGATCGTTCAATCGGTCTCCCGCGCGGCCGAAATGGTGAGGCAACTTCTCACCCTTTCCCGCAAGCAGGAAGTGGATCTTCGCCCCGCCAATTTGAACACCATCCTCTCCAACGTGGCCCGCCTCGCCGAGCGCACGCTCATGAAATCCGTCGGTCTCGACATTCACTATCCCGAAGGCGAGTCCATGGTCATGGCCGATGCCCCACGCATGGAACAAGTGTTCCTGAATCTATTCCTCAATGCCTCTCACGCCATGACCAGCATGCGCCCACCCGATGCAGAACAAGGCGGAAGCATTGGCGTACGCATCGCTCAAGTCACCCTCGGCCCCCAAATGCGCACCAAGCATCCCAACTGTCCCGAGGGCCCCTACTGGCTGGTGGCCATCTCCGACTCCGGTGTCGGCATGTCGCCGGCCGTCTTGCAGAAAATTTTTGAACCCTTCTTCACCACCCGCGCCAAGGGAACCGGCCTGGGCCTCGCCATGGTCTACAACATCGTTCAATATCACGCGGGTTTCATCGATGTCTATTCCGAGGAAGGCCAAGGTTCCACCTTCAACGTCTACATTCCAGCCATGGTCGGATCCGAAAAAAAACAGAATCATCCCGATGAGGACTCCCGCTCCATCGTGCGCGGAAGCGGCATGATTCTTCTGGCCGACGATGATGAAGTCATGCGCACCACGGCAGCCGATTTTTTGGTGATGTGCGGATATGCCGTCGTGACCGCCAGCAATGGCCGTGAATGCGTGGAGCTCTATCAAAAGCTCTCGGGCCGAATCGACGCCGTTCTGCTCGACATGGTCATGCCCATCCTGTCCGGCTACGATGTATATCTCAAGCTCCTGATGCTCAACCCCAACGTCAAGGTCATGCTGTGCTCCGGCTTCAAACAGGATCAGCGCGTGGTCAAAATTTTGGAGCTCGGCGCCGTTGGATTTGTTCAAAAGCCCTATTCGCTTTATGACCTGTCCGTCGCCATGCACAAAGCGGTCTCCGCCGCCCAACAAGAAAAGGAATAATCAAAATGAAGTTATCCCGAATCGCGATCCTTCTCGTCCTTGTTGTGGCCTGCTTGTTCGCCGCCTTCCTGATCTTCGGGAGTCCGGCCTCGAAAAAGCGAAGCTATGTGTTGGGCGTGATCGGAAATTTTAACGGCAAAAATGCCCAGGTTGGAGTGGAATCTTTTAATGCCATTAATTTGGCCTATGATGAGTACAAAAAATCACACCCGAACGGATTCGACCTCAACATTCTCTCCGTTGATGATAGTTGGGATCCGACCAAAACCCTTTCCTCCTATCTCAGTTGTGCCGACAAGGCCGACCTGCTCATCCTGTTGACCAGTTCCAGCAATATCATGCTGATCGTTGACGAAATTCAGAAGCGTCCACACATTCTCCATGCCCTTCTCGGCCCCACCACAACCCTGTTGAGCGGCAAAAAAGACAACATTGTTCGCAATGTGGCCGATCTTGAAAAAGAACAGGAATTGATTGCAGAATTTGCCTCCACCCGAAAAATCGAAAAACTCTTGATTGTGATCGAATCGGAATTCAACGCGAAGTATACCGAGCCAGCCACACAATATTTTCAGCAATACGCCAACATCCCGCAGGTGGATGTCGTGAAATTCTCCGGAAACCTCATGGATACGGGTGCTGCGTTAGACATGCTCCGAACGAACCGCTATGACGCCATGTATGCCATGGTCGGGGGCATGCCCCGCGAGGCCGCCATCCTCATCCAGCAAGCTCGGGCCATTCAAAACGACATTCCCGTCATCATCACACCCTGGATTCGGGGCCTCGTCTTTGAACAGGCTCTCGGGGCCGAAAATTTTGGCATCTTCATGCCCAGCCATTTGAAGCTGGTCAACAACCCCTCCTATAACCACTTCTCACGCGCCTATCAGGAAAAATTTGGTGCCGAATCCAAGGAATATTTCGTTCCGCTCATGTACGACTTGGCCCGCTCCGTGTACGAATCTCTCGGCAAGGTGGATTCTCCCAGCACCGACGTTCTTCTCCCCGTTCTTCTGTCCGGCCAATATGAAGGCACCATGGGCACCGTCCGTTTCGACTCCTTTGGCGATGCCGAAGGCCTGATGCATTTCTATGAAATGAATGACGGCGTCTGGACGTATCTGACTCCGGAATCCACCGCGACGCCGTAAGTTATCTCTCCCCCCCCTGCTTCGAATCAGCCCAATTCAAAACTGGTCACGCCAAAGATTCGCGAAACATCCAGCTCGGGCATTCCATTCTTATACATACGGGCCGTGCCAAAACATGGCTTCATGCCCAATGATTCGACCAACGCCACCGCCTCTTCGTTGATCTCCGGCACGTCCAGATAGACCGGCTCCTTCGATTCCACGCCACCCAGAAAATCTCGCAACAGCGCCTGCGCCGTCGCCGAATCCCGCGCAAACAAAGGCCCAATTTTGTGCCCCGAAACGCAGCGCCTCCGCAAACCCCATCCCACCAATTCCGAACCATCGAACACGGTCCGAACAACTGCCTCCGGCAAGCGCAACCATCGCTCCAGAAAAGCATCCCGCCGACAAGAAAACAACCCAACATCAAATTTCAGTACTGCCGGCAACATCGACGCCTCATACGGCTTCACCCCAACACCGTTTTCCTCTGGCCTCTTCCCATCCATCCACTCATAGCGCAAATTTCGATAGGCCAACTCAAAGCCCCACGTTTCATAATTCGGAACTTTATCAAACACTCCATCTTGGCCAATCACACGCTCTCCCAAATACTCCAGCGCACGAAGCCCCAACTCGACACCCACTCGCCCGCCCCGATGCTCCGGCACCACCACAAAAAATCCAATGAACCCGAATTGCGCATCATACGCCACCGCCGAAATGCAACCAATCATGCGCCCCGCTTCATCCTCCGCCTTGAACCACCCCGCCGGATCCGTTGCATAAAACACGTCCATGTCGTGGAGCCCCGGATTCCACCCTTCGCGCTTGGCCTGCTCCACGCAAAACCCTGCGTCCTCTTGTTCCATTCCGTAAATGTGAAATTTCATTCGGTTCGCCTTCCGTCAATGGTTATGCGAGTCAGAATGTCGCTTGTTCCCCTGCGTGGCAAGCTCGTTCAATTCCACAATCGTTATGATTGACGCCCATTTGCTTCCCCTCTACCCTGTCTCGATCATGACGACACCTTCTGCCCTATTCTCTCTCAACAACCATCCCTATTTCGGGTTTCCAACCCATGTCCAACAGGCCCTACTAGAGTTGTATTCGAAAATCAGCTCCACCCAGCGCCTCTTGGGCGAAGCGTTTTTTTATAAACGGCAACTCAGCGTGCGCTCGTGGAATCCGGAACGTTATTCCTTTGTCTATCACGTGGACTATGGGGACACCGCTCTGACGTGGAACTCGACGGATAAGAGTTGGAAGTCAACGTGCGATTGCCGCCAGAAAACGAATTGTTGCCACGTGGCCGCCGTGATCTATGCCTTGATCGGTCGTAGCAAAATCGACGATCTGGTCGTCCAACAGCAAGTGGTAAAAGAAAATTCCGTTCAAGAACGAGCCAAAAAACAGTTAGGCCGGAACCTAACAAAAGCAGAGCGAATTTTCTTGGACGAAACCGTCACCCTATGGGAAGGCGCTGCGAATCTGAATCACTATTCTATCTCCGAACTGCTCAACCCCTCCTACACCCACATCCCTCAGTTCAACTCCCTGATTTTACCTCCACCCAACAGCACGTTTGATGAGTTTTGGTCCGTTCTGGCCTTTCAAGTTCGGAAAATCAAGTCCTTGACCATTCCCGAATTCATGAAGGTCTTTGAAAATGAATCTACCGCCCAAAAATCAATTGCTGAAATCGTACGGAAAAAGGAAGTTGAGAACTGGAAAAAACTCATCTCTCGCTCCACTCAGGAAAATCCAAAATCCAACGCCTCCGTCGAGATCTATGATTTGCGCCTCATTCTGACGGAAGACAACTACCAATTTGCCGTCAAAAGCGAGAAGCAAACCGAATTCAAGACGTTGTCCAAAGGCGCACTCAAACGCTTCTTCCAAGAATTAAGCTCCGGCATCGCCCACGTCATTCCCGATGCCACGGGTGTGTTCTATTTTCTCAAGGACTTCCTGAACAAATATGATTCGTTTCTCACCGCCCGCGCTCAAGCCGGGCTGATCGCACAGTCGTTTGCCCACCTTGCAATGAATCCCGCAAGCCGCCAACGAATCGTCAAGGCCGATGGACAGACCTATGAATGGCCCGAACAACCCGTTCATTGGAAATTGAAAGAGGTCACCTCTTCCTCGATGGACGCCGAATACGTGCTGGCCCTGCCCAACGGAAATCCCCTTCTGGCCTTATCCATGATAATCCCCTGTTCTCCTCCCCTTTACATCACAAACAATGCCATCTATCGTGGCCCCCCACCTTTCCCTAGTATGGATTCCTACACTTCTATGGTGGATGAGCCGCCCTTTCTTTCCCATACACAAATTCCTGTCGATGCTCTCCTTTCGCCGGAAGGTATTCATTTTCTCACCGTGCAGCAACTCCCCCCACCCCCCGCGATTGCAAAACGTATGCAATCGTCTCCCTTGCATCTTCATATCCTCGTAAAAAGGAAAAACAAAATTTATCGCGATGAATTGTTCTTCACCTTTTCCGCCGTGCATGGAAATGGCAAAAAATGTGCCGAATTTCAGGAACATTTCTGGACCCCGGTGAATGACAATGGTCGTGCAATCTCCCCGAATTCGGGCCCCATTTTGATTCCCGATTATTCCACCTTGCCCAATATGTTGAATCTGGTTCACGGGCCGCTGAAGCTGAAAAGCAGTTTCGAGAATGGCAAGGCGTGGTTCATCCGGAGCACCGCCTCCTTCCATAAGCAATTCGTTCAGTGGATCGATCAACTTCCTCCCGGCGTGGATCTCACCCTTCCCGATGATCTCAACGCCTTCCGCGAGCCCGCCATTCAGGCTTCCTTCCGCCTCGAATGCACCCCCGCCGAAAATCTGGACTGGTTCGACCTGAAGGTCGTCGTTCAAACGCAAAATGTCGAATTGACCCCCGACGAACTCAAGGCTCTCATGGCCGCCCGCGGAAAATTTGTCGAACTCCCCGGCAAGGGCTGGCGCCGCATGGCCTACA
Source organism: uncultured Verrucomicrobiota bacterium (assembly GCA_964647595.1). Classification (GTDB taxonomy): domain Bacteria; phylum Verrucomicrobiota; class Kiritimatiellia; order CAIQIC01; family Lenti-01; genus Lenti-01. The sequence goes on from CAZYGH010000057.1 coordinate 14,156, forward strand.
ACGTCTCACAAGAAGATAACGAAAAACTCGCCCGCCTCGGTCTGCAAGCCGAAGACCTCTCCGATGAAACTCACCGCCTTCATGCCCTCCAACTCGCCGATCCCGCCGCCGAAGATCTGCTCTCTCAAGAGCAAGTGGCCGAAATTCGCAAACGCGCCGCCCTCGTCAAAACTCAAGTCACCCCCCCCGTGCCCCCCGTCATTCAAGCTCAGCTTCGCCCTTATCAAGTCGAAGGCTTCCACTTCCTGTCCTATCTGGCCGAAAATGCCTTCGGCGGCATTTTGGCCGACGACATGGGCTTGGGCAAAACCCTCCAGACGCTGGCTTGGCTGGCGTGGCTACGCGAAAAAACACCCAACAAACCCTCGCTGGTCATTTGCCCCAAATCCGTTGCCGATAACTGGCATCATGAGGCTCTACAGTTTTATCCCACCCTCAAGGTCACCATCTGGCGCGGAAGCAACGATGACGAATTTTTGATGGCCACCCAATCTTGCGACCTCGTGGTCATCAATTATTCCCAATTGCGCTCCCTTTCCGATGCCACCCCAAAAGTGTCCTGGCTGGCCGCCATTCTCGACGAAGGCCAATACATCAAAAATCCCCAGTCCCAAACCGCCTCCACCGCCCGCAAGCTAGAGGCCACCCACCGCCTCGTCCTCACCGGTACGCCCATCGAAAACCGCCTGCTCGATCTGTGGAGTCTCATGAGCTACAGCATGCCCGGCCTTCTCGGCCCCCAAGCCCGATTCACACGTCAATATGACCACGCCGGCGACCCCCTCGCCCGCCAACGCCTCTCCGCACGCGTCCGCCCATTCCTCCTCCGGCGCACCAAATCACAAGTCGCCCCCGAATTGCCCCCCCGCACCGAAGAGGACCTTCTCTGCGAGATGACTCCTCGCCAAGAAACCCTCTACCGCGCCGAACTCAAGGCCGCCCAAATGCGCCTGCTCAATATCTCCACCAAAAAAGAATTCGATAGCGAACGCTTCAACTTCCTCACCTCTCTCCTGCGCCTTCGCCAGATTTGTTGCCACCCCAACCTGTTTGCCGAAGAAAATTCCGCCGAAGCTCAAGAACCCGGCGCCAAGGAAGAAGCCCTCCTCGATCTGCTGGAACCCCTCATGGAAGAAGGCCACAAAGTTCTCGTCTTCAGCCAATTTGTGTCCGTCATCGAACGCCTCGAACTCCTCTTGGCCGAACACGAATGGAAAAGTTTTGTCCTGACCGGAGAAACCGAAGAACGCGGTAAATTGGTCGAAGATTTCCAAACCACCGAAGGCGCCGCCATTTTTTTGATCAGCCTCAAGGCCGGAGGTTTCGGTCTCAACCTCACCGCCGCCAGCTATGTCGTCCTCTTCGATCCCTGGTGGAATCCCGCCGCCGAAAACCAAGCCATCGACCGCACCCATCGCATCGGCCAAACCCGCCCCGTCATCGCCTACCGCCTCATCGCTCGCAACAGCATCGAAGAAAAAATTCGCCTCCTCCAAAAGTCCAAGTCCGCCATCGCCTCCGCCGTGCTGGGCGAAGAACAATTCGCCAAAGCCCTCACCCTCGACGACCTGCGCTTCCTCTTGGAGAATTCATAATCAACCCCCTTTCGCAATTCTCGACAAACCGAGTAGGGTATGGGAAATTCACCGCCTAAAGGCATGGCTTCATGAAAATTTCCACCAAAGGACGCTACGGCTTGAGAACGCTGATGGATATTTCCATTCATCAAGCCAACGGCCCCGTCAACCTCAACGACATCGCCGAACGCCAAGGCATTTCCTCCAAGTATCTCTGGCAAATCGTGAACCTGCTCAAAACCGCCGGACTCGTCCGCGGCACCCGCGGTCCCAAAGGCGGCTATGTCCTCCTTCGCAATCCCTCCGAGATCACCATGCTCGATGTGATCCAAATTCTCGAAGGCCCCATCTCCCTCGTCGAATGTGTCGACGATCCCGATTTTTGCGACCGCATGGAAAGCTGCGTCACCCATTCTGTTTGGGAAGAGATCAGCCAAGCCATTCGCGCCACGCTTCAGAAAATGACCCTCGCCGAAATTCTCCGCCGCCATGCCGGCGCGGACGGCACCAACCATTATGTGATTTGAAAAAGTAACAAACCGAGGAAACCCCATGCAGTGGTATTACATTCACGACGGACAGCGTTTTGGCCCTGTGGAAGAAGGTGATTTGATTCGTCTGGCCAGCCAAGGCCAACTGGTCCCCACCGATCTGGTTTGGAATGCCTCCATGGGGCAGGAATGGAAACCGGCCTCCACCGTACCCGATTTGTTTGCCACTTCCGTCGTGCCCCAGAAAACAGGAATCCCCGGCGCCACACACAACCGCGATCTCATGCAAATGGCCCGCGAATCCCTCCAAGGCCAATGGGGCATTGCCATTGGAGCCGCCTTGCTCTATCAAGTCATCCTCACCGGCATCCAATTTGTTCCCTATCTCGGCACGATCGTCATCCTGCTGATTGCTGGCCCCATGCTGTTCGGCTTCAATCGATTCTTCATCAAAGTGGCCCGTAAGGAATCGCCCGATATCGGTCAACTCTTCGACGGTTTCAAGTTTTTCGGAAAATCGCTGGGCGCCTATCTGCTCGTTTGCCTCTTCATGATTCTCTGGAGCCTATTGATGGTTTTGCCCGCCATTGTGGCCGCTATCGCCATTCCCGCCATTCAAAGTAATTCCGCCAACGGCATTTTCTTTGTTCCGCTCCTCATCGGCATTTTCATGTTTGGACTATGGCCCGTCATTCGAGCCGGCCTCTCCTACTCCCAAGTGTTTTATATTCTATCCGACAATCCCACCACCGGCGCCTATGAAGCCATTCAGCTCAGCGTATCCATGATGGATGGCCTGAAATGGAAACTGTTCTGCCTTGGATTCCGTTTCATCGGCTGGTCCCTGTTGGCCCTTCTGACCTGCGGCATCGGATTTCTATGGCTCTATCCCTACATGATGACGTCCTACGCCCATTTCTACGATGACGTTCGTGGAAACTAATCCATGAATCCTGCCATTCCCGCTTTTGCGGTCTTCGCACTTTCAGGCACCGTTCTGTTGGTTTGGCTGTTCGTTTCCGCCTCGTTCCTGCTCTGGGGCGCACGTCTGGCCGGGATTGAACGGCGCTCGTTCGGACGAGCCTTTGGCACCATCATTCTCGGCGGCATCGCTACAGCCATCTTGACCACCGTCCTGAGCGCCTCCCCCTTGGTGGGCACCGGGCTTGGTGTACTGCTTGGATTCTGTGTGTCCGCGCTCGTCATGATGTCGATTTTCGACACCACCTTCGGCAAAGCACTCGCCGCCAACATTCTCGCTTGGGTCTTAAGCATAGTGGTGACCGTTGGCCTCGCCCTCATGGGACTTTTCATTCTTGGCCTCGTTTTCGCCGTCGCGCCGTAAGCGCCGATTCAAACCAAATCAGCAAAAACAGAATCACTGATGAAAAGAGCCTCTTCCGCAAGGCGGATGCGGTCAGGCTCCTTCACCAGCAATCCTTCGTCCACCAGCCGCGCGATTTCGCTTCCCCGCAACTCATCATAGTCCCATCCCGTTATCGCACAAAATTCTTCGCGGCCCCAGCCCGCCAGCCGCCGCAATCCCATCACCAGCGTTTCGCACGCCTTGGCCTTGGGATCCAGGCGTTCCTCAAATTCTCGCGTCCAAGTCGGCAAACTCGCCGTGTTCCCCCACCGCACTCCACCCCAATGCGAATGCGCCGCCGGCCCAAGGCCGATATACTCCCCACCGCTCCAGTACAACAAATTTTGACGGCATTCGCGCCCCGGCTTTGCAAAATTCGAAATCTCATAGTGCCCCCAGCCACCCTCCCCCAACCGCTTCCTCGCCCAATCAAATTGAGCACGCTGTTCTTCTTCGGACACTTCCATTTTCCCCGCCCGCGCCGCCCGCGCAAAAGGAGTGCCCTCTTCGATCTCTAGGCAATAGCACGAAATATGCTCCGGATTCAGCTTCATCGCCTCTTCCACATCCGCACAAAAGGAATCGCGCGACACTCCCGGTACGCCGTAAATCAAATCCAATCCGATATTTTCAAACCCCGCCTCCCGCGCCATCGCAACCGCTTCTCGCGTCTGCCCCGCCGTGTGGATGCGCCCCAACCGCCGCAACGTCGCCTCATCAAACGATTGCGCCCCAATCGACAGCCGGTTCACCCCCGCCTCTCTCAACACCGTTGCCTTCTCCCCCGTCAGCGTTCCCGGATTCACCTCGCACGTCCACTCCCCATAGGGGTCAGTCCTTGCATTGTAGCATTTTCGGTTTGGACCCACCCGCGAATGAACCAGTTCCACCACCCGCTTCAGATCCGCAACCCCCAGCACTGTCGGGGTGCCTCCGCCAATAAAAAGGCTATCCGGTGCAAAATCATAGGGAAGGTTGTTCAGCTCACGCTCGCCCCCCTCCAACCACGCCGCGACAACACTCGACTCCGCAGAGCACGAAAAAAATGCGCAATAGGCACACTTGCGCGCACAAAACGGCACATGGAGATACAACCCCGTAGCCATGGCTCGTCCTCGCCGAATCAGCCGATTTCCAACTCGCGAAGTTCTTTCAAAATCCGCTCGGCCTCCACCGTGTCGAGGAGGGTCATGGCAAATCCCACATGTACGAGAACAAAGTCGCCAATTTTCGCCTCCGGCAGATAAGCCAGCGCGACTTCTTGCCGAACGCCGTCGTAATCCACCGTGCCACGCCGATCAAATCCCTCGCCCTCCGAAATTGCCACGATCCGACCTGGAATCGCGAGACACATAAATCAGAACCCTTGCTCGAAATGGGTACCACCTTGCACATGCCCCGGCGGCGGGGTCACCTTGCCCACCCGCAACGGAAATCGAATCTTGATATCGCTGTCCAGCAACACCTCCACCCAATGCGTGCCCGCCTCGTGAAATTCCAAATTCAAAAACAGTTCCACATTCGTGGCCGTGGCTTCCGCATTGGGAAGCTTCACCGGAATCTTACGCCCCTCCGCCACCAGCGTACTCATGTCCGGCCGCAAAATGCGCGTGTGTTGCTCAAAATCGCCCTCTCCGGAACACCAGCGCGTCACCAAGAACATCCGCGCATGCCGAAATGGAAACGTGGGACTGCCCAACGAATCGAACAAGCCAATCAAAATAAACTTCCCGGTCCGTTCCTGGCGAACATCGTCGCACAACAACGTGGACTGCAAATCAGGAATCATACCCATGGAGAGACTTCCTTTCCTTCTTCAAATGCACACCGGCATTCGCAACGATCACAAGATACTCGTCACAGCCCATCTTGGCAACGCCAAGGGAACTACGGAACAATCTCCACCTTGATCAGATTGCTCGCCCCCGCTTTTCCAAGCGGAAAGCCCGCCGTACACACCACGGAATCTCCAGTCTTCACCAAACCCGTTTCCTTGGCCGCTCGATGCATTTCCGTAAGCAAATGAGTCAGCAAATTCTGCGGCTGAACCATCATGGGACGCACTCCCCGCACCAGGGCCAAAGACCGGAAAGCCGCCACCTCGGTTGTTCCAGCCAAAATGGGCTGGATCGGCCGCGTCTTGGCGGCCAGTTTGGCCGTTCCACCCGTCTGCGTGGCAATCACCAACGCCTCAACCTGAAGAGTCTCCGCCAATGAACACGCCGCGCGGGCAATCGCCTCGGACTCATCTGCCGTCCTCACTTGCAATAGCTTTTGCAACCACACATCGCGCTGGAACCACCGCTCCGCCTCCTCAGCAATCTTGGCCATGATTTGAACCGCTTCTACGGGATATTGTCCCATCGCGCTTTCTTCCGACAGCATAACCGCATCGGTCCCTTCCAACACGGCATTGGTCACATCCGTCACTTCCGCCCGCGTCGGCCTCGGCGCATCCGTCATACTCTTCAGCATCTGCGTGGCCGTAATGACCGGCTTGCCCACAAAATTAGCTTTTTCAATGATCAACCGCTGCGCCGTCGGAACTTTTTCCGGAGCAATATCCACTCCCAAATCACCCCGCGCCACCATCACCCCATCCACCGCCGCCATGATTTCATCAATTTGCGAAAGAGCTTCGTGCTTTTCAATTTTGGCGATGATCGGCCGCACTTTCCCCTGTGCCCGCATGTAGGCCCGCGCCACCTCGATGTCCGATGCCGACCGCACAAAAGACAACGCCACATAATCCACGCCCTGCGCCAAACCAAAGGCTAAATCCTCATAGTCCTTGTTGGTCAAAATCGGCGCGCGAATGCTACGCGAAGGCAAATTGATTCCCTTGTGACTGCTCAGCTTCCCGCCCAAAATCACGCGGCAGTGAATGTCCACATTTTCGACTTTCTCCACCCGCAATTCCAGTGCGCCATCCGCCAACAGCAACGTATCTCCCTCTTGCACATCCTGCGGCAATTCCCGATACGTCAACCCCACTTCTTTTTCATTCCCCGACACTTCTCTCGCCGTCAAAATGAACTCATCCCCCGGCTTCAACTCAATGCTTCCCCGCTCAAAAACGCCCGTGCGGATTTTCGGTCCAGCCAAATCCTGCAAAATCGCAATCGGCAACCCCTTCTCTTCCGCAATATCCCGAATCAACGCAATCTTCGCCGCATGTTCTTCGCGCGTCCCGTGCGAAAAATTCAACCGCGCCACATTCATACCGGCATCCATCATGCGCCCCAAAATTTCGCGCGTATCCGACGCCGGACCAATCGTACAAACAATCTTTGTTTTTCTCATAGTTCACACACTTTCTATCGCTTTTTCCGAAAGGTCAAGCGTTTTACTTCGCCGCATCTTCCATCGGGTGTAATTTTGATTAGTTGAAAAAAAATAAGGCAAGGGGGCTAGAATATT
>CAZYGH010000058.1:0-19896 GCA_964647595.1 uncultured Verrucomicrobiota bacterium
ACGTGATGACGTTGGTGTACGTGAATCCGCTCACGCCCACGTTGGTCATCGCCACCGTTTGCGCCGCCGGATTCGTGCCCACATAGGTCGCCGCAAACGCCAGCTCGTTCGTTTCCAGCGCAATCCCACCGCCAAGCCCCATCGCCGTCAAGTTGAATACAAACGGCGAGTTGGTCGCATCGTGCGTAAACGTGAACGAGGCGTTTTGTTGTCCGCCTTGCGGAGTGAAGACGACGGAGAAGGTTGCCACAGAGCCCACAGAGATCACGGAGGGAGGATTCAGGATGGAAAACGCCGTCGAGCCGTTGGTGGCGATTCCCGCAATGTTCAACGCCGTGTTGCCGGAATTGGTCAGGCTGAACGTGTTGGTCAACATTCCTTGACCAACGATGATTTCGCCAAAGTCCGTGCCGTCGGTGGTTGACGTCGCATTGGAATGCGCCACGGCCGCGCCGTTCGTACCCAGCAAGGCGAATTGCGGCATCTGGTAGGAAAAGGCGTTGCTCCTCACCGTCTCGCCGTAGCTCGTCGAATAGACGTGCACATCCCCAAGACCGATGAACCCGGATGTCCCGGCCGTGACGACGATTTGCGTTGAGTCGTGAATACCCGTCACGGTGGCGGCCACCCCGCACAGCGTCACGTTGGTCACATCGGACAGCTCGCCGTTGCAAAGGTTCTGCCCGTTGATGACCACTTGATAGCCGCCCGCCCATGAGCCGACCAAAGGAGCGACGCCGGGATCCTCCCAGAAGGTTGGATAGCGGTACACGTTCGTGTACGGAGCCCCGGTGTAGAATCCGCCGATGGCATAAATTTGCCCGCCCAGTTCGGCGCAGGCATGGTTATTCATCCGAACGGGAAGGTTTGCAATGGAACTCCAGTTGGTGCCGTCGAACACATACCCATGAAGGGTCGTATTTCCATCAAAGTCACTCCCTCCCACCACGTAAAACTTTCCATCGAGTACAGCGCCTTTGCTCCCGCTAAGCCTTTCGGGAAGACCTATCCGGCTCGTCCAGGAAGACCCGTCAAACGTCCAGACATTGCTTCTGGCGCTCGAATTATAACCGCCCGCCACGATCATTGAATCGTTCCAAATGGCGGAAGCCATATTCATGTACTTGGAAGGAAGCGCGGCCACCGGTTCCCAGCTCGCACCGGCAAACCGGTAGGCGTTGCTCGTCGGCTGCCACGAGTTGGTATCCCCGCCAACGATATAGAGTTCCCCATTCAGCGTGCCGGCGGACAGCCCACGGTTTTTAATCGGAATACCGACTGTTTCCGTCCAGTGGGTGCCGTCGAACACGTATACGTTTGTGTTTGCCACCGACATCGGCACACCGTAACGCATGCCGCCGACGGCATAGACTTTTCCGCTCAGCACGGTTGCCGCAAACTCCATCCGGCCTGTCGGCATGGAGGGCTCGGCCATCCAGTTTGTCCCGTCAAAGCTATACACCAAGTTGGTGCAACTCGACTCGGCAATGGCCGTTTGACCGCCCAGGACGTAGATTTTGTCGTTGAACGTGACGGAAGCATGCTTCCACCGCCCCGTCGGCATACCGGCAACCGCTTCCCAATCGTACACAACTCCTGCATTGCCGATTTCGCCGGGCGGGTTGAAACTATAAGCGCGATCCAGCACGATCTCGCCGTTGTCGGACGTCTGGACGACCATATCCACCCATCCGTTCGTGCTCGCGGCAGGCAGCGTGACGGTGAACCAATTCGTGCCGGAAGCCGTCGGCGTGACGCTCACGCTCCCGACAAGGACGTTAGTGATCGTGCCGAAGTTTCCGCTGGTGACCGTGATCGTGTTCCCGCCCGCGTAGGGGCCATCGGAGGGGGTCACTTCGTAGCAGGAGCCTGCCAGGTTGAGAAGGAAGGGCGACGCCGCGCTGTTGTTCGTGAGGGCAATCGTCACGCTGTGGTCCCCGGCGTTCGTCGGCGTATAGTATACCGTCAAGTTGCTCTTTTTGCCGGGAAGAATGCTGCCGAAGGAGGACGGACTCACGCTGAATTGAGGGATCGAACTGGTGATGCCTGAAATGCTCAGCGTGGCATCTCCTATATTGGTAATGACAAACACATGCGACGGTTCCGCTCCCGCAGGGAGCAGGCCCCAGCGCGTGCCCTTGGCCATGCTTGCCGCTTCACCGCTAGCAAGGGCGACGCCATTCGTCCCCAGCACCCTCATGACGGAGGCCCTGTAGGTGAAGCCATTGCTCTTGACGGTCTCTCCGAAGCTCGTGGAATAGACCCGCACATCGCCAAGTCCCGGCGTACTGGAGGCCGCCGTCACCAGAACCTGCGTCGTCGACTGACTGTCGATGGAGGTGACGGAAACGCCGCACAGCGTGACCTGGGTGATGTCGGTGCCATTGCCGAGATTTGTTCCCCGGATGATCACAGAATAGCCGCCGGTGTATGAACCGAAGGCCGGATCAACCGCCTGGAACGTGGCATCCCCCGGATAACGCAAGACGTTGGTCGAAGGCGAGTATCCAGATCCATTCGCTCCGCCCATCACGTAGATCCGTCCGTTGAACGTGGCGGCGGCATGATACGCGCGCACCCCGGGCAACCCCACCGTTTCAGTCCAGGTTGTGCCATCGTATTTGTACACGTTGGTGCTTAAATCAAACGTCCCGCTCATCCCTCCGATGGCGTACAGCATGCCATCCAGCGTGGCCGCCGCCAGACCCGACCGGCCCCCCGGCAGCGGGTCCACCGGCGTCCAGACCGGATCGTCAAACCGGTACACGTTCGTCCGATAAACCCCTGAATTTGCCCCGCCCATCGCATAGAGCTTGTTGCTCAAGACCCCGGCCGCGAGATACTGTGCGACCAAAGGCAGACCCTCCACCTCGCTCCATGTGGCACCATCGAAAGCATACACATTGGTAATCGAGCTGCTGACCGTCCCGGCCACCGAATAGGTCAAGCCACCCAGCGCGGCAGCCCCCTGGCCCGTCGGCCTGTTCAGCATGGTCGTGATGAAGTTCCAATTCGTCCCGTCAAAACGATACGTATTGCTGGCGCTGCCTCCGTAGGCATAGAGTTTGCCGTCGAGTGTCGTCGCCACCACATTCCCATTGCCCGCCGGCAATCCGACCGTTTCGGTCCAGTTGGTGCCGTTGAAACGATACACATTGGTTCTGCTCAGACCCGCTATCACGTATAAATGGCCGTCCCAGACCGTTGCCGCGTGATTTTGCAGGTCCGCTGGCAGCCCCGCCACTTCCTCCCACGCCGACCAACTCATCCCTTGGTACGACTGTATTTCGCCCTGCGGGTTATAGGTGTAGGCATCCGCCAGCGTAATATTCCCGTTATCCGAAGTCTGCACCACGATGTCCACCGCGCCCGCCGCCGATCCCGAGGGCACAACGATGGTGAACCAATTGTCGCCGAAAGATGCGGGCACAACCCCCACGCCCCCGACAAGCACGTTCGTGATGTTCCCGAAATGCCCGTTCGTGATCGTGATCATGTTGCCACCGCCGTAGGGACCGGCGTTCGTGGAGAGCCGGAAACAGGACCCCGCCAGATTCACAATGTAATTCGTCGTCGGAGAGTTATTCGATATGGTGATCGTAGCCGTATATTCACCAGCCGCGCCCGGCCAGAAATAGAAGTTGAAGGATACCTTGCCACCGCTGGCAATGTTGCCGGTGGGCGGAAACAAGAGGGAAAAGGCAGAAGAACCCGTCAGGCCCCAGCCGGAAATATTCATCGTTTCGCTACCATTGTTCGTAATGGAAAAGGTCTGAATCGTGGCCTCGTTGACCCGATGATGTCCAGAGTCCGATCCATTCGCCGTCTGGACGGCGGCACCGCTGGCAATCACCGCCCCGTTCGTGCCCAACACGCGCAACCCCGGCGCATTATACGTGAATGCATTCGACTTCAACGTCGTTCCGTAGCTCGTGGACTGCACCACCACGTCGCCCACCCCGGCGGACACCGCCTGCCCCGCCCGCACCCAGACGCGCTGCGCCGTCTGGTTCGTAATCGTCGCACGCACACCGCACAGCGTCACGTTGGTGATGTCCGCGCCATTGCCCAAATTGGTTCCGGTAATGACCACCGTATAGTTGCCCGTCCAGGAGCCCGAGGAAGGCGAAACTCCATTCGTGTCCATCCCCGCCGGATAGCGGAATACATTGGATGAGCGACCGCCGGTGGTGGAACCGGCCATCGCGTAAAGCTGGCCCTGATAGGTGGCTCCCGCATGCGTATATTTGGGCTGCGGCATGAAAGCTTCCTGACTCCAATTCGTCCCGTCAAAGCGGAAGGTGGTGTTGGTTACCACCGAGCCGGTATAGCCGCCATAGACGTACAACGCCCCATTCAGAACCGACGCGGCCAGAAGGTAACGCGCGTCGGGGAGCCCCGCCACGGCGACGAAATTCGTCCCGTCGTAGGAATACACGTTGGTCCGTGCATTGTGGCCGCCCACGATATACAGCACCCCGTTCAGCACACCGCCCTCCAACCGCGATGCCACCTCCGGCAACCCGGGAACCTGCGTCCACGTCGCCCCATCATAACGATACACGTTCGTCGATGGATTGCCTCCCGGATCCATGCCGCCAATCGAATACAAGTAATCCCCGATCACCGCCGCGAAACAATCCCTTCGGGCCGCGGGCTGCCCGGCGACTTGCGTCCAGCTCACCCCATCGAATCGGAACACGTTGGTGATCGCCGTTGAGGAATGCCGTCCGGCCACGCTGTAGAGTTGCCCGTCGTAAACCGCCACGCCCGAGCTATAGATATTCGTCGGAAAAGGCGTTTCAAACGTCCAATGGGTACCGTCGAAGCTGACCACGTCGTTCGTGACGGCCAAATCTTTTTGCCCCCCCACCGAAAACAGCTTGTTGCTGAATTCAGCCGCGCCCGCGTATCCATACTTGCCCGGCATCGCCTCCACCGTCTCCCACGCCGACCAGTCCCACGGCTCTCCCCCCCCGATCTGCCCCGCCGGATTATACGTGTACGCCCCCGCCAGCGTCGTATCCCCGTTGTCACTCGTCTGCACCACCACGTCCACCGCGCCCGCCGCCAAACCCGGAGGAACCACGATCGTGAACCAGTTGTCACCGAAAGAGGCGGGCAAGATGCCCGCGCTCCCGACGAGGATGTTGGTGATGTTCCCGAAATTCCCGTTGGTGATCGTGATGGTGTTGCCGCCGCTAAATGGCCCGGCATTCGTCGAAACCGCAAAGCACGACCCCGCCAGATTCATGACGTACGCCGCCGTCGGCGAGTCGTTGCTGATCGTCAACGCCCCCGCGAAACTCCCCACCGCATCCGGCACAAACCGCACCGTGAACTGGCTCACCCCACCCGCCGCCACCGTGGCCGGCATCCCCGCGATCTCAAATCTCGCATCTGAAATCCCGAATCCCGAAATACTCAGCGCCAAGCTGCCATTGTTCGTGATCGACAACGTGTTCGTCCAAGAAGCGCCCGTCAACAATGAACGGAACTTCGTGCCGTTCGCCGCCTGCGCCGCATCCCCGCTGGCCACCACCACTCCGTTCGTCCCCAGCACCTGCATATCCTGCCCCGTATAGGTAAAGGCATTCGACTTCGCCGTTGTGCCAAAGCTGATGGACTGCACCACCACGCCGCCAAGGCCGAGGCCGCCGACCCCCGCTACAACGACCACCTGCGTCGCGCTCTGGCTCACGATCGACGCCACACCCACTCCACAAATCGTCACGTTGGTGACGTCGCTACCGCTGCCCAAATTCGTGCCGCTGATGACGACCGGATAGCCGCCGGTGACCGCGCCAGAGGAAGGTTCCACCCCACCCGAATCACTAATCTGCCCTGCCGGATTGTAGGTGTAGGCTCCGGTCAGCGTGGTCGTACCCAGACTGATGGAATCAATGACCACATCGGCCACCGAAATTCCCGCATACGCAGGCGCAATCACCCGCACCCAGTTGGTGCCCTGACTGGACAGAGCGGCCGCGCTGCCGCCGATGGTGACGTTGGTAATGTCCGAGCCATCCCCAAACGATCCATTCGTCACCACCAAGCTGTTGCCGCCGGAATAGGGTCCGTTGCTGGGAGAAACGGATGCGAGTGGAACAGACACATACGGAATCACAGGCCCCACCTGATTTCCTGCAACGCCGTCGATGGTATATTGGAAGACGCTTTGATAGTTGCCATACCCAAGAATATTGGCATTGGCGTTGCCCGCAACACCGAACACCTTGAAATTCGTTATGCTGTTGAAGGAAAAAACGGTGGTGTTGGTCATGACCAACCCGAAGCTCCAAGGTTGGGTGAACCAACCATTGGTGGAGGCGATATTGCCGGCATCTCCCTCCGTGGCCAGCGTAGGAACCCTCACCAAGCTGACCGTCCCCGCCAGTCGTGCAGGGGCGGCGGTGATCAAGGTCCATGTCCCGGCCGGCAATCGCCGGGGTTCACCAGTCGTTGGCGACACGATGACGCTGGTAGGGCTCGCCCCCCAGGGATAGACAAAAGGACCTGCGTTAGTAATTGAGACGTTTACTGTCCCGGGGGTATACGTGAAGTTGAAGAGGACGATATTCCAACCCTTGGGATCAATCTGCAGTTCCCCGGTATTCACATCAAAATAGGCTACCGCACCAGGGGCGCCATTATTCGTCCCGGAAGAGCGAACGACTAAATTCGTTCCTGTCGCAATATCCGACCAGGCAATCCCGCTGGGCGCACTCCCGGAAAGCACGGGCATATGGAACACCTCCGCGCAAGCCGGATGTATCGCCAGAGCAACCAGCACCAGCAGCAAAACGATCAAACAGTTCGGGGCGTTTTTCATGCGGATTCCTTCATTACGTATTCGAACTCATGCGGACAACTGGAAATGTCGATCAAGCCATCTAGCAACAAGGGTTTTCCAGCGAGGGAGTCTTCGTCATCCTTCCCAGTCACCTGCCTCAAAGAAAAAGGGCCTGGGAAGAAATACGAAACCAATTTTGCAGGTGGCGGAACCATACGCCAACCCCGTTGATGGGATGACCACATGGTGAGAACCATAGTCAAATCCGTCCGATGCGTCAAGAATGCCATCAGGGCAAACGCATCTAAATCCTCCGAACCGTTTAACGCAAAAGACACAAGAGGATCACTGGAGCGTGCGCTTCAGCTCGTCGAACTTTTCCAGTGCCGTGCTGACCGTGTTTTCCATGTCGAGGTAGGCATATGCCCCCAGCCGCCCGCCAAACACCACATGCGGAACCGTCGCGCACTCCGCCTTATATTTCGCATGAAGGACCAAATCCGCCTCGGTGCGAACCGGATAATACAAATCATCTCCCGGCTTCGGTGCAAACGAATACTCCCGAAACAGAATCGTCTTTTCAAAGCTCAACTCCGGCGTGAAATGCTTGAACTCATGCGTGCGCGTATAGGGCACCGCCCCATCGCACTCGTTCATCACCGATGTCCCTTGATAGTCCGCCATGTTCGGAATGTCTTGCTCGAACCGCACCGACCTCCAACCCAATCGTCCATGGCGATAGTCAAAGAACTGATCAATGGGTCCCGTGTACACGATTAAATCGTGTGGAGGCAACCGATCCTTCTCCGCAAAAAAATCACAGTTCAGGCGCACGTCAATATTTGGATGACGAAGCAGCTTTTCAAAAATGGCTCCATATCCGCCAATCGGAATGCCCTGCCATTTGTCGTTATAATATCCCACGTCATACGTCATCCGCACCGGCAAGCGCGTGATGATATAGGCCGGAAGCTCCGTCGCCTTCATCCCCCAATGTTTCTCCGTATATTCCTTCACAAAGGCTTCGTACAAGGGGCGCCCAATCAACGACAGCGCCTTTTCTTCCAGATTCTTCGGCTCGCCAATTCCCTCCTTGGCCGCCTCCGTCTGAACCCATTGTCGCGCTTCCGTCGGCGACCAGCACTGACCCATCAACAAATTAATCGCCGCCAATCCAAACGGCAATGGATACACCTTTCCCTTGCGCGTGGCCCACACCGTGTGCCGATAGGTGTTGAACGAGGTGAACTGGTTGAGATAGTTCCACCCCCGTTCATGCGACGTGTGAAAAATGTGCGGCCCGTAGGTATGAACTTCAATCCCCGTTTCAGGATCGGGGCACGACCAACAATTGCCGCCAATGTGATTGCGCTTCTCGATCACCACCACCCGCCAGCCCAACTCGCTGGCAAATCGCTCCGCCATCACCGAGCCATAAAAACCAGCCCCCACAATCACAACCGTCTTGTGTTTCACATTCATCCTATCCTTTTGCATAGGCCCGGCATCATAGACAAACCCTCCCTCGATGCAAGCCATTGAAACCTATTCTATCGAGCCTCTTGCAAAACTGCGGCCCAAACGGTCGGGACTGATCCCGACCCTCCCAAAATCAGCCAAAACGTCGTATTGACCCCATTGGAGGGACGACCTCCGTGTCGTCCGGGTTCGTTTTGCAAGAGGCTCTATCGAATGGCCCTAAGGCCAATTCTCCCAATTCCCTGTGGTCATGTTCCGAAACCAGCGCGGATTCGTCGACCCGTTGTACCACAGCCAGGAAGCGGGCGAGCTACGATACAAATAGGGATACGTCGTGCTACTCGTCCACAACCACCCCAGGTCCTGCGTGTAAACCCAAATGCTACCCGGAATGGCATTCGCCGCCACAAACAGAAACTTGTGTTTGTTGTGCCAAATCCATCCATCCCCGCCCATCGGAACATAGTCCCCAAACCAGCTCAGCCGCCGCCACCCGCCCCCGAGGTCCTGGTAGCCCGAATCCCACGGACTCAGCCATTTGGAAATCAACGGGAACGTCACGCTGAACCGCCCGTAATCATCGGTTTCTGTGGGATGCTCACAGGAAGAACCTCCGCCCCGCAACTGCCCGATCAGTTGCCGCGAAGAATTAAACAGCGCACTTCCACTACTGCCCTGCTCTGTGACACCCGACGACCAGCGCATCGTCCAGTAATTGACCGTCTCGCTCGTGAGCGCTCCATGGCTGATGCGCTTATAGCTCCCATCCGGATGATGAATGCCCTTCACCGCGGCCGAATTGCCCGGATGACTCACCGTCCAGCCCGAATACGCCACTCCGCCGGGTGTGGCTTGCCGCAATTTCAAAAACGCAAAATCGTTGGCTTGGCTTATGCTCCGCCCCTGCAAGAAGTCCGCCCCCGGCCCCGTGCGCGAAACGCTCGCCGGATCCGGAGGTGTGCCGTTGCACGTGGACGTCTGATAAAACCAGTAATACTCCGTGGACGTTGCTTCCTCTTGATTGCTCACACAATGGTTTGCCGTCAAAAAGTAGTCCGTGAAATCTTGCGCCACATCATTCAACAACGTCCCCGTACACCACAGCATACCGCTGGCTCCAATCGTTCCAATTCCCGCTACGCTATTTCCGGCTGTGCGCCAATCGGCATCCGAACACGTCACATCGTTGTGACAATCGCCCACTTTTTTTGCCACCAGATTCTCAAAGGAAACATACAAATGCGCAATTTTGGAAACAGATACGTAAAAAGTCGATTCATCCACCGTTGCGGGCACATGGCATTCCAACACGACCGCTGAGTCAAAGACCGTTTCCGTCCACAATCGCTCCCCCTCCACCAGCGCCTCACGCCCATAGGGCCCCACCGTGTGGGACGGGTTCATGAAACTCGAAACCTGTATCGTTCCCCCTTCTGGAAGAACGAGTCCATCCAAGCCCAACCGAATCCCCGTTGCCGTTGGCGACTCGATCACCACCGCCCATACTTTGGTGCCATCAGCGGCCACAGACCATGCCGACGATTTGGCTTTGCCACTTTCAAACCGCTCCGCCAGATCCCGCACCATGCCAATGGTCCGCACGCCCTTTTCAAGTCCCTCTCGATCCGCCGCCACATATTCCGACTCGGCGGGCGAATCCAACTGAATCCATTCCCCGATCTTCGCCTGCCCCTCCAACACCAACGACTTCGCTCGCACACTTCCTTTTTCAACCGCCTCCATCGGCTTCACCTGAGTCCCCATCGAGGGTTCCAAAGATGCCTCCCCAACCGCACACATCGTCAAACCAACAGACAATCCCAGAACCAAAACCCACCCGCATCGTTTGTTTGTCATACTCTGTTCCATCCGTGAAGAATTCTATATTTACTCTACCCCCTTATTCTACAAAACAAGGCTTCTCAACACAAATAGAACCATCACCGGAATCGATATATTCTTGCCGCCTGCTTCCCAATGCGGTTTTAATCAGGTGGAAACAGGTTTCATGAAACTCTCTCCCACAGCGTGGCGTCGTGGTGTCGCGGGCATGGTCGGCGGATTCGCGGCTATGGTCAGCGCCGCGTATTCGGCGCTCCTGTTGGCCGAACTGGGCCTCTTCCATTGGATTCCCTGTGTACTGGCGGCCTTCGTTGTCGGCCTCGCCTCTGCCCGGATCGCCTATCGCCGAATCCCCTCCGACGGGCGCATCGAAACAGCCGGGTGGTTCGCCGCCATCCTGATTGCACTGGGCTCCCTGACCCTGACGCTGCCGTCGGGCGAAATGTTGCTGGGCGGATGGGATCCCGGCGTCTATCTGCACACTGCCGCCGCCATCGCCAACCACGGGTCGTTGCAAATTCCCGCCGACGACATCGCGCAACTGCCCTCCGAACTGCGCCCGGACCTCGTCGTGGAAATTGCGGGTTGGAAACACCCGTTTCCCGGCATGTTTCCCCTCCCGAACGGCCGACTCTCCCCCCAGTTCATGCATCTCTATCCGTCCCTCATGGCCATGGCGTATTCCATCGGCGGCGTTCCGGCAGCGCTACTGCTCAACCCGTTGCTCAACGTCGTGGCCGTCTGGCTACTGTTCTGGCTAGCTTCCAAAATTTTAGGTTCTCCTTGGGGTCTTGCCGCCGCGCTCCTCTTGGCTCTCAATCCTGCTCAGGTGTGGCAGGCCAAATTCGGCACGGCCGAAATCCTTGGCCAAATCCTCCTGCTTGCAGGCGCAGGGCTCCTGATTCAGTCCTTCCGCCCCCCCCGCCATCGCCTGTTCACCGTCCTCTCCGGCATCCTCTTTGGCTTGGCCTTCTTCACCCGCTATGACGCCATCCTGTTTATCGCGCCCCTGATTCTGCTGGTCATCGTACTGAATCTTTCACGCGAGAATCACCACTCGATTTCGGACTTCCTGATCCCGCTCGCCGCCATCGGCCTCCACGCCGCTTGGCACATGACTCGCGTGGCCCCCTGCTATCGGCCCTTGCCCGGTCTCGTCTTTCCCTTGTTGGCTCTGGTCCTGTCCCTGGGCGGTGCGGCATGGCTCCTCGGCACATTCTTTCCAAGAAGGCCCTTCGCCCGCCGCATTCTGTGGATTCGATGGATTCTAATCGTTGGCCTCCTCGGCGTTGCCCTCTTCGTGATGTACATTCGCCCACGCCTGGAAGTCGATGGACAAATCCACCAACTAGCAGAAACCCTACTGGGAACCATCGGCCAACCGCAGTGGCTCTCTCGCCTGGCCGGCCCCAATGCGTTCAATGGCGATTATCTCGTCGCCATTTTCGGCCCCGTTGGCCTGCTCTTGGCATTTGCCGGAGTCCTCGTCCTGATTGCTCGCACTCACGAGCGTGGAATCGCCGTCTGGCTCCTCGCTTCCATCGCCGTCATGGTCTTGCTTTCCGTTAACGTCTTTCACGACCACTTCATGATGTGGGTCAGCCGCCGCTTCATTCCCGTTGTCGTCCCGCTCCTCGTCATCGGCATCGTTGCGGCGTCTCAAGAACTGTACCGCGTGTTCTCTCTCCGCCTTCGCCCGCTGGCCATACTCCTTTCTCTCGCCGCCCTCGCCATCCCCCTCCTCCTCGTCGCCCCCAACACCCTTGCCATGGCCTCCACTCGGGATTGGCCCGGCCTTGCAAATTGGCTGCAACAGATGGCCAACCAAATCCCCCCCAACTCCATCCTGTTTTGCGATCAACCCGGCTTTGCCGCTCCCCTACGGTTCCTCCACGGCATCGAAGCTCACGAAATCCACGGTGGCCTCACGGGAGAAGAATTTGTCCTCCGCCACCGCGATGTCTTGGCCAACCGGAATGCCCAAGCGCTTGTCTTGACCATGCACCAATTCTCAACAAATTCCAACGGAGTGAGAACGCCTATTTTCCAAACCTCGTTGTCTTCCCACATCCAAGAACAGCCCCGCCGCTCCATCCCCCGCGGCACCAAAAATCGCGGCGGCACTTTTTGGCTCTACTCCCTTCATCTGCAAGAAAAGATGGACAATCCCCATCTCGAAACCGCAAAGTGACACGATTTACGTCACATCATGGTCAACAGTATATCCATCATTATCCCGTGCCTGAACGAAGAGGCGTCCATAGCCGACGTCGTTCGCGCGGCCCGAATGGGGTTCACAAGCGCCGGAATACCGGGCGAAGTGCTCGTCGTCGACAATGGATCCGATGATCGCTCCGCCGAATGCGCCGCCGAAGCGGGCGCACGGGTCGTAACGGAAAACAAACGCGGCTACGGCGCCGCCATTCGCAAAGGTTTTTCTGTCGCTCAAAACGACATCCTCGTCATGGCCGATGGAGACCTCTCCTACGACCTCACCCAACTCGCCGAATTCGTGGATCCCATCCGCAAGGGCACGGCGGATTTTGTCGTCGGCAACCGCTTGGACGGCGTCCACGATGGCGCCATGCCCAAACTTCACCAGCACGTCGGAACTCCGGTGCTGACATGGATGGTCCGGATCCTGTTCGGATGCAAAGCGCTCAAAGACAGCCAATGCGGCATGCGTGCCATCCGCAAAGACGCCTATTTCAAGCTCAACTGCATGACCACGGGCATGGAGTTTGCCTCCGAAATGATTGCGAAAGCCGCCATCGAAGGACTGCGCATCGCCCAATGCGACATCGAATACCATCCGCGCGCCGGCGAATCCAAACTTCGCCCCCTCCGCGATGGCTGGCGCCACTTGCGTTTTCTTCTTCTCTACATTCCCAGCCAAGCCATTCTTTTCCCCTTACTGACCCTCTGGCTTGTCACGGGAACCGTGATGACCATGCTCGCCGTCGGCCCCCTCCAAATCCGATCCCAGCAATTTGACGTACACAGCATGCTTTTGCTGACCATCCTGAACATCTCGAGCTTGCAAGTGCTCACCGGTGCCATGACCGCCCGCAGCTATGCCCACCTGAACGGCTTTCGTCCCGATGCCTTAATCGCATGGCTGTACCGCCATCTCCACTTCGGCTCCGCCGTTGCCATCAGCGCCGTCTGGCTACTCCTGGGTTTGGCCGGCGTCTTATTCTTCGGCACACAGTTTTCCCGTAGCCCCGAATTATTTCAAAAATCTGACACCACGCGCCTCCTGCTCCTGTGCATGTGCATGATCGTGAACGGGCTTCAACTGTGGCTCGCCGGCTATCTCGCCAGCGTCATGGCGCTCCCGCGCCATCTGGACCATTTGCCTTCTGAGGCCGAAGACACCGGGATGGCGGACGTCGAATGATGGACCGTTGCGACAACGCCACCGTCTCGGTGGTGATTCCCACATTGAACGCCATGGCCTTTCTGCCGGCGCTGATCCCCGCTCTTCGCTCCCAGAAACCCTCCCCCCCCAAGGAAATCCTCATCGTTGATTCCCGATCCACCGACGGCACTCGCGATTTTGTTTCCAGCATCGGCGGTGAAGTTCGCCTCCTCGACGTCGCCCGCTTCAGCCATGGCGGCACCCGCAACCTCGGCATCCAAAACGCCCACGAACCCATCGTCATATTCCTCAGCCAAGACGCCATTCCCCGCGACACCTCATGGCTGGCCGAACTCATCGCCCCCTTTCAGGATCCCCAAGTCGCGGCATCCTTCTCTCGCCAAGTTCCCCGCCCCGGCGCAAACCCCATGGAACAGTTTTTCCTCGCAACACATTTTCCGGCCGACCCCGTCGTCTATCCCCCCCGCCCCGATGGCGAAGAACTGGCCTTCCAGCGCGATGTCTTTTTCTCCAACGTCAGTTCCGCCGCCCGCCGCGACGTCATTCTCCGCCACCCCTTCGACGACTCCCTCATCATGAGCGAGGACCAGCAATTCGCCCGCGATGTCCTCCTCGCTGGCCATGCCGTCGCCTACGCCTCTTCCTCCGTCGTCCTCCACTCTCACAACTACACCTTTCTCACCGCCCTCCGCCGCTACTTCGATAGCGCCTATTCGCTCACCCAGATTTTCAAAGGCCACGGCATCTCCAACAGCGCCCGCATGGGCACCTCTTATCTCCGCCGTGAATGCGCCATGATGGTTCGCCACCACCCCCTCCTCCTTCCGCGCTACGCCGCCTACGTCCTCGCCAAAACCCTGGGCACCGTGCTCGGCCACTTCGCCGACCGCCTCCCCCGCCGCTGGACCCGCGCCCTCAGCCTTCACACTTCCTATTGGACCGACGCCTCCGCATGATCGCCCCACAACAACTGCCCGCCGTCACGGCCGTCATCAGCACCCACAACCGCCGGGACGAACTGGAAATCACCCTTACCCGCCTGCGTCAGCTCGGCGTTCCCAATCTCCAAATCATCGTCGTCGACAACGCCTCCGACGATGGAACCGCCTCCCTCGTTCGCGCCGATTTCCCTCGCGTCACCCTCCTCCCCCACTCCGACAACCGCCCCATGCGCGGCTACAACATGGGCTTCGAGGCCGCCCTCACCCCCTATGTTCTCGTGCTTGACGACGACTCCTGCCCCCGCCGCGGCACCATCGAACGCATGCTGGAATTTCTCGAAGACCATCCCGACGTCGGCGCCGTCGCCGCCAACATCCTCGGCCCCGACGGCCAAAGCGAATGGAACACCGAAGACAACACCGCCTTTTCCACCGACTTCTTCAATCTCATCGGTTGCGGCTTTCTGGCCCGCCGAAGCGTCCTCGCCCAAACCGAAGGCTACGACGAAGCCTTTGGCCTCTACTACAACGATCTCGAATTGGCCCTGCGCATTCTTTCCTTCGGCCATCGCATCGCCTACGACCCCGACGCCATCGTCGAACACCGCAAGGGCCGCGCCGCGCCTTCACCGCTGAAATACCGGCTCATGCTCCGCAATTTTTCCTTACTGGTCCGTTCCCACTTCTCGGGCCTACGGCGAATGGACTTGATCCTCGGCCATGCCGCTATCGCCCTGTGGTACGCCACCAAGGATCGCCGCCTGCCCGCCGCACTGCGCGGCCTGAAGGAGTCCTTTCGCGTCTCATCGCCCCGCCCATTTCTTTCCATGCCCGACTCCCTCGCCGCGCGCCGCTTCTCCCACCGCTATTCCCTGTGGAGCCATCTGCTCCGCAAGCGCGCCCCCTTCTCCGCGCCATCGGCCGCGCTTCTCGCGCCGCCCGTGCCCCTGCAACGCGTGCCGCCTCCCCCAAACGAATCCCCACTTCCTCCCGACGGCGACGATGTCCTCTCCTGGTATGGCAGCCTGTGGAAAGACTATAAGTGGCATTTGAAGCATCTCAGCTATCTTCCCCCCGCTGACCGCCGAGCCCGCGCCCAACAAGCCACCGCATGGTTCTACCGCCCCCTCGTCAGCATCCTCACGCCCGTCTACAAAACCAATCCCGCCCATCTCACCGAATGCCTCCTCTCCATCGAACGCCAACTCTATCCGAACTGGGAACTCTGCATCGTCGACGACGGCTCCAACGTTCCCGAACTGCGCCGCGCAATCGAATCGTTTGCCGCCCGCCATCCCGGCCAAGTCCATTTTGTCTCCCGCGCCGAAAATCGCGGCATCGCCCGCACTTCGCAAGAAGCGCTGGAACTCGCCACTGGCGAATTCATCGCCCTGCTCGACCACGACGACCGCCTCGCCCCAGAAGCCCTTTGGGAATGCGTCGCACGCCTGAACCTCCACCCCGATCTCGATTGGCTCTATGGCGATTACGACAAAATTTCCCCAAACGGCAACCGCCACTTCTACTATTTCAAGCCCGATTGGTCTCCCGACCTGCTCCTCTCCTATTGCTATCCTCTTCACCTGAGCGTTCTTCGGCGAAGCCTCGTCGAACACGTCGGCGGCTTCCGCGCCGACTTCAACGGTGCCCAAGACTACGACCTGTTCCTCCGCCTCGCCGAACAAACCAACCGCGTCCACCACGTTCCACGCATTCTCTACTCTTGGCGGCAATCGCAAGATTCCACCTCCCAGAATCCCGAATCCAAACCCTACAGTTATGAATCCGGACGACGCGCCATCGACGATGCCCTTCGGCGACGCGGCGACAACGGCACATGCGAATACGTGACGGGTGCGCTCGTTTGGGATGGCGTCTATCAAATCCGCCGCCCCCATCCGTCCGCGCCCGTCGATTTGCTCGTCTTGGGCGATCCCGCCATGGCCACCGCCGCCGCCAACCGCTGGCACCCATCCGCCCCGGACATCGTGTTCGCTAACACCTTCCTTCCCGAACCCGGCGAACACGCAGGTGCAACCCTTGCACGTGCTCTTCTCCAAGCCCAATCTCCCTATCTGTTGATCGTCGATGCTCACAGTTCACCCCTTTCCGACAACGCCCTAACCCGTCTCCTTCAAGGCATGGCGCCGCGTGGCCTCGGAATTCTTGCACCCAAAATCGTCTCTCCCGACGGTTCCGTCGACCACTGCGGCCTCAGTCTCGCTCCCGGCGGCCAACTCGTCTTTCCCCTGCGTGGACAACCCTCCTCCGACCCGGCCTACGGCGCCTATGGGGTCGTGGTCCGCAACGTCGCCGCCGTCTCTCCCATTACCGCCATCGCCAACGTACGCCTCCTTCGCGATTCCTTTTCGCCCGCTCCCGACATGGACGCACCCGGCGCAATCCTCGCCGCCTGCCTCGACCTTCGCACACAAGGGTTCCGCGTCGCGGTCGACGGCAGTATTCAGGTTCTTCATAACTCAACCCCCTTTGCCCCCGGCCCAGCCCTCGAACCCGGCGGCCGCGACCACGTTCAATTGACCCAGCGCCATCCCACGCTCTTCGTGGGCGGCGATCCGTTCTACAACCGCAACCTGCGCACCTCCCCCCCCGATTTTGGAGTCTGGCATGAAGCCCACCACGCTTAACCGCCAAGGGATTCCCTCCCCCGCCCCGCGCGTCGGCGTCGTCATCGTCACGTGGAACAAGAAGGACTATGTCCTGAATCTCCTCGACGATCTCGCCGCCCACCCCTATCCCAATTGGACCGTGCTCGTCGTCGACAGCCATTCCTCCGACGGCACCGTCGACGCCATCGCCGCCCGCCACCCTTGGGTTCGCATCCTTCCCCTTCCCGAAAATCTCGGCGGCTCCGGCGGCTTCAACGCCGGCCTCCGCACCATGCTTCAGGAGAACAGTCTCGACTACGTCTGGCTCCTCGACAACGACGTCTCCCTCGAACCTGGCGCCCTCGAAGTCCTCGTCGAAACCCTCGAAGCCCGCCCCGACGCCGGCGTCGCCGGCAGCCACATGATCCAAATGGACAACGACGGCGTCACCAACGAAATCGGCGGCGACATCGATCTCACCCTCGGCCGCCTGATCCTGCACTATCACGAGTCTCTCGCCCGTTTCCACCGCGACGAGATCTACGACGTCGACTACGTCGCCGCCTGCTCCCTCCTCGTACGCTTTTCCGTCCTTCGCCAAGTCGGCCTCTGGGACGACTTCTTCATCCACTACGACGACGTCGACTGGTGCCTGCGCATCCGTGCCGCCGGCCACCGCGTCCTCGCCTGCGCCGCCAGCCGCATCCGCCACATGTCCGCCCGCGTCAAGCCCGTCACCTGGATTCTCTACTACGACATTCGCAACATGCTCTATCTCCGGCGCAAGCACATGGTCTTCCGCCCCCTCCACGAACTCGCCTTCCTCGCCATGCTGCTCTACTTCGCCATCCGCGACGAATTCTCCGGCAAAGGCTATTATTCCCGCCTCGTCCAACTCGCCGCCCGCGACTTCGTCTCCCGCCGCATGGGCAAATGCACCGACCTTCCCGCCCTCGATCTTAAACCCGCCCGGCCCGCCCTCGACCGCCTCCTGCAAACGAAAGACGCTACCCTCGTCGTTCTGGAACCCACCCGCAAGCCCCTCTTCACCCCCGCCCAGCTCGCCGCCGCCGCCGAAAACGGAATCCACGCCGAAGCCGTCTGCGGCGAAATGGATACCACCCCCACCGCCCTCCCCCCCGCCGCCCCCCCCCCGCCCCCTTCCCCATACCCCCGGCCCCTCGGCCCCCCACCCCCCCACCGCATCCTGTTCCACCGGCGCGCCGACGTCCTCGTTCTCGATGCCGATCGCCCCTGCGGACTCCTCGGCCTCTGCGCCAAGCGCATCCTGCTTCTCGTCGACGACAAATGCCACGAACAGCCCGGCGGCATAGTCCGCATCCTCGCCGCCCTAGCCGTCCCCTTCCGCTGGATTCCCATTTTCATTCGCTGGATCTTCACCTCTCCTCCAGTTTCTCACGTCTACGCCGCAGCCCGCGCTCGAGCCCACGTCCTCCGCCGCTGGCCCTGGCGCCTCTTCCCCGGCATCGTTCTCCGCTATCGCCTCCTTCGCTGGCCCCTCCCCAAGCGAATCAAGTTCGCCCAAACCCGATACGGCAAATCCCCCGATTGCATCCCCCCCGTCCGCCCCGATCGAGATTCCGAAGGCAAACGCCCCAAATTCAAAGCCTCCACCGTCGCCGAACTCAAAACCGCCCTTCTCGATGCCGGCTACGAAGGAGGCGATGTCATCCTCACCCACCCGCGCATCGAACTAGAGGAATCCCTCCACATTCCCTCTGGCGTGCGCCTCATCGGCCGCCATGATCACGCCACCCTCGTCTTCAAAAATGTTTCTTTCGGTATTGTCATCTGCGGGCAGCCCAATGCCCCCGTCCGCGATATTTCCATCCGTCATCTCACCCTTCTCCACGAAAGCACCTCCGGCGGTTTTTCGGCTGCCCTCTTCATCGCCCGCGCACAAGACATCGTTCTCGATGGTGTTCGCATTGAAGAACCGTGCGCCATCGGACTCCTCGCTTCCCACGGTGCTGAACGCGTTGCCATGACCGACTGCTCCATCCGCGAGGCCAAGCAAGACGGCATGCTCATCCTCCGCCGCGTCCTCGATTTTTCCGCCGAGTCCTGCGTCGTCTCCGACAACCACCAATCCGGCGTTCTTCTCTGCGACTGGCCCCTTCCGCCCGGCATCGATCCCCTCGATTTCGACGCCCAGCTCCGTCACCCCGCCACCCACGCCATCGCCTACTCCCCCCGCGATCCCGCCCCCTGCCGCATTCTCCTGCAAGAGTGCACCCTCTCCCGAAACCGCAAAATGGGCATCTGCACCGACGGCACCGGCTACCTCACCGTCGATCGCTGCCAAATCCACGACAACCAGTGCGAAGGCATCACCCTCGACAATGGCACCTGGCACGCCCGCATCACCCGCTGCGAAATCGCCGGCAACGGCCAACGCGGACAGCAAACCGAATCCGAACTCCGCGCCGACTTCGTCGCCGCCGACACCCGCCTCCCCGACGGCTCCTCCTCCGTCAAACTCCCCGGCGTCAGCATGGACAACGCCGCCTATTGCCGCGTCGAAGACTGCTCCATCCACGACAACTACGGCGAAGGCATCAAATTCGTCCGCGCCGCCTACCGCTGCACCCTTCAAGGCAACGAAATCGATAACAACAATCGCGGCCACAGCCCCGGCCACCTCCACCACGGCATCCGCATCGGATCCGACCCCTCCCAACACAAAGGTCAACACGATTTCCCCAGTAGCGACAACGACATCCTCGACAACCGCATCACGGGCGCCCACGAATGCGGCATCCTCCTCAACGAAGGCACCTCCTGTAAGTGCGAGTCAATAAATAATCTGTTCACTTAATAGAATGCGAA
>CAZYGH010000059.1:0-18809 GCA_964647595.1 uncultured Verrucomicrobiota bacterium
ACACGATCCGACCCTCTTCGCATTCTACAATATGAATATGTTATTTATTGACGGAAACTTACGGACCCGTTCTTGCCCCGCTCGCCATCCCGCTCCTCATCGGAATCCCTCCCGCAATAGCGAAATGGCCATAACGGGGGTGAGGGCTAAATACCAGCATCCCGGCTGAGAGAACTGCGGGGTCTTCTCCAACCTCATCAGGAAGAGTATATTGCAGATTCACACTTCCGTGTCCATGGGTGTGTATTCGTGGTTCTGGGGTTTGAGATTATGGCACTCCGGACTTGGTTCCGTGATGCTGGGTTTTGGGATCAGTATCGGCACGCACAACAATCCACGCAATTTCACTCAACACGGACGAGCGCACCCGCTTTGCCCACCGAGGGCAGAAACGGGGCTCTCTCTTTTGTGCGTACTCTAAAGAATTACAAGTTGCTGTGGTCAGAGAAGACGGACTATCACTTATAATTATAAGTGATAGCTTCGTCCAAGGATGGGGGGACACAAAAATGGACCGGCTTTGGGGGCCGAACCGAGGTGGGAGAGTGGGGTTTTATCCCTTGAGGCTACTGGCCTTGATCAGCGACCCGTGCGAGATGACGTGGAGCGGCGCCTTGTGATAGCGGAAGGCTTCGCAGACGGTCTTGGCATCGAGAATGACGAGGTTGGCGTTGGCTTTTTCCTTCAGCTCGAACTTCGGCAGGTTGATGCACTTGGCGGGGTTGACGGTGATCATGTCGTAGAGGGTTTCCATTTCGGGGAACGTGGTCATCCACAGCAAGTGAGAGGCGAGGAAGGCCACCTCGAGCATGTTGTTTTGGCCATAGGGATAGTAGGCGTCAGAAATATCGTCTTGGCCGAGGCAAACCAGATTGCCTTCTTCAAGCAATTCCTTCACGCGGGCGTGCAGGGGGCCGGTGTGCGGATCGCTCACGACCCCCATGCCCGCCTGGCGGAGCAGTGCGGAGATTTTCTTGAAGTAGGGCGTGGGATAGAGACACATGGCGCGGGCATGGTGGGCGAGAGAGCGGCCAATACGATTTTCTTCGAGAGTGCGCACGGCAAGCATTTCGAGGGTCTTCAAGGTGGCGTCTCCCGCGTCGTCTACGAGCATGGAGATATCCTTGTCGTAGGCGATAGCGAGCTTCATCATTTCATCGATATGGGTTTGCTCGTCGCGCTCGGTGAATTCAATCCACGGAATGCCGCCGACGACATCGGCGCCGAGGTCCATGGCTTCCTTCATCAGATCCACGGTGCCGGGTTCGCGCACGACGCCATCTTGGGGGAAGGCGACGACTTGGACATCGACGATGCCTTTGAATTCATCGCGGGCTTTGAGCAGCGCCTTGAGTCCAATGAGCTTGGCCTTGGAATCGACATCGGCAAAGGCGCGAATGTGCAAATTGCCATTGAGGGCGGCGAGCTTGAGGGCCTTGCGGACGTTGGGGAGAATCCATTTTTCGTTGTAGTTGGCCTTGACGCGGGCGGCTAGCTCAATGGCGGTCATGGCCCCGCCCATGTCGGCACCGTGGTAGGCGGAGAGGGCCTTGGAATCCATCATTTCCAGCGTGTAGACTTTGCAGAGGTGCAAGTGAGTGTTGACGTAGGATTCGGTGACGAGATTTCCTCCCGCGTCGATGACCTTGCCGGCTTGGGCGCGGATGGGGTTCTTGGTGATTTTCTGGACGATGCCTTTTTCGATGGCGATGTTCCAGAGGCCGGTCTTGCGGCGGAGTTGGGCATTCTTGATGAGGATGTCGACCATGGGGAGTCCTTTCGAATTAAGAATTATGAATTAAGAATGAAGAATTAATAATTATGAAGGGGGGATGTTTTGCAAAACCTTTTGGGCGAGTTTGGCGCCTTCCCAGATGGCTTCATAGCCGGTGCAGCGGCAGAAGTGACGGGAGAGAGCCGTTTTGATTTCGTCATCGGGGGCATTGACGTTTTTAGTGAAAAGCGCGTAGAGCTCGAGAACAATGCCGGGGATGCAGTAACCGCATTGGACGGCGCCTGCTTCGATCAGCGCTTTTTGGATGGGATGAATCTCCATGCCTTGGCTGATGCCTTCGATTGTGAGTACCTTCGTTCCGGCGAGCTTGGCGGCGGGAAGAAGGCAGGCGCGTTTGGCGTCGCCGTCGATGATGACGGTGCAGGCGCCGCAGGTGCCATCGTCGCAGCCGCGTTTGGTGCCGGTCATATTCAAGTGTTCGCGGAGAACGTCGATAATTTTATCTGCCGCTTCGATGGCGACGGTTTGGGGTGCGCCGTTGAGGGTGAACTGGATGGCTTCGGCCATGGGATTACTCCTTTGGTTTTGCGTCGGCACCGCAGGCGGTGCAGGCGGGATTGCGGTTGGCGTGGACGGGTCGAAATTCGGCTTCGAGTCCATCGTAGGTCAGCAGGGTGTCGGTGAGTAGGGCGCCGATGCCGGTGAGGAATTTGATGACTTCGACGGCTTGGAGGGAACCAATCACACCCGGCACGGCACCGAGGGGACCGGCGGAAGGGGCGGACTCGGGGGCGGCGCTGGGCGGTGGGGATGGAAAAACGCAGCGCAGGCAAGCGCTCTTGCCGGGGATGACGGTGAGAAGTTGCCCGCAAAAACCGGAGATGCCGGCATGGACATATGGCTTTTTCATGGCGACGCAGGTGTCGGAAATGAGATATTTGGAGGCGAAGTTGTCGGTGGCGTCGAGAAGGATGTCGTAGGGAGCAAAAAGCTCGCGGGCATTTTCGGAGGTGAGGCGTTCCGAGTGGGGGGAGAGGCGCACGTGAGGGTTTAGTGCGCGCAATCGGCCCACAGCGGAGTCGACCTTGGGGCGGCCAATGTCAGGCGTGGCATGCAAGATTTGGCGTTGCAAATTGGAGATGTCAACTACATCAGAATCCATCAGACCGATGAGACCCACACCGGCGGCCGCGAGGTAGTAGAGGGCGGGAGAGCCGAGGCCGCCGCAACCGATAACGAGCACGCGCCCCGCGCGGAGCCGTTCTTGGGCGTGTGAGCCAAAGCCGGGAAGATCGATGTGGCGGGCGTACCGTTTACGTTCTTCCGGAGAAAAGGCCATATTGCTTAGCGGGTAGGAAAGGGGTGTAGCGGGCCCTGCCCAGAAGAGGCCGACCACAGGGAAAGGGCGGCGTAGGCCAGCAAAAACAGAACGACGATGAAGAGGACAAGGATGTACATCCAGCCCCAGCAACAAAAAAACGTTCGCAATTTTGTCAGAAAGGGAATGATGTCGGGAGAGACGAAGGGAGTGCGATCGAGAGCGGTGCGCGCGCTGAGGGCGGCAATGCCGGCCAGTAGCATCGGGAGACCGTAGAGGAGGAGGGAGGGGAAGAGGGCGGATAGAATGGTCATGACGCCCACGAAGGTCATCCAGCCGCGAAGTCCATCGGGAAGGGAAGCTTGACCTGCGGTTCCGGCGGGAGATTTTAACGCGGAAAAAGCTTCGCCAGCCGGAATCCAATTTGGAAGTCCATCATGCCAGACCAAGGAGGTGGGCGAGATTTCGCCCGCAATGAACTTGGCGCGAACAAAGGCTTCGTCGTGGGGACCGCATTTTTCGCGGGTTTTTGAATTAACATAGTACCAGGTTGCCATGGATCAATCTCCGAGAAGGGGAAGATACGACAGGACGGGGGGCAAAGAAAAGAAAAGAGTTGAGTGGATCGCGAGGTTAAAGGGACGGCAAGTCTCGACAGCGGAAGGAATGTCAGAGGAAGCCATTCGAGTTGCATGATCCTTTTACCTGCTAAAGGCGGTGGCTTGATTTTAATGGGGATGGGGGGCAGTATGGCGGGCAGATGAGAGCGTGGCTCAAGCAGAAGTATCAGAACACCGAATGGGGTTTTCGGCTGTTGTTTGGTCTGGTGAGGGCGAGAGATTGGTTCCAAGGTGGATGGCGATCGGATCGGCGTCACATCGAGCGGGAATTCGAGAAAACGTTTGGCTATCCACTAGACTGGCAGTACCCCAGTACGCTGAATGAAAAATTGAATTGGATGAAGCTCCATGTGCGGGATCCGCTACAGCAGATGGCTGCTGACAAAGTGGCGGTGCGGGATCACGTCAAGGCCAAGGTGGGGGAGAACTATTTGATTCCTCTTCTCCGAAAATATGATCGGGCGCAAGACATTTGCTTTGCAGATTTGCCAGATTCGTTTGTCCTGAAGGTTAATCATGGGAGTGGGCAGAACTGGATTGTGAAGAACAAGGCGGAGGAAGATGAGGGGCGGGTGATGCGGCAGTTTCGCGAGTGGATGGCGACCAATCATTATGCGGCTTCTCGCGAGTGGCCCTACAAGGGGATGCTGCCGGCGATTGTGGTGGAGGAATTGCTGACGGACGAAAGCGGGAGAATCCCTAGTGACTATAAGTTTCACTGTTTTGGCGGCAAGGTAGAGACGATCCAAGTGGATTTGGATCGCGAAACTCACCACCGACGCAACTTTTATGATGTTCAGTGGACGTTGCAACCATTCATCTGGACGGAGTGGGATGGGGAAGCGCCGTCTTGGCCGAACGGAAATGAGGTTCCTCGTCCGGCGGCCTTGCCCGAGATGATCCGCGTGGCCGAACGGTTGTCGGGCGATTTTCCCTATGCCCGGATTGACTTGTTTTACTGCAGAAGCCGTGTGTACTTTGGTGAGATTACGTTTTATCATGGCGGTGCCTTGGAGCGATTCAGCCCGCCGGAAGTGGATCGGCTGTTTGGTGAAAAGCTGACGTTGCCGACTCGAGAGGAACGGTTCCGCCCATAAGGAGTTTTCGTGAACTGGAAAATTTTCGTTTCGACATTTTTACTCATTTTTCTAGCCGAGCTGGGCGATAAAACCCAGTTGGCGGTGATGTTGCAGAGCGCAGTTCACGGGCGGTCCACGGTTTTTCTCGCTGCGAGTGTTGCGTTGGTTTTGTCTACATTGCTCGGGGTATTTCTCGGAGGCCTGTTGTCCAAACTGGTGTCGGAGCGCGTGATTCACGGAGTGGGGGGAGCGCTCTTTATTGTGTTTGGAATTGTGATGCTCTATTCGGTGTTTAGGCCCGGTCCCGACATTGCGCCGGTGATTCAGGCGGCGGAATCGCTTTCCTCGACCGAGTCGCCTCCTCCCAAAAACTAGCGCTCGGGGGCGCGGCTTTGTTGGAGAAATTTGAGCCATCGTTGAAAGTGGGTGCTTTTTCTCTTGCGTGGTTTGGAGGTGGGGGATATAGTCCGTCCACTTTTTATCAGGAGAGAAGAATGTCTACAGTTTGCCAGATTTGCGGAAAAGGAACATCGACGGGCTCACGGATTGTGCGCCATGGGTTGGCCAAGAAGAAGGGCGGCATCGGTCTTCACACGACGGGTGTGACCAAGCGCCTCTTCAAAGCCAACTTGCAGAAGTTGCGCGCGAAGGTCGATGGTGGCGTGAAGACGATGACGGTTTGCACGTCCTGCATTAAGGCAGGCAAAATCGTCAAGGCTTGAGGTTGCGCGGAGAGCTAAGCTCAACGGCATCGGGATTGAAAGGTCCCAAGGAAACACCCCGCCGCGATCGCGCGACGAGGTGTTTTGTATTTGTAGATATTCCAAAGAAGTGAAAGCAGAGCCCATGAATGAGAACATAAATAGTGACAAGGCGGTCCTCACCGTGGACGGAAAAGCCATTGAATTGGATGTGCTGACGGGAACGATGGGAGGGCGGGTGTTGAACTTGGGCCGCCTCAAAGCCGAGTCGGGCTGTTTTGCTTTTGACCCGGCCATGGCCAACACGGCTGTCTGTCGCAGTTCGATCACGTATGTGGATGGCGACAAAGGGGTGTTGCAGCACCGGGGGTATCCCATTGAAGAATTGACGGAGCACTGCACGTTTATCGAGGTGGCGTATTTGCTGATTCATGGGGCGTTGCCGACGGCGGATCAGCGCCAGAAGTTTTCGCGCCTGTTGAACATTCATTCCATGTTGCATGAAGACATGCGTAGCTTCTTTGGCAACTATCCGGAAGGGGCGCATCCAATGGCCGTGCTATCGGCGATGGTGGTTTCCCTTTCGAGCTTTTATCCCGAATTGAGGCTGGAGAGTGAGAAAGAGGAAATTGACATCACCGTCACACGCCTGCTTTCCAAGCTTCGCACGATTGCGGCTTTTTCCTACAAAAAATCCATTGGGGAGCCGTTTGTCTATCCCAGTCACAGGTACAGCTATTGCGAGAATTTTCTTAACATGATGTTTTCATCGCCCGTGTCGTTGTATAAAGCCGACGACTATGATGTGGCGATCATGAACAAGTTGCTCATTTTGCATGCCGACCATGAGTTGAATGCCTCAACAACGGCGGTGCGCATGGTGGGTAGCACGGGCGCCAACTTGTATGCGTGCATCTCGGCGGGCATTTGTGCGTTGTGGGGTCCGTTGCACGGCGGTGCCAACCAAGCCGTGATTGAGATGCTCGAAAGCGTTTCTCGCGATGGACTCACCACCGACCAGATCGTGGCCAAGGCTAAAGACAAGAATGACAAGTTTCGATTGATGGGTTTTGGACACCGCATTTACAAGTCCTATGACCCCCGAGCCAAAATTGCCAAGCAACTTTGCATGGCTATCCTCAACAAAAAGAGGATCCACGATCCGCTGGTGGATATTGCGATGGCTCTTGAAGAACGCGCGCTGAAGGATTCCTATTTTCAGGAGCGGAATTTGTATCCGAACGTGGATTTTTATACGGGCTTGATTTATCGCGCGATGGGCTTTCCGAAGGAAATGTTTACGGTGCTGTTTGCACTGGGGCGGCTACCGGGCTGGATCGCGCATTGGCAAGAAATGCGGCAGGACCCTGAGCAGCGCATTATGCGACCGCGTCAGCTCTATATCGGCCCCGCCCGCACCGACTATGTGCACATTGAGGCTCGCGGGTAGGGTGTGTGATGGGCGGCCCTCGTTCCAACAAAAAACCCACTACCGAGGAGCTTGATCTTCTTGCGGTGGCCGAAGATCTTGCCCGGCGCAAGGAGGTGAAATTCCTCGAAGGGGTTCATGCTCGACTGCCGATGCATGGCGCGGTGGTGGAGACGTTGGGCTGTCTCTATACCGAAATGGGCAGATATCAAGATGGACTTCGTGCCGATCGCCAGATGGTCGGCATGGAGCCGCATTCGCCCATTGCTTGGTATAATTTGGCGTGTAGCCTTTCGCTGACGGGCCAACCGGATGAGGCGTTTGCCGCCTTGGAAAAAGCGCTTTCCCTTGGCTACAACGATGCGGAATGGATGGTGGAGGACGAGGATTTTAAGTCGATCCGAAGCGACCCCCGTTTCGCCCGCATCCTCGCGCAACTTCATGCCCGAAACGCCTGAACGAGTCGGAGCCATCCCAGATGGCTTTCGATGGGTGGTTGGGCGAGAACGGGAAGGATCGACGCCGGCGCGGGCGCGGGATAGCAAGCTGGTTTACAGGCAGGCCTGAATGCGATATAGGCGAAGGAATGAAATGGGAACGGGTTCAGAGTTCGGAGCAGATTGCATGCGTGGCGCGTTTGGCTCGAGAAACATGGACGGAGCACTATGTGCCGATCATTGGTGCGGCGCAGGTCGAGTACATGCTGGAGAAATTTCAGAGTGAGGCGGCGATCGCCCTGCAGATGGCGGCGGAGGGCTATGAATACTATCTGGTGCCGGATGCCGGCTACTTGGCACTGGTTCCGGATCGGGCAAACAAGCGTGTTTTGTTGAGCAAAATTTATGTGAAGTCTGCGCAACGTGGAACGGGATTGGGGCGAGCGTTAGTAGAATTTGCTGCGGCACGATGTGGGGAGCTGGGGTGCCACGAACTGTGGCTGACAGTGAATCGAAACAACACGGGCTCCATCGCCTTCTATGAGCGGATGGGTTTTCGTAAGACCAACGAGATGGTGACGGACATCGGCAACGGGTTTGTGATGGACGATTGGAGGATGGCGAAAACAATTTTGGCCATCCCGGATCGGCCTTCCGCATGGTTGGATGGAATGTAGCCGACCGCAGTGAGGCCGACGGCTGTTCATGGAAAGAATTATCTCGCAGAGGCGCAGAGGCGCGGAGAGGAGATGGGGGAGGCGTGAAGGGTGTTTAAACAGCCGGAAGAATATGGGTTTGCCGCAGAGGGCGCAGAGATTGACTGAGGAAGGAGGGATGAATGTGCAGAAAAGCAGATTCAGAACTTATCTGTGTCTCAGAGCTCTCTGTGGCGCAAAATCTTTTCCTAGCGGCTGACGGCTTGGCGGCCCAACACGAAGGCGCGGAGGTTGACCTCCAGCAATTTGGCGGGGACTCGTTCATGGATGGCGGCGATCCAGTGTTCTTCATCGAAGGGGACAAGCGTGGAAAGGGCACCGACGATCACGACGTTGGCGGTGCGGATGTGTCCGGCTTTTTCGGCGAGGGGATTGGCATCGATCAACATCAAGCCGGGATAGGCGGCGAGGCGGGCGTCGACATTTTTTGCGGCGGGTTGTTGTCCGCTGGAAACGGTGACGGGAATGCGTTCCGTGTTGTTGACGAGGATTTTGGCGCCGGGCTTGGCCAGATGGGCATAGCGGAGGGCTTCCATGCGCTCGAAAGAAACGAGTACATCGGACTCGCCGTCTGGGATGATGGGCGAAAAGACTTTTGTGCCGAAGCGGACTTGGCTGACCACCGATCCGCCCCGTTGCGACATACCATGAATTTCGGACTTTTTGACATCCATTCCGGCATGCATGGCGGCTAGGGCGAGGATATCGGAGGTGAGGAGAATGCCTTGTCCGCCGACGCCGACGAGGGAGACGTTGAAGAGTTGATCGAGGGTATGGGTGATGCTCATCGCAAGGTTCCTGTCGAATTATTTGATGGGGGAGATGGCACCAAATTTACAAACCTGCGCGCAGATGTTGCAACCGGTGCAAAACATGGGGTCGATCTTGGCTTGATATCGTTTTCCGTCGGGATCTTTGGGTGACCCACGTACAATAGCGGGGCAGCCAATACGGAAACACGCGCCACAAGCGGTGCACTTGGCAGGATCGACGGCGTTGAGATATTTGCCAGCCCATTTCTCGTATAGCACACAGGGACCTTTGACCACGACAACGGCCGTTTCCCCGCAGTCGAGGCATTCGGTGAAGACTTTTTCCAGTGTGGCGAGGTCGTAGGGATCCACTTCGTGAACGCGCTGAACTCCAAAGGCTCGGGCGACGTCGGCCACTCGCACTTCGCTGGAAATTTCACCCAACAGGGTTTGGCCGCTGCCGGGATTTTTTTGGTGGCCGGTCATGGCCGTGATGCGGTTATCAAAGACCATTACGGTGATGGCGCCTTTGTTGTAGGCCACGTCCAGCAGGCCGGTCATTCCCGAATGGAAGAAGGTGGAATCGCCCATGACGGCGGCGATGCGTTGATTGGGGTGGCCGGCTTTGCGCATGCCGAAGGCGTTGCCAATGGCGGCACCCATGCAGATGCAGGTGTCCATAGCGCTGAGGGGCGGGGCGGAACCCAGTGTATAGCAACCGATATCGCCGCACACCGTGGCCTTGAGTTTGGAAAGAATATGGAAGGGGCCTCGATGCGAGCAACCCGAGCAAAGGACGGGCGGGCGAACGGGAATATCGGTCTGGGGAGTAGGGGAGATGGGCGCAACCGTGCCGAGAAGTTCGGCGCGTAGCGCGGACAGACGCGAGGGATTCAGTTCCATCATGTGGAGCTCGGTCTTGGGCTCGAAAATCGAAATGCCGGCGGCGCGGATTTGATCGGCGAGAACGGGGTCGGATTCTTCGATGACGAGGAGCTGTTTCACGCCGGACGCAAAGGCACGTATTTTTTCAAGAGGTGGAGGGTAAGAGAGACCGACCTTGAAGATGGGAGCTTCGGGGAAGACTTCTTTGACGTAGTGATAAGCCACGCCGGAGGCTACGAAGCCGAGATCGCCTGTTCCTGCCTCGGCGCGATTAAAGGGCGATTGTTCAGTAAGTTCGCGCAAGGCCGCAGTTCGTTTTTCGACAGCAAAACGCATCAGGCGGGCGAAGGCGGGGACGGCGACATTGCGTTGCGGGTTTTTGACATAGGGGATGGAGAGAGCTTCGATGCGCTCCTCGGAACCGATGTCCACGACGGTGGAGGTGTGGGAGGTTCGCGTGGTGACGCGAACGATGACGGGCACTTGAAATTGCTCGCTGAGCGCGAAGCCGGCGGTGACCATATCAAAGGCCTCTTGTGAGTCGGCCGGTTCGAACAGGAGGCAACGGGCAAATTTGGCCAACGTGCGGTTGTCTTGTTCGTTTTGGGAGGAATGCATGCTGGGGTCATCGGCATTGAGGATGACCATGCCGCCGATGGCACCGACGTTGGTGAACGTCATGAGCGGATCCATGGCAACGTTGAGTCCGACATGCTTCATGGAGACCATGGCGCGAACGCCTGCGAGAGAGGCGCCGACGCCGATTTCCATGGCGACTTTTTCATTGACCGACCATTCGCAATTGATTGCGCCTTTGAATTCGGCCACGTGTTCCATGATTTCGGTGGAAGGGGTGCCGGGGTAGGCGGCGGCCACGCGACAACCGGCGCGATAGGCGGCCCAAGCGATGGCGTGGTTGGCGGAGAGGAGTAATTTCTTTGTCATGGATGAATCGGGGTTTGGGGTTTCACAAAATCAGGGTGCGACTGTACCACTCAGGGTTCTCTACGAAAAGAAAAAGTCGATTTTCAAATTGTTTTAGAGCCGGGAGGCAAACTCTCGGAAGGTTTGGCGGATTTCGTCCTCGCCGGGGATTTGTCGGTGGTGCATCAGAATTCTGCCGGCGCAGATGGTCGTGTCGATGCATTCCGGGGTGGCGGCATAGACGAGGTCGGAGACGAGGTTGTGGCCGGGGACGAGTCCCGAATGATTCAGTTCGACCAAGATGCAGTCGGCTGCTTTCCCGACGGCGATTTCGCCGGCATCGAGGCGGAAGAGGCGGAAGCCGTCGACCGTGGCGGTGCGGTAGATGTCGGCGGCGGAGCAGGCCGTGGGGTCGCCCGTGGCCACCTTGGCTAGAAGAGCGGCGGTGCGCATTTCGGCAAACATGTCGTAGCGGTTGTTGGAACAAGCTCCATCCGTTCCGAGGCCGAAGCGGAGGCCGGCGGCTCGCGCGGCGCGTTCATCAAAGGTGCCGGAAGAGAGTTTCATGTTGGAAGAGGGACAATGGACAATGGCCGCACCGCGCTCGACCAGCCGTTGGCGGTCGGAATCAGTTAGCCAGACACCGTGGGCGCCGATGAATCGCTCGTTCAAGAGTCCTTCGGCATCAAAAACCTCCACGGGCGTCTTACCGGTCGCCTGAATGCATTCGTCGGTCTCACGCTTGGTTTCGGAGATGTGCGTTTGGACGATCAGGTTGTGGTCGTTCGCAAAATCCCGGCAAACGGCGCGCATTTCGGGGGCGGTGGTGTAGAGAGCATGAATGCCGACGGAAAGTTCCACGCGCGCCGGATAGGATTTGGCTAGCGCGAGATGTTCTTCGAGGTCGCGGCGAAGGCCGTCGAGCGCGGACTGGCCGGGGGGGATGATGTTGGGATGGCTGAAATTGGCGCGAATACCGCTTTCATAGAATGCGCGAAGGCATTGCGGCGTTTGCCAATACATGTCGAAAACGGCCGTGATGCCGGAACGAATCATCTCGAGCGCGCCGAAAAGGGTGCCCCAATAGATATGGTCGGGGGTTAAGCGCCTCTCCATGGGCCAGATGATGTCGTTGAGCCACTCGTGGAGGGGAAGACCATCGCCCAGGCCGCGCATGAGAACCATGGCGGAGTGGCAATGGACGTTGGCAAAGGAGGGGAGAATGGCCAGGCCCGTTCCGTCTAGCGTTTGGGGAGGCTTTGAGAGACTGGAAATATCAATTTGGGGCTCAATTTTTGAAAACAGGCCATTTTGAATGAGAATATCTCGGGTCTCAGAGCCGAGACGAACATTTTGGATGAGCAAATCCATAAAAATTTCTCCCAAGGGATGCTGTGGAATCGAATTGAATCCTTTGCATGGAGAAAATAGACTCCAAGGAAAAGAAACACCAGAAAAATCGGTTCGATTTCTGCGTGCGAGGGTGGTTGGATATTCTGGAAATCCAGCGATGAAATAGTGCATCATAAAACCTAAAATAATTTCCCTGAAAATCGCGAAGAATGACAAGCATGGATCTAACAATATTCCTCTCAATGGACGCCTAATATTGTTTGAAAATTGTAAGCAATTCGCTTGCATGAGTTCGTCAAGCGTTGTAATTTAATAATAAGAAATTACATCCGACATGTAGAGCGTTTCCATGAACACCACGAACTATCGACAAAAAGCGCGACCGGAACGGGGGCACAAAATGACCCTGTGCGTTGTATTGTTGTGGATTCTTTTTGCGGTGCCCGCACAGGCTCTGCTCGTGACTGTGGATCTTGGGTGGGGGTATGGCGGCGGCCACAATTTGTCGGAGTACAATTTGCAACAGGGATCAATCGTTCAGGTCATTATGTATGAGGAAACCATCGACGTTCTCCCGCCGGGGCCGGGTGCGAGCGATAACTTTGTTGCGGATTCGTATGGCACCTACGGGGGGGCTGGCATTCCAGCGCAACCTAATCCCCCCGGTGCTATACCCACGGATCTCAGTGTGTACAACCCGTATGCAACCCCGGAAGGCCACACGATTGCCTACACCACCCAGATTGGTGCCGCTGTCGATGGTTGGTGGCAGATCTATGCCCAGTTTGAAATTCTGGGAACCTATGACCGTCTGTACATTCGAGTGTTTGGTGCAACAGATTTTCCTAGTGGCAACGTGTGGGCCAGTTATTGGGGAATTAGCGCCGTTGCAGAAGGAACCAACATCATTGATACGTGGTATGTCGATCCGATCGTTAATGTGGTAGCAAGCAACGCCAATTATTTTGAGGTGATTCCAGAACCGACTTCTATGGCTCTTTTCTTGCTCGGTGGAGCTGGACTGTGGACAAGGGTTCATCGGCGTAAAAAGGCTGGGTGATGAAGATGAAAGGGTATTCGAATTTTTATGCGAAGTTGGCCGTTTGGACAGGGTTTGTTTCCATGTCCATTGGTGTTGCGTGTGCCGGTATTCAAAAACCTCTCTTTGTGGGCAACCAATCGCCCGTCAAAGACGTTTTAGGGCGACCTCTTCCGGGTAGTTGGGGTGCCGATCCTTCGTCTTGTTCGTTGGTTGAGATTCGTCGTGCCGGAACCAACTCCAATGCCGTTGTTGTAGCGCCCAGTGTGACAAATGGGGTTGCCAATGAGTTGCTCAATCCCTTGTTGATTTCCACACAAATTGGAAAAAATGTTCTCGGCGAAAATCCAGGAATGTTCTGCGAGGCTTTAGCGGATCGTTTGCCCACGGCATCGGGAAGTACGGTTTGGTTCTTTGCGCGCGTCTATGACTCTAGTACTGTCACAGGTGCAAACTATTATGCCGATTCCGAACTGTTTGCCGCTCCGTCAGTAACAAGCGTCAACGTTCAGAGTGCCGTCAATGTTATTTTTGGTTCCATGAAGGCCATTCGAAGCGAAGGCGAGTTAGATTCGGATCACGATGGCATTCCTGATGTACTCGAAATAGAGTTGGGCACTGATCCTTGGTTGCTTGACACCGATGGAGATGGTTTTGATGACGGATTTGAGGTTGTACACAACATGGATCCTTCTGAAGCCTACGCGTTTGATATCCTTGTGAGCCGGAAATCCACGGTTCCATTGTCACCTCCTGTTGTGACCAATACACACCAAGTGAGGTGGCCATCTGTTCCGGGAGTGGCCTATCGTTTGGAGCAAAAGGATGCCATGCAGGATGAGAAGTCCTATGGCGAGTACTGGAGTGGGACGGCCTCTGATAGCAATACGTCAGTTGATGTCGATACCGCGACCACTCAAGGCTTCTTCCGTGTTTGGGCTGTTCCCCCCGCCTCTACTCCATAGATGGTAACCGCAGGGCAGAATTTTTTTCAAAAGTGCCCCATTCTGGGGGGAGGGTGGACTTGTCATGAATGAAAACGGTTCAAATGAGGGACATTTGATTGGGAGGGTGCGACAGAAGCGGTTTTTATCCCTATTCGTTCTTGCTCACTTTCTGAGTGGTGGATGTCTGGCATTGGCAGTTGTTTCTGTCGTTTTAGATCATGCCAATCGAACTTTGCAAGGTCAGCTTCAGCAGCAATCGTCAGGAGTCCGCGAAGAGTTGCAACGGGTGTCCAGCGTCGAAAATCTCAGCCAAAACATTTTGACAGACTTGGGTAATGCGGCCGTCTCCAATGTCGAGATTCGCGTATTACTGGCCCGCCACGGCTATTCCCTTTCCAACTCAACCAACGCCCCCAAGATTTCGACCACGGAATTGGAGAAGGGGCTCGACCGTGTTCAGGCTTCTTCGATGGTCGGCCCGCGAATTCCCGTTCAGGAAATCAAGCCATGAGCGATTCGCATAATCGTCTTCTATGGCCTTTCAACCTATTGGCACTTTCTGTCGCCCTCTTGATGGGCGCCATGCTGTTCAACACGGTTCGACAACGGGCGACCCTGCAAGCCGAAATTAGCCAGACCCAAATTCAAGGCCAAAAAGCGGTAGAAGCGCGGTTGCACTACTACAACCTCTACAAAGAACTTTTTGCCCTTTCACCCGACAATAGCGACGCCGAGAAAATTGTTAAAAAGTTCGGGATTCAGTTCACAGAACCCATGGCCGAAACGAACGGCGTGCCTCTGCAATAGTCTGGTCC
Organism: uncultured Verrucomicrobiota bacterium; assembly: GCA_964647595.1. GTDB lineage: Bacteria > Verrucomicrobiota > Kiritimatiellia > CAIQIC01 > Lenti-01 > Lenti-01. The sequence goes on from CAZYGH010000059.1 coordinate 14,751, forward strand.
GTGTCTTGCGGGTGACCGTCCCATCCATTGCCTAATCGAGGTTCTTGCAAAACGAACCCGGACGACACGGAGGTCGTCCCTCCAACGGCGTAAATAAGACGTTTTGGCTGATTTTTGGAGGATTAGGCTCCGTCCCGACCGTTTTGGCCGGAGTTTTGAAAGAGGCTCTTACGGGTTGGATTTTGAAAAAATGTTGCTTGGAATGTTGGGGAATTTTGATCGAAATGGGTTTAATTGGGTGCCAGAATGCGTTAGGTTGATGCGATGGAACAGGCGATGAAAAATGGTTTTCAATTTTTAATCGGTCCACGCGCGGTTTCATCTGTGCCACGCGAATCACCAAATCATAGAACAGCGGGCAACCTTTCCGTGAATCTTCGCTTGGGGTATGCGCCAATTGGAATTACTCTCCGAAGGAAGTGGCGATCGCTTCCCGGCATGGTGTGGATTTTCTGATGACTTGGAACTGCAAGCACATTGCCAATGCCGAACTGGCAAGACGTTTGGCGGAGGTTGTCGCTCGCGCCGGCTACCGATTACCGGTGATCTGTACACCAAACGAGCTGATGGGAGGACTGGGCGATGAACCATGACGCAATGGTAGACGAAGTCAGAAAGGCCAGAGCGGAGTTGTTGGAAGAACATGGTGGCGATGTGCACCGACTGCTTTGCGATATGATGAAACGCCAGTGGGAGTCTGGCCATCCCGTGGTGTCAATGCCCCAAAGGGAAACCCAGATTCAGGAAGCTACCAAGCCAAATGTGGCGGAAGCGGACGAGACATATGGCGTGAAGGAACAGCTAACATGATCTTGGGGAATGCGATCCGGATTTCAGGTAGGGCGAACCGTCCCGATCAGCCGGAAAGCGTTGCAACTACGAATCACGCGAATGGCGCGAATGGGGAGAGGGTCTAAAGCATTGAATAGTGGATATTCCGCCCCATTTTCCAAGCTGGGTCACCGCCCCGGCCTACAACCGATCCCCGCTGCCGGTTTTGTTGTAGCCCGGGGTGTCGACCCGGGGGCTTTTCCCTTTTCTGAACCTCTTCCGGATGGTGGTAGGCTTAGAGAAATGGGTGTGGGGGCGTTGCTTCGGAGGGTCGTGTTGGCCCTGTTGCCTTCGCCTTCTTCCCTTTCTTCAATTTTCCTCATTTCTCCTCAATTTCTCTGTGATTTTGCAGGCGGAACGTGGTAGGTTTTTGCGTTCGGTAATGGATGCTGACCAACCCTGTTTTGGAAAATGTTGACGGACGTCAACGGTCGATGCGGAGAAATAGGTTATGAAAACACTCATTCAATTTTTCATCGGCCAGCGCGTGAGGTCTTCTGCGCAGCGTAAAATATTAAATTAAGGATTGACCCTTTTTCCGAACCGCCCTAGGAGAGGCGCTCTCCAGTCTTTTCTTTCTGAAAGGTAAATCGATGATCAAGGAAATTGTTTTTGAGGTTCGTGAAGACGACGTGGATGGCGGCTATTCGGCATCGGCGTTGGGTGTGGGCATTCATGCCCAGGGTGAAACCCTCGACGAGGTTCGCGCCAACGTGCGGGATGCGGTTGGATGCTATTACGACGAGGGCGATGAGACCCCCGCCGTAATCCGTCTGCATTTTGTTCGGGATGAAGTTTTGGAGAGCCTAAAATGATATTTACAACCATAGATGCGACGGTTGAACAAGATGGTGTTGTCCGGTTAAGCGAGCGCGTGCGACTTCCTCACAGGTGCCGGGCCATCCTGACGATCTTGGATTACAATGAACCCGCAGAAACAGCTTTGTTGAGCGAGAACGTGCTGGCTGAAGACTGGAACCGCCCGGAGGAGGATGAAGCATGGGCTCATTTTCAAAAAGGGAGGTAGTCATGGTGACATTTCCGTTTTCGGATTTGTCGGCCAGCAAATTACGACCCGCGCTGGTGTTGGCAACGGCGACACGTGATGACTATGTGTTGTGCTAGATCACGAGTCAGGCCTATGCCGACCCTCATGCAATTAACATTGAATCCATTGATTTTGATGAAGGCGATCTCCTCCGAGAGAGTTTTGTGCGACCTGAAAAGCTTTTTACGGCAAATGAGACGCTTATTCGGCTTAAGATCGGTAGGCTTGGGAATGCCAAGCACGAGCGGGTGGTGAAAAGTGTGATAGCTGCGCTAATCGATGGTTTGGATGGTTTTGAGAAGCTGCGAAGTGAAATTTGATACGGATGGAATCCAATCTGATTTTTCGTCAGCCGGAAAGCGTTGTAACTACGAATTTCGCGAATGGCGCGAATGGGGAGCGGCTCGAAAGCATTGAATAGTGGATATTCCGCCCCATTTTCCAAGCTGGGTCACCGCCCCGGCCTACAACCGATCCCCGCTGCCGGTTTTGTTGTAGCCCGGGGTGTCGACCCGGGGGCTTTTCCCTTTTCTGCCCCTCTTCCGGATGGTGGTAGGCTTAGAGAAATGGGTATGGGGGCGTTGCTTCGGAGGGTCGTGTTGGCCCTGTCGCCTTCGCCTTCTTCCCTTTCATCCATTTTCCTCATTTCTCCTCAATTTCTCTGTGATTTTGCAGACGGAACGTGGTAGATTTAAGCGTTGGGTAGTGGATGCTGACCAACCCAGTTTTGGAAAATGTTGACGGAAGTCGACGGTCGATGCGGAGGAATAGGTTATGAAAACTCTGATTCAATTTTTTACCGGCCAGCGCGTGAGGTCTTCTGCGCAGCGTAAAATTTTAAATTATAGGACTGCCCCCTTTTTTGACCCCTTTTCGGCAGCGGATGGGATAGGTTGATGGGGAGGGACATGCGATGAAAAATCAATTTCAACCTTTGTCCGGCCCACACGCAAAGGTGGAACCCTTTTCGGATGTAGATCCGATTGCTAGGCAGGTGGTGGATACAATTGCTCGTCGACTGAATCCGGAAAAGATTTACCTCTTCGGGTCTCGCGCGGCGGGCACGGCCAGGTCCGAAAGCGATGTCGACGTTCTTCTGGTCCATGCGGGTAAAGAAAATTCCCGCGATATTCGCCTGAGAACGCATCGGTTATTCAGTCGACCTGCATTCTCTTTGGATGTTTTTGTGCTTTCACAGGACGAATTCGAATCTCAGAAGCATGTGGCCAATTCGCTGGCTCGGGAAGTGTCAGAAACGGGAATTTTGTGCTATGGATGAAGTGGTACAAACGGCAGTGGAGCGTTGGCTGGCGAAAGCGGCCAACGATCTGAAAACGGCGGAGACGATGATCTCCATCGTTCCTCCCGTTGTCGATACGACTTGCTACCATGCGCAGCAATGCGTGGAGAAGTGCTTGAAGGCCTTTTTGACGGCCGCCGATCGACACGTGGAGAAAACGCACAGCCTGCCGCGATTGGTTGAACTTTGCTCCGAAGTGAACGAGGCGATGAGCGTGTTGGGTGCCACCGCAGTGGAATTGACCGACTACGCTGTGCAAAGCCGATATCCGGATGATTGGCGGGAAATTCCCATTCCCGAAGCGGAAGCGGCTGTGCGAATGGCAAGGGAAGCGTTTTTATTTGTGAACACCGAGATCGGAAAGCGAGGTGCAACATGAGCGCGTCGTGTTTAATCCGGTGTTTCAGGTGGAGAGAATCTTTTCACTACGAATGGCGCGAATGGGGAGCGGGTCGAAAGCATTGAATAGTGGGTATTCCGCCCCATTTTCCCCGCCGGGTCACCGCCCCGGCCTACAACCGATCCCCGCTGCCGGTTTTGTTGTAGCCCGGGGTGTCGACCCGGGGGCTTTTCCCTTTTCTGCCCCTCTTCCGGATGGTGGTAGGCTTAGAGAAATGGGTATGGGGGCGTTGCTTCGGAGGGTCGTGTTGGCCCTGTCGCCTTCTCCTTCTTCCCTTTCATCAATTTTCTTCATTTCTCCTCATTTTTTCTGTGATTTTGCAGACGGAACGTGGTAGGTTTAAGCGTTGGGTAGTGGATGCTGACCAACCCTGTTTTGGAAAATGTTGACGGACGTCAATGGTCGATGCGGAGAAACATGTCATGAAAAACCTATTTCAACTTCTGACCAGCCACCGCGCGGAGCCTTCTGCCAAACGGC
>CAZYGH010000060.1:0-18557 GCA_964647595.1 uncultured Verrucomicrobiota bacterium
ATCAGTCCTGGACCCTCCGTTCCATCATCACCAACCTCGTCACGGTTCCCGTCTCCATCAGCACCCACGCCAACGCGCGCAAGGCGACCTTCAGCCTCAACGTGCGCATCATGAAGTGGTTTCGACGCTACGTCGAAAAGCACTTTCCGAGACGCGGACCGGGTCGACCTAAAAACGGGTCGTAAAAGCCCGACCGACCGAAATCCTTCCTCAACACCGCCCCGCCGAAGGTGGGGTCTGCCCTGATTTGCCGTCTTTCGACCGGGATCGGGTCAAAAACACTCCGACATCCGCTCTGCCGATGCCAATCAGGCCGCTACGAATGAAATTTGCCGTTCTCGGTCCGTATTCACCCCGCCCTGAAACCTTCCCCGTAGGGTATAACCCCAAAACCGGGACAGTTGGCTCCAATTTGGGTCCTTCGCTAATGATTGGGGGAGAAGAGGGAATTCTTTGTTGCTTCTGGTATCTCCGGTTTTTATAACGAGCTGTCACCGCGCACCTGCATCGCTCGCAGGCTCATCACTGAACTCAAGGCTGATTTTGGCGATCTCCACCGCGTGCGGCGCACCTGCCGTCCCCGGATACAGCCACTTGCCGAAACAGAAGCTCAAGCTCTCCAGCCGCGAGAGCTGCAGGTGCTCCCCGGCTCTCTCTGCCATCGTTGCGTCCCAATGCGCGTACAGCCTGAGCTGCCGCAGCGGCACCCGCACCGTCTGCCACTCTTGCGTCAGCGGCACGTCCAGCCCCCACGCCACGCCGCACGACTCCACCAGCACTAGCTCGAACGCCGTGGTCTGCGCGTACGCGCCCCGCGCGCGAACGTTCAAAACCGCGTCCGCCCCGTCCGTCTGCCACAGCCGCGCGAACGTCTGCCCGTCGCACGGCACGCGCAGGGCCACGCTGCCGTGTTCGCCCTCGAACCCCGCCATGCCGAGATGCGCCCCAGCGCGCCCCTCGTCGTCCTTCACCGGCCGCCGCTGCAGCGGGACGCTCCACGTCGGCGCGCGCATCCACGCCTCCGCGTCGAACAGCGCCCAGCGATCGTCCTCGACCGCCGCATTCAGGGGCATCGCCGGCTCGATGGGCACCCACTCGAGCGAAGCCAGTTCGAAGACTTGCGGACCCGCCTCCGCGTCGCGCCACAGCCAGCCGCCCGTCAGCACGCTCACCTGCCCGACCTCGTGCCACCGGAACGCCTCCGCCGACGGCAATCCCCACCGCGGCATCAGCGCCGTCGCCGGCACGATGATTTCGCTCCAGTCCGATCCGAACCACAGGTCGCACCCGAGCCCCCCCGCGCCCATCTGGAGGCCGATCTCCACCTGCGTCCCGAGGCTGCCGCCCCCCCGCGCCACGATCCGCAGCCCCATGCCCTCCATGACCAGCCCCTCCGCGCCCGCCGCCGCGAACGGCAACGTGAATCCCGCCACGCCGCCGCCCTGCGCCGCCTCGGCCCCGGCCGCCATTTTCAGCGCCTGCCCGCCCGGCACAGGCCCTGCCGCCAACGATATCGCCGCCGAGCCGAGCACCTGCGCCTCGGCCTGCAACGCCGCCTCGTCCGGCGGCACTCGCACGAGCGCCGTGCCTGCCCCGGAGGCTGGCCGCCATACGGCTCCGATCGTGCCGGACTCCGGGAACGCCGTCGCGCCCTCCGTCCCTTCCGCGCGGAACGTCGCGCCCCACGGCCCTGACGCCAGAACCCCTGCCGGCAGCGTCCCGGACCATCCGTGCCCCGCGCCTTGCGCCAGTGCCACCTCGCGCACGACGCCTCCGGCGGAGACCAGCCGCGCCGTCAGGTTCGTGGCGAACACCGCCTCCGCCCGCAGCTCCAGCGCCTCGCCCGCCCGCCACTGCGGCGGCACCGACGCGCACAACAGCGGCGCCGACACCGGGGGCGGCGCGGGCGCCACGAAACGCGGAGCGACTGCCGCCGCGGCCTGCAGCGTCTCCGTGCCCGGTATCCCGGACAGGCGCGTCAGCAGGTAGTCCCCCGGCGTCACCTCGAACGCGCCCTCCTGCGCCGTCGCCGTCAACGGCCCTGCCGCCGCGACGTCGAATGCCAACACCTGAAACGTTCCGCCCAGGTCCGGCAGCTGCACGGTCATCGTGCGGCGCGTGGGCACCACCCGCACCTTGACCGCGTCGCCGCCGGTGTACGGGTCCGCCACGGTGAATACGTCGGGATAGACCTGAAGCCGCCACACGCCGGGCATCGCGCGGTCGAGAAAATACGCGCCGCTGCCGTCGTACGCGACCACCGGAGAGGGACCGCACCCCCAGACGCGCTCCAGGGCGGCGGCGTCCGGCGGCGGCGTCTGCGTGGCGTTGCTGTGCAGATAGCGCTTCGCCGTCACCAGCTCCGAAAGATCCTCCGCCGCCGAGACGCGGAACGGCGGGAACGCCAGCGCCTCGTGGTCCGCCGCGTACGGCTCGCCCATCGGCACGCGGGCGAAGACCTCCGCCGCGATCGCCAGCGAGAGCGCCTTGCCGGGCGTGTAGACCAGATTCAGGTGGTGCGTCTGCCAGTTCACGTTCGCGTCCGCCAGCGGCAGCGGGTCGTACTGGAACTGCGCCGCCACCTGCACCCGCTCGGCCCGGAACATCTTTGCCATCGCCGGGAACATGTAGGAGCCCGCCACGTCCGCCGCGTCGAACTCGTACGCCATGCGCGGCTTGTCGGCGATCGATGCGTTCGGCTGGAGCGACGAGCAAGATTCAAATACACGCGCAAGCTGCGGCAGCTCCAGCGTGCGTCCCGCCAACAGCCCCGACGGATAGGCGGCGCACGTCACGCCGTCCGCCCGCGACGCGCCTGCCGCCGCGTTGCGGCCATGCCACGAGTTGTAGAAGACCGGCTTGGCCGTGCCGCTGGCCTTCAGGGCGTCGGCAGGTTCTGAACACCAGCATGATAAAAGCAATTCATTGTCGCATATTTGCACATTCGGATAGAATTTTCGGGCTACCACAGAGGACACTTTATAGTTTTCGGTCCTCTTAAGAGCCTTTGGTAACAGGGGAACAATCCTTTGGCTTTCCGAACAGGCCGGCCAACTGGCTGTAGACTTTTGAAGAGGAGCAGCCCAAGGCCTCGCAAACCCAGTGGAATTCAACCAAATCCAAGCGTCGCTCCCCTTTTTCGATTCGCCAGACAAAAGATTGCTCTCTATTCAGCTTATTGGCGAGTCCCCGCTGGGTCAGTCCTGCTGTTTTTCTAAGAAATATGAGAGTTTTTAGCACTTCGTCGTATTCGGGCGAATGCGTAGATTTCTTCATGCCCCCGATGATGCAACCGATGGCACTCTGAACTCAAAATGCGGTCAAATCCTCTTGACCGCATAATGCGTTCAGGTCTATTGTCACGCCGCAATGTGTGCCGTATTCAGGGGCGGTTGCGAATAAGGAGTTAAATCGTGGGCAAAACGCATCTTCACTATCGGGGTTTAAGTTCGGCAGAGGTTGTTGAGCATCGGAAAAAATTTGGGGCAAATATACTGACCCCACCGCCAAAAGATCCTCTTTGGAAGCAGTGGCTGGAGAAATTTGAGGATCCGACGATCATCATTTTGTGCGTTTGTGCTGCGATCGCTATTCTCGTAGGATTAATTGAAAAGAATATTCCGTGGGATGGCGTGGCTATTCTCGTCGCCGTGGGGTTGGCCACAGCAGGGGGGACTTGGAGTGAATATAAGGCCGACAAAGCCTTTGAGTTGCTGAAAAAAGACAGTGACAAGATTCCCGTCAAGGTGACCCGTGACGGCCAGTTTCACACCATCAACAGCACGGAATTGGTGGTAGGCGATTTAATTCATTTGGAGAATGGCGACAAGGTTCCTGCCGATGCCAAGATCCTGCAGGCTGTAGATTTGATGGTGGATGAGTCCTTAATGACGGGCGAGTCGGATGCCGTCTACAAACGATCCGCCGACAAATTGGTAGGTGGCACTCATGTGGTGATGGGTAGTGGGCTCGCTGAAATCACGGCGGTTGGCGACAAAACAGAAATGGGCAATCTGGCCAGTGCTCTGGGCAATGCCTTCATATGTCCTAACCCTGCCCATACGAAAATCTATCGAGAAGATGGAAAGTGCGAAGCGCCGGGTTGCGGGCAAGACTTAGAGGAAAGATCGGAAGGGGAAACGCCTTTGCAAAAAAGGTTGGCTGGATTGGCCGACCAAATCAGCGTCGGTGGCACCATTGCCGCAGTGCTAATCTTCATTGCATTGGTCGGTAGCCAGATCATCACCTTGTTACGCGAAGCAGGAACTGGGTGGGATTGGAATGCGATAGGGGCGCAATTGACAACGCCTATTGTCTGGCCGCTGTGGGTTTTTGCCATACTCGGGGCCTTGGGCCTTAAGATACTTTCCTTTGAATCCAAAAAGTTTTGGATGACCATTTGGGGGGTGGCTGTTGTCGTTCTTGCTGTCATTGCATGGCGCTCAGGCGCACAGGAGTCGGTCAAGTCTGTTCTAAAATTCTTCATGGTGGCCGTGACAATCATCGTCGTCGCTGTACCAGAAGGTTTGCCCATGGCAATTTTCATTGCGCTTGGCCTTGGAATGAGAAAAATCCGAGAGGACAATAATTTGGTTCGGAAAATGATGGCGGCAGAGACCATCGGTAGCGCAACGGTGATTTGCACCGACAAGACGGGCACCCTTACCAAGAACCAGATGGCGGTTGAAGAAATTTTCTTCCGTGGAAAACACTACAAAGGCGCGGACTGGCTGGCGCTCAAGGGCTCTCCCGGCTTTGACCTTCTAGGCCTGGGCTGCGCTGTCAATTCCACGGCCCAAGTGGAGCATGTGAACGGCCAAGTCAAATTTGTCGGCAACCCGACTGAGGGGGCCTTGCTGGTCTGGTTGGAGAAAATGGGGCTGGATTATCAGGCCTTACGAGAAGGAATGCCCATCCATAGCCGCGTCTGCTTCACGGCCGATCGCAAGATGATGACATCGATCACCGGCAATGATGCTTGTTCACAATGCGGGGATTGCCCGTTGGACGACATCGGCGTGAATATGTCATCGGTGTACACACAAAAAGACGGATGCCGCATGGTGTTCACCAAGGGTGCCCCGGAGAAGATTTTACCGCTTTGCGAGAATGTTTATGTGGATGAAAAGACACTCAAGCCATTGGCAAGCTGCAGGGAGGACATCGAGGAAACCATCAAAAAAATGGCGACCCAATCCATCCGCCCACTGGCTATTTGTTGCAAAGTCCATCGACGGCACGAAGCCCCCAAGGGGGAGAACGCCGCTCGGGACAGCGAGACCGGATTGACCTTGATGGCCATTGTCGGCATGACCGATCCTGTGCGCGAAGATGTGCCGAAGGCCATTCAAGACTGTGGAATTGCAGGCATCGAAGTCAAGATGATCACAGGCGACCACCCCCTGACCGCCCACGCCATCGCCCAGAAGATCGGCATGCTCAAGCCGGGCGACATCGAGATGACGGGCGATGAATTTGCTCAGAAGTCTGATGCCGAGGTCAAGGGGTTCCTCTCCAAACTACGCATTATTTCCCGCGCTCGCCCCGTTGAAAGCAAGGCGCGGCTGGTCGGCCTCTTGCAAGAAGCCGGACAAGTGGTTGCAGTGACGGGCGACGGGACCAACGATGCACCGGCCCTCAAGAAGGCAGATGTGGGCATTGCGATGGGCATGAAGGGGACGGATGTCGCCAAAGAAGCCAGCGACATTGTGCTCACGGATGACAATTTCGGAAGCATTCTACGGGCTGTGCACTGGGGACGGACCCTTTACGAAAATTTGCAAAAGTTTTTGCAGTTCCAATTGTCGATCAATCTTTCGGCACTCGGTATTGCCTTGGTTAGCCCGATCGTGGGTACGCTGTTCCCGAATTCAGGGTTCCAAATCCAACCGCTTACGGTGCTCCAATATTTATGGATCAATCTAATCATGGATACCCTGGCGGCCATTGCGTTCGGCCTAGAGCCGCCGCGCTCGGAAGCCATGACGCAACCGCCAAAGAATACGAAGGAGCCTTTCCTGACCAAAATCATGCTGTCGAACATCTTGGTTTTGGGTTTATACTTCATTGGACTCATTCTGGTCGTGCAGTCCACGGATATCCTTGGCTTGAACAAGTTCAAGGGGATTGTTTCAGACGAGCAGTTTGCGCTGATGAGCGCATCACTTGTATTCAACTGCTACATCTGGTTCTCCATCTTCCATATGTTTAATGCAAGAAGCGTCATGGCAGGGAAGTCGGCTTTTGCCAATATCACCCGAAGCAGGAGCTTCTTCTTGATCATGGGGTTTGTCATCGCCATGCAAGTGGCCCTGGTCCAGTTTGGCGGCGCGGCACTCAACACGGCACCCCTCCCGTTTTCAGTCTGGATTCGGGTGGTACTGCTGGGCGCCAGCGCTGTGCTTGTTGGAGAAGCGCTACGCTTGGTCCAGCGCTGTTTCGCGAGGGCGGATTGAGAAACCACCGCAATGTAGACGAGAAAACGAGATATGTGAAAATAGGAGGAGAAAATGGCTATTAATTTGGTCAAAGGGCAGCGAGCGGAAGTTGGTCTACGCAAGGTGAATGTCGGCCTTGGATGGGACCCGAGCCAGTCAGGTCAAACCGCCGATTTGGATTTGTCGGCGTTTGGATTGTCCGGGAGCGGCAAGTTGGTTGAAGAGCAGTTTTTCGTATTTTTTCAAAATCAGGCCTCGCCGGACCAAGCGATTGTTTCATCTGGGGATGATCGATCAGGCGGGAACAGCGACGGAGGAGACGATGAAGTCATCTCTGTGGATCTGGCGAAGCTGGATTCACGGGTGGAGCAAATCATATTCACGGCCACGATCTACGACTCCCGGGCGAAGAGGCAGAACTTCGGACAGGTCAAGAACGCCTATATCCGCATATGCGATGCGGCGACAACAGAGGAAGTCTGCAAGTACGAGTTGTGCGAGGATTTTTCAGTAGAGATGGCTGTTGAGTTTGGGCGGCTCTACAAGCGGAACGGCGTATGGAAATTCGAGGCGATGGGCAATGGGTTCGCCGAAGAAATTGAATATTTTGTGAACAAGTATCAGTAGAGGAGGATCAATCATGGCTATTAATCTGCAAAAAGGACAACGCGTTGAGATCGGGTTGACGAAAGTCTGTGTCGGACTTGGATGGGATCCAAACACGAGTAGCTCATCGGCCGATTATGATCTGGACGCCTCAGCGTTTATGCTGGGTACGAACGGAAAGGTCCCTAGCGAAAAGTATTTTGTATATTACGACAATCAAGAATCCCCCGATAAAACTGTTGCCTCGTCAGGAGATGACACAACGGGCGGAAATAGTGATGGAGGGGATGACGAAACCCTGACCGTGGATATTACCCGCTTGGACCCCCGGATCGAGCAGATCATCTTTGTGGTCACTATATACAAGGCGAAGGAACGCAAACAAAACTTCGGACAGGTTCGTAATTCTTATATCCGAATTTATAACGCCGTGACGCAGGAGGAGATTTGCAAATACGAACTCGGTGAAGACTTTTCTGTTGAGACGGGCGTTGAATTCGGGCGCCTGTACAAGCGGAACGGCCAATGGAAGTTTGAGGCGATTGGTCAAGGGTATGTCTGCAAGGGCGAGTTTGGGTTGGAAGATTTTGTAAATAAATATACATAGAGTGGAGGTGGGTTATGGCGATTAATCTCAAAAAAGGGCAAACGATCAATCTGCGCAAGGAGGAATTCGATCTGTCAAAAGTGACAATCAGTTTGGGCTGGCATATGAGAGAGGTCAAGAAGGGTTTCTTGAGCGGCCTTTTGGGCGGCAAGGAGCCTGATTATGATCTGGATGCAATCGCATTCCTCATGGATGAAAAGGATAAGGTGCAGAATGTCGGCAATGAAAGACTGATTGGCGGCGACGTGGTGTTTTATAACAGCAAGCAACATCCGAGCGGGACGGTTTGGTCTTCTGGCGACAACCTTGTGGGAGGGACGGGCGATGCAGACGACGAACAAATTATCTGCTTGCTGGATAAAGTTCCCACTCAATATGCCAAAATACTGTTCGTAGTATCGATCTATCAGGGGAAAACCAAAGGGCAGAGTTTTGGGAATGTCGAAAAGGCGCATGTACGGGCAGTTGACGCAAAGGGGAAAGAAATGGCGCGTTTTGATTTATCATCCGATCCCTCCTATGCCAACAAGAGAAGCATGCTCTTTGCCGAGTTGTATCGGCACGGAGGAGAGTGGAAGTTCCGTGCAATCGGCGATGCGGAAGAAACTGATGCGTTTGTTGAAATCCTGAAACGCTACACATAAGAAAGAGAAACCCATGAGACGCCTTCCTGTATATTTAGTTCTAGATTGCTCCGGATCAATGACGGGCGAGCCCATTGAAGCGGTAAAAAATGGCATGCAAATGCTGGTGTCCGCACTTCGCCAAGACCCACAAGCCTTGGAGTCTGCCTATCTCAGCGTTATCACTTTTGATAGCAATGCTCGTCAGGCCGTGCCATTGACCGATTTGGCAGGATTTCAGGTGCCTGATATTAATGCATCAGGAGTTACCGCAATGGGTGAGGCTTTGACCTGTCTGTGTGACTGTGCGAAGCGGGAGGTGGTTAAGTCTACACCTGAACAGAAGGGAGACTGGCGGCCATTGGTTTTCCTCATGACGGATGGAGAGCCGACCGATGACCTTAATCGGGGCTTGGCCTCTTTTCAGGCGTTGAGGTGGGGCATGGTGGTTTGTTGTGCAGCAGGTCAAGGTGCAAACACGGCAAACCTGAAGAAGATTAGCCCGGAATGCGTCGTCCAATTAGATACAGCGGATTCCAAATCTTTGGCGGCATTCTTCAAGTGGGTATCCTCATCCATCGCTATGAGTAGTAAGAGCGTGAACGAAGGCAATAAAGAGGTTACTGGACTTGCTCAATTGCCTCCACCCCCGAAAGAAATTACAATCCTTTAGGTGTAATTTCCTGTTGTCTGCCCCCTCTCTATTATGGGGAGGGGGTTGAGGAGCTAGAATGCGAAGATTGCCTGTTTATCTATTGATTGATACGTCTGGGTCGATGAAGGGGGAGCCCATTGAGGCGGTCAACGCCGGGCTCCAAACTTTGGTTGCTTCGTTGCGTCGGGATCCTCAAGCGCTTGAAACGGCTTGTCTCAGTATAATTACTTTTGACAAAGAGGCTCGACTCATTATGCCACTGACTTCGATCGAAGAGCTTCAGTTGCCAATTATCGCAACGCCTGAAAGCGGGCCCACCATGACGGGGGCCGCCCTTGAACTGGTTTGCCAACGAGTGGATCAAGAAGTTCGAACCCAATCCACAGACGAAAAACGTGACTGGAAGCCGCTTCTATTCATCATGACAGATGGCGCCCCGAACGACATTCAGAAGTTCAAAAATATGGTTCCCGAATGTAAAAACCGTCATTTCGCGGCGATCATGGCCTGTGCAGCGGGCATGAATGCAAAGACCGACATGCTGAAAAGTTTAGCAAACATTACTGTTTCTTTGGACAACTGCGACAGCGCTACATTCAGACAGTTCTTTATCTGGGTCTCCGACTCAATTAGTAGCGGTGCCCAAAGCGTTGGAGTCACTTCTCAACTTGTTTTGCCTCCGCCACCAGCAGACGTTAACAAGGTAGACTGACTTATGTTGCATGAATTGCATAGAGGAGAGAGAAAATGACCGGCAATTCTCATGATGCGAACCAGCCCAAAGCGAATGCCGATTCGAAACCCTTTTCGGTTGACCAGTATTCACCATCTCCCTTGCATCAAACTGATGCTCAACAAAGTCGCTCATACGGATTGAGAGGGCCTAGTTCAAGCGCTGAATATGGACATCCTTCAACGGTCGGCGACAGTGATTCAGCCATTCCTAGGACTGATTCATTATCGGAGGAGATAGTTCCTACACATGTTCAGACTTTTAAAAGATCTCGGCTTCCAAACTGCAAAATAACCGGCATTCGGTATGGGGTGCCATTTTTGGGGGAGTCGTTTGCGGCAGTTTATCGCAAGCAACTTGTGGTCAGTATCGAATTTAAGCATGACGGAGAAAAACTGGATTGGAGTTATGATCCAGAAATAGGCGAAATATTTTGTAATCCAACCAACCCTGGGGAATATCAATTCGAAATAGTAATAATTTTTAAAAATGGTATCTGCCAAGTTTATCCATATTTACTGACGGTAAACCCAGATCCTAAAACGCTGTGGAAAAACATTCCTTCTGACCCAAATGGGATCTATGCGAAACCGGATTGCGATAAGTCATTTTTGGCGTGCGGAGATCGAAACGTGGTTGTTGCAAGCCAGAGAGGAAGGTCGCATGCTCAAGAAGGCAAGCCACGCGATGATGACTTTGCCTATAACTATGATCGTGAAACTGAATGCCATATATTGGCGGTGGCGGATGGTGCAGGTTCAGCAAAATTTTCGCGAAAAGGCTCGCAAATTGCCGTCACTACAGCGCGAGACATGGCGATTCAATATACAGGAAAAGCCTATTGGGATGAGATTGAGGCTCATGTCCGGAAATGGAAAACAACCCGCGACGAAACAAGTGAAAAGCAAATACAGACTAGGCTCTACAAGGTGCTTATCACTGCGGCTTTCGATGCAAAAACGAAAATATCTCAGGAGGCCAAGGCGCATGAAGCGCGGTTTAATGCCGACTACAAAAAGGCCGAAAAGTTTTCGGCCAAGGATTACGCGACTACATTAATCCTTACCATTGCAAAAAGATTTGATTTTGGGTGGTTTGTGGCAACCTATTGGGTCGGGGACGGCGGGGTTGGCATCTATATGCCCGAGCAAAACAAAGTCATCCTTCATGGCATTCCTGATAGCGGTGAATATGGTGGCCAGACCTGTTTTTTAACTATGGATTCCGTATGGCCGAACGATGCTAATGTCCTGATTCAACGGCGCATCCGGTTCGATGTGGTTGATTCATTTGGTGCGATTGTATTGATGACGGACGGTGTGACGGATCCGAAGTTTGAGACCGAGGTCAATTTAAAATCAATCACTCATTGGAGTGGCTTGTGGTCAGACATTACGTCGACTGTGCCACTGAATACTAGTGATTCCGCCGTGGCAGATGAACTTCTTAAGTGGATGGATTTCTGGTCACCCGGCAATCACGATGACCGCACCATGATGATCTTATATTGACGGATCGAGGCGATAAGATGAGCACAGTTAAACTTAAAGCCAGTGATGGTTCACTTGTTGAATTCGTCGACAATATCATTGGATCGGGCACCATGAAGGATGTCTATTTTTCGCCGGACAAAAGCTATGTCGTCGGGTTCTTCCAAAAAAAACAAGATGCCAATGCCAAAGACCGGCTCGAAAACATAGTTGGGAAATATCGACAGAGCATTTTCGGCCAAACAGGCGGAGATTATTGGAAAGACCTTTACTGTTGGCCAGAGAGAATTGTCGAACACAACGGCAGGCTTGGCATTATGGTCCCAACATATGCGCAACATTTCTTTTTTCAACATGGATCGATCGATAACGCCAAATATGCAATCAAAGGGCAAGGGAAAGAGGGTAAATGGTTTACATCTGCTTGGCATAAGTATGGTCTTCTTGATCCACGCGAACGCGGGGATTGGCTGAGTTACCTGCGCATTTGCATCAAATTATCGCGCTCGGTTAAACGGTTGCATGCGGCGGGACTTGCCCACTCTGATCTTTCGTACAAAAATGTTCTGATTGATCCGATATCCGGCTCTGCCAGCATTATCGATATCGATGGTTTGGTGGTGCCCGGAAAATTTCCGCCGGATGTTCTTGGCACGCCTGAATTTATTGCGCCCGAAGTGTTGCAAACCCAGAAACTTTTGTCCTCAGACAAAAACCGTAAGCTCCCATCTCGACTGACCGATCAACATGCCCTTGCTGTTTTAATATATATGTATTTGCTTAACCGGCATCCCTTGCAGGGTCGCAAAGTGCATGATTGCGATGATGCAGAGCGTGACGAAGCGTTGGCGATGGGTGAAAAGGCCTTGTTCATAGAACACCCCACGGACATATCCAACCGATACGATGTGAAATGGGTCAAGCGCAACAATAATTCAGCCCCGTCCCGCCTACAACATCTGTTGCCGTGGCAGGACCTTGATGTGTTGCCATACAAAATCCTTGGTCCCTATCTTTCGGAACTGGTTCAAAAAGCATTTGTGGACGGGTTACATAATCCCTCGCAGCGGCCGATGGCAAACGATTGGGAGGATGCCTTGATCAAGACTACCGATTTGTTGCAGCAGTGTGAGAATAAGAGCTGCACGCAAAAATGGTATGTATTTGACAATTCAACTCGTCCGGTCTGTCCATTTTGTAAAACGCCTTTTAAGGGAATCCTTCCGATTCTCAACCTGTACTCCAAATGGGGGAGTAACGACTCGTTCAAACCGGAAAAATACCGCGTGATGGTCTACAATGGAGTGAGGCTTTACCCTTGGCATGTAAATCGCGGTGTCTTTCCTAACGAAAAGCTCACCCCAGAACAAAAGAAATCTGTTGGGTATTTTCAATTTCATAGTGGACAATGGTATTTGCGGAACGAGTCCCTACCCGGAATGAAGGACATAACGGGCGGAGGAAAGCTGGTCGGAATCGGGGAGATCGTGCAATTGACCGAAGGCCGCCAAATTCTGCTTTCGGAGGAGAACGGCGGACGTTTGATTCAGGTTCAATTGGTTCAATGCTGAAAAAGGATGTGCATATGCGTCGTTTGCCTGTCTATATAATGATCGACACTTCCGAATCGATGGTCGGGACGGCGATTGAATCGGTTCAAGGCGGAATTGGCACCCTGATGACAGCCTTGAGAAAGAATCCATATGCACTTGAGACGGGGGCCATAAGCATCATTACATTCGACCGGATAGCGAAGAAAGCCGTGCCGTTGACAGACATCTTTTCCTTCCAGCGCCCGAATCTGGAGGTCGCGCCCGGTACCGCTTTGGGGGCGGGCATTCGGCTATTGGACCAGTCTCTGTCTACCGAGCTGATAAAAACAACCCCCGATCAGAAGGGCGATTACAAGCCGTTGGTTTTTATGCTTACGGATGGGCAGCCAACCGACGAATGGAAATCCGCCGTGGATCAGTTCAAGCGCAATCATAAGTCTGCGATGGTTTATGCCATTGGATGCGGCGACGACATCGATTTTTCAGTCTTAAGGGCCATTACGGACAACACATTCTCAATGGCGCAGATGGATGCGGATTCGTTTGCCAAGCTATTTGTTTGCATATCGTCGAGCGTTCAATCTGCTAGTGCCAGTATTGGCGCGGCGGGCGTCCAAGAGGGTGCCCAAGACTTGGTTAAATGGGCGGACGATGCTCTTGAAAAGGTGGAGCATGTCAAAAAACCCGCCACGAACCAAAAGAGGCAGGTGTTCATTCCAGCTATGTGCCAGACCCATAAGAAGCCGTACCTTCTTCGCTATAAACTTACCGACAACAAAAAATACATTTGCTCGGCCGCACACAAGCTGAATAGACCGTTCTCGAAAGAAGAATCAGGGTTAATTGAGTCCGTTGCTACGGATCAGTTAGAAGGGATTCAGGACTGTCCGTACTGTGGGAATGGGGTTTTAGGCAAGTGCGATTGTGGAACCCTGTTTTGCGTGGATCGAAAAAAATCAGAACAGTTTCGTGGGATGGTGGTGATTCGAGGCCTGTGTCCCTCTTGTGGAATCGAGTGCGTCATGACCTTTGGTGGCAAGTTTGAGATCAATCAGTCTGCAGGGTGATTATGGCTTCATTACGAGGTGAAGCATTGCAATCTACCAGCCTGATTTGGCATCCACTCCGCGCGCCGAAAGGATGTGGGTTGTGAGGTTTCTGGCTCAAATGATTCATTCGTTGATCGGGGTGTATAGTTTTGGCCTGATCATCTATGTCATGCTATCTTGGACGAATACTCCTCAGATGAATGGATTTCGCACGTGGCTAGGCCGATTCTATGTGCCGATCCTGAGTTTGATTTCAAACAAAATTAAGCCTGTGTCATTCAAGCCGGGAGTTGCGGTAGACCTCAGCCCGATGATTCTGTTCGCTGCGCTATATGTATTAAGAGGCTTAGCCGTTTCCTTGCTTGTGCCGCGTTTTTAGTAGATTAATATGGATTCTTCCTCACAACTTAATCTTTCAGTTGACGCCCTTCAAAAAAAACTTGAGACAACAACGCAGTCCAAAAAGAGATACCGAGTGTTGTTTTTTGTTTGCTTTCTGGCACTTTGCGTTCTCATTGGGGAAATTTATAAGCGAACAGTCTTGGACTATGCAACGTTGGCAAATGTTTCGATCAACCCGACAGAAAATCCAAAAAAACTTAAGTATTCTTTTGATGTCGTGAAGCCAGGTCGCCTTGATTTCAATTATGGAAAAACCATTATGACTGATTGGCGGATCGAAAAAGCTGGAGATCAGTTCACTTGGATTTGGAATGCAACGGGGAAGACTGCTGCAATTATTCGAAGTCGTAAGGGGCTGTTCCCTGAGTCATATAAGAAGGAGTTTCAGTTTTAGTCATTCGTTCTCAATTTCCGTACCCGCAACAGGGAACAGATCGTCTGGCGATCGATTTAACCCCAAATCCAGCACAGCGTAATAATAGCCAACATAACAAAACCCAGGAGAAGAAAATGACGGATTACATGAATACACCATTGAAAACACTAATTAAGGATGTCGTTGCGGATGGCGTCGTGGATTCGGCGGAAGTAAGCGCCATGCGCAAGCGTCTCTACGCGGATGGCGTGATTGATCGCGAAGAGGCCGATTTCCTTTTTGCGGTCAATGACGCGGTGAGTGGGAAAGAGAATGCGCCGGGATGGAAGAAGCTGTTTGTTGAAGCACTAACTGATTATGTTCTCTGCGACGAGGTTTCTCCGGGAGTAGTTGACGATAAAGAAGCATCCTACCTGATTGCCAAGATCAAAGGCGACAAGCATGTCGATGACCTCGAATTGGCACTTCTAGTCAACATCACCGCGAAAGCCAAGGGAACTCCTCCGAAGTTCCAAAAATTCGTCCTGGCATCGTTGAAAGACGCGATTTTGGAGGACGGCGTGATCGATGCCGGCGAAGTCAAGATGATCAAGGCGGTTATCTATGGCGGTGGCAGCGGAGATGGCGCGGGCGTCAGCCGGTCCGAGGCGGACTTCCTATTCGCCCTCAACGATGCGGTTAGCGGGAAGAAAAACGCTCCCGCGTGGAAAAGTCTGTTCGTCGAGGCAATCACAAAGCACGTTTTGGATGACGACAAGTCCCCCGGAGTCGTGGACGATGCCGAAGCCAAATACCTGATGTCCAAGATTCAGGGTGATGGCAAGGTGGATGCGGTGGAAAAGGCTCTGGTGGCAAACATTCGCAAGAAAGCCAAGTCGGTATCGGGTAAGTTAACTCTGTAACATTGGCAGGCGTTGCGCCTTGCTTCTGGGGACGAACCTCTAGAAGCAAGGTGGCAAAGATAACCGGAATAATAGGAAATCGGAATATGGCGACATGCAAAGAATGCAAGGGTAAGGGATCGGTCCCCTGCCCGGACTGTAAGGGCAAGGGAAAAAAAGACCACGGTGGAATATTCTCCAACGACTGGCGCGAGTGCAAGTTGTGCGGTGGCTCAGGAAAGAAGAAGTGCGGCGTCTGCAACGGCAAGTGAACGGTATCATAAAGAAAATTGAAACTCAGAAGAATCTTTCTGTTTAGGCGCGCGCTATCTCGCTTCTTTCTGAGTTCGCGGACGGGGGGCTCCGATGGAGAAAAAAGGCGGCGCAGGGGCCTTCGGGGGAAACCATGGGGGCGCCGAGGGGAGAATCGGGGGTGCAACGGATGCCGAAGTGGGGGCAGTCGGGGGGCTGCATTTTGCCGAGCAGGACCTGGTCGGCGGGGCAATGCGGCGCATCGGCGCGCGGCGCGGTGGCGGGCGCGGGGAATTTCAAGGCGGCGTCATAGGCGGCGTATTCGGGGCGCAGGGAAAGTCCGCTCATGGGGACGGTGCCGAGGCCACGCCACTCGCGGTCGGAAATTTCAAAGACGATGTTCAGGATGCGGAGGGCTTCGGGATTACCTTCGGGATGGACGATGCGGGGATAGGCGTTGATCATGTCGGTCTTGCCGCTTTCGAAGAGGCGGAGAACGTCGAGGACGCCGAGGAGGATGTCGGCGGGTTCGAAGCCGGTGATGGCGATGGGGCGGCGGATTTCGTGCGCGAGGGAACATAGGGATTGGAGCCGGTGATGGCGCAGACGTGGCCGGCGGCGAGGAAGGCGTCGGGGGCGGATTCGGGATCGGCGCAGATGGCGCGCAAAATGGGCGGAACGAGGAATTGTGAGACGAGGAGGCTGACGTTGGTGAGGTGTCGCTCTTTAGCCAAATAGGCGAGCATGGCGTTGGCGGGGGCGGTGGTTTCGAAGCCGATGGCGAGGTGGACGATTTGCTTGTTTGGATTTTCGCGGGCGATGTCGATGGCTTGCAGGGGAGAGCCAATCATGCGGACGTCGGCGCCGTTGGCTTTGGCGGCGAAAAGGTCGCCTTGGGTGGCGGAGGGCACGCGAAGCAAATCGCCGAAGGTGCAGAGAATCACGTTGGGGCGACGGGCGATTTCGATGGCGTGGTCGAGATAGGCGGCGGGGGTGACGCAAACGGGGCAGCCGGGACCGTGAAGAAGCTGGACGTGCGGCGGGAGGAGCGTGTCGAGCGCATAGCGTAGGATGGCGTGGGTCTGGCCGCCGCAGACTTCCATGATGCGGGCGGAGCGCTTGGAGATGCGGGCGATTTCAGCGGCGAGTGCGCGAATTTGGGCGGGGGCGGAGTATTCGGAGAGGTGTTTCATTGGAAGAAAGAGTTAATTTGAACTCATGAACTCATGAAAAGATAACAGCCGAAAATCCATTTAGCAGGAAAACAGGAAACACAGGAAAACAGGCGAATAGTCTGGGAAGGATTTTTCATGAGTTCCGTTTTCCTTCATGAGTTCCTGCTTGGATTAAGGATGAGATGGCGGAAGCGGAAAAACCGGAGAGCAGGACGCGTTTATTGCGGGAGGTTTGGCCGGAAAGAAGCTGGATGCGGGCGCGGGGGATGGAAAAGGTTTCGGACAGAAATTCGATGAGGGCGGCGTTGGCGGCGCCTTCGACGGGTGGGGCGCAGAGACGGATCTTGAGGGCGTCGCCGTGTTCGCCTTGGATGGCGTTTTTATTGGCGCGCGGGATGATGCGGAGATTCAAAACTGCGCCGGCGGGGGTGTCGGTCAGGAAGGACATGGGGAGTTGTCGAGTCCTGATTTCGGGTTGTCACTTTTCTTTGTTGTTTGACTCATGGTTTTAAGCTCCCGCAGGGAGCTCTCGCCCCCCCCGGGGGGGGCGAAAAATTTTCAAGCAATCTGCTGGTGTATTTCCTCGGGCGTTTTGTTTTCTGGGGTATCTACTTAACTCATGTACGTGCCACATGTGGTGTGTTTATGGACAGAATCTCTTTCTGGCACCTCTACATATTGTGGCACATGAGCCAACTGGATACCCCAGTTTGTTTTTTAACGAACGGTGCGGCCGACGGGTGTTGTACAACCGCACGGCTTCGTCCACCGCCGCCAAGGCCTGGGCTTTTGTCCGGAAGCAGCTACCCAGCCAGTATTCCTGTTTCAGGATGCCATTGACCCGCTCGGCCATGGCGTTCTCGTAGCAGTGGTTCTCCTCCGTCATGCTGATGACCAACCCGTGCGCCCGCGCCCGCTCCACATAAAGATGCGAACAGTATTGGCACCCGCGATCCGAATGATGGTAGACCTCCTTGCCCGCAGGTAACTGGGCCAGCGCCATCTCCAGCGCCTTCAAGCAGCCCTCCGTCTCCAGCGTGTCCCCCGCATGATACCCGACGATCTTGCGCGAGTACAGGTCCGTCAGGAGGCTCAAATACAGGAACCCTTCGTCGGTTCGGATGTAGGTGACATCCCCGGCAAAAGCCTGATTCGGACGCTCCAGGACCAGATCTTTGACCCAGTTGGTGAAGACCGGCAGGCAGTGGCGGCTGTCGGTCGTTCGGAAGCCATTGAGCGGCCTCGGCCCCATTCCCAAAATTCCACTCCGCCACGACCGCGGCTTCTCCCGTCCGACAGCAAAGGGCGCATGAAATTCCCGCCACCAAAACAATGGCCAAGAATCGATTCGTGAGACGTTGAGTTGGCCGCATTCTTGGTACTTCTATTTTGTTCATATCGGTACTTATGCAGTTGCGAGCGCCGGGTTACATGCGCAGAGGGGATGGCATTATTCTAGCGGAACGAGACGAATGAACGCAAGAGTCGCAAGAGGGGTGAAAGACGCAAACGCCGATCCGAACAGCCATTTTATCGAGCGGAGAGGTAGGACCGCCGCGCCGTCGGCGTCCGGTGCATGGCGCCCGTTGTAGATGGCAAAGCCAAAAATCTGGAACTTCCATGCCGTGGAACTTCGCATGAATCGAATGAACGCCATACCCCAAAATCCTCGCGTAAGCATCAATGGGTGGGCAAAGTTGGGTTTCCGGCGATCTGGT
>CAZYGH010000061.1:0-18374 GCA_964647595.1 uncultured Verrucomicrobiota bacterium
TAGTTTCAATCTCGTTGTTCTCAATGGAAAGGATTTCCGATGTCCCGCAATGTCTATATCGCCGCAACCGAAGCCAGCAGCGGCAAGTCTGCCATCGCGCTGGGGGTAATGGAAATGATGGTCAAGAAGGTTGGCCATGTGGGTTTTTTTCGTCCCGTCATCGCTGCGGAGCGCGATAGTCTCGAAAAAGACAACGACATCGCACTTATCACCAGCCACTTTCGCCTCGACCTTCCCTATGAAGAGGCCTTTGCCTACACCAGCCGCGAGGCTGGCGAGCTCATTCGTGCAGGCAAACTGTCGGCTCTGCTCGATGGCATTTTGGAAAAATATACGGCCGTGGCCGAGCGCTTTGACTTCGTCGTGTGTGAAGGCTCCGACTTCGAAGGAGAAACCTCCGCCTTCGAGTTCAATATCAATGCCGCCATTGCTCGAAACATCGATGCCCCGGTGCTTCTGATTGTCGATGGACGCAAAATTGGCTCCGATGGACAGGTCGCCAATTTGGATTTTGCCATCCAGAGTTTTCAAGAGGACGATTGCAAGGTTCTTGCCGCCATCCTGAATCGCTTTCCTGCCGACCGCATCGCCGAATTGCCCAATTTCCTCCGCACCTCGCGACACGGCGAAATCCCCGTCTTCGCCCTTCCGCAAGATACAGGCTTGGCCGCCCCCATGATGAGCGAGGTGGCGCAATGCCTCCACGCCGAAACCTTCTATCGCTCGGATCTGCTCGATTCCCTTCAGGCCACCTCCTTCAGCGTGGCCGATTCCTCGCCCGAAATTTTTCTTTCCCAGCTCAAGGATGGCGCACTTCTTTTCATCTCGGGCGATCGTTTCGGCAATCTGTTGGGCGTGATGCTCAAGCTCAACTCCGCTAAGCCCGTACACATTGCCGGCATCGTCCTAACCAATGGATTCAAGCCTTCCGGCGCGGTGGGAACCCTGCTCAAAGAAGTCAAAAACATGGTCCCCGTCCTTTCCGTGCCCGGCAGCACCTACGAGGCGGTCACCCTCGTCTCACGCCTGCACTCGCGCATCTATCCGGGCGCCACACGCAAAATCACCACGGCCCTCGCCTTGTTTGAGTCGCATGTGGACACCCAAAAACTCGTCGATTTGCTCAAAACGGCTAAAACCGGCGTGGTCACACCCAAAATGTTTGAATTTGGCCTCATCCAGCGCGCCCAGTCGCCCCGTCAGCGTATTGTTCTCCCCGAAGGCGAAGAAGACCGAATCCTTTTTGCCGCCGAACAAGTCGTCTTGCGCGGCATCGCGGATATTGTCCTTCTCGGCAACGAGCAGAAAATTCGCGGCAAAATCTCTCACCTCGGTCTCAATTTGGCCAATGTGGAGATCATCCAGACCGTCCAGTCACCCCATTTCCGCGATTTCGTCCGCACCTATTACGAACTGCGCAAAGAAAAGGGCATGACACCCGATATGGCTGAAACCATCCTCGCCGATTCGTCCTACTTCGGCACCATGATGGTCTATAAAGGCTTAGCCGATGGCATGGTCTCCGGCTCCATCAACACCACCGCCCACACCGTCCGTCCGGCCCTCCAGTTCATCCGCACCAAACCGGGCTTCTCCATCGTCTCCTCCGTTTTCCTGATGTGCCTGAAAGATCGCGTCCTGGTCTATGGTGACTGCGCCGTCAACCCCAACCCCACCGCCCAGCAGCTCGCCGAAATTGCGGTCACCTCCGCCCAAACGGCCCAAACATTTGGCGTGGAACCGCGCGTGGCCATGTTGTCCTACTCCACCGGCACCTCGGGTGGCGGCGCCGATGTCGAACGTGTGCGCGAGGCCACTGAAATCGCGCGCAAGATGGCCCCCGAGCTTCCCATCGAAGGCCCCATTCAATATGACGCCGCCATCGACCCGGAAGTCGCCCGCACCAAAATGCCCAATTCGCAAGTCGCTGGACGCGCCACCGTTTTCATTTTCCCAGACCTGAACACCGGCAACAACACCTACAAGGCCGTACAACGTTCCGCCGGCGCTGTTGCCATCGGCCCCGTCATGCAAGGCTTGCGCAAACCCGTCAATGACCTCTCGCGCGGATGTACCGTCACCGACATCGTCAACACGGTGGCCATCACCGCCATTCAGGCTCAGGCCGAGAAATGATTCCGCTGTCGATCAGCACCCGATGGAACGCCAGTCGGCACCATGCGGGCGAAACCATGATCGAAGAGATTCTGTCTCTGGGTCTCGGTTGTGTGGAGCTCGGATACGACCTGCGTTCCGAGCTCATCCCCGGCGTCAAGGCCATGGTCGAATCCCGAGCCATACGGGTGAAAAGCGTTCACAACTTCTGCCCCATCCCCGTGGGGGCCCCCCGCCCCCACCCCGAACTCTACACCCCCGCCTCCCCGGACCGCCGCGAGCGCGAATTCGCGGTGGTGCACATTTCTAAAACCCTCCGCTTTGCAGCCGAAATGGGTGCCCGCGTGGTGGTCTGCCATTCCGGCAACGTGGATGTGCCCAAATACTCCTTTGATCTCTTGCGCATGGCCGCGCGCAACGAGCAGTTCAGCGAACCCTACGAAGAGCTCAAGCTCAAGGTCCAAATCGCGCGCGACAAAAAAGCTCCACGCCAAATTGAGTACCTCTCCGAAAGCCTTGAAGCCCTTGTGCCCGTCGTCAAAGAGACGGGCGTCCATCTCGCCTTGGAAAATTTGCCCACCTGGGAGGCCATCCCCTCCGAGCTGGAATCCGAGCAACTCATGAAGCGCTTTTACTCCTCAGGCATTCGCTTATGGTGGGACATCGGCCACGCCCAGATCCGCGAAAACCTCGGCTTCATCAATGCTTCTCGCTGGCTCCACCGCCTCGCGCCCCACATCGCCGGTATGCATATCCACGATGTGGCCCCCCCCGGTCAGGACCACATCATGCCTCCCCGTGGGCACGTTGATTTTAAGGCATTGTCGGATTTAGCCAAAATGGATATGGTGCGCGTATTGGAACCGGCTCCGGACACGGATCCCCAACACATTGTTCGCGCCATGGAGTTTTTGCGCGAGACGTGGAATTTGACCGAATCAGAGACGAAAGGCGAAGAAAAAAAATGAAAAAAGCAGTCATCACAGGCATCACAGGCCAAGACGGTTCCTATTTGGCGGAATTGCTCCTTTCCAAAGGCTATCAAGTCACCGGCATGGTTCGCCGCGCCAGCACCGAAAGCTTTGACCGAATTGCCCACTTCAAGGATCAGATTACCCTGCGACAGGCCGATTTGCTCGACCAGTTCTCCCTCGTGAAGCTCCTTGAAGAAGTTCAGCCCGACGAAATCTACAATCTCGCCGCCATGTCCTTCGTTCCCACCTCGTGGAGCCAGCCCGTCCTCACCGGCGAGTTCACCGCCCTCGGCGTCACCAAAGTTCTCGAAGCCATGCGCATGGTGTGCCCCAAGGCCCGCTTCTATCAGGCCTCCTCCTCCGAGATGTTCGGCAAGGTCATTGAAACTCCTCAGACCGAAACCACGCCCTTCTATCCCCGCAGCCCCTACGGCGTCGCCAAAGCCTACGGCCACTTCATCACCGTCAATTACCGCGAATCCTATAACCTCTTTGCCCTCTCGGGAATTCTCTTCAACCACGAATCTCCCCGCCGCGGCAAAGAATTCGTCACCCGCAAAATCACCGACGCCGTCGCGCGCATCAAACTCGGCAACCAAAAAGAACTTCGCATGGGCAATCTCGACGCCAAGCGCGATTGGGGCTTTGCCGGCGACTACGTTCGCGCCATGTGGCTCATGCTCCAACAGGACATCGCCGATGATTATGTCGTCGCCACCGGCGAAACCCATTCCGTGCGCGAATTTCTCCAAATCGCCTTCTCCCATGTGGGACTCAACTTCGAAGACTATGTCGTCATCGATCCCGAATTCATTCGCCCCGCCGAAGTCGAACTCCTGCTCGGCAACCCCGCCAAAGCCAAAGCCCAGCTTGGATGGAAACCGGCCATCAGCTTCCAGCAACTGGTCACCATGATGGTCGATGCCGACATGGACCGCCAAATGGGAAAAACCGTCACCGCCTAGCCCCCCCCATTCTGAATTCTGGATCCAGAATTCTTCATTCTTAATTCTTCATTCTTCATCTCCCCATGAAAACCCTCATCACCGGTAGCAACGGGTTTGTGGGGCGGCACGCCGTCACCGCTCTGCAGCGGGCCGGCCATGACGTAGTCGGTTGCGATGTCTCCTGCCCCCCCGACAGCCCGATTCCCTGCCTCACGATGGATGTGCGCCATCTGGATTCCATCGTCCAAGTGCTGAATGAAACTCGCCCCGATGCCATCCTGCATTTGGGCGGCATTGCGTTCGTTCCCTTGGGCTGGACCGAGCCTCAACTCGTCTTCTCCGTCAACACCATCGGAACATTGAACCTCCTCGATGCCGTTCGGCAACACTCACCCTCCACGCGCGTACTCGTGGTCACCTCCGCCGAGGTCTACGGCTCTCATCCCGCCCCCGCCCCGCTCACCGAAGACGCCCCCTATCGGCCCGACAACATCTATGGCGTCGCCAAAGCCGCCGCCGATCACGCCTCCCTCCTCTATGCCGCCCACCATCATCTTCATGTCATGGTTGCCCGCCCCTCCAACCACATTGGGGCCGGACAATCCAGAGATTTCGTCTCCTCCTCCTTTGCCGACCAACTGGCTGGCATTGCGGCCGGAGCCCCATCCCTTATGAAAGTCGGCAACCTCGATCAACGCCGCGACTTCACCGATGTCCGCGATGTGGTCCACGCCTACACCCTGCTCCTTGAAAAAGGCCATCCTGGCCATGCCTACAACATCGCCTCCGGCCGCATGATTCCCGTTCGCGACATCTTCGATACCTTGTGCGAAATCTCCAACGTCCATCCCAACGTCGAAGTATCCCCCGCCCTCTTTCGCCCCAACGAAAGTCGCCCCTCCTACGACACCTCGCGCATTCACACCCACATTGGCTGGCAGCCGGAAATCCCCCTCCGCCAAACCCTCGAAGCCATCTACGAGGATTTCCGCTCGCGCCGCACCCCCTACCCGAATTTCATGTAGCGGCAGATTGGCGTCCGGAAATCACGGCTCACCCGGAGGGTTCGCCCTACCTGAAACCTGTGAAATATGGCTATGGGTAGGGCGAGGCGTCCCTGCCGAGCCGAAATGCTCTAGGATTTGGCGCGGAAGCGGCGGATGAGCTCGTTGGTGGAGCTGTCGTGCGCGAGCGGCGTGTCCTTGGACTTGAGCTCGGGCAGAATACGAGTGGCCAACACCTTGCCCAACTGCACACCCCACTGGTCGAACGAAAAGATGTTCCAAATCACGCCTTGCACAAAAATCTTGTGCTCGTAGAGCGCCACCAGTTGCCCAAAGGTTTCCGGCGTGAGCGTCTCGGCCAACAGCGTGTTGGTGGGACGATTTCCCGGAAATGTTTTGTGCGGCACGAGCTTCTCGGGCAC
Organism: uncultured Verrucomicrobiota bacterium; assembly: GCA_964647595.1. GTDB lineage: Bacteria > Verrucomicrobiota > Kiritimatiellia > CAIQIC01 > Lenti-01 > Lenti-01. Next base: position 5,463 of record CAZYGH010000061.1, read on the forward strand.
ACCTTCAGCACGGCATTCATCAGCCGTCTTGCCAAACGCAAGGGCTTCCGTCTGAGCAAAAAAGTTGCTCATGAGCTTGGCGTGGTGGTCGCTCACGGGGTTATGCGAGCGGCAGAATCCAATGAAGTCGCACGGGATCAACTTCGTGCCCTGATGAATGAGCTGATAAAACGCGTGCTGTCCGTTGGTGCCGGGTTCGCCCCAGACCACGGGTCCGGTTTCGTAGGTCACGGACTTTCCGTTTTTGGTGACGCGCTTGCCGTTGCTTTCCATGTCGCCCTGCTGGAAGTAGGCAGCGAAGCGGGAAAGATATTGATCGTATGGCAACAGTGCCGTGCTTTGTGCACCAAAAAAATTGCCATACCAAATGCCCAGCAAGGCGAGGATTACGGGCATGTTCTGCTCGAATGGAGCGGTCGCAAAATGGCGATCCATCTCGTGGTAACCATTCAGCATGCGAATAAAATTTTCGGGGCCGATGGCGATCATCAGTGGCAGGCCAATGGCAGAGGTAAGCGAGTAGCGACCGCCCACCCAGTCCCAGAATTCAAACATGTTGGCCGTGTCGATGCCGAAGGCTTTCACTTCTTTGGCAGCCGTCGAAAGCGCCACGAAATGTTTGGCCACCGCAGCGGAATCGCCCAGCTTCTCCACCAGCCAAGCCCGCGCGCTTTCTGCGTTGGTCATGGTTTCCTGCGTGGTGAAGGTCTTGGAAGCCACAATGAACAACGTCTCGGCCGCATCGAGGTCGCGCGTGGCTTCGGCGACATGCGTGCCATCCACATTCGACACAAAACGAATCGTGAGGTCGCGTTGGCTATACGGCTTGAGGGCTTCGTAGGCCATGACAGGGCCCAGGTCGCTGCCGCCAATGCCAATATTGACGATGTTGCGGATGGGCTTTCCGGTGAAGCCCAGCCACTTGCCCTTGCGTACCAGATCGGCAAAGCCCGACATCTTTTCCAGCACGGCGTTCACGGCGGGCATGACGTCTTTGCGATCCACCACGATCGGCGTGTTGGAACGGTTGCGAAGCGCGATGTGCAGCACGGGACGCTTTTCCGTCTCGTTGATTTTCTGGCCGCTGAACATTGCGTCGATCTCGGTGCGCAACTCGGCCATGGGGCACAAGGCTTGCAGGAGATTCAATGTTTCGGGAGTGGCCAAGTTTTTAGAATAATCCAAATACCAACCGCCCACTTCCAGCGTGAAGGTTTTTCCGCGCGTGGGATCGGCGGCAAACAAGTCGCGCATCGAGGCGCTTTTCATTTGTGCCGCATGCGCCTTGAGGGCTTTCCATTCGGGGGTCGTGTCGAGTCGTTTACGGCGTGGCATGGGCGCTCCTTGCTGAGGGAAAGACGGATCCGCCCGTTCGGGCGGATCCGTCGAAGAGAAACTACTTCTTCACCTTGATCCGTTTGAAGCGGCCAATCTGCGGCAACTTGCCGACGATCGGACGAATGTAGTCGAGAAAGGCTTTGGTCACATCGCACCCATTGGCCGCGATGAACGCATCCGGCATGTGGCGGGTTTCCTTCGCCACGCTGGAGAGAGGCACGCGCTCAAAATACACTTGGTACTTCTTGCCGGGCTTGCGGCGAATGGCAATGCTACCATCCACGTCCGCGCTGGTGGCGCACTTGACGGCTTCGCGGCCCACGGCAAACGCTTCCTTGGCATCATTCTCGGAGACCACGCCGGGGAAGGAACGCTGCAAATAGCCAAACGTGTCGGCGCGAAGACGGGAAATGTCTGTCTTCCGCTTGATGTGGCCCACCAAGGCATCGCCCAGCGCGCCCGAGCCAGAAAGCTGCACGTTGCCGTGACTGTCGACTTCCTTTGAGAAGGCGGCGGCGATCGGCGTGCCGGTGATGTCGGAAATGCCTTCGGAAACGGCCACCACACAACGGCCATATTTTTCGTAGACTTCCTTCACCTGCTCGGGGAACTTCTCCAAATCAAAGGGCCGTTCCGGCAAATAAATCAGGTGCGGGCCGGCGCCGGGATAGGTGCGGGCCAACGCGGAGGCGGCGGTCAAGAAACCGGCATGACGGCCCATGATGACGTTGATTTTCACACCCGGAAGAGCGGCGTTGTCCAAATCGTCGCCCATGAACGCCTGCGCCACAAATTTCGCGCTGCTGGCAAAACCGGGCGTGTGATCATTTTCGCGCAAATCGTTGTCGACCGTTTTGGGAATATGGAAGCAATGCATCTCGTAGCCGGCCTTCTTGGCCTCTTCGTTGATGATGTGCGCGGTTTCGGCGGAATCGTTGCCGCCGATGTAAAAGAAATAGCGAACGCCATGCTTCTGAAGTTTCTCGAAAATCTTTGTGCAATCTTCAGGCGTGGGTTTCTTGCGGACAGAACCCAACCCGGAAGAAGGCGTATTGGCCACGGCCTTCAAGGTCGCCACGCTCTCGCGACTCAAGTCGATCAAATCATCGTTCAAGATTCCCTTGATGCCGTGAAGGGCACCATAGATTTTCTTAATCTCCTTGTGCTTTTTGGCCTCCATCACCGCGCCAACGAGGCTCTGGTTGATGACGACGGTCGGGCCGCCACTTTGGGCGATCAACATGTTGCCGCTAATTTTGATTTTCTTAGCCATAAAACGTTTTTCCTTTTTCGTGGGGGGTTCATCCACGCCCGCGCATCCAAGCAAAATCGCCCCCCCTCTTGCAAGGTCTTTTGCACCCCTTTCGGCTCGTTTCAACAGATGAAGGCTTACCCAGCGGCCAAAATTTGAAATGTAATTTCGCGGGACAGGCTGGACAAGTCGGCGTGATGCTCAAGCAGGCCTCCCATGATCGTTCGCACTTCTCGAAACACGCGCTCGGGGAGCGAGGGAGGAGGCGTTCCATCCCGCATCTGGCGAATGGCCTGAAGGGCCGCAGCGGATATTCCGCTCCCCTGCCCGGCGGCACAGGCTTCACAAAGGACCGCGCCATGCGCCACATCCAAACGCGCTGAAATCCCACTGCGAAGATCGGTGCGGCATTTGGCGCAAAAATCCCAGCCCGGCGCAAGGCCCAGCTCGTGAAGAAGCAATAGCTCAAATTGCGGTAAAAACGCCGGTCCCGGCGTACGGGAAGCCAAACGATCTAGCATATTCGACAGCAAGGCAAACAGACTCCTAGGGGCCGGACCAACGGGCAGGATCCGATCCAACACGCCAGTAGCATAAGATGCCACCGCACAAGCCCGCCAGTCGGCACGAAACGTCGGCCGAATTTCGAGCGGAGCACATTCCTTCAAGATGTGGAGATTTCGGTGGTCGCGCGCATAGAACAACAGTTCGCAAGTGTAAAACAAATCATATTGCCCCAAGAAGGAACTACGTTCTCGCTGGCTCCCCTTCACCAGCGTGGCCAGCTTGCCATGCGTAGCCGAGAGCCATACCACGATGCGCGAGGTGTTGCCAAACGGATGGAACCGCAATGCGATGGCGTGGTCCTTGAGTATCACGATGCCACAATCCGCTCATAGGCTTTTGGGTCGGCATCGAGCCATGCCGTTTCGCGGCGACGCATGGCGCGGCGACGGGTGGGCGTATCGTCGTCATAACCGGCCAGATGATCGAGACCATGCGCAAGATACAGCGCCAGCTCGCGCGAGGCCCCCCCGGCACGGTGCGCCCCTTCCAACAGGGCGCGTTCGGCATTGAGAACCAACTCCGCCGTTGCAGGGCAGACACCGGGAACGGCCTCGTAGGCTTGCGCCACCACGTCGGTTTGAAGCCTCACCCCAAAACACCCGGCTTTGTAGTCGGGCATCTGAGAGTCATCTGTCAAAACAATCGTCAAATCTCCATAAGGATTGGGACGGTCATCAGACGGAAACGCTCGAACCGCCAATAACTGGACTAATCGGCGAAACGGCACCAAACGAACCGGGAGCGCCCGCTGCCGGTTGAGCAAATGTATCTTCACGGGGATAGGGATTCCTTCCATGCAGGATATTCGTCAGGGAAAACACAAAGGAGGCTCGGATATTGTGCAGATCTCGGAGCGTGACAGGACACAGATCAATTTGCCCGTCGATCAATTTGTCGCGCATGAGAGTTTCGACCAACTCGGCAATACGGTTGGGTGTCGGCTTGTCCAGCGAACGAGAGGCCGCCTCAACCGTATCGGCCAGCATCAAAATGGCCTGTTCGCGAGTCCACGGCTTGGGACCGTCATAGCGAAAGGAATGCTCTAACCCTGAATCCTCGGCCATGCCAGCCTCTTTCAACGCCCGCTTGGCCACTTGATAGAAGTAGGACGTCAGCGTGGTGCCGTGATGCGTGGCAATGACATCGCAGATGGGCTGCGGCAGCTTGTGGCGTTTGGCCAACGTGAGGCCCTCCTTCACGTGCGACTGAATCACCAACGCGCTCATGCTGGGTGCCAGATTGTCGTGCGGATTCTCTCCCCCTCGCTGGTTTTCAATAAAAAAATCAGGCTTGGCCAACTTGCCAATATCGTGAAAATGCGCACACACCGCCACCAGCAAGCCATTGGCTCCAATGCGATTGGCGGCGGCCTGACCGATTGCCCCCACCATTAAGCTGTGGTGATACGTGCCCGGCGCTTCGATGGCCAAGCGTTGCAACAGCGGGTGACTCATGTCCGTCAGTTCAAGGAACGAAATATCCGTGGTATATCGGAAGAGCCACTCCATGAACGGCAACAGCAACAAGGCCAGCAGCGCAGCAAGGCAACCGCTGAGGACGCCGCCCGCCACCTGCATAAGAAAGGTGTTGGGCAGATGCTGATACATCGCGGCCAACGCCAGCGCCATCACGCCCTTGAGCAAGCCCACACCCAACCCGGCCCGCATCACCTGCGACCGTTTCCGCACGTTCCGAAGAAGCACCACGGCCATGACCGATCCGCCCAGTCCCAGCAAGAGCATCTCAAAGTTGCGGTCGAACATGAGGGCCGCCGAAAGGCCACTCCACAAGCCTATCGCCAATGCGGCGGAAGGCCCCAGCATCAAGGCGGCCAACATCGTCGACAGCGTGATGGGCATGAGAAAGGGAACCAGCCACGGTGAAATCCAGTTCAGGCTCACCGACACATAGTGGTACAGGCTCTCGATGGTGATGGCCAACAGGCCCAGCAACACCAATAGCCACTTGCGACGCGCATGAGAATAGGCGCCGGGCTGGGTACTATGCAGCCAGCCCACGCACACGACGAGCACAATTAGCATCAAAGAGGCATCCCCCGCCCTCTTCATCCTTCGATCATACGACGATTCACGCTCCGCCATTCGCCGATTGTAGGCATTGATCATTTCAACGGTCTGCGCATTGACCGTGGCCCGTTCTTCCATCAACGTGGTCCCCGCCCTCACCGTCATGAGCACCGGCTCCATGGTGCGCCAAACGGCCAGCCGACGCTCATGAGTCGCGCGTTCGTCATAGGCCAAATTCGGACGAATCGAAGGGCGAACCAGCCCTTCGAGTGTCTTATCCGCCACCTCGACCCCCTGCTTGAATAAGCGCGGGTGAGCCGTTTTCACAAATGCGTCTAGTGCCATTTCCACCGAGGGCAATTCCGACAAAGGGGCCGTCCGATAGGTGGGAGAATCACCGTTCTCCGACATCGCCACGATATCAATCGTCAGGCTTTGGGAAAGTCCCTGAAATCCACTTTCGCGCTCCGCCTCCGACAAAATGCCGTTCATCCAAACCTCGGACAAACTCTCCTTCAACTCCTTCAAGACATCCATTTCCCGGCCAGCAGGAAACAGGTTGGCAAGAGCCTCTCCCGCCACAGAAAGTCCCAACAGGTCGGCCGCAACGGTCAGATCCGATTCCAAGGCTTTTTCTGAAACAACACGATTGGTGCTTCCCACCTCGGCAATTCCCATCGCAGGAGCGACCGCCCCCCGACGCAACGACAAGGCCCGATCCGCCAACTTTTCTTGAATTCTCCACGCTGCATTCAATGGCGCCGTCTGAATCGTAAAGACAGGGATCGCCCGTTCACCAGCCTGACGGCGTAGCAATTCCGATGCGGCCATGTTCACGCAATCGAAGTCCACAGCCGCCACCACCGTGGCCGGCGCGCGCTGTCCCTCAGCCAACCCCACATAGCGTTGGGGCCCGCCCAAATTAATAAACAATACGCCGGAGAGCCACAGCACGAGGAGTAAGAAAAAGTTCCCCAACAAACTCCAACCACGCCACCGGGGAGGACGAGCAATCAAGCGCCCGCTCCACCCATTTCGTGTTTGTTTTTTCCAGAAAAATGCCATTAGCTGGCTCCCCCGTTGCCCGAGGCGCGGTCGCGCCCCTTATAGGCCTCGATGATTCGCTGCACCAGCGGATGCCGGACCACATCCATCGCCGTCAATCGAACCACACCAACTCCCGGAACCTCCCGAAGCAGATATTCCGCCTCCAACAGACCCGGCATTTTGTGCGGGGGCAAATCCACCTGAGTGAGATCTCCGTTCACCACCGCTTTGGAGCCAAACCCCAACCGAGTCAAAAACATCAACATCTGCTCTCTCGTGGTATTTTGAGCCTCGTCGAGAATGATAAAAGCCCGGTTCAGCGTTCGGCCGCGCATATAGGCCAAAGGCGCCACCTCGATCACGCCGCGCTCAATCAAGCCGGGCACCTCGTCGGGCGGCATCATCTCATTGAGCGCATCGTACAACGGCCGCAGATACGGCAAAATCTTCTGTTGCAAATCTCCCGGAAGGAAACCCAAGGCTTCACCCGCCTCGACGGCAGGGCGAGTCAAAATGATGCGCGACACCTCGTTCTTCAACAGGGCCGAGACCGCCATCGCCATTGCCAGCCACGTCTTGCCGGTGCCCGCCGGCCCCAAACCAATCGTCAACTCGCTCTTTCGAATCGTGTCCAGAAAAGTGGCCTGACCGAAGGTTCGTGGAAAGATCGGTGCCCTTCCCGGTGCCACATCCACCCGAAACGCGGCCAGTTTGTCGAGCTCTCCACCCCGCCCTTCCACGTACGCCTGCCGGGCATACTCCACCGCATGGCGACTCAGCAACACCCCCGAATTCCTCGCCCGTAGCAATCCATCGACAAATGACCCCGCCACCGCCAACTTCTCCGGCGGGCCATCCAATTTCAGCCACAAATCGCGCGAAACCGCCTTCACGCCAAACGCTTTTTCCAAGGCGGGCAAATACTCTTCCCGAGGCCCTGTCACATCCTGCGCCTCGCGCGCATTTTCAAAATGAATCGTACGTTCTGCCATGATCAATTCTCGCCAGTCAGGACCGTCACCAACAATGCATACATCTCGTCCAGCGCTTGCGGCATCACGCGCACATTTCCCAGCACCGGCATGAAATTTGTATCGCCCTCCCAGCGCGGCACCACATGCCAATGCAGATGATCCCTTAACCCCGCCCCGGCCGCCGCCCCTTGGTTAACGCCCATGTTGAAACCTTGCGGACGCGCCACCCGAAGCAACAACCGTTCCGCCAAACAAGCCAACTCCATCATCTCCCCGCGTTCCTCAATCGACAATCCACCCAATGTCCCCACATGCCGAAACGGTGCCACCATCAGATGCCCACTGTTATACGGATAGCGATTCATCAACAGCAGGCACGTCTTTCCGCGACAAATCACCAGATTTTCGGAATCCTTTTCAGGTCCCTCGCGGAGTATCCGGCACATGAAACACCCCTCCTCCTTTGGCGCACGGATAAACTCCATGCGCCACGGGGCCCATAATGCCTGTGCTGTCTGAAAATCAGTCATAGTCGGTAAGCTACCCCATCTTCCTCTCGAAAACAGCCAAAAATCACAAGATCCATCGGCCGCGACAGAATCGTGAATCTAAACCGTTTCATTCAGCGGCTTCCCCTCCGCATCAAATCGGGGAGCCGCGATCACCGCCGGATGCAGATAGATGGGCTGCAACTCCTCGCTCGCCTCTCCCGCAAAGAATATCCGTCCCACCCATTCCGCTTGAGGCACGCGGCCCGGCGCCGCCCAAGCGGCCTCCGGCCATTCTGTCCCGCGCGCATCCACGGGCAACAGCTTCCACTCTCCCACCTGCCGCACGCTTCCCCCCGCTACTCGCTCAAACAATCCCGCCCAAATCGTTCCACGGCGGGCATCGCCCCACGCTACCACGTGCGACACCTCCGGTTGCTCCGCCAGCATCTCCGCCGCCAACGCCGCACCGCTACCCACGGTCCACACCTTCTTATTGTCGGGCAACGCCCAACCATTCGCCGCCGTGAGACTGACGCGCAACCCCGTGTACGAACCCGGTCCGCGCCCCACCGCAAACGCCTCCACATCGGCCAACGTCCACCCCGCCCCCTTCAGTATTTTTTCGACCGCGTCAAAAATGCCCTGACTGCGCCGATGCCCTGCATCGACTGCCGACACCGCCACCACAACACCGTTTTCCATCAGCGCCAAACTGGCCGCATCCGTCGAAAATTCTAAAGCCAACAGTTTCATATGCGCAAAATGACAGTTTTCCACACGGTGGAAAACTTTTTTCCACACTGTGGAAAACTTTTCCGAACCCGATGAGCCGCAGCAGCACGTGCGAAGGTAAAAGGAACCTACATTCCGGCAGGCAAAGCCGTGCGCCACTTGGTGATCGAATACGGTTCGGCGCGCCAACAGCGAATGGCTTCACGCAACATGGCTTGCGCAAAATTCGGCGCGCGAACGATGAGGACGTTTTCATCGTTTTTGTCAAAGGCTCCCAAAGAAAAATTTGCCGACCCCAGCACAACCGTTTGTCGGTCCACCACGATGACTTTGTGGTGAAGCAAAATGCCGGGCGACATCCGCACATTTGCGCCCAAGGCCGTCAACGCCTTCGTATTGGCGCCCGGATGGGTGGCCATGTCCGAATCCAGCAAGACGATGACCTTCACGCCGCGCTGAACAGCCTTTCCGATCGCCTCCGTCATCGTCTTGTCAGTAAAGGAAAAAGCGAGAATGACGATTTCGTTGGTGGCCTTGCCCATCTCTGCCACGATCCCGCCGCGCACGTCGTCTTCGGGCGTGAAGTAATTATGAACGACAACACCGCCAATGGTCACTTCCGGATGCGGCGTGGGATAGGCAAAGCGCTTGCCGTGGCGTTTCTCGAAAATTTCTTTCCATTCCATTTCGTAGTTCTCGGCCAGCTCTTTGCTTTCCAGCACGATGGCGTGATTGTCGTTGAAGCGCGAGCAGTTGCGCGTGAGATTGTACGAACCCGTCCACACATATTGCCCGTCCGCAATCATGAACTTGTTATGCATCAGCCCTGATCGGTTGTGTGCCAGAGTCAGCATACCCCGCTTTTCCATTTCTTGAAGGTGTTCGGCCACGGCATAGGCTTTGGCGGCATTCTCTTCCGAAACGATCACGCGAACCTTCACCCCGCGACCGTGCGCATCCAATAGCGCCTGTGCAAAGGCAGGCAGATCCAGATCGTACAAGCAAACATCCAGCGTTTGCGTGGCGGATTCAATGAACGACACAACCGCCTTCTCCATCGTCGGAGAAGGGCCCAGAAAAAAATACACGGGTTTGTCGCCGAACATCCCCTTCAACATCGTGTCGACATAGAAGGGCTCCACTTCAAACTGGAAGAGGTCCGCCCCGCATGGGAGGGCCCACAGGACTCCCGCCATCAGCGCTACCAGTTTGCTTTTCCATTTCTTTGTCACGGGTTTCACCCTAGCACAGGCGGCGCAACAACAGAACGTCAAACTGATTTCCGGCCGCGCTTTCTACATCAGCGAAAGCGCGTCCACATTGACGGAAATGGTGACGCCCTTCGGAACCTTGAACGTTTTGAGAAGTGCGCGCAACGGCACCACATAGTCGCGGGCGGCCGTCGCCCACAGCATCAGTTGTGCGCGATGCATTCCTTTGGCCTTGGCCAACGGTGCGGGCGCCGGACCCGTCAATCGAACCGTGGCGGGCAAGGCCTCCTTCAATTGCGCGGCAAAGGCTTTCGACACGGTGTCCACCTCCAACTCCGCCTCGCCCTTGAACAGCACCGTGGTCAGCCGAGTAAACGGAGGATAGCGCATCTCTCGACGCATCTCGATTTCCTGATCGAAAAAGGTGTCGAAATCCGCGTTTCGGGAAGACTGAACGGCCGGATGAAATGGCGCATAGGTCTGAATGAGCACTTCGCCGGGCACATCGCCACGGCCCGCACGCCCGGCCACTTGCGTCAGCAACTGGAAGGTGCGCTCGGCCGCGCGGAAGTCCGGCATCTGCAAACTCAAGTCCGCATAGATGACGCCCACCAGCGTCACGTTCGGAAAGTCCAACCCTTTGGCAATCATCTGGGTGCCGATCAAAATATCAATATCGCCGCGACGGAATTTCCCCAAAATCTGGGCATGAGAATCCTTCGCTCCGGTGGTGTCGGAGTCCATTCGCACCGTGCGAGCCTTGGGAAAAATCTTGTTCACCGCTGCCTCGACGCGCTGGGTTCCAACGCCGGCCATTTTGATGTTGGGAGCCTTGCATTCCGGATTTCGGCACAGCGTGGGCACCGTGCGCACAACGCCGCACACGTGGCACATCATCAGCTCGGACGATTTGTGGTACGTCATTTTGACGCTGCAACTCGTGCAGGTTTCGGTGTGCCCACACACGGGACACATCACGGTGGTGGCATAGCCGCGACGATTCAAAAACAACATCGTTTGTTCCGCCTGTGACAAACGCTGGCGAATGGCCTCCACCAAATCCTGAGAAAGCAAATGGGCGGCCCCCGCTTTTTCATTCTCGATGCGCATATCCACCACGCGCACCGAGGGCATCACGCAACGGTCGACACGCTTGAGCATTTTCACGAGGCGATATTTCCCGTCGCGCGCGTTGCGATAGGATTCGAGCGAGGGTGTGGCACTGCCCAACACCACCGCGCAGCCTTCGAAGCGGCCCCGCATGACGGCCACGTCACGCGCGTTGTAGCGGGGCGACTCGTCCTGCTTGTAGGCCGGCTCGTGCTCTTCGTCCACGACCAACAAGCCGAGCGGTTTCACCGGCGCAAACAACGCGCTACGCGCGCCCACCACCACCCGAGCCTTGCCTGCGGCAATTCGTTGCCATTCATCATGCCGCTCGCCGTCGGAGAGATGGCTATGCAACACGGCCACCGTCTCACCAAAACGTCCGCGAAACCGCTCCATGGTCTGCGGCGTCAGCGCAATTTCCGGAACCAAGGCAATCGCCCCCTTCCCCGCATCCAGCGCGGACTGAATAGCCGCCAGATAAACCTCCGTCTTGCCGCTTCCGGTCACGCCGTGCAACAATAACACCTTCGGCTTTGGCGCGGCCATCTCCTCATGAATCGCCACCAGCGCCGAGGTTTGTTCATCCATCAGCGTGGGAGCAAAGGTGGGCAACACCGTCATCGTGGAATGGGGATTCCGCCGGATCACACCTTTTGCCAACGTGATCCATTTTCGCTTTTCAAGACTGCGCAACCCCACCATGGAGACGCCCGTCTCCTCTGCCAGCGCGGCGGCCGTCATTTCGCGCCGCTCTTTCAACAACGCCCACGCGGCTGCTTGTTTGGGGCGCTTTTCGAGCAACGTCGCCTCTTCTTCCGCTGTTGGCGTGGCCTCCGCAGAAAGCGTCGCCATCTGTTGTTCCTTGAATTTGGCCCCCTCGCGCCGTACCGCCGCCGGAAGAATCGCGGCAATGGCATTCTCGAACGGTGCCGCATAATACTCGGCAATCCACCGGGCCAACCGCAACAGTTGATCATCGAACAGCGGCAAATCCCCTGCCACCGACTCAATGCTTTTGAGATTCGGAAAGTCGGACCGCTCCAGCAACCCTGTCACAAAACCGCGCGCCCTGCGCCGCCCAAACGGCACCCACACCACACTGCCAATCTTCACGCGATCCAGCAGATCCTGCGGAATGAGATAGTCGAATTCGCGATCCAGCGCGACATCCGTAATGATTCTGGCAACGGCCGGGGTCACGAGAAACGCCTAGAGATCCTTGGTGAGGTAGATCACCATGTAAAAAATCCACAGAATCATCGCCGCAGAAAGAATCGTATTCATGGCCGATAGTATCGCAAACCGGACAACGGATGGGAAGCTTGCCCCTCGCCTCTCCTATTTCGCCGGACTGGGCTCAAAACGCAAGGCCGCCGAATTGATGCAATAACGCAATCCCGTCGGGCGCGGCCCATCGTCAAACACATGCCCCAAGTGCGCATCGCACCGTGCGCACAACACCTCCGTCCGGGCCATTCCCCAACTGCGATCTTCGTGCAAAATGAGATTTTCTTTTGCAACAGGCTGGAAATAGCTCGGCCATCCCGTGCCCGACTCAAACTTCGCTTCCGACGAAAACAACGGCAACCCGCAACACACGCAAACATAGACTCCCTCTTCATGATGCTCCACATACGCCCCCGAACACGCCCGCTCCGTCGCCTGCTTTCGTGTCACCTTGTATTGTTCCGGCGTCAGCAACGCCCGCCACTCGGCATCGGTCTTGACTACTTTTTCCATTGCCACACCCTCCTGCTTTTCCGATTCGCGGATCGATGTCGACTCCGCTTGAACCCACCCGCTTCCCAACGCCCAAACGACCATTCCCGCCAGTTTTAACATTCTGTTCATCGGTTTCATTTCCTCAATTCTACCACAGGCTGACCCATCCCGCAGAAATCCGCCTCCTCTTTGACGCTTGCGCCGCCTTGCCGGGCGTGGCAAATTGCCCCCATGAACAGCACATGGATGGACCTTTATCGGCAGATCCCGAAGCCGGGCCCCGGCGGGGTGCTGGAAATGCTCGTCTTGGCCGTCCTCTTCTACTACGCCATCCTGTTTTTTCGCGGCACACGCGGCGCCCAAGTGCTCCTCGGATTCGTCACGGCCGTCGTCGCCATGCTGGTTCTCACACGTATTTTCAACCTCGACACCCTGAACTGG
>CAZYGH010000062.1:0-16436 GCA_964647595.1 uncultured Verrucomicrobiota bacterium
TCGGGCAATCGTATTCGGAGAAAGGGAATAGAAGAGAAGTTTTCAGTAATCATATAATCCTCAGAAAAGAACCGTTTGCTTGATGCCCTTGACCGTCCGAATCGTCAACATTGCAACGCACAGCGTGAGGTATGGAGGGACAAAATGAAAAATCTCATCCAAAGGGAAAAGAGTGTTCCCGAGGGCCATGATATTACCGACGACAGAACCGACAGAGGTTCCAAACTCGACAGCGGCGCCGGATGAAATAGCCTGATGCACTTTTTCAACGGCCAGACTCGTATAATCAAAAAGAAGTTTAACGGCCATCATTCCCGGCAAAACCAACGCCCACATATTGGAGGTGATGGCCTTGCCAATCTCATTGACACCATCCCGGGCGTATCTCATTCCGTTCAGAATATAACCAAGAAGAAAAAGCATAAATTCACCCTAAGAGTAAAGAGCGCGGGGGGGGATGTGATAGGTCGAGTAATGCCAACAGGTTCAACGGGCATTTCCTCGCCCTATCACATCCCCCCCCGCTCCAATCCAAAAGAATGCGAACAAAACATTCTGCCCAATTTCCATTTTTAAGAATCGCGATAAACACGGGAACGCGAACCGTCTTTGAATGCGCATATCGCCCTTGTTGTATCTTTCTTGAGCATACCCCTTTTTTGCCTACGGCTTCCCGACTTCTACGGCATTGCATGCGAACAGCATTTATCCGGGGGCGCCAGCGCCCCCCATCCCCCCTCTTTGTCAGGCAAAACGGCTTCATAATTACCAAGCCATTGCTATTGCCCGAACAATCAAAAACATTGAACAAATCCCAAAGAGAAAAAGAAAGAAATTGCGAATATGCGAAACGTAAAACTTTTCCAAATCTATTTCACCAGAGAAATCCACATTGCCCGGAGCTTGCAAATTAAAATACACAATGGGCATTGTCCCAAAAGAAGCATTATATTCAGGTAGCGTTAAATGCTCTTGCATAAAAGTAAGAAATTCATCCAAAAGACCAGCGTTTGCCGTAGATTTAGAAGCAAATTCAGAATCCATCCCCTCTTTTTCGGAAATTTGCCACTGTGCAGGACTCTCCCACATCTCGGGAACCCACAGATCGTCAGGTGGATCGCCGAAATCGTTTGTCACCGTCACATCAACTTGAACTTCGACAGATCCAGAACCAGCCTCGATGCCCTCAACAGCCCGAACCACATCGGCAAAACCCTCTTTTGTACCCTCAGCCACAGCAACGGCGAGCTCACGATCTAAAGCAACGTCTGAATAGCCTTCTGGCGTATCGGGAACAGAATCGGCGGGGCGCAAGGGATTATCCATGGCGGCACCTTGAGAAGCTGTCATAGAAGAAGAATCACCCCCAAAGGTTAAAGTTGCCACATCCTCAAGGACTGTTGATTCAGAATCCTCGACGCTTTGCAGTGGATTGGATTGCGGAGTGAAAAGAGCAGAACCGGCCCAAGTGGAACCATAGACACCATCCTCCCAATCGTCACCAGTAGGCCTCGATGCTGTAAACGTCCCATCCGGATTGCGATGGAAAAGAATATATTCATCATCCTCATTACGAGAAAGAACGGTGTTCTCATCTATCAAAGCAACCTTTTCCCAAACCTGATTTTTCAAATCAAAACCAACAGCAGATTGATAGACCAATTCAGAAAGACCCTCCAAAGAACTTTCATCAGAAAAAGGAAGAGACAAAGACATAGCAAGAACGCAATCACGAGGAGCAGAAAGGGCACCCATATTATACGATTCAGACACCGCTTGAGTACCCGCACGAGTTCCCGAATAGTACCGCATCAAAACAATATAAGAAGTGGGGGAAAAAGTGATTTTAAGCCGAGTATAAGCAGAGCCAGAAATAAGACCCCCCGGCAAATTCTCGATGGTGGGGGGAGAGTTGAAAAGCAATTCGCCGCAATCACCAAACGCGAAAGCGGAAACCATCAGGCAAAAAAGGAAAATCTTTTTCATAGATAGCTTTTACGGATTGCGACATGAAAAAGATTCACGCCCAGCAACAAGGAAAGTAGAATGTTTGTCAGATAAGGATTTTCAAAAGATACGGGATCGAGATCAACCCCTCCCCCGTTGCCAGCCTGTATCTCCAATTCTTCGGCCCATTCATACCAAGGATTACCATCATTGGTAAGAATTGTGTTTATATCGGGAATACCGTTAGAGTCAAAATCAATAGCACTGATAAATGGCATATAATCGGGATAACCGTAATAAAAATTAATCAAATCATTCCAAGGGAAAGAATTTTCAAATGCCCCGTCTATGTAGAAATCTAAACCGCTCCTATCAAATGGGAAAACGTCAGGGAATACAACCCAAGCACGTTGACGATCGGATATGTCAAGGTGTAGCACAATCTTATCGCCAGCAAGGGCAGAAGAACACAGCAACCAAAACACAATCAAAAACTTTGGCAAGTCGGATTGCATTTTGAATTAAGCCGCGCCCAATCCACCCTTGACGATGGTACGGTAAGCCCACTTTGCCGCAAAGATGCCAACGCCAGCACCAAGCAAAGTAGCAATAGCCGCAACGCCCCAAGTGATCCAGCCGGTTGCTTCCGTCACCACGGAATCCAACCCAGCGGCCGCAAAACTGTTCATCGTGGCGAGGGCGAGAACGCCGAGGCACACACCAATATTCTTGAACGAATTTTTCATTCTTTTTTTCCTTTTGCTTTCCGACTTGCCAAATTCTAAGCGTTCAGAGAACGCACAACATGAGAAGTAATCGATACTGGAATATACAAACCAAGGGCCATGACAAAACCTAGAGACACCATCCAAAACACATCAGAGAGATTCATAAGCCAGCGCCTTTCCGATATTTCAACAACCGCTTAACCGCAACGAGCAAACCGACGATGCAGAACACACGTAGAAACACGAACAAAATACCCGAGTCGAGTATGACGCGATAAAATGGTTCTAGGACTTCCACGGCAAACCCCCAACGACAGAGACACGGATGGAAGGACGGCCGGCAGTAATGATGAGGGGCTCATCAAAAGGAATGCCATCTCTAAAGGATTTGACCGTTCCGCAAACGATTTCGGGAGTAGCTGGAATAATTTCATACGTACAAAGACCATGATTAGAAAGTTCTGCGATTCGCATCAGCAAACGACATTGAGTGAACCCCTTTGGCTTGAGGATTTCAGCAAGCTCATGATAGAGGGTTTTTGAAGCAGTAATGACCTCAACATTTTTGACCTTAACAGGGAAAAAAGTGTCGGAAAGTTTAGCACCAAAAGAAGCCCATAACCGTATTCCCGACCACGTTTTCAA
Organism: uncultured Verrucomicrobiota bacterium; assembly: GCA_964647595.1. Lineage (GTDB taxonomy): Bacteria > Verrucomicrobiota > Kiritimatiellia > CAIQIC01 > Lenti-01 > Lenti-01. Next base: position 3,321 of record CAZYGH010000062.1, read on the forward strand.
TCGCTTTGACTTGTGCACATATTTTGCAACGTATCCCGCTTGATCCTTTGGAATGCGGCAAACATGGCAACGCCCCCAACCGTGACGATCACACAAATCACGAACAACAAAGACAGGACAATAAGAACCCGTAATGACATGAACGTGAAGACCGTGACCACCGGGGTGAGGTTCAAAAACGCGAACACCAAACATCCCACAGATACGGACCAAATCACGCTGTAAACCCGCCCACATACGAGCCGCAAGGCGTGGATCCACTCTAACGGGGAGGGTAAACGTCCACATTCTAGGTTCCCCGATAGTGTCAATAGATGACATCAGGGCAAATCCAGACTTATTCATGATCGGCAAGATGAATCAAATTTTCTTCGACAATCAGGTATACCAGATTGCGAACATCATCAATTGAACCACCCCGAACCTCCCCACCCCCACCCTCGTCTAGACATTCACAATCAAAACCCGAATTTGCGGACTCTGCGAACGTGATTTCAATTTTCATGGGATACCGTTTTGAATAATTGTTTCAGATTAAACAAGGTTAGGGAAAATGGCGGGGGTCGGCTCGCTACGCTCGCCGACCCTCCGCGATTTTGCATTTAGAGTTTGACCTCGATGACAGTTCCACGGAGCAAGCCCTTGTCATATTCCATTTGACGAAGGGAACAATTAACAAGCGATCCGGATTCCAGTTTCATATCACGTACTTGATTACGGATTTCTTCTACGACATTCAGGATTGCCATAGTAGAATTTTTCAGATTGATTCCCGCAATGGTGAAAGTCTCGTATTCACGAGTAGCACCATTAATTTTATCGCGGAAAGTCTTCCGTTCGGCTTTCACTTCCGTCACCGTCAATTCAAAAACAGGAGCCCACATAATCGTTAGCCTTTCGTCGTATCTTGTTGATAGGGCCGACAATACATATTATGTTGCGTAATGGATTCCTGACACCACCATATGTGGTGTGGCATTTCAATGGTCTGCGTTTTAGGGCCCGACGATAACTTTGTGAATAAGTCTGTGCATACCTGTGAAGATGGATGAGGAATTCCGGATCCAGTTCTCAGCGATTGAACGCCGAACTCCGAATTCCGGCTGGGATCCAGAATGTACTTCGTGTTTGAATGCTGATCACGGCGGGCGCGTCAAGCAGGCCATCATGGTAGCTCAGAATCGGACGACCTCATTCTCCAAAAGTGTACCCAGCCCCTTCGCATAAACCGACTGGCGGCGAGGGTCGCCGTACTGTCGAAACATTTTCCCTGACGGTTATCACGATTGGAAATGCGAAGTCCCAACCCATCGGCAGGTGATTTTCAAGCGCCTCTACGGTGTGTAGCGGAGCTGATAGTAAGACGGTGCAGGGGGCGCGGTGTTTGTCCACGGCGAGAGTTGCGGCCCAAAGTTGGACCAACTCACCGGAATATCCGTCATATTGGTGGATCGATAAACCCTCAGGATGCCACCGGTGTTGGGATTAATCCAGGCTAACCGGACATTGCCATTTGTGAACAAGATCGATGTGAACGTGGGTACATCCCACCCATCGATGGTCAAATCATAGACATGATTGCTTCCGCCATACTGATTGGTGGCAAATACGGCGAAGTTAAATGATCCAGTCGCCGTGGGCGTTCCAGTTAGCCAGCCGTTACTGGCGAAAATCAAGCCACTAGGCAAATATCCGTCCGAAATGCTGAAGGTGGGGTTTCCCGTAGCTGCAATTTGATTGGAATAGACGGTTCCAATCTTGCCGCTGGGAAGCGGGTTGGTCGTTGTAAAAACAGGACGTTCCGCAATTTGTAAGTCAAACACACGATTTGTCCAACCATAGTCATTAGTGGCCTCTACCGTGAAATTGAAGTCGCCTGTTTGTTCTGGGATTCCTCCAAAGACACCGTCCGAGTACAGAACTACACCACCGGGCAGACTCCCTTCCGAGATCCGGAAAATGGGATTTCCACTGGCCTGCAAAATTTGTGAGTAATAGATATCCTTCACGCCTATGGGTAGTGGACTGGTCGTGCTAAACACCGGCGGACCGAAAATTTCGAGGCTATACTCTTGAGTGCTGGCACCCACAATATTGGTGGCCCGCAGGATGAATGTCGGATTTTCAATCACCGTGGGCGTCCCGCTAATTACACCACTGGGGCTAATGGTTAGCCCGTTGGGCAAACTGCCGGAGAACAGACTGAAAACGGGGAGATTACTGGCCGAAATCTGTGTCGAATACGAATGCCCCACAATACCGCTTGGCAACGGGCTGGCGGTTTCGAAGACGGGGGCCGAAGGAGGCGGATTGATCCGCAGATTATATGTGCGATTGCTCGCGCCCACCTCATTGGTGGCGCGCACAGTGAAGAAGGCATTATAGAGTCCCGTCGGGGTTCCACTCAAGAGTCCGTTGGTACTCAGGTTCAAGCCGGGAGGTAAACCGCTACCCGCATCATACCACGTGATGGCTGTCGGGTTGTTGGCGACGTTGAACTGAAGTGAATAAGGTGCCCCCATCACAGCTTCGGGAAGCGGATTGGTGGTCACAAAAACGGGAATGGCCACCGGCACCGCCTGCACCGTCATCGTATACGCATTAGTTACTTTTCCAACCGAGTTGCTCGCAATGGCATAGATAGTGAAAACCCCCGTTGCATTGGGTGTCCCACCCACTGCGCCGCTCGTTTCATTCAGCGTCATCCAAGACGCCCAACCCGACGATTTGTAATAGCGAGGCGCTGGATCTCCTGCCGCCGTGATGGAACCCGAATAGGGCGAATTGGTGTAGGCAATGGGCAGGTTAAACCCTGTGAATCGAGGCGGCATCAGCGAACTGATCAACAAACAGTGCCCCGACCCGGCAGCGATCTTGGTGACCCCGTTGCTGGCAAAAGCCGGAACGGGCAACTGCCCCTTCATGTCATCGCCCCAGACCACAACGCTTCCGTTGGTTTTCAGGGCCATGCTGAAACAATCGCCTGCGGCAATGGCCACCACACCGCTGGTGGCATCCACCGGCACGACCGTTGCATCGCCATGAGGAGCTCCCCACGCCATCACACCGCCATTCTTGAGGGCCAACGCATGCCAACGCCCAGCCGCAATGGCCGAAACGCCACTGGTGGCCTCAGCCGGAATGATCTGGATATCGTTTTCCGAGGATCCAAAAATCTGCACGTTTCCATCTTTTAACGCCATGCTGAAGGCTCCCCCGGCCGAAATCTCGCTGACGCCGCTCGTTAATGCTGTGGGTACGGTGCATTGTCCAACCTGATTGGAGCCCCAAGCGACGATGCCTCCCGCCTTCAAAGCTAGCGCATGATATTCCCCTGCGGCAATTTTGCTTACACCACTAGATGCTTCTGTCGGAACATTGGTCCGAGCTCCCCACGCCAAAACCGATCCATCCGTTTTTAGAGCCAAACTGTAATCCCCGCCGCCCGCAACATTCGTGACACCACTCTCTGCAAAAAAGGGCACATTCGTCTGTCCGTATGTGTTTTCTCCCCACGCCCAAACGCGGCCATTTTTTACTGCCAAACTGTGGTTGTAGCCTGCCGCGATAGATGACGCCCCACTCATCACATTGGTGGGTACGGGGGAAGCCTGATTCCCCGCATTCATCCCCCACCCCACCACATAAGCTCCCTGTGCAAAAACGGATTCAACGAGTAGCCAGCATGCCATACCCACGGCAAGACCACTCATCCCAGCAACTTTATAACCCTGCTTCATATAACCAGTATCTCTCATCGGCTTGATTTTTGCAAGTTTGACATCGGAACTTGCCGATTGCCCGATGGAAGACTTGAACCCCAACCACCGGTTCGCGTAAAGTCGCCCAGATGAAACCTATCCGTCTTGTTATTCTGGATGCCTACACCACCAACTCCGGCGACCTGTCTTGGGCCCCCATTGAAGTCCTCGCCGACTGCACCCTCCACGATCGTACTCCTCCGTCGGATGTGCTTGCACGGATTGGTGATGCAGATGCCGTGATGCTCAACAAGGCCGTGTTGTCGGCGGATACCATCGAAAAGGCTCCCAACCTAAAATATGTCGGCATTTTGGCCACCGGCTGGAACACCGTGGATTTGGCCGCCGCCGATAAACGGGGCATCGTGGTTTCCAACGTCCCCGGCTATAGCACCGATTCCGTCGCGCAACACACCTTTGCCCTCTTGCTTGAACTGACCAATCAAGTGGCCATCCATTCAGCCGACACCCGCTCCGGCGGCTGGTCCAAGAATGCGGACTATTGCTACCGACTCTCCCCCCAGATGGAATTGTCCGGCCTCGTACTGGGGATTGTGGGCTTCGGACAAATTGGCCAAGCCGTCGCCCGGATCGCCCAAGCCTTTGGCATGCGCGTGCTCGCCCATCGGCGAAACGTTTCCTCTCCACCACCACATGGCATTGAATATGTAGATTTGGATCGCCTCTTTTCCGAAAGCGATATCATCAGCCTTCATTGCCCCCTGTCCCCCGCCACCGCCGGACTGGTCAACGCCGCGCGCCTGTCCCAAATGAAGTCCACGGCCTTTCTGATCAACACGTCTCGAGGACCTCTGGTGGTCGAACAAGACCTCGCCGACGCCCTGCACCAAAATCAGATCGCCGGGGCCGCTGTGGACGTTCTTTCCACAGAACCGCCCTCTCCCCATAACCCCATGCTCACGGCTCCTCGCTGCTGGGTCACCCCGCACATCGCGTGGACGACCCCCGCCGCACGTAAGCGCCTCATCGATATCGCTGCCGAGAATCTGCGCGCCTTTCTGGCCGGCCACCCCATCCATCAAATTCCGCGCTGAGTTCCACGCTTGCCTTCTCCCCCCCGCTTGGGCTTCAATTTGTTGTTCTGTAGCTCTGCAACACCAAGGAATGATATGAAGAAAACCGTTGGATTGTTTCTCACGTGGGTCGCCGTCCTGACCCTCTCTTCCCAAGCCGCTACACTCTCCATTGGAGATTCTGCCCCTGAACTGAAAGTCTCCCGCTGGATTCAAGGAGGCCCCGTGGACAGCCTCGATCCCGCGAAAACCTATGTGGTCGAATTCTGGGCCACCTGGTGCGGCCCCTGCCGTAGCACGATCCCTCACCTCACCGAACTGGCCCACGAATTTCCTGCCGTGACCTTCATCGGTATGAATGTTTGGGAACGGGGCAAAATCGAGGCCGTGGAGAAATTCGTCAAGGACATGGGCCTCAAAATGGATTACCCCGTGGCAACGGACACCCCGGATAGCTTCATGGGCAAGAATTGGATGGAAGCCGCCGATCAAGCCGGTATTCCGTCGGCCTTCCTTGTTCACCAAGGAAAGATCGTTTGGATCGGCCACCCGATGAGCGGTCTGAAGGAAGCCTTGGAAGAGATTCAGACGGGCTCCTTCGATGTCGATAAGGCCCAACAGCGAGCCTCGTTCGAGAAGCGACTGGAAGCCTTTTTTGCAAAAGCGATGGAAGGCGCTACCGACGAAGAACTATCCGAGGAGGGCAAGGCGCTGGAAACTCTCTATGCCAAAATCCAAGACCCGGATTCCGACGAGCCGTCTTTCAACACCCAGGAAGCCATTCGGCAGGCCCGATTCGGGAGTGCCATGCAAGCGTATCAAGAAGCGCTGATGGATGCGAATACCGATCCGTCCGTCCTCGCCTCCTTGGAGGCAGCAGCCCGCGCGATAGCCCCGGAGGATTTCAATTTCGACGAAATCAAACAACGCATTCTGTCCTTCATCGAACACAATCAACAGAATGCCATAATCCAACCGATCCTTGATCAATACTATGAAATCGTGGGCGAAAATTTCGACACAGAAAAGGCATCCCAACTCGCTCAGCAAATCGACGAGTTAGAGGTTTTCGATCCCGACAGGATGAATGAACTGGCATGGAATATTCTGACATCGGATTCTGTGCTGCATCGCGACCTACCGTTGGCTACCCGTCTCGCCAAGAAAGCTGTGGACGCCACCGAAGAACAACGCGGCGACATTCTCGACACCTACGCCCGCGCCCTGTTCGATTCCGGCTCCATCACCGAAGCCATCGCCTTTCAGAAAAAAGCAGTCGCCATTATGCCCGATGAAACTGAATTGCAAGAAACCCTCAACCGCTATCTCGCGACCCCCGCCGCAGAATAATCAACCAACATGCCGAAAACCAGCCATCGAGTCAGTCGCTTCACCGAGTCCGTCATCCGCCGGATGACACGCGTTGCTATGGAATGCGGAGCCGTGAATTTGTCGCAAGGCTTCCCCGACTTTGATCCACCCGAAGCCTTGCGCCTCGCGCTCGAAAAAGCGGCTCACGCTGGACCCCACCAATATGCCGTGACATGGGGCGCCCCGAATTTTCGCCGCGCCCTTGCCCGCAAGCAGAGCCATTTCACCGGCCTCTCCATTGATCCCGATTCCAACATCGTCGTCACCTGTGGTAGCACCGAGGCCATGATGGCGGCCATGATGACGGCCTGCAATCCCGGCGACAAGGTCATCGTGTTTTCGCCGTTCTACGAAAACTACGTGGCCGACACCATTCTCTCCGGTGCCGAGCCCATCTATGTCCCCTTGCACCCGCCCACCTTCACGTTCGATCCCGCCGAGTTGCGCCGGGCCTTCGAACAACGCCCCAAAGCGCTCATTTTGTGTAACCCGTCCAATCCTACCGGCAAAGTGTTCACGCGCGACGAGCTTCTGCAGGTGGCCGCGCTGGCCCAAGAATTTGACACGTATGTCATCACAGATGAAGTCTATGAGCACATTCTCTACGCCCCCCATCGCCACACCTACTTTTCCACTCTTCCGGGCATGTTCGATCGCACCATCTCGTGCAGTTCACTTTCGAAAACCTATTCCATCACCGGCTGGCGTCTGGGCTACATCATCGCCCCGCCCGCCTTCATCGATGGCGCCCGAAAAGTGCACGACTTCCTCACCGTTGGCGCCGCTGCCCCCTTGCAAGAGGCCGCCATCGCCGGCCTCGACATGCCCGATTCCTATTACATGGATCTGGCATCTCTCTACACGAAAAAACGCGACCTATTTCTTGGCGGCTTGCGCGAAGCCGGCCTGACCTTCACCGAACCCGAAGGGGCCTACTATGTCATGGTCGACATCTCTGAATTCGGCGTCAGCAACGACACCACCTTTTGCGAATGGCTCGCCCGCGAAGTCGGCGTGGCCGCCGTTCCCGGTTCCAGCTTTTTTCGAGAGCCCATTCACCACCTCATCCGCTTTCATTTTGCCAAGCAGGAAAGCACCCTGCGCGAAGCCATTACCCGCCTCTCCCGCTTAAGAGAAATTGCATCCCAACATGGCCCCGCATGAAAACGTGGATGGAATCTCAACGGTTGCGGAGACCCGCTTCCACCCCTGCGAATAAACATTCATTGCTCGAACAAACCATATGAACCCCGTTACACGCGATGAGCTAGTCTATGGGTTCACCCCCGAGCCGGGATTGGTCGCGCTCGAACACACCCCCGGCGAAACAGCCGACTCCGTCACCCTGTTCCTTCGCCAAGCCGGAAAGCTCTCCACTCGCCAAGAACCATTCAAGCCTTTCCTCTGGATGACCAAGCCCGATTGGCTTGCTGATTTTGAACCCGCACCCGAAATCATCCGCCTTGCTGGCGAAAATCCGTATCGTGTACTGGCACGCTTCCCCACGTGGGAGACGCTCGAACGAGCCCTCTCTCACTTGAAGAAAACTACCGGTCGCACTCCTTCCGATCCCAATGCGCCCTACTTCGTCCTACGCGATCCCATCCAGCAATTCATGCTAGATACCGGCCGTACCTCCTTCCGCGACTTACTTCTTCCCGATCTAAAATTTATATTCATCGACATTGAAACCGACTGCGGCCCCGGACGCGAATTTTCCAACGCCGACCGTGAAGAAGATCGCATTCTCGCCATCGCCCTCTCCGATGGTCAAGGCTGGGAGCAAATTCTCGATGGTCGCGATCTCGACGAAAAAGCCATGCTGAAAAAATTCGTCGAGCTCGTTCGCAAGCGCGATCCCGATGTGGTCGCCGGCCACAACCTCTTCAAGTTTGACTTGCCCTATATCGAAACCCGCGCCAAACGCCACCGCGTGCCCCTCACCCTCGGACGCGATGGCAGCAAGCCCCAGACTCACGCCTCTCGCTTCAATGCCGCCGAGCGCGTCGTGTCGTATCCCAAAACTCACCTCTTTGGACGACACGTGATCGACACCTATCTCCTCGCGCTGATCTATGATGTCTCGCATCGCGCCATGGAAGGCCACAGCCTCAAAGTCGTGGCCCGTCATTTCGGCGTGGCCTCGCCCGATCGCACCTATATCGAAGGCCGCGAAATCGCCAACACCTTCCGCGATGACCACGATACCTTTCTGCGCTATGCCGCCGACGACATTCGCGAAACCGCCGCCATCACTCCCATTCTGCTCGCCGCCAGCTTTGCTCAAAGTCAGCTTCTTCCTTTCCCTCTGGAAAATGTGTGCGTGCGTGGCAATGCAGGAAAAATCGAAGCCCTGCTTCTGCGCGAATATCTACGCGCACACCATTCCCTTCCCGCGCCCGAGCCCGCCTCTCCCTTCGAAGGAGGCTATACCGATCTCTTTTTCGAAGGCTTGGCCCACGATGTCCAGCATTGCGATGTGCGCTCCCTATACCCGTCCATTTTGCTTCGCGAAAAACGCAACCCTCACAATGACTCTCTGGGCATTTTTCTTCAATTGCTCTCGCACCTGCGGGACTTCCGCGTCGAAGCCAAAATCCGTTCCAAAGAACCCGGCATCGCGCCCGCCGCAGCCAACCGATGGGATGCCCTCCAAACCACCTTCAAAATCCTCATCAATTCGTTCTACGGCTATCTGGGCTACTCCCAAGCGCGATTCAACGATTTCGATCTCGCCGCCACTGTCACGGAGCAGGGACGCGACATCCTGCGCGGCATGGTGGCCAAACTTCGTGAACTGGGCGCCATGCCGATCGAGATCGACACCGATGGCATTTACTACACACCTCCTTCCGGTCTGGATGCCCCCGGCATCGAACGGTTTCAAACCGATTTCCGCTCGCATCTGCCTGACGGAATCGAGGTCGAATTTGATGGCCATTTTCGTGCCATGTTTTCCTACAAGATGAAAAACTATGCGCTGCTCGAGGAAAACGGCACCGTCATTCTAAAAGGCGCCGCCCTCAAGTCCCGCGGCCTCGAACCGTTCTTGCGCGATTTTCTGCGGAACTGGATCACCCTGACCCTCCAAGATCATTCCGAAGATATTCCCTCCATGATCGCGCGACGCCGAAACGACATCGCCCTTCGACGCCTCCCCATCACAGCCCTCGCCAAAACCGAAATGCTGACCGATGCGCCCTCCACCTATATGAAAAAGCGCGAGGCTGGCGGCAAATCACGTCAACCCGCCTACGAGGTCGCCATTGCATCTGGCCACCTCTATCAAGCCGGTGACGCCGTCTCCTATTATGTCACTGGCACCAAAAAAAATCTCCCCGTTCACGCCAACGCCAAACTGGCCTCCTCCTTCAACCCCGCGGGCCGCGATGAAAACGTTCCCTACTATTTGGCCAAACTTGACGCGCTCATCAAAAAACTAGATGCTCGCGCACCAGAAACCCCAGAAACCGACGACAATCAACCCACGCTCTTTTAATTTATGAACATTCATCCAACCCTGAACCGTGAACCTGTGAACCCTGAACCGCGCGTTTCGCGCTCCGGCTTCACCCTCGTCGAAATCCTCGTGGTCATTGCCATCATTTCCCTCTTGGCCGGTGTCGTTCTTCTGAACATTGCGCCGCAAATCGGCATGGGCAGTCAGGCCGCCGCTAAATCACAAATTCAGGTTCTTTCCTCTGCCGTCACCACCTTCCGCATGGCCCACGGACGCTATCCCACCCAGCAACAGGGCCTAGACGCCTTGGTTCGCAAACCCTCCCAAGAACCCCTTCCCCAAAACTATCCCGACGGCGGCTACCTCAATGGCCGCACCGTTCCGCTCGATCCTTGGAAAAACCCCTACATCTATCTCATCCCCGGTCGCCAAAACGAAAACTTTGAAATTCTCTCCTACGGTGCGGATGGCGAACCCGGCGGCTCCAGCGCCAACGCTGACATCAGCTCTTCCGAGCCTCAATAGCATTTGAGGAACGGCCTCTTAGGGCGCTACAAAAAGCCGCCACCAAAGCCATGACCATGGTTGTTCGCATCCCCATGCGCACCGCATAAGCGACTTCTTCCGGCGTTCCTGTTCCGTTGTTCCCACTAAGAAAAGACGTGTAGATCATTCCGGCCACCGCCACACCTGTCGCAAACCCCACCGTGCGGGCCGCCGCCAAAATGGCTCCCGCCACACCCCGGCGATGGGTTGCCACCGATCCCATGATGGCGCTGTTGTTGGGCGCTGTGAACAACCCGGCTCCCATGCCAATCAAGGCCAGACATGCGGCGATATGCCTCGTTGAATAGGTCAAATCCAACTGACCCAACCATCCAATGCCCACCGCCATCAGTCCCATGCCCATCGTAGCCGGCCCAACCACGCCTACTTTGTCGGAAAGGGTTCCACTCAACGCGGCCACCGCCATCATCGTCAACGGAATGGCCATCATCACCAGCCCCGTTTGCGAAACAGAAACCCCTGCCGCGTGGAATAAATAATACGGCATTAGAAAAAATATAGAGGCCGTCGCCGCATAACAGAGGTAGGCCGCAAGAACAGAACTCGAAAACATCCGATTCGAAAACATCCCAAAGTCCAGCGCGGGATGCTCCATCCGCTTCTCCATGATCACGACAAGGCTTAGGCATCCCGCCGCCAGCATCCCCAACCCCACAATCCATGGGTTACCCCAACCGATCTCTCCGCCTTTGCTTAGTGCGAACAGTAACGAGGCTAGGCCCATCGCCATCGCCGCCGCTCCAGCCGGATCGAAAGGCTGAACCATCTCCGGCCGATCGTTGTCGAGCACCTGATAGGCCATGAACCACATGCCCACACCGATAGGAACGTTGATAAAAAAGATCGAAGGCCATCCAAAATGTTGCGTCAAGAATCCTCCCAAGGCCGGCCCAATCGACATGCCGAGGTAAGTCATCGTCGCTTGGATGCCCAATGCTCGACCCCGCCTATGCCCCGGAAAGACCGAAACTAAAATGGCTGGCCCCAGCGCGAAAATCATCGCAGCACCGACCCCTTGAATCACACGAGAAACAATCAACCATTCAATTTTCCCGGACAACCCACACCCCAGCGAGCCCAGCACGAATACCATCTGGCCGCTCATGTAAATGATCCGCTTCCCGTACAGATCTGCCAGCCGACCAAACACAAGAAGCGACGAACCCACCGCGATGAGATACGCCAAAATCACCCACTCCACGGTTGAAACCGACGAATGAGTGGCCCGCCCAATAACAGGCAACGCCACATTGACCACGCTGGTATCCAGCGCCGACATGAATGTGCCCGACCCCACTACGGCCAACGTCCACCATTTGTGATGGGAATCCGACGTGGCTTCCGCCCTGGGTTCTTGCACCAGCCTCACGCTCCAGCGTTGAACTCAAAAATGCGGGCAATGCCATGAAGCGTCAAATCTGGAATCACCGGAATCTTGAGCCCCGCATCGGCCAGAATCTGTTTAGCATAGCCCCCGGTTGCGCAAACACACGGCTCCTTCTTGCCACACGTTTTGCCAAGCTGCCACAGAATTTCAGTCACCATTCCGCGATAGCCCCAGCGAGCACTCAGCCGCATGGCCTCTTCTGTGTTACGTCCCGTTTTCAGCTTGATTCCACCGGGTTTCAGGTTGGGAAGTTGCGCCGTGCTCTGGCTCATGGCCGAAAACCACATTCCATACCCCGGCGCAATGACGCCGCCCGAAAACCCCCTCTTGGGCAGCACCAAATTGAACGTGCTGGCGGTTCCAAAATCGCACACAATGCACGGCGTGCCACACAGCTCCGCGCCCGCCACCGCATCCGCAAAACGATCGCAACCCGTCTGATCTGGACGCTTCAAATCGACGCCCATTCCAAAATCCAATTTGGAATCCACCCAGAGCACCGGAACTTTGGGAAACGCCTTCTTCACCAGTTGTGCCCAAGCCTTGTTGCGTTGGGGTGCCACGGAACACAAACAGATGCCGTCTGGAATTTCGTCGTTGGCAACAGCCTCCAAAATCACGGGCGTAGTGGCCTCGGTGCGGGCCGAACGCCGAATTTTGTCTTTTGAAAACCATCCCGCGGCAGCGCGAGAGTTACCGATATTGATGGCTAAAATGTTCATAGTTCCGGATCACCTTCTTTTGCGCCCGCCGCAAGCCATTCGGCGCAAAGCGCGTCAAACGGCGTGTGGCAAACGGTCTGCAGGGATTCCACCAGAACATCCAGCATGCGGTCGACAGAAATCGTCAGCCCTTCCATTCTGCAGGAGGTGACGCGACTTCGCAACTCGGGCGAAAAATCATTCGCCTCTTGTCCCACATTGATGCCCATTCCCAACACTGTAAACTCAATGTGCCCCGCCCCAATCAACGGTTCCACCAACACCCCGCAAATCTTACGACCATCCGCCAACAGGTCATTCGGCCACTTCACACGCAGACCGGGCACTCCCACTTTTTTCAACGCGTGGAACGCAGCCATCCCGGCAATAATCGCCAAATTCGATGACCGCTTCGCAGGCCACCCCGGTCGGAGTATGAATGAGACATAGAGCCCCACATCGGACGACGATTCCCAAACACGTGCACGGCGCCCCCTCCCACACATCTGCCGCGCCGCCACCACCACAGCCCCTTCAGGCGCCCCCTCCATCGCCCATGTGCGAGCCTCATCATTTGTGGATCCCGTCTCCGCCAACCACCGCCGTGGATATCCCCATTGCATAAATAACTCCTAATCAAAATCCATTCCCAGATCGGCCGCCTTCGCAGAATGCGTCAGCGCCCCGATGGAAATGGCTGTCACGCCAGCGCGGGCATACTCACGCACGTTTTCCTTGGTGATACCGCCCGAGGCTTCGGTCTTGCAGGTGCCACCGCAAACCGCCACGGCTTCGGCCACTGTTGCGGGCGACATGTTGTCAAGCAATACCCAAT
>CAZYGH010000063.1:0-14181 GCA_964647595.1 uncultured Verrucomicrobiota bacterium
CGTAAGCGAAGGCGTAGCCTGAGCGCGGATCGGAGGCGGGGTTGGGCTCGCGGCGGGCTGCCGCGTACCGCATCTCCGCGCGCGCCCCCACCCGAAGCCCGCAGGGCGGAGCCGCCGCAGGCGGCCAAGAGAGCGCGGCAGAACGCCGCGAAGAACCCCGCCGATCTTCACGCGGGCCGCTTTGCCCGAAGGGCACAGGCCCGCGTGGGTGCCGAGGGCAAAGCCCGAGGCAGAGGCGAGCGAGCGCACCGCGAGCGAGTTCCACCCGCAGCCGCGCCAGCGGCGAGGACAGCCGCCCCCTGCGCAGGCCGCGCCCAGCCGCGTCAGCGGCGGGGCCGTGGCCGAAGCGGGGACGGCTATCCCGAGCGACGCGAAGCGGAGCGAGGGTCCAGCGTAGCGGCGCGGCAGCGCCGCGCGTACGGGGGGAAGCCGCGCAAAGGGGGGCAGCGTAGCGGCGGCGCAAGGGGGGCTTGAGGAAGGCGCCGCGGAAGGGGGAAAGGAAGGTCGGGCGCAAGGGGGGAAGCGGCGCAGGGGGGAAGCAGGGCCGCGGCATGGGGGGAAGCGCGGCCAAGGGGGGAAAGGCAAGGCCGCGGCAAGGGGGGAAAGATTATGGGCTTTTACTTCTGATGGCGCGTGGCATACTCGGGATCAAAGACAGTTCTAAACACGGCGGCTAGACGCCACCACTTAAAACCCCCGAAAATAAGGCGTTTTTGCCCGTTTTCGGGGTTTTTTGTTCCCCTCTTCCCGCCTGTCGCCATTGACCCGTTTTGCCTGTTTCTGCGCCTTTTGGACTGTTTTTATGTCAACCGATTGTCAACAGGACTATTTGAATGTCCTTATGATGCAACTCTTCGACTTGTTCTCCTCCATACACCCCATCCGAGAAAAATATTCAGTTCCTTCTCCGTCAGCCGTACCTTGTTCATAACGACCAGCCGCCCCCCATCAGTCTGCCGCACGCGCCAAAATTTCATCGAGCAATCCGGTCAGGCGGTCCGCTCTAGACCCCAAACTTCCCAGCCGTTCATATGTTTCTCGAAGAAACCTCTTTGCTCGCGCCTGAGCTTCTTCCGGGCCAAGCAGAGAAAGCGCTGTACACTTTCCTTCTTCCTCCTCCCCGTCGGAAATGTCGTCCAGAATTTGGTATGCCTGCCCCAATTTCAATCCCGCCTCGCGCAATATCTTCGCATCCTCCGGCCCGGCCCCACACAAAACTCCTCCGCCCGCCAGCGAAGCCACAAACAACGATCCACTTTTCAGCGCATGACACTCCATCAGCTCCGCCTCCGACACGACAGAATGAACCAACTTCAAATCCAGTTCCTGCCCATAGGCCAAACACGTCGCCATGTCCGCCACCCACATGACGGCACGAAGCCGACATCCATCCGGCACTCGGTCATCCCCTGCAATCGTCTGATAGGCCAAATTCACCAAATAGGCAGGTAACAAATCCACCACCCACGGCGGATACACCAAATGCACACACGGCTTTCCCCGACGCACCTGAGACTGATCCATGGATGGCAGATCGTCCAAAAGCAACGACGCCGAGTGCATCATTTCCAGCGCCGCCGCAAACGACAACGAACACTCTTCCGCATCGGAACGAAAGATCAATCCAGACGCCACGGCCATCAACCCGCGCCAACGATGCCCTGCACCTTGCACAACATATCGCGCCGCACGGACCACTTCCGTCTGCGGCAGGGCAGAGAACACCTCCTCCAAGCGCTGATCGATTTTCGGACGCAACAGGGCGGACCAAGACGAATCTGTGCCGATTGAACTCGTTTGCATGGGGTTCATCGTATGCGCCACCTCATCCCGCGTCAATAAAAGAGGTACCCGCGCACACGCAATCGCCCGTGTAGTTGATTCAACCACGGAATACTCAGCGGCGCCATCCCCGCCATCGCCACCCACAACGGGCCACCCGAGCCAATCCGGTGAACCACACCCAGCCCCAGCAACAACAACAACGCCACATGCAACGCGCCCCACGCCAATTCATAGCTCAGCGGAATCCGCGAAGACTCTACCTTTCCCAGCCCGACCCACCCATAGCCTATCCCAAAAATGATCATGGAAACCACCCACCAGCCAACAAAATTTCCCCAAGGCACCCCAAAATACGATCCGGGACGTTCCCACGACCAAAGCCCGAGCGAGACCGCCACCGGATCCAGCGCCAAATCGCACGCCACCATCCCCAGCGCACTCCATGCCGCCTTAGAACCCCAGCTCCATTTTTGCCCATTCAATAAAATAACCGGAAGGCCAGCCAACACAAACCACGCAAAAGGAATCATCAACGGCACTCCCCCCGGAAGCAACGGCCAAAGCCCCTGCGCGTACTGATAGCCACTGCCAAACAACCACCCCCCCTCCAACCCCACCGTTTCTGCCAGCCAAGACACCACCACCGTGATCACCATAAATTTCAGAGCCCGACACAGTCCGCCCATCATCGACAGCGTCATCAGCGTTCCGCCCGCCAACGCCAGCGTTCCCCCCAGCAACCCCGCGCCATCTCTCGCCCACTCCACCTCCGCCGTAGACGCAAACAACAAACCCAAGCCCAACGCCAAAGCCACCAGCGCGAAAAGGACCGTCAGTTTTGTTGCCGTATGCATATCCACTCCACCCATTCTGCCTCGCTCAACCCCTTTCCCACAATCCAAATTCCCGCCTCCTCACCCCTTTTCCACCGTGTGGAAAAAAGTTTTCCACACAGTGGAAAACCTTGTTCTACCTGCTCCCGCACCGTAGAGTCGCTGGGTGTGACAGGAAGAAGGAATCGCCCGCATGAAAACAATTGTGGTCTATGAATCGTTGTGGGGAAATACGGCAGCCGTGGCGCGCGCCATCGCCGAGGGGTTTGGTCTGGATGCTCAAGTTTTTTCAACGGCAGAGGCAACACGCGATATCCTCGCTGGAACCGATCTGATTGTCGCAGGCTCTCCTCTCTTCGCCTTCCAACTTCCCACCGACAAGATCCGCGAAAACATTCGAAGCAAGGCCGCCACGTTTCCCATACCCCCCAACTTGTCACATCCTTCCTTGCGAAATTGGCTCGGAACGGTTCCGCCGGGAAAAGGCCGTTCTGCCGCATTCGAAACACGACTTTGGTGGTCTCCCGGCGGTGCCGTCGGCACAATTCAAGAGGCCCTTCAAGCCGTGGGCTACGAGCCATTGACGAGAGGAAGGCGATTCCGTGTCGTCGGCATACACGGCCCACTCAAAGGCGGCGAATTGAATCGCGCACGCGAATGGGGCGCTCTCCTCGCCCGTAAAATGGAACGCTGACTCGCTACTCGCGAGCCCACCCCAACGCGGCACTAGAAACCACTCCTGCCCCAGCCAGACGCTCCGCCACCTGAGCGGACCACGCCTCCCATTCGGTCTTCTGCTCGGGCGTGACACCAAACGGAACCCGCTTCGCGCCTCCCTGCACCATCACGTCCAGAGCCTCGGATTCCTTCTGGCGCAAGTCGTCGGCCACCGCCCTGCAGGCAACGTCCAATTCCGCGCGAACCCGATCTTGATCGACCGCCTCCAGTTTCGCCAGCGCCTCGCGTCGCACCACCAGCACCCCCAACAAATGCAGGAAAGGCCGATCCGAACCGCATCGTATGTTGACATGCCACTGCATCAGAATCGCACCCAACGGCGGGGCCACCACCGTTTCGACCCGTCCATCCTGCAACGCGGCCCGAACCTGCGGTGCCTCCAACAGAACCCGTAACACCCCATACGCCTCGGACAGCTCCCACGCGCGAGGATCCTCCGATGGCACCCACAGTCGAGAAGCCTGAAACGTCTCCACCGTCTCCAGCGGACGCACCGAAAACAGATAGGCAAAGCCCAAATCCAAAAAGGCAAGCGGAACGAAATCCTGCGCCTCCAACTCGGCCACCATCTGCGGCTTCATTTTTTCCAAAAACCGGGCAGGCTCCTCGGCGTTTCGGTAGAACAAGAGCAGAGAATCCACGGCAGCCGTCGGACTGCGAAGGGCCAACGGCGACCCCACCCACAGCACTCCATCCACTGCACGCCCCTCGGATTCCAAATCCAATTGCTCTACCCATTTGATCTGCACCCGGCCCTCGGTTTGCTTGAGCAATACGCGAGCGGCTTGTTGCAAATCCGTCATACCTTTCGACCCCGTCGGAAACGGAACCGCCATGCGCAAAATCTGCGGATCGGCCTTGCCGACCAGCGGAATTCCGATGCACAACCACAAAACCCATCGCATCGCTCTCATGTGTCTTTTTCCTCAAACAAATGAAACACCCGTACCAGATAAGGCGTCACAACCAAATCTGCCACCAAGGCCACGCCCATAATGAACGCCGTCAACAGTCCAAATTCCCGGTTGGGACGAAAGTTGGAAAAGAGAAGAATCGAGAACCCCAGCGCCAACCCCACCGAAGAATAGACCATGGCCCGCCCCGTTCCCAACAACGTGCGCCGCACCGCAAACCGGGAATTTTTCACCACATGCCATTCCTTTCGATAGCGCAACAAAAAGTGAATGGTGTCATCCACCGCAATCCCAATCCCCACCGAGGCAATCATCACCGTGGAAACACTCAAGGGAATGTCCAGAAAGCCCATCAGCCCAAAGCCCAACACGATCGGCAACACATTCGGGATCATCGCACACAACCCCGCCTTCCACGATCGCAACTGTATCGACAGCACCACAGCAATGAACACAAACGCCACGGCGAACGATTGAAGCAAACTGCGAATCAAGGCGTGAAACTTGATGGCAAACAGTTGAATCACTCCCGTGGCATGAAGCGAGATGCGAGAATCCAAATTCTTCCCCGCAAACTCTTCGATCTGCTCCATCAGGAGCAAATGATCTTCCGTGGTCGAATTTTCAATCCGTACGGCCACGCGGGCGGCGCTCCCGTCGGACGCGACAAACGAGTTCCAAATCCGATCCTGCCCCGCCGCCGAATACAAAAGGCGGACTTCCGAAATCTGGGCCACCGTTTCCGGAAGGGCAGCGCTCCAGCCCCTCATTTGCGCCCCCTCCCGAAATAAGTCCTGGGCGGAAAGAACCGTGTTCACTCGCGCCAAACTCGAAACGTGATGCCGTAGTTCTTCCATTTCCCGCCACGCCCACGGCTCTCGAAACGTGCCGGGCGCCCCCTCCAACACCAGTTCCAGCACATAGAACCCCGCCAACTGCTCTTCCGCTAGCCGAAGCCCTTGGACCGATGGGGCCGAGGCAGGCAAATGCCACGACAACTGCGACTCCGCCCGAATTCGACGAATCCCCACCCACGCCAACACCACCAGCAACGTCAAGACAACGGGTATTTTCCATGTGTCGCGATTCACAACGCCCGCCACCTGCCACAGGACTTTTCGTAGCCAGCGAACAGTTCCGTGACGGTGTACCGTCCGGGTCGGCAACCGCAATCCCGACAGCAAAGCCGGAACCAGCGTCACGCACAACAAAACCGATATGCCTATTCCCAACGCCGAATACAGCCCCAGCTCCCGAAGGCTGTGTAGCTCAGAAAATACTTGGCTTCCAAAGCCAATGGCCGTCGTGAAGGCCGCCATGAGGAGAGCCGGCGTCAACTGAACCCACGTCCGCAATAGAATGCGGTGGTGATCCTGCCCCCGCGCACAAGATTCGTGATAGGCATTGAGCCAGTGAATGACATACGAAAGGGCATTGATCGCAATCAACGTGGGCAACAAAATCGTACACACGTTCATCGTCCCACCGCCGCGCGCCAACAAACCTAAGGTCCACAAAACCGACACCCCGATCAACACAGAAGGAACCCATGCCCCTCTCCATGTCCGAAAGGCCCACGCCAGACACATCAGAATCAAGATCGGTGTTAGCCAAAGAAAATGAACCAGATCGCGATTCAACGTGGTCAGCATGTCCGCCGCCAATGGCGAAAACCCGGTCATGAACACCTCAACGCCCGGCTGCGTATGCTGACGCAAGATGGCGCGCGCCGCTTCGGCGGATTCCGTCCGCTCGTTGGCCTGCGTACACAAGGACGGCAACATCACATTGATGCAAGCCAGCCGCCCGTCCGCCGAAACCAAGGTGCCTACCCAAAGCGGGTGGGACAACGCCTCGCGCGAAAGCGCCTCCGCATCCTCCTCCCGTGTCGGTGGCTCCTCCATAAACGGCTCCATCCGCACACCGCTCGATGTGGGTCGCACCACCGTGACCGTGGACAACGACACCACATCCACCGCCCGAGGAACCTCGCGCAACGCCTCTGTCAATTCGCTCAAATAGCCCAACACGGTCGGCGTAAAAACGTTGTCCGCCTGCACCATGACCAACATGAATTCCTGCCCGCCAAAGCGGTCTTGGAACTGCTGAAAATAGGCAATGTGCGGATCATCTGGCGAAAATTCGGCCTGCTCGTTCCATTCCGGCCGCAACTGTAACGCTTGTGCACCCAACCAGAAACTGAGGCCCAGCACCCCCAATAGAATCCACACCCGCGAGCGCAGGATTCTTTCCGCCCAACGGTTCATCCGTAAACCGGACCTGTTTTAGAAGCAGACACGCCAGCCCACAGCCGCTCCGGCCACTTCGGCCTGCCCCCCCGAACCAGACGAATGGAGACCGATCGGCTCCGTGATCGCCTGCAACACAATCGGCGATTCCTCGGCTTTCTTTGCGGCACTGGCAATCGCGTCATCCACATCGCCCTGCGTATAGCGCTCCACATCCGAACGCAAGGAAACCAGCCCGTACACCACCACCACCGCCACCATCAACCCCACCGCCACCGCCGCCCCCGTAGAGTCATCCCCCGCTTCCGCATAGACCGGTGTTGCCGGCATCGTGGCCCACATCATGGCTGCCATCAGCACCACCGCCACTCCGCTCCATCGTTGACTCTTCATCTCACGCCTCCAATCTCGTACCCGACCCTAAAACGCTCCAAAGAATACGCTGGTGAACGTCGTCACCGGTGACGTCTCGCGAATGTCGTCCACCGCCGCACGCCCCTCCCGCAACAACGCCTTGAACTCCATGTAGAGCTCTTCGTCCGACACCAGCTTGCCGATGGTCCCTTCGCCCTTGGCGATGGAATCCGACAGCTTGCGGAACGTCGCGATCGTCGCGGCCAAATCTTGGTAGGCCGTGTCATCCGAACTCAGCAAATGCCCCAGCATGCCCTCGCCCTTGGCCAAACGGTCGCTGATTTCCCGAAGATTCGCGGCCACGGCCTGCGCATCGGTGTACAAGGTCTCATCGTTGACCAAACGTCCAATGGTGCCCTCGCCCTTCGCAATCGTGTCGCTGATTTGACGCAGGTTCGTGGCAATTTGCTCAATATCCCCATATATATCATCATCCCGAAGCAATCGTCCCAGCGTACCTTCGCCATTGGCAAGGCCCGTGGAAATCTTGCGAATTTCCGCAATGGACGCCTTCACATCTTCCAGGATACCATCGTTCAGCGCAGCGCGAATTTCGTTGATGGTGGCCGTGGCCGCGTCGATCAATCCCGTCGTGGGTGTTCCCGTCAATACGCCATCCGTTGAAATAGGCGCCGCATCCGGGCTGCCCTCGATAATCATCAAATAGCGGCCGCCCAGCACAGAAGTGGGCAACACCTCAATTTTGTAATCCGCCCGAAGCTCAATCGGAATATTCAACAGGGCCATCACATGCACCCCGTCTTTTTGAAGCAAAATCTGATCCACTTTGCCCACCGTGACACCGCGCGCGCTCACCGTATCTCCCACACGAAGGCCCATCACGTCGTTGAACAAAATATCCATGGGTTGCGAGCGACGGAACAAAGAATCGCGGCTCAACACCACCGTCAGCATGAACAAGGCCCCAATGATGGCAAAGCAAAAGAGCCCTACCGCACTTTCAATCAAAATTTGTTTTTTGAATTTCATTTTCCGAATGCCTTCCGGACGTCCTGCAGGTCGACAATCCCTTGGGCCTGCAAAAAGTCTCTCACGATGGGATGTTGCGATGCAATGAATTCCTCAGGCGTGGCACACACCACAAACTTTCCTTCGTGGAGCATCGCCACGCGGGTTCCAATGTAGAGCGCACTATACAAGTCATGCGTCACCACCACACTGGTCACGCCCAACCGACTGCGCAGATCATCAATCAGCAAGTCGATCTGGCGCGAAATAACCGGATCGAGCCCCGAGGTGGGCTCGTCGTACAAAATGATTTCGGGCGTCGTCACAATGGCCCGCGCCAGCCCCACTCGCTTTCGCATACCGCCCGAGATATTGGCCGGCATCTTATCGCCCGCCCCATCCAGCCCCACCATAGCCAGCTTCTCATGCGCCAAATGCTGAATTTCATCGTCCGCCAAATTCGTTTTCTGTCGCAACGGCAGGCACACGTTATCCAACACGTTCAGCCACTGCAACAGCGCCGAACTTTGGAACAACACCCCAAAACGACTCAATATTCGTTCAAGCTGTTTCCCGTTGGCCTCGTTGACGCAATCTTCCCCCACCCACACCCGGCCTTCTTCCGGCGTCAGCAGGTGAATCATGTGGCGCAGGCTCACACTCTTCCCCGCCCCCGAACTGCCCACAATCACGAAGGTTTCGCCCTTCTGAATTTCGTAGCTGACGTCGTCCAGAACCGTCTTCGTGCCAAATCGTTTGGTGACATGTTCGAAACGGATCATTGGTAGAACATCCTCGTCACGAAATAGCCCACCACCAGAATCAGCAGGAAAGACACAATCACGCTCTGTCGCGTCGCCCGACCCACGCCCACAGCCCCCTCCGTGGCCGAAAAACCTTGGTGACACGCCACCGTCACAATAATCAGCCCAAACAGAAACGCCTTGAACAACCCCACATACAGATCTTTGTTGTCCGCATAACGAAAGGCGTTATCAAAGTACGCCTCCGGCGAAATACCCAATTGTGTGGCCCCCACCAACGCACCCCCCATAATGCCCAACCAATCCGTATACACCGTCAACAGCGGCATCATCACACCCAACGCCACCAGCCGCGGCATCACCAAATACCGCCTCGGATCAATACTCATCACGTCCAGCGCCGCAATTTCCTCCGCCACCGTCATCGTGCCCATTTGCGCCGCAATCGCCGACCCCACGCTCGCTGCAATCACCAGCCCCGTCATAAACGGCCCCATCTCGCGCAACATCGAAATACACACCAACGTGCCAATGCTGTTTTCCTGCCCGTAGCGCCGAAGCTCCAGCCCCACCTGCAATGCCAAAATCATTCCCGTGAACAACGCCACCACACTCACCACCCCGAGGCTCTTGATGCCCACCATATACAGTTGCCGCATCACGTCGTCCCGATTCTTGTGCGAAAACAGATACGGCACTTGAGCCAGCGATCCCAGCAACAGCAACAATCCACGCCCCGACCCCTGACATGCCAGAATGACACCGCGCCCCAGCGCCGCAAACGGATTCGCTGGGGGATCAAAAATTTGGGGCTCTCTCGTAATCATGGTTGTTCGGTTTCCTTCGCCACAGGAGTCGCCAGCCGAATCCGGCCCGCCCACAACAAGCGAATCTGACGACTTGTAGCGGTTCGCTCGTACGCAATCAATCCTTTCAGCACCGACCAGCGCCGCGCCTCATCCCGGGCCGTCCGCTCATGCCGCCACAGCGGAAACAACGAAAAAGCTCGCGCACCCTCTTCGCGGCGGGTGGCGCGAACCAATCCCCACAGCACATCCAAGTCGCTATCCGCTCCTCGCGCCCGGTAATCCAGCACCGTCCACAACGGCGCCCAGCTCCGCTCCACCGGCGGCGGCGTCGGCCCCGGCCACAGATCCAGCAACTGCAACCGATACGTCTGATCATCCAAATCATAGCGCCTTGAAAACAGCGGCCACAGTTTCGTTCGATTGCCCGTCACGCGCGGATCACCCAACGATTGATTCGCCGCCGCCGCCGCCTTCCGTTCCGATGGCAACGGATTCTCCACCTGCGTTACATTGTTGTAGAACGGCGCCACCGTCCAACGCGTCACCTTCTTTTTTCCCCACACGTTGTTTTCCCGCACCACGATCGGCCACGCCCAATATCGCCGCTCCAGCTCCCCGTCTTTGCGGTATCCGTAAAACGGCCAGAGATACAACTTCTCGCGGAACCCCGTCTCCCGCACAAAAAACGGCCACAACACAACCGTGCGGTTCAGCTTCTCACTTTCAATGTGCTGAATAAACGGCGGCAACAGCATCCAACCCTTCTGCGTATTCATGTTCACCCGCCCAACCAGCGGAAACAAAATCCACGCCGTTCCCTGCGCCTTTGGATGCGTATAACGCGCCTGCGTCCAGATCGGCCACATCACCGATTTCTTCTCAAATTGCCGCTCATTCTTCGCGTAAGAATAAAACGGAAAAAACCGCCATTGCTCCAAGTGATGATCCGGAGACGTCGTCCGCGAAAAAATCGGCCACAGCACATCCGTGGTCTTCACATCCGTCACCTGACTCCGCGTCCAAAATGGCCACAGCACAAATTGGACTTTGTCCTTCCATAAAATGTTGCGCACCTCTCCGCCCAGCGGAAACAGCGCCGCATACCGCGTACCGCCTTCATCGCGCCCGTGAAACCAAAACGGCAGAAACCAGAAGCGATACTGCGAGAGATCGTTGTCCCGGTCCTGATCCAAAAAGAAACTATTGAACACCCGCCACGACTTCTGCTCTCCAAACGTCTTGCCCGCCGCCAACGGCCACACAAAATCCCACGATGTCTTGTCCGCCTCTGGATCCACCGCACACGCATAGAACGGCCGAGGAAACGCCCGCAGACTTTTGCCATCCGGACTCTTCGCCTCTTCCCAGAACGGCCCCACCGCCCGCATCCGCTCGGCCCCATCCGCATCCGTCATCCACGACGCCAACGGCCCCCAATCGCTTTCCACAATCCACGGCGAAGGCACACCCTCTTCGGCCCACGCGCCACAAACAGCCGCAAACAGAACACCAAAAGTTTTCCACACTGTGGAAAACTTTTTTCCACACTGTGGAAAACTCCGTCCCTCCCCCGGCTGTTCACTTGCCAAATTGGATATTGGATATTGGATATTGGAAATTGAACATTGAAAATTGAATCTTCCCGTTCCCATTCCTACTCCTCTGCCCCCACCCGCCCTTCCCCCTCCCCACTTGGAAATTGGATATTGGTTATTGGATATTGAAAATTGAATCTTCTCCTTCACACCCGCCGCCCCTTGCCCGCCGTGCCCACAAATTCGCCATCGCGCACCATAATCTCTCCGCGCACCGTCACCACCTCAGGCGCGCCTTGCACTTCGATGCCTTCATACGGATTGTAGTCCGTGTCCAAACTCTGCGTCTTCTGCGAAATCGCACGCCTCGCATTCGGGTCCCACACCACAAGGTCGGCGTCCGATCCCGGCGCAATCGTCCCCTTTTGAGGGAACAAGCCAAAAATTTTGGCCGGATTTTCCGAAGCCACCGCCACCAGTTTCTCCAGCGAAATTTTTCCGCCCAACACGCCCGCCGTATAGGCCAACGCCACACGCTCCTCCACCCCCCCTAGCCCATTGGGAATCTTGGAAAAATTATCGCGACCCAACTCCTTTTGGCCCTTGAAATCGAAGGGACAATGATCCGTCCCCAGCGTATCGATGCGCCCATCCGCCAGCCCGCGCCACAACGCCGCTTGATCGGCCTTTTCGCGCAACGGCGGCGAGAGCACCCACTTCGCGCCCTCAAAGTTCGGACGCTCGGCGTAGGATTTATCGAGCGTCAAATATTGAATCATCGTCTCGATATACAGATCCTTGATCTTCCCTCGAAAACGCTCCGCCATCGAGAGCGCCTCAGCGCAACTCAAATGCACCACATAGGCCCACGCACCGGTCGCCGCCGCAAATGTCAAAAACTTGCAGACGCCTTCGGCCTCGACCATCGGCGGACGGCTGGGCTCATGCCACTCCGGCCCCGTTTTTCCCTCCGCCAACAACTGGCGTTGCATCGCCGGAATCAAATCTGCATTTTCACAATGCGCCATCACCACCAACTGGTGCGCGGCGGCGAATGCCAACACCCGATACAAATCTTCGTCGCTGATCGCCAACGCAGGCTTGTAGGCCAAATAGACTTTGATCGACCGCAAGCCTTTTGCCACCAGACGCGTCAACTGCCGCTCCAGTTCGGCGTCAAATCTCTTCACCATCAAATGAAACGCATAATCGCACGACGCCTTGCCCGAGGCTTGCGCCGCCCAAATGGCCCACGCCTCATCGAAATCTTTTTCCTGCCCCGCCCCCGCAAAATCCATGATGCACGTCGTGCCTCCCATCAGCGCCGCCCGCGAACAATTGGCGAAGTCCGACTTGGCCGTCACAGTCGTCAACGGTAAATAGGCGTGTACATGCGGATCAATGAAGCCGGGGAACACATACTTCCCCTTCGCCTCGATCACGGTCGCTCCTGGCGGCGGAACGATCCCCCGCTCCACGCGCGAAATCGTCTCGCCTTCGCACCATACATCCGCCGCGCGACGGCCCGATGCCGTCACCACCTCCCCGCCGCGAATCAATAGGCCCATGGCATCCCCTTATTTCTTAACCACTTTGACGATCTGGTTTTTCGCGTCCACCTTCACCACCGTCGCCTTGAACTTCTTGGCTTCGGCATCTTCCATCGGCGAATAGGCAATCACGATGATGATGTCACCCTTGTACGCCAGCCGGGCCGCCGGCCCGTTCAGCATCATTTGCCCCGAGCCCCGTTTTCCCAAAATTGCATAGGTAATCAATCGCTCGCCATTGTTCAGGTTCAACACCTGGACCTGCTCGCCCGGCAAAATGTCCGCCGCCTCCAGCAGATTTTCGTCAATCGCGATGCTCCCCTCGTAGTCGAGTTCGAGTCCCGTCACCGTCGCGCGGTGAATTTTCGATTTCAGCATGATTCGTTGCATCGCATTTTCCTTTCAAAATAAACTTAGACTGTATCGCGAAGCCCCCCCTCACTTCAAGAACTGTCCGGCCCTGAATCAGGGTAAGGGTGCGGGACATAAGGATTACATTCTTCAAAAATGGCATTGATGAGAGGGTTTCCTTCGCGGTATTGTATATATAGGTATACATAGGAGGAAGTATGGACAAGCAAGCACAGGACAAACGCAACCAGATTCTTGAGCATATGGGTCGGCTCGAGCGGATGCGTCAGGGGACACTTAGTGAGCAATACTATGGGACTGGGGACAACCGTCGCGGACCCTATTACGTCCTGCAAGGCTACGCAGAGGGAAAACATTGGTCCCAGCGCGTGCCGCGCGAACACGTCGAACAGGTGCGCGCCGACCTCGCGGCGGGCGTTCGCTTTCAGGATCTTTGTCGGGCGTTCGCCGAGATCACCGAACAGTCCACCCTCGCCGGAGAATCGTCTGCCAGTAAAAAAAACGACAGGAAGCGGATGCTGAACGCTTTCGGGAAACCACCCAGTTCCTGAAGGCCATCGAAGTTCAGTATGCTGGCTCGGGAACACTGGACATGGCCGCCTTAGAAGAAGGATTGCTCGCCGCCCTGATGAGGGACGGGTGCGGGCTCCTGGAGGCGTTCTTCCGGCAGCACGTTCCAGAATGCGCGGGCCAACGACGGCCCGGCGAACGCCACTATCGTCATCGCCATTTGCAGGTCCACAGCGTCTTGGGCCGATTTTCCCTGTGTCGAGTCCTGATTTCGGGTTGTCACTTTTCCTTGTTGTTTGACTCATGGTTTTAACGGAAGTTCCTTAACCACCCTACGGTTGATTGTAGCATAACCTAATGCCTAATATTTACTTACGCTTTCTTTTCAGCTTTACTTTAGTGTACACATTGGCCTTGGGGGCCTTGATTCTCCTGGGGATTTCGACCTTGGCGAGCTTGAGCAGTTGGGCGACCAGCGCACGGCCTTCGGGGACGATTTGGTCGACCACCTTGCCTGAGACCAGCACTTCGGTCAGGCAAAGCGCATCGAGCTGGAGCAGACCTTCCTCGACGGTACAGTCGAGCGAGGCCCAGCAGGCTTGCAGTTCCTGAACCAGCCGGTAGGCCAGCATGACGACGAACACATGTCCACGAGTGCTGGCCTCGCAGCGCACGTAAATGGGCCTAACCCATTTTTCGCTATTGGACCATGAAAACGTGAAATTTCGCACCCCTTCGG
>CAZYGH010000064.1:0-14170 GCA_964647595.1 uncultured Verrucomicrobiota bacterium
CTCCCACACCCAACCAGGCCTATAGCGACGAGAAGAACAAGGGCCGCCGGGAACGCCGGCAGGTCTTTTGGCCGACGACAACTATAACTACCCACTGACGACAACTAGAAATACCCATTGCCAAGGACCGACCTCTTTGCCCCTTTACGGACACATTGGTCGAGGGTAGCGATCAAGATGATCGTTTCCATCTGAATGTCTGTGCCGATCCAATATGACGGATATTTCTGCAAATTAACTTATGCGGTGCTGACGATGGGGATGCCTCTGGTACGAACACGCCCAATATCAAACGCAAACAGGAAACTGGCTGATCTTGCTTGGTTAGCTCGGAACACCCCGATGCGGGAGGTGTTCTCTACATATCTCCGCCGCCACCGCCGAAGTCGTCGCCGCCTTCATTTTCCTCGCCGAAGTTGATCGTGCGCTTGGCGAAGTACAGCTTGCGGTGGATCCGGGCGATGAGGTAGGCCAGCAACAGCGGGATGGCCACGACCACGGTCGCGTAGTTGAGCAGAGAAACCAGATAATAGAGGGGATTGCTGAAGTCGCCCGCGATTCTAGCCGCCCACGGCAATGTGAAGACTGCCTTGGGCCCGTAGGCGTTGATGTTCCACAGAATGGTCACTGCGGAAAGGTAGTTGACCATCTGGTTGCCGAAGGCCGACGACGAGGTGCTCCACCTCCAGCCCAGCGAACGCACCTTGGTCCACGGCGGATACAGGTTCGATCCCAGATGTCCCATCTGATCCACGAGGACATGGCTCCAGAAGGCCAAGGGACCGATGAAGAACGCCGCGATGGCGAAGGAATTGGCAAACCCCTGCGGATTGCCCGAGAGCAGTCCTCCCAGCCCGAACAGCAGAAAGCCCAGCGGCCCCAGCAGCAGGCCCAAGGTAACGCTGTGCGACCAATGGCGGTGCCACGGGATGAAGTCAACGCGGACCTTGCCATCCTCCTGACGCTTGAATTGCCAGTCGGGTCCCGAAAAGATGCCGATTTCGGTGTCGGCGTAATAGGTATTGTTGATGTCCGCCTTGAATTTGGCGACGTGGGCGATCTCCGGTTCGGGAATGGTGCCCGGCAGGCTGGCCGATTTCTGCGCGATGTCCCCCATGACCGCGATGGGCCCCTTTTCGGCGATGGCGCGGAAACGCGCGAAGTCACTGGGCAGGGTTTCACCGCGCGCCATGACATGGCTCATGGTCTTCAGCGGGCCGACGTAGGCGGTGACTTCCTTGCGGGTTCCGTCGATCTGTACCGCAACGGTGCGGTAGTAGTTGGTCGAGATGCGGATCACGTTGAGCTTCACCCTCACGGCCTTGCCGGTGGCCGCCGCCTCGTCGATGGCCTTGGCGACGGTCTCGGCCGCCAGCTTGGCGTCGAGGTTGTCCTCGGTGAGGGTCACGACATGGTTGAAATCCCAGAAGTAGCGCGCGAACTTGAAGTCCAGCGTGTCGGGCAGGACGCCGCAGAATCCGCCATAGACCATTAGGAACGACTTTTCCGCGAAGGCCGTTTGGATGGCCAGCGGGAAGCAGGAGCCCGTGGCGACTCCCGTCAGAAAATGTGTGATGCCTTTCATGCTCTACTCCCGGGTTATCTGAAGCCGAAGAAACTTGCCACCTTGGAACCGACGCCCGCCATGTTCAGGCACACCGGGACCAGCAATACGGCCAGCAGGGGAATGCGCCGCGTATGCCAGAAATTCGGTATCAGGCCGATAACCGTCGCCACGCTCATCAGCACCAATCCCTGCCAGCTCGTGACATACCCGACCATTACGATCAGCAGGATCATCCCGCCGAGGGAAATCCAGCGATAGTCGACTTTTTCGGTCAAACTTCCGCAGAACCGGCAATAGCGCGGCAGGAACATCAGGGTGACTGCGCCGGCGATGGCGATGATGCCGGAGATCAGGAAATACTGCTCGGCTGTCTCCGGCACGAAAAACAGGCTGATGTTGATGGCCGCGCCGCCGCGCCGCATGTAGACGTCGGGCATGAAGAACAACACCAAGGCGCCGATGTAGTACAACACGCGTGCAACGCCGCCGCCGAGGATGAACTGCTTCTCGCCAGATGACGCGGTGGCGTGCGCGCTCATCAACAGCGCTGGCCCGGGGGTCAGACCGGGGGTCAGGCTTGAGAACATGCCGCCCACGGTGCCCGTCAGCACTCCTCGGGCCACATCGTGCACGGCGCAATCCACGCTCGTCGCGTAGTATTGTTTTGGAATCTTGGCGTGAGCCATTATCGTCATGATCTGGCTCGGAATCGCGAAAAGGCCGATGAATACCGGCATCAGCGATTGGAACGCGTTGTCCACTGGGATGATGGTGTTGCTGAACACGAACAGACCCAGGATGCCGGCGATCACGAATGTGAAGAGCCCCATGCTCAATTGGCCCCACGCGTCGATCAGGCGCTGGCCTGTGGTCTTCCCGACGCCATGGTCCTTGGGCCACTCGCTCATCAGGATAAATACGCTCACCAACCCTAGGATCCAGTAGATGTGCGGACGGATCAGCAGTCGGATTGTTCCGATCACTTCCGTGACAAACGGGAACAGGCCGGAGATCATGACCAGCGCGAACATGGAGCCGATGCCGCTGAGCATGGCCGCCTCGTAGCCGCGTCCTTCGAAGAGGAACCGTTCGTGCGGCAGCATCATGGACCGGAAGCTGTCGTCGCAGGGCTGGAAGAACTGGCTCGACACCGTGAACATCACGGAGAATCCCACCACCAGGCCCATGATGAAACAGGTCGTGATCAGTGGATCCAGCGTCTTGAAGATATCGAGCGCCGCAAAGGCGATCATCATCGTGAAGGCGATGACGTTGTAGATGTGGAGCCCAGGGATCAAGGAGAAGACCGAGGCGATGGCGACGCCGATGAGCGCCGCACAGCAACAAGTGAGAATGATGACGATATCCATGGCTTTATTCCTCCGCCCCTTCTGAGAGGACGATCACCGCGCCCCGGTCCCAGTCTCGCACCTGGATTTCCCAGTAGCCCTTCTTGTCGTAATAGATGAATTTTCCGCGGACGGAAATCTTGTTCCCGACGGCGGGCAGGTCGCCCTTGTAGCCGATGATCACCAACTGCGGCTCCGGCTTGCCCTCGTCGCTTACGCGGAAGAACGGCAACGCCTTGGGAACTTCCACAACCTCCAGCGGCCGGGCGATGACCACCTGGTCCCGGAATTTCTCCGGGTCGCCCAGCAGTTCCGCCACCGTCGTCTGGACCGCTGGGGCGCTGGGGGCGTACCGGGAAGCCTCATCCGCGCCGCCAACGTCGGCTCCTTCTCCGCCCCCCTTCTCTAGGATTCGGATGAACTGTGCGCTACTGACGCTCAGATGGCGATAGCCGTCTCCGGCGTACAATGAGGCGGCCACGTCGACAAGGTCGCCTTGGTGTAGAAAGCTGGGGTTGGACAAAAAGTCGTTCGCTGGTTCCCCTTCTAGGCGGACCGAAATCCGGTTGTCGGGAAACCGGGAAACCGAATCAACCCCCGTGATCTCAATGCGCACCTGTTGGTGGTCGTAGGCCTGACGGATGATTTGGATATTCGTGACCCGTCCTTTGACGCGTACGCGTTCGAAATTCTGGTCCGGGGTCAGCGAGGTGATGGACGCATAATCCGGCTCAAAAGTCGCAGCCAGATAGAAATGCGCTGCCGCGATGATCAGCAACAGGGCAATCCCGAAACCGAGAATTTTCAGAGGAATCCGCTCCACCGTGGAGGCGCCACAGAAGTGGCACACCGCAGATTCGGGCGGATTTTCCTTGCCGCAACTAGGGCAGCGCCGGGAAATTTCAGGGGTTGCCATTGTCGTTCCTCCAGGCCTGTTCGTCGGCGGCCACCAGCTCGTCGGGTGTAGCGGGCGAAATCTGCCACGCGCGCATGCGGTTCTTGGTCTGCGTCAGGCCTCCGATACAGGTCACATAGTCACCCGCCTTCAGCCCTTCGATGAATTTCACAGTCGGCGACTCTGCTCCGCCCATCTCCAACACGCCCGCCGGAATGGAAATCAACGTTTGGGAACCCGCCGGATCCACCACCACCAAGCGGCGGTCGTATTGTCCAGGCGTGATTTCCTGGATGCGGCCGGTGATTTTCAGCCGCTGGGCCGTCTTCAATCCATTTTGCTCCGGATTCGCCAACCAACCGATCGGCGTGGCGGACGTGGGCTTCTCCCGCAGGATTTCCAAATCAGCGGCCGAACCTAGGATGATGAAGTGGCGCCGGGCCTTGTATTGATAGCTGCCGGTCAGCACCACTTGATCGCCAAATCCGGGGACCTTGCCCGCCGCCAGCACTTCGGCGCTGACATCGTCGTAAGCGCGGATGCGGATGGTGTCTGTGCCGTCGTCCAATTCGAACTCCAAGCTGCCGGAGGCGTCATCCGTATCCGAGGCATGGAAGCGGACATCACCGCTCACCTGACCGGCGAGTTGAACCTGCGCATAGTTGGACTTGCGGTTAAGATCCTTGATCTTGGCAGGCTGGACGCCATAGGTCTTGCCCATGTAACTGAGCAGAACCAGACCGAGGATGGCGAGGATCGGCGTACTGTATTTAATGAGGCGGATCTGCCACCGCTTGGGATTCCAGTGCCGGCAGAAGGGGCACCGCTCCCAAGAGCCGATGAACCGGCCGCAGGCGGAACATTCTGTTTCTTTTCGGTTCTGACTGTGAACCACTTTTTCGACTTCAGGGCTCAGTTGAATATCGTCACCTATGGGGAATGATTCTGTCTTCGCGAGATTTCCGGCCCTGAATGGCACGCGCACGCCGGAAACATCCCAAAAGACAAATGCAGTAGCGAGGGTAGGGGGTGCCAAATTCCGACACAAGAACAATCTCGGAATATTCGCAAAAAACCTCAAAATCTAGAGAATCGCTTTACCTGCCGTCGTAAATAGATGAGACCCTCGCCAGCAGGCTATGGAATCGTTTGGATGGAGGCCCCGGCGTTGGCCTTGAGCTGGAGCTTACCGCTATATTCCCCCACAATGCCAGTGGCGGAAACCCGCATGCCTTCGGACAATGCCCCACGAACCTCTGCGGGAATAAGGGAATCCCACAATACGAGATCGATGGTTCCGCTGTCATCGGTCAGAGTGAAAGCAGTGCCCTTGCCCAAGGCGCGCGGCGCTCCCAGTATGCCCTGCACCGTGCGTGCCTGTCCCTTGTCGGTGATCGTGATGGACGCGATCGTTGGGGCGGGGAGGGCTGCGGGAACTGGATCTGCGGCGGCCGTCACGGCAGGCGCGGACTCCACTTGCTCGATCTTATAGCCACTTTCGACCTTGAGCTGGGGTTTGTCCTTGTATACCTCGACCACTCCTTCCATTTCAAATACCGCTCCTGGCGCAGGCTGAATGGCAACCACTTCATTCACGTTGGACCAATAGGTCACGCGCAAGGAGGCTTCGCCCTCCTTCAGAATCACGGCGAAGGGCTGTTTGGTGCCTTCCTTTGGGGCGCTGACCGAGGCCACCAGCCCGCGCACCCGAATGGTTTGTCCATTGAGTGCGGAGGTCACGTCGCCGACGGAGAGGCTGTCCGCTTCCGTCGAACGGCCGCGCGAGAAATCGCGCGTGGCTGGCTTCTGCTTGGCCGGAGTCGGCTCAACGGCGGCCGGAGCTGCCAAGATTTCCAGATCAGCGCCGGAAATGAGCTTGAGTTGGAGTTTTTCCTTATACGATGACACGGAGACCCGAGCACGGATGTTGGCGCCGTTCAACGACTCCTTGCCTTGGACCTGATCATATTCCATTTGCCAAAAGTTGATGATCTGTTCGCCGGAATCATCCACCACCTTGAGGACATACGGTCGCTTCGAGTCGACCGGCGGCGGGAAGAGTCCCACTACCTTGCCGACAATGGTAACCGACGAGCCGATGCGCGAGTCATTGATTTCAGCCAATTTGACGATGGGTCCCTCGGGAATCTTGGCCGCATTGGCCTGGGGGAGGGAGGAAGTCTCTGTACGATTCGGCAGATCGGATGGAGTTCCAACGGCGGTCGTGCGCGACCGGGCCACTCGGTTCAGGACAAGAACCATCGCGATGAGTGCCACCAGAATGACCACCAACCAGGAGATGGAGATCGCACCTCGACGCAGGTCGGCCGATAAACGGCCATAGGGGGATTTCATTTTATCCGACTGGATTTCGTGACCAGGAACTGCCTGATTGTTCTTCGTCATGCCCATTGCTCCTTTGTACCCTGCCGCAGGGGTAATATGAATTGTGTAATGCTGGTGAATATAGCCCGAAGCGCCGCTAAGCACAAAGGACAAAATTGGTTAACGATCTGGGCGGGAGTTTGCCATTCCTTGCCGCGATTGCGACGAGTGAGATTGAAATGGTGCCAGTACAGGGTTGTCTTGTTCCAGACAGGAACGCAGGTGTTCGCTGATGACGGCGGAGAAGAGCGTGGCGTAGGTCTTGGAGATCTCGTCGGCATAGGCCACGAAGACCAAACCGCTGGTGACGTCCCGCGCCGTGTACTGGAACCGAGGCAGGTCCATCCCCGTCATTTGTGGCCAATACTGGGGAATGTCGCACAGATACTTGGTGTCGACGCAGATTTGCTCGAACAACCTCCAGTTCTGGGGCCGCAGATTACCGAACTCCCACGGCCATCGGCGACCGTGTTCGCGAATTTCTCGCATATCGGACGTCTTTACCACCTTGACTCTCACCACCCCAGGGGGGTCACGATGTACCCGCCCTTTCCCACAATTTTCCTGATTGAAGCTTGTGTTCCAACGGAAGGTGGGTATTGTTTTGCACTTCCTATTTGGAGAGAAGCAGGAGTAATTTCATGTCGAAAATGAAAGAAATCGGAGTGGCGGTGCTGGGATTTGGCACCGTAGGCGCGGGCGTTGTCGAAACGATGCAGAAAAATGGTGGTTTGTTGGCGGAACGGTTGGGCCTTCGGTTGGTGTTGCGTGGAGTGGCGGATGTAGACCTCAAGACCGATCGCGGTGTGAAGGTGGATTCGGCGTTGCTGACCACGGATGGTGCGGCGCTGATCGAACGTTCCGATGTCGACATCGTGGTGGAATTGATTGGCGGGACGGGGGTGGCCAAGAAATTTATCCTTCAAGCGTTGCGACTGGGCAAGCCCGTCGTTACAGCGAATAAAAAACTGTTGGCCGAGTATGGCGAAGAAATTCATCGCGTGGCAGAAGAGCACAAAACCGAAATCCTGTTTGAGGCTTCTGTCGCGGGCGGCATTCCGATTATCAAGGCCCTGCGTGAGGGATTGTGCGCCAACCAAATTGAAAGCATTTATGGTATTTTAAACGGAACGTGCAATTACATCCTCACGCGGATGGAAAACGAAAAATTGCCTTTCGAAGATGTGCTGAAAGCGGCGCAGGCGGCGGGTTATGCTGAAGCCGAACCGAGTTTGGATATTGATGGGCATGACACGGCACACAAGGCAGCCGTACTGGCTTCGCTGGCCTACGGATGCAATGTGCCGTTGGATAAAGTTCAGGTTTCTGGAATCCGCGGATTGGCAGCGGCCGACATTGAGTATGCCGCGGAAATGGGCTACCGCATCAAACTACTCGCGATCATTCAAGGCGGACCGGAAGGTGTGGAAGTGAGTGTTCAGCCGACGTTGGTGGAGCATGCGCATCAGTTAGCGACAGTTTCAGGCGTTTTTAATGCTGTGCTGGTCAAGGGCGACATTGTGGGCACCACCCTGTATTACGGACGCGGCGCAGGACGGGCGGCCACGGCGAGTGCTGTGACGGCCGACTTGGCGGATGCGGCGCTGAATCTGCGCGCGGGCGGGCGACGGCGCGACCTCAGTGGTGTCCCGGCCAAAGCACCGGTGGTCTTCCGAAATCCGGGCGACATTGTGGCGCGCCACTACCTCCGCTTTTCCATGAAGGATCAACCGGGCACATTGGCGCGCGTGGCCACGGTGTTGGGCGAGCACCAGATCGGCATCGATTCCGTTATGCAAAAAGAAGCGCCCAAGAACGCGGAATTTGTGCCGGTGATCATCGTGACGGGGCCTGCGCAGGAACGGTTCATGGCGGAAGCCTTGGCGAATATTGCCGCCTTGAGCGGTTTAACGGATCGCCCGACGGTGCGATATCGCATTGAAGATTTCGAATAGGCAAGAGAACAAAGGAGAAAATAGGCGATGGCCTTGTATGTGCAGAAATATGGCGGAAGTTCCGTGGCGAATGCCGAGTGCATGCGCCGCGTGGCGAAACGCATTCACGATACGCAACTGGCTGGTAATCGAGTAGTGGTGGTGGTGAGCGCTATGGGCGACACAACCGACGACTTGATCGCATTGGCCAAACAGGTGAACCCCGAGCCCAACGAGCGCGAGATGGATAGCTTGATGGCAACGGGTGAGATGGCCTCCAGCGCCATTTTGACGATGGCGCTTCATGCGTTGGGTGCAAAAGCCATCTCGATGACCGGCCATCAGGCGGGAATCAAGGTGGATGGCACTCACCTGAAGGCGAAGATTCAAGAGATCAACCCCAAGCGAATTCAAGAGCATTTGGATCAAGGTTGCGTGGTAGTGGTGGCGGGGTTCCAAGGAATGAATCCGGCCGAAGATGTGGCCACGCTGGGCCGTGGCGGTTCTGATACCACGGCGGTGGCTTTGGCCGCCGCGTTGAAGGCCGACCGTTGCCAAATCCTGAAGGATGTGGATGGCGTGTTCACGGCGAATCCGCGAGTGGTTCCGGCTGCTCGAAAGCTCGATGAAATCACGTACGATGAAATGTTGGAGTTGGCGAGCTGCGGGGCGGAAGTGTTGCAGTCGCGGGCCGTCGAGTTTGCCAAAAACTATGGCGTGGTTTTGGAGGTTCTTTCGAGTTTTGAAGTGAAACCCGGCACGTTGGTGCGGGAGGAGGTTGAAGAAATGGAACAGGTGATCATTCGCGGCATCGCCGCAGACAAAAATCAGGCCAAGGCAACGTTGTTGGGCGTGCCGGACACTCCCGGAGTGGCCGCGCGTATTTTCAAGAGCTTGGCGGGTGCCAATATCAATGTGGACATGATTGTGCAGAACGTCAGCGCGGCCGGCATCACAGACCTGTCGTTCACGGTGGCAAAGGACGACATCGCCAAGACAAAGCGCCTGATTGAGCCGCTGGTGAAGGAAATCAAGGCCGCTGGACTCAACTTCGATGAGAACATCGCCAAGGTGAGCATTGTCGGCGTGGGCATGAAGAGCCACTCGGGCGTGGCCTATAAGATGTTCGATGTGTTGGCGGTGAATCAGGTCAACATTGAGATGATCTCGACTTCCGAAATCAAAATTTCCGTGGCGATTCGCGCGAAGGATGCCGATAAGGCCGTTCGTGCGTTGCATGAGGCCTTTGGAATGGGTGTTGCGCCCAAGAAAGCCGCTGCCAAAAAGGCATCGGCAAAAAAAACGGCTAAGAAAAAGTAAGGGGATGGGCGGATGCCCCGGGAGTACCAAATGAAAAAAGTCACCGTCTATGACACCACATTGCGCGATGGAGCCCAAGGCGAAGGAATTAACTTTTCGTTGCCGGCCAAGATTCGCATTGCCCGGTGTCTAGACGGTTTTGGGATCGACTACATCGAAGGTGGCTTTGCGGCGTCGAATCCGAAAGATATGGCTTTTTTCGACGAGATGAAGAGCGTGAAGCTTCATCATGCGAAGCTCGCGGCGTTTGGAAGCACGCGGCGGGCCAGCCATACGGCGGAGACCGACCCGGGGCTAGCGGCCATTCTCCAAACAGGCGCGCCGGTGGCGACGATCTTTGGCAAGAGTTGGTTGCTCCACGTCGAAAAAGTTCTCAAGACCACGGCCGAGGAAAACCTGAAGATGATTGCCGATTCCGTGCGCTATCTGAAAGCGCACGGGAAAGAAGTGATCTATGATGCCGAGCATTTCTTTGACGGATATTTGGACGATCCCGACTATGCCATGAAAACCTTGGAGGCCGCGATGGAGGCCGGCGCGGATGCGCTGGTGCCGTGCGATACCAACGG
The DNA here is from genome assembly GCA_964647595.1 of uncultured Verrucomicrobiota bacterium. Lineage (GTDB taxonomy): Bacteria > Verrucomicrobiota > Kiritimatiellia > CAIQIC01 > Lenti-01 > Lenti-01. The sequence continues at coordinate 10,020 of CAZYGH010000064.1, forward strand.
CGGGCGGTTGCCTTCGGAGGTGGCCAAGATCACAGCGGAAGTGGTGGCGCGGTTTCCCACGGTGGTGGTGGGAACTCATACGCATAATGATTCCGAACTGGCGGTGGCCAACACGCTGGTGGCGGTGGATGCGGGGGCATCCATGGTGCAGGGAACCATGAATGGCTATGGCGAGCGGACAGGCAATGCCAACTTGTGTTCCATCCTTCCCGCCATGGTACTCAAGATGGGGGTTGAGGTGTCGTGTGCTCCTCATCTGGTAAGCCTCCGCAGTGTTTCGGCCCTGATCGACGAGATTGCCGATCAACGACCCCTGAAAAGTCGACCCTATGTGGGAGACAGCGCCTTTGCCCACAAGGCGGGTATGCATGTGGATGCTGTTAGTAAGGTGTCCAAGAGTTTCGAGCACATCAATCCGGAGTGCGTTGGAAATGAGCGCCGCATTTTGATGAGCGAGCTTTCCGGAACCAGCAACGTGCGCCTCAAAGCCGCGGAGATGGGTCTTGGACTTCAGAAAGATTCCGTCGAAGTGAAGGACATTCTTCAGCAACTCGAGCAGATGGAAAAAAACGGCTATGCGTTTGAATCGGCCGATGCCTCCTTCAAGTTGCTGGTGCAAAAAGTGATCAAGAAGCATGTTCCATTTTTTGAACTGGAAGGGTTCAGCGTTGTGGTTCAGAAACAGGACGCCAAGAGCAAGGCGACCACTGTGGCCACCATCAAGATCAGCGTGAACGGTCAATCGGAGCTAACAGCGGGTGAAGGGGATGGCCCCGTGGATGCCTTGAACAGCGCCTTACGAAAAGTGCTGAGGCGGTTTTATCCCGCCATTGATTCCGTTGTGCTGGAAGATTATCATGTGCGCATTCTGAACCCTGAAACCGCTACTCAAGCCACGACGCGTGTCTTGATCGATTCGTCCGATGGTCACGATCATTGGGGCACCGTGGGCGTCAGTGCGAATATCATCGAAGCCTCATGGGAGGCCCTCGTCGACAGCGTCGAATATAAGTTATTGCTCGACGAACACCGCCGCCAAAACAAGTAGGCGAACCGTTTCCCTGTGTGGGAGTTTTGTCTCGAACTTGATCTGGATCAATCGCCTCCAGATTGAGTTTCCCTATTTGGAAACGGTCAGTTCGCCGAGGGTGCGGGTGGTGAAGAGTTCCAGCGCGACTTCGGGGTCGATGGCTTCACCTCCGGTCATGGCGGCTTGTGCATCGACGGCGGCGTTGAGCCAGCGGAACCAGCGGGCGGGCGGAAAACGATTGGCCTGAGAGGCCATTTTGGCGATGGCGAAAGGATTTCCCTTGCGAGGATCTTTTTCGAGCGACGATAAAATGGCCTCGCCTTCGGGGGGAATGGACCAGCTTAATTTTGGCCAATCGCCGCCGCTAACATGGGCCCAGCCGCGTTTGAGGCAATCGGACAGGACCACAATCTCGCGCAGACGATTTTGCAGGCTAATGATAAGCCCCACGGCAGATTCGCGCTGCGCAAACATGCGGCTGAGCATGCGGAGTGTGTCGGCAAGATCGCCACTGCAAAAGACATCGGAAAATTCATAAAACTTGCTCTCGCGGATGGGGGCCACCATGAGATGGATGTCTTCCAATGTGGCGGTCTTCCGATCTCCGAGATAGAGCGAGAGTTTTTCAATTTCCATCTCCACTTGCCGAAGGTTGTAGCCGGTGCGATCCAAAAGGGCATTGAAAATGGGGCGGGGAATGGAGAATCCTTTTTCCGTAATCATCTTTTCGACGTGCGGAATAAAATCTTCTGCGGCCTCTTTGGGCTTTTCGGGTTCGTCGAACGCATGGACTTCACCGAGGCTCTTGAACGTTTTGTAGAAGGTGGTGGTTTTGTTGACGCTATCGGTCAGCAAGATAAACGATACGCCCTCGGGCAGGCCGGCTTTGATCAAATCGACGAGGCGGGCCACTTCGGTTTTCACGGATTCAAATTTTCCAGGCTCCGTCATGGGATTAAAGAAGGGCGCCCCACGCAGAAACACGGTTTTGTTGCCGCCGAGGAAGGGCGGCGTGAGGAGTGCTTCCATGACGTTGCGCAGGATGGCACACACTTCGTCTGCGGGTCTGTCGCCGCCATCGGGGTTGATGGTTTCCAGCCCGAACGCTTGTTCTGCGGGGGGGCACAGGGTGTCGGCAATGGCGTCGGCCTTGCGCGTGGCGGAAAGATCGTCGCTCCCATACACAAGGAAGAGGCGGCCAGAGGATTCAGCGGGTTTGGTTTTTGCAGAGGGGGGCATGGTCAGCGCACCATAAAGCACAGGGCGGTGTTTTCGATGTGGCGGATTTCGGAAAAGCGGGCGTCTTTTGATTGCAATTGGTTGAGAGCGCGAGTGACGCCGGGCCACCAGCGGCTATCGTAATCGTGCCAAAGAATCAGCCCGCCGGGTTTGACCATTTGATAGGCCTTTTCAGTATCGGACAGCACATATTCATAGCTGTGCGAACCATCCACGAACATCAGATCCACCCGGTTGAAATAGGGGGAGAAATCGAATGTGCCGGAATCGCCATAGAGTTGGGTGATTTTGCTTGAACGGGTTTGTTCGGAAATGCGCACACCGGAAGCGGGCTTGTTGATATAGGTGATGTCGCCAGAGGCCAGCGGGAGTGCCGCTTGGTTGACGCCTTCGGGCGGCAAGTCGAGCGTAAAACAGGTTCCGGAGTCTGGCTGGTTGGCGGCCATGTTTTGCGTGGTGCGTCCGTCGAACGTTCCGATTTCGAAACAGAGGGTCGGCTGGCGTTGCTGCACAAAAGCAGCAATGATCATCAGCTCGGTGGGGGTAATATTGCCGGCGACATCGGCGATGCGGGAGAGTCGCACGGTTGTTTCATCGCGAATGACTGCCGAAGCAGGCAGATGAGGAACCGTGGGCGCAGGCTTGGCGTTGGGGTCTTCCACTTCGTTCTCGAAGCCAAAGTGCTTGCAGAGCCAATACAATAAGGAACGGTGTTTAGGAATGAGTACTCCGCCAGCGAATAGAAAGGCGCAGCCCGCTAGACTCTGAAAATAGCGGCGCAGAAAAGTTGGAAGATCGTTCATGGTTGAGTTCTTTCGGAGCGGTTCATGATGGAAGGGGTTGTAGCAAAACCCATCCGGCATGGGAAGAGCGGGTGCTTATATTCGCAAGGGGGCGGGGCCGTTGGAGGCCCAGACTTTTTGGACGCGGCCGGCGATGCGTTCGATGGAGTCGTTGGGGGCGACCTCGATCCAGGCCACGTTGGCTTGGTGGCGGAACCAGGTCATTTGGCGCTTGGCATATTGTCCGGTGCGGACGGTGGTGCGGTAGATGGCTTCTTCTTCTGTCATGTGGCCGTCGAGTACTTTTCCGGCCTCTTCGTAGCCAATGGCGTGGCGGGCGGTTTCAGAAAGGGTGGGGTAGGTTTCGCGCAGGCGGCGCACTTCGTCGACGAGTCCGTAGGCGAAGATTTGGCGGGCGCGGCGGGCGATGCGGGTGCGCAATTCTTCAATGGGAATATGGAGTCCGGCCACCTTGGGCTTGGGGCGTTCTTCGGCGGTGGGCAGGGGATGTCCGGCGGCCAACAGCTCATAGGCGCGAAGGACGCGGCGGGGATTTTCGGGATCTCTCAACCGTGCGTATTGTTCGGGATTGAGGGCGCGAGTGGCGGCTTGCAGGGCTTCGAGTCCTTCGGAACTCAAGAGAGCCTCGGCGGCGGCGCGGTGGAGGGGATCGGAGACGGCCGCGCTATCGAGCCCTTCGGTGAGGCATTTCACATAGAGCCCGGTGCCGCCCACGACGATGGGGGTGGCGTGGCAGGCCGTCAGGGCCGGGACGGCCGCTTGCACGGCCAACAAATAATCGCCGACGGAAAAGGGTTGGTCGGGTGTGGCGAGGTCAAACCCGAACGAGGGGGTTGCGGCACGTTCTTGGGCGTCGGGCTTGGCGGTGCCGATGTCCATGCCGCGATAAATCGTCATGGAATCGGCGGAGAGGATGGGTCGATGGGGCTTCGACAGCAACGCCAAGTAGAGTGCAACGGCACTTTTGCCGGAAGCGGTGGGGCCGACGAGAATGTGGGCGGCTAGGCTCATGCCGCAAAAAAATGTTTTCCACAGTGTGGAAACATTTTTTCCATTGTGTGGAAAAATGGCGAAAAAGT
>CAZYGH010000065.1:0-13981 GCA_964647595.1 uncultured Verrucomicrobiota bacterium
ACATAACCACACTGGTGAAATAATAGCAAGAGATATTTACACCACTTTCGCGTTTATCTCTAGGTTCGCTAATGATTGGGGACATTTCCCATCCCGACTGCCTTGCCTTGACAACTTCTGGAATAGCGCGAAGGTCCAGCGGACACTGATCGAATTCCTTGGGGTGATTACGGATGAACATTTTCCATCCCGACTGCCTTGCCTTGACAACTTCTGGAATAGCGCGAATTTTCAAAGGACACTGGTCGAATACCGTGGGGTTGTTGAAGATGAGTTTTGCCCAGCCAGATCTGGCCGCATTATGGATTTCTTTTTCAGACCGCAAGTCCGCCGGACACGCGTCAAAGCACCTTGGGTTATCCGTTATCGATATGGCCCAGCATATGGCCCGCTCTTCAGCCAGTTCTTTTCGCTTTTGCAAAGCATCTGGCATCCGGACCACGCTAGCGGGGTCTACATTCAGTAGATTTCGCCAACCAATGATCACCATCTCGTCTAATTGCTTGTCGTGCGCCATCCAGGAAGGTGCGAGGGCAGCACTAAGTGGGTCTGCTTTCACGCAGGCCAGCCAAGCGGTCTCAACGACGGGACGGTAATTGTCGTCGTTGGCGACATCGTCGGAAAGAAACTGGACCCGGGCTGGATATTCCTTCAGATGTTGGGCCAAACCTTGAAGATTATCGGCGATGGCGTTCAGTTTTTGTTTGGCGCTGGCAATGGCCATGTCGGCGCCTTTCTGGCGGAGGTAACCATTTGAGATCTGCATCCCTCTGGCCCCAAAATAGAGCAGAATGCGCGGCCACCAGAGGCCGGGATCTTGGTTGCCCTTGCCTTGGATTTCGACTGTCTGCGCGCCCGAAATTCGGATGGCGGCGACGGCGCGTCCGTTCTCAACAAGGAGGTGGAAGTCTGAATGGTTCAAATAGCTTTTTGCCATACTGGGCGATGCCACGCACCAGCCGCTACCCTGCGAGAGCGCCGCAACGCGGTCAGCCGCTTTGTCCATTTGCCCAGTGATGACCACCCAGGCGCAAGCGGTGCCGAAGGTTTGGCGGGTTCCATTGGCCTGTTTGCCAAAGGCCATGAATTCGCACAGGGTGCGCATCAGTTTCGCCATCGGGTCGATCTGGCCGGAGGCGATGCCGTCGAACACGGCGGCGAGGGCTTCCGCGTCGGGGTTCACGGGCGAGCGGGTGCATTTTGCGTCCGAGGAGTCGATGACGGGGCGGAGTATCAGATACTGAAAGGCGGGGGTTCTGGCATAGACGGGATTGCCTTGGGTCAGATATTCCCACCAGGCGTAGAAGGCTTGTTTCTTATGACCGTTGATGTGATCAAGCAGGAAAGTTCGGGCGGCGTCTTCACCGCTTTGGGCCTGAATCTTGCGGGCTTCCTCGATGTGGGGGGCGGGGTTGGCCAGCATGTGGGCGAGGTTGATGGTGGGGCAGTAATGGCTTTCTTTGGCTTTGGGGTCGATGCGCTTCTTCAGCGCGGGAAGCATCTTTTCGCGGATGTGCTGATCCAAGGCCTCGGGGGTGGTGATGTGGTCGCCGTTCCAGCCGATGATGGACTCGTACTTGGCGACGAGAAACTTCTGGTACGGGCAGGTGATGCCGTAGCGCTTGATCTTGGCTGGCCAATTGTATTCAGGCATGGGGTTTTCCGATGGTGGGGGGATTCTATGGGCAACGCGAATATAACTCGATCAATTTCCGCATCCTAACGCACGGCAGTGACAGGGGATGTCATTTTGGGGCGGGGGGAGCCTAGGGGCTGGAACATTGAGATTACAGGCTAGGAACTGGGGCAAGTTAGATTAGCATCCTGCCGTGACATGCAATGTCCTCATCGTCTGGTAAGGTTGGCGAATCAAACAAAGGAGCTATCGTGAGTATTCGCATCTACGGGAAGATTCGCATGACCATCAAGGGAAACAAGCCCAATCCGTTCTATTGCGATTGGCGGCCGGATGAGAAGTGGCGTCTGGTCAACATCACGACCGCCAGTCCAGAGTGGGGGCGGGCGTTGTCGCCGATGTTTGTGGGGCCGGTGGAGATTCCGGGGGTGGATCCTGCGGCGACGGCGGTGAACATCGAGAGCGCGTGGCAATATTCGAAGGTGTATGGGTGGGTGCAGAACCAGCAGGGGCAGTGGGATCGGCATGTGGGGGCGGATTTGAACCCTACGCCTGAATGGTGGGCATTTGCCCGTGCCGGTTGGGCGCAGACCCGGTTCGAGGTGAATCATCCGAAGTTCAAGGCATGGAAAGGGGTGTTGCGTCGGCCCGTGGTGCGGTTGCCGAAGGCGAAGGAAAAGCCCCAGCCGACCTTTGCGTGGTGGAACGGGCGGCGGATCACCTATATCCAAGGCCGCCAGGCGGTCTATGGTCAGCTTTATTGTGACTTGATCGTCAAGACGGAGGCCTTTGCCCGGCTGAAGGAGATGTACGACCGGGGCGACGACATCGCGCTGTTCGACTTCGACGGCACCGATCATATCGGGCTTGGCCGGAGCTACGAGGATTTGCTGAACGATCCCGGCCGGCCGTTTGGACATGGGTTGCTGCTTTGCATGCTGCTGGAGGGGGTGAAACTGGCCGATCTCAAGATCCGGGAGGAACACACCTTCGAGTACCAACGGCAGCACAATCTGCTGCGGTTGGATAGGGGAATGGCGGCCCGGCCGCAATAGCCGGACCGCCGCATTGCCGACGGGTTAGGACGGGTTGGCGTTCTGCGCATCCAGTAGCAGCTTTTGCACGTCGAAATGCTTATAAACGGATGCCATAAGCATGGCGTCAAAGCCGGCGTGGTTTTTCGTTTTGATGTTGGCACCCGCCTTGAGAAGCATCTCCACGATCGGCGCGTTACCCGCTTCAGCCGCAAGACCAAGGGCGAATGCCCCGCTGCAATCCCGGGCATTTACGTCTGCGCCAGCTTTGATCAGCAACTCGACCACCTCGGGATGCTGCAGATAGGCGGCGCCATGAATCGGGGTGACGTCGTTGTCGTCTTGGATGCAAGGGCTGGCTCCCGCGTGGAGGAGCTTATCCACGACTTCAACTTTCCCCTCCACGGAAGCGAGATACAAGGCGGAAAGGCCCTCATCGGCTTGAGCATTTACATCCGCTCCGCTCTGAATCAGCAGCTCAACGATTTCGCGTTGACCAAATTCGGCGGCGCGTATCAGCGCGGTGCGCTCAGGAGACCCCGAAACTTCGTTGATATCCACCCCGGAAGCAATCAAAGTCCGGCATGATTCGAGATCATTGTTGCGAACAGCTTCCAGCAACGCACTTGCAGGCTTCTCACCGTCTTCGTTGTTATCGAATTCAATATCCATCCAATCCTGTTCGTTGCTTTCCATCCCATCGTTTGAATCTTCCATTTCCAGTTCCTTTTGGTTGTTCATATCCAAGCCTCTTATTACGATTCAAGAATCCTAACAAAGCACAGGGACAAGAGGTGTCATCACAGCACGACTTGGCAAGAAGGCGAACATGACATCTCTTGTCATCGGGAAATGATAAGGTGGGCGGCAATGAAGGAAAAACCATGAGCAAGATATTGGCGGATGGGCAGTGCCATTATGCGTTTTATGTGGAGACGCTAGGGGGGGAGGGGGAATCGGTCCGAAACGCCCTCAAGGGGTGGAAGGTTGAGGTGCGCACTGCCAAGGGGTTCGGTGTCGGGTCGGTCGAAGAACTTTGTGGCAAGGTGCGGGCGATTCCGGGCGTTGAGCGCGTTGTGGCGTCGGGTCCCCGTTCGGCGCTACCCTTGGCGCTGCGGATGGCGTGCGGGTTGACCGGGAGGAAGGGCGGGTTTGCGTGTCATATCGGGAAGGGCGTTTTGTCAGACGGGATGCGTCATGAGTTCAAGGTGTGGAATATTGATTTTCTGCCCCGCAAGGAACTCGAAGGGGATATGCCGGCCGCCTTTATGGTTTTCGATCCTAGCGAACATTCCGGACATGAAACCGTTACGCTTTATCCTCTTTCGCGAACGGGATACAGGCACCGTTCCCATTTCGAACCGCAAGAGATTGCTCAAGCCGATGGGTTGTTGCTGAACCGGGTGAACGAGGGCGTACTGGACATCGCCCAGCAGGCGAAGGCAGCGGGAAAGCCGAACTGTCTGAGAATCCATGGGTACACTCGGCATGTCTCTTTCGATGATTACCGCCCATTGCTTCCGCTGGTGGACCATCTGGTGCTCGATGTCGGCCACAATGCGCTGCGGGACACGGCGAATGGACTGGGATTGAGCCTGCCGCTGGGTTGGCTGGAGTCGGGGATGTTTCGAATGGATTTCTTGAAGGAGATGGCGGATGCGCTGGATGCGATTGCCGGAAAACCACTGTTGCATGTGATTCATATCAACGGGAGAAATACCCTCTATTTGCTGGGCAAGGCTGGGCAGGGCAGCTATTCCCTCGAACCACGGGTGTCCCCGGGAGTCCTGTGCGACCTGAAGGCCACGGCTCGGGTTCACGGGGCGGTTTTGGCGGCGATCTTGATCAACCCACCGGAATTTGAGTTGGATGCCAACACTTTCCAGCCCAAATCCGAGGCGGGTCTTGTCCAACTGGCCGAGTGGGTTTATCGGGCCGCCCACCACGGCATCCTGAACGTGCCGTGGAAGTGGCCGGATGCTTCCTTTGATTCCGCCCACCTGCAAACGAGGGTCCAAACATGAATCTGAGAGGCATTGCGATCGAGATTCTGGGGTTGGATTCCACTTTGGCGGACGGCTTGATCGAGCTACGGAGGGGGGCTAGGACCATCGGCCTGTTTGCTACGCCGCCGGATATCGGTCATGCGTTTGGCGGGGGTAGGCAAGTGCTGGTGAAAATCTACAAGGGCGATGGTAGCACCTCCGGCAACGAACAGTACCGGACCTATCACGGGAGCCAATTTCAGAGAGTGCCGGCCTTGATGGAAAATCCCTATATCCAGAAGAGTTTGGCGGCGGGCATCTATCGGCACGGCGGCTCCGTGCATCCGTATGCCGTCCTGGAATACATCCCCGGGACCGAACTAGCGGACCTAATTGAAGAAGCCAAGATGGATTTTCCGGCGGTCTGCCGGATCATCGAAAAGATTCTGCTGGAGATCTGGATTCCGATTTGGGGTGCGGGGCTACGTTTCAAAGATTGCCACCCGGGCAACTTCATCCTCGGCGCCGATGGAAATGTCTATATGATCGATACCGAGCAAATCCGGAAGGACGCCGCCGAACTCCTCCTTACTCCTGCCATCTGGAAGCAGCGCGACCGCCACGAGGAACTGGGAATCCAACGCCTGCCGGGACTGATCACACGCCTGATTCGTGCGGCAAGACCCGATTGCAAGGAAGGGGCGGTAGATCGGGAGGTGCGGGGGCTGTTGGAGGAAGCGAGGCTTTCCGAACGGTTGAAAGGGCTAGGGCGGGGAGGATTAATAAATGCCGTCGGTGGGGCCGAGAAATTGTTGATGGACAGGATTAAGCGGCAGTGGGGAGGAGACCCTATTTCCTAACGACAAGACTGTTTTTGATCTTCTGTCGATCTGAGCAGCCGCAATACCCCTTATTTCTTGCGATAAGACCTTGTCTTTTAAGTTCATTACAGAGTTGGTTCACCTGTTGCCTCGGAAGTATATTGGTCGCGGCTGAAAGGCAGTCATCGCAATAGCCCCCATCATTCTGACGAAGATAAGCTAGAATAACATCTCGGTTGGGCATAACGATCTCCAATATCTCACTATCAGCTCAGGTCCGCGGTAATGGGCATGCGACATGTTTCTAATGTTTCTATATTCCCTGGATGTTCCACGGAGGTCGATAGTTTTGAATTAACCCTGTTTCCGCAGAATCGATGGTGGGTTCATCGTCAATGGGGCAAACCATAAGCTGAATCTTCCCATCACAACCTGTTATTAACGAGTTAATGTGGCAATTAGTGGCTTGGCCGTCGATGAAACAGTTCTTTGGGTGAATTGTCCCATATCCCTGGTTGATCCGTGAACCGAATGAACCCTTACATCGACCGAGATACAGAAGCCCATCATTATTTGCAAATATGTAAAGACCACGCCGACCCAAGATGCTCTCATCTTCAATACAGAACTTAGAATACTTGAGATCACCATACAAATTCAGAAAATCTAGGTAGAAGTTGTCGCCGATTGTCTTGAGGCCCATCAAGAATGCGCCGATTGGGGTTGAGAGTTGTTGCGGGTATTGGCGTCGTGCTTTGGTTGCTAAAGACGCATACCGTCTGTGCATAATAGTTTCGCCCAGTGTCGTATTATTCTTTCTTGAAAAGACATTTGTATGCGTGCCGTCTTCAAAATGTAAGAGGACGCATTCAAAATCAAAATGCTGATTATTCCAATTAAGCTTCATTATTCATCCTTTTACTAATGGTTGCTAGTCGTCTTCCACGAGCTGATTTGGGGTAAGTGATTTGCATTATTGAGGACGGTGAGGGTTGTCTAACCGCCATTGGGCGCATTCGACAATGTTACGCTTAAATAAATGTTGGTTTTGGACAACAATTGTCTCAAATGTCCGTTCGAGAAGATTCTTGTCCCGCAGCACACGGAAGCCTTTCTGGAGATCGGCGCTAACCATGAGTCGAGATAGAGCCTCTACAGCGCCCAGTTTATCAATCATTACTCGTGTGGCGGTCGCGGCACGCTTGGTTTCATTTTCATACAGTGCAATGGTGTTGGCAACGATTCGCTTCAGTTCTTCTTCTGTCATCTTTTTCCCTTGCATTAATATGGCCAGGCGACGGGCTACCCAATTTCCATAGCATTAGTATGGCCCAAATGGAGCGGGTGCGCAAGTGACCGAAAACTTATCGCCAGTCTACCCACTGCCCCGCTTGGGCTTGACTTGCGAATTATGGCATATATCGTTTGCGACCACGATCACGAAAGGGGTGCGAACCATGGCAAAGAACAATGCGGGCGATATTTTGACGGGGGATTGGAATCCGGTGATTGGGTGTCAGCGGTATTCCAGGGGCTGTTGCAAGTGTTGGTTTTTGGATGGGATTTTCCCTTGGCAGCAGCGGTTGGGGAATATACCGGCGGAATATGGGCCCAACCAGCCCCATGTCATGGAAAGGCGCATGTCGGTCGAATCGCTGAAGCCGAAGAACGGGATTGTCGGGGTGGTGCAGCATGGCGATCTGTTCTGGGATCGGGTGGAAGACGCCGCCATTGGGCGCATTCTCGGCATTGTGGACGAGGTGGCCCAGGCGAAGGCGAGGCGGGGCAATGCGACCAAGTACGTGCTGTGGACGAAAAGGGCAGAGCGGATGGCGGACGTCATGGTGGCGCGGTATCCGAAGGGGGTGCCTTCTTATCTGGCGTGCGGGGTATCCATCGAGGATCAGCAGACGGCGGATGCCCGGCTGCCCCATCTGCTCCGGATTATGGGGCATCGATTTGTCATGATCGAGCCCATGCTGGGGCCGATTGATTTGGCGAACTATTTGGATGTCGGTTGGGTGGTGCTGGGGTCGGAGACGGGCGGAGAGGATGCCGTTCCGCTGGATTTGGCCTGGGCGCGGGCGGTGAGGGATCCGGTCGTTTCGGCGGGGATTCCATTTTTCATCAAGCAATTGGGGAACAACCACAAAAAGCCGCAGCGGGAGTTGGACGGACGGACTTGGGATCAATTTCCGGCAGGGTTTTGCAAATAAGTCCACGGGGGCGGCGGAAGCGGAACAGAATGAATCTGAATTCGTGAAGGGAAGAAAAGAGGTCGGGGGACCGCAAATGGACGCGAATTAACGCAAATGGGGAAGGGGCGCAGGGGGAAGCCGGAGCAGCCGGTTTAACTACGAATCACACGAATGTCACAAATGGGATCCCCATCCTGTAAATCCTGAAAATCCTGTAATCTTGTCCAGTCTTGTTTCCCATTTCTCCACGAAATATGACACTACAGTGACATGCTATGTCATAGCTGTGGGGTATGATGTTTCAAAAACAAAGGAGGGTCTCGCATGGGTTGGTTAAGTTGCGGATCGATGTCGGCGTTGTTTCTGAGGCATTTGCAAAAGACGGGCCCCATTTCCGTAAAAGCGGCGACCAATCGGTATTGGCGTCGCCATGAGAAGGGATATTGCCGAGACGACGAAGATCACAAAGACAACGCGTTAATGGCGATGGAGACGGCGGCGCACTTCTATGCCGAAAAGGGGATCATCGAACCGACGAATCGTTACTGTGGCTTTCCGTTGGAAATGTATTTGCCGGAATGTACGAACATTACGGCGGAAGAGATCGAATATTTCGTCCATACGGCATCGGTGGAGGAGTTCAACAATCTGATTCTTTTGGTCAAAATGTGGGATAACGACGGGTGGTGGATTTGGTTTGATCCCATCGTTTGGAAATTGACCGATGCGGCGCGGAACGACCCCGAATTGCTTCGGCCCTTTGAGGGGGTGGATTTGTGACGGGGGATGCGGGATAGGGGATTACGGTCGGCTCTTCGGTTTCCAATGGATGGGGAGGCCAAGGTGCGTTCCAACTGCGAACGGCGCACTTTACGCGAACAACAATCGGCCGTTCCTGCCGCGGTTCGGCAGAAGGACATTCAGCGGCATCGGATATCGGTAGGGTAAGGGTAGAACATGAAGAAAGGGATAAGGATGAAAGCAAAGAAGAAGGTGGTTCGTCGGAAGTCTGCGGGATTGGTGAAACGGGTGAGCAAGGTTGTCGCAAGCCAGGTGGAACCAGAAGATGCGCCGCCGGCGGGGGTGGATGCGGAGTTGCATCGGGAGATCATGCGACGGATCAACAATCGGTATTACGATAACAAGGACCTTTGCAGCATGCGGCGGGGTGGGCCGGGACTGGCGGAACTGGCGGGGGTGATTCCCCTGACGAAGGGGATGGGGGAGGAAGCTATTGTCACGTACGTCGAGCATTTGGAGAAAGTTATTGCCACTCGGGATCACTGTGGGCGTTGCGAGGCCAAGGTGTTGGCGATTATGTGCCTGATGATGGGGGACGTCGATCCAGAGCGAGCCCACGGATATGAGGGGCGGGTCCACATCCGGAAGACGCGCATGGGCGGTTTTGGGGAAAACCGCGATTTCTTTGAAGAGGTGAAGGAGGAGGCGGAATGGGAGGAAAGGCGGATGGCTGAACGCAATGCCCGCCCCGGGTGCGTTAAGCCGGCTTGGATGGAGTGACAGCTCCTTGCACCGGGTGATGCAACAGGGATGGACAACTTATTGAAAGGGGACAGCAAATGGACAGGGAGTTGGATATGGATGCCATGATGGAACGGGCCCGGCAGGGTGATGCCGAGGCGCAGTATGCGGTGGGGCAGGTTCTTTTCGCGCAAAGGGGCATGCCGGAAACCGCGGCTCAGGCGGTGGAATGGTTCAGGAAGGCGGCGGAGAAAGGCCATGCGGGGGCACGCTACTGCATGGGGGTCGCCTATGCCAAAGGCCGAGGGGTGGTCCAGAACGAATTGGATGCCATGAAGTGGTTTCGCAGTTTGGCAGGGGATGGCTATGCGGGTGCTGACCAGGCACTACAGTTCATGAGGGATCCGGATGGCGACATGAAGTGGGTGTTGGAAGCCACCAATGCCAGAAGGAAGGAGGCGGGTATGGATGAGATATCGAGCACTTTTGAAATCAAATCGCTGACGGCGGCGGAAGCGCTGGAATTGGTGCGGGAGGGACCATACAACCTCTATCTCGACGGGCTGGAGGAGCTGCAGCCTGGCGTGGCCGATGTTTTGGCGAGGCATCGTTGGGGGTTGCTATCCTTGAATGGAATCCAACATCTTTCCAAGGACGATGCGCTGGTGTTGGCTCGACATAAAGGCTCCCTTGGCCTTGATGGGCTGAAGGCGTTGCCAGACGACTTGGCGGAAGCGTTGGGCAAACAAGATTTTGGACTTTTCCTCGGCGGCATTTCGGATCTGTCGGATCGGGCATTGGGGTTTCTGCTGGAATCGAGCGACCGGGTCGAACTGTGGCTAGACGGCCTTGTAAGCCTGTCCGATACGACAGCAAGGGCATTGGGAAATTACAAAGGCGAGATGCTGGGCCTGACTGGTTTGTCGGCGATTTCCGTCTCTGCGGCGCGGGAACTGGCTCGGTATCCTGGGTACCTGTTCCTGAATGGCCTGTGCGAGCTGCCAGTGTCGACGGCGGAAGGGTTGGCAGAAAGCAAAGCACACCTATATTTGCAAGGGTTGAGCGAGTTGCCGGAGGATGCAGCCGAGGCGCTGGCCAAGCATCGGGGCGGGTTGAATCTGGGCGGGTTGAAAGTCCTGTCTGTAGAGGCGGCCAAGCATTTGGCCCGATATGAGGGAGTTCTTTGCCTCAATGGTCTGGCAGAAGTGGCGGACGAAGTGGCAGCGGCCCTCGGTCGACACCGGGGCGAATTGTGGTTGGACGGCGTGACGGCGCTTTCGGATGCGGCCGCCCAATCTCTTGCGAAGCATGTTGGAGATCTATCCTTGCGGAAACTCGCCACGCTGTCGGATGTCGGTTTCAAGGCCTTGCAACAACACGATTTCGACTTGGCCCATTGTCTTACGGATGAGTTGATCGCGGCGCATCGGGCTACAGCTATGCCGAGCAACTGACCATAGGAATTCGTTTATGTGTGCGATCCAGTTAGGCAACAAGGGCGATGGGGCGTCCGAGCAGTTGAAATATCTGGCCCGGCTGTCCAGACAATCGCTCATTAAGGGTGAATCCTCCTTGGCGATCGAGCAAATCAAGGGGTGCATCCGGCTGGTGCATGGGCTTCCAAACTCCAAAATCAAACGTCGGTTGATTGACGAGTATGCGGTTATCGACCATTGGCGGCTGGGGTGTTGCTATGCCGCCCTCGGGCGGGAGAGCCACGGCAAGGCCTTGGGGTATCTGAATGTGGTTAGGCGGTATTACAAGTGGATGCAGAAGAAGCGGAGGCTGGATTTGGATGATGTCCAGACGGTGACGCTGGGTCGTTCCCTGACGGCGATGGCCCGAATCTACAACCAGCAGGGGCTGTACGAGCGGGCCTTGTCGTATGCCGACGAAGGGTTGGATGTCCTGTATCAAAATGAAGAACTTACGGAAACGGCCGCCGCCGACTTGGTCCAGATGCTGTGTTTTTCTGCCCGTGGCGATGCCTTGCGCGGTCTTGGCCATTGCGGAGAGGTCGTGGTGCGCCACTATGAACAGGTGCTGCTCCATTATCGCCGGAATATCTGCGACCCCATAAGCCATAAAGAGCGCAAGCGGCTAATCAGTTCGAGCAAAGGACGTTGGCCCTGGGCAAATGATCGGCTGTATCCCGAGAAAACGCTGGAGCGGGCGGCATCCGCGCTACATGAAATTCACGAAGAGCTTTCCGCTCCTATGCGGATGCTGGCCGATGGCATCCTGAAGGAGCAGAAGATTTGGCGGGACCAAGGCGAATAGCGGAATTCGCCTATGAGAAAAGAGAATTCGTTTTGAAAATTGGGATCGGCTTACGGAATAACAATGGAGGACGATGTGAAAAGTGGGCAGAATATTCTTGTGGTGTTGGCGGGGCTGATGGTGATTGTGAGTTCTCTGGCAAATGCGATGGATGAATCGCCGGGAGGGGCGGCGACGGAGTCATTATCACGAATTATACCGAGAGAATTTGCCGCAACAGTTGGGGATTGGGGAATTGCCCAGGCCGTTGCCTGCAAATCCGGAGGAGGAGTTCCAGATGGGGTCGACATCGAGTTGACGCTGGACAACGGCATTCAGCACGCGGTCGAACAGGCGTTGGACGCGGCCATGGTCCAGTACCATCCCGAAGGCTCGTGGGCCATTGTAGAAAACGTTCGCACGGGCGAAATCCTGGCTATGGCATCGAGATTCGGAAATGAGGGGAACGAGGCCGAGGAAAGGCTCCAATCTGCGAGCGCGAACCTTGCCGCAAGCGCAGTCTTTGAACCCGGTTCGATCTTCTCGGTCGGGGTCATTGCCGCCGCCATCAACGAGGGACTCATTTCCACCAACGATCTGTTTGATTGCGAGAACGGCACGTGGTCTTACGATGGGAAACCGCTGAGAGACTTCCATCCCTATGGAATGCTGGATGTGACCGGCATTCTTCGCAAGTCCAGTAACATCGGCGCTGCCAAGATTGCCGTAATGCTTGGAGAGGATCGACTTCACCGCTATTTGACGGATTTTGGGTTTGGCAAACTTTCAGGCCTTGAAATTTCTGGCGAAGGAGAGGGATGCCTTCGTTCCTTGTCGGAGTGGAAAACAGTGGATGTCACCCGTGTGGCGATGGGGTACACCGTATCCGTGACAGCCTTACAGTTGCTGAACATGCTGTGTTGCATCGGCAATGACGGGGCACAGATGAGGCCCCATTTGGTCAGGAAAGTGATGGGCAAAGACGGCATTGTTTTGTTGGAAAACAAGCCCGAGATCATCGCTCAACCGGTCAGCGCAGCAACTGCCGAACGGATGAGGAGTATGCTGGTCGAAGTCACTCGTGAGGGAGGTACGGGTACTCGGGCGGCAGTTGCCGGTTTCAACGTGGCGGGCAAGACTGGCACGGCCGAGAAAATCAAAGACGGGCGACACATGGCGAACATGAACATGGCATCCTTCATGGGCATCTTGCCCGCCGAGCGCCCAGAGATTGGCATCATTGTTGTTTTGGATAATCCACAACCCATGCGCACGGGAAGTATGTCGGCCGCCCCGGTATTTGCCCAAATCGCGGAGGCGGCAGGGCGTCATCTTCATCTGGATCGTGACGAAGAGCAGTAGTGCCCCATCATGTTCTGACTCACAACTATCACTGCAAGAGGAAATAGGGCAGATTACTTTTTCTAGCCCCATTTCCAGTTGCGTGGGGGCGGGGTACCTCATAGTATGTGAACAGGTGTTCACCTATGAAAAATCTGCTCATCACCCACATTTTTCCTGCCTGCCATGGGCGCGTGGAGGTGATTGCACCGGCGATTCTGTCTGGCGGCCATGCTGTAGCCCCCTTATATCTTGCTAGGGTCTCGGCGGGGTTTCCGTCGCCGGCGGATGACTATGTGGAGAGCGCCCTCGACCTGAATGCCTACATGGTTCGCAATCCCGCCGCGACCTTCATGGTGAAGGTTTCCGGCGACTCCATGATTGGCGCGGGCATTGCCGACGGCGACATTTTGGTGGTGGACCGCTCCGAGGAGGCCGTGCATGGCAAGATCGTGGTGGCGGTGCTGGACGGCGAGATGACGGTGAAGCGTCTGCACATTCGGAAAAACGTGCGCCTGTTGCTACCGGAAAATCCAAAGTACGGCGCCGTACACATCGAATCGGGCCAAGAGCTGCAAATCTGGGGCGTGGTGACTGGCGTGGTCAAGAGGGTGTGATGGCCTCCAACTCCAGTCGCGCATTCTACGCCATGGTGGACTGCAACAACTTTTACGTGTCTTGCGAACGGGTGTTTGATTCCCGTTTGGCGGGAAAGCCCGTGGTGGTGATGTCCAACAACGACGGCTGCGTTATCTCTCGCTCCAACGAGGCCAAGGCACTGGGCATTGAAATGGGTGAGCCGATGTTCAAGAGGAAGGACTTCTTTGCCCAGCATGGCGTCAGGGTGTTCTCTTCGAACTATGCGCTCTACGGCGACATGTCCGCCCGCGTCATGCAGGTCTTGGCCCAGTTCTCGCCCGATGTGGAGCGGTATTCCATCGACGAAGCCTTTCTGCTGTTCCAATCGTTTTCGCGGGAGAAGCTGTTGGCTGTGGCCGAAACGATCCGCCGCACCGTGCTCCAATGGACGGGGATTCCTGTGTGCGTAGGGGTGGCGCGCACCAAGACCCTCTCCAAGGTCGCCAATCGCTTGGCCAAGAAGACGCCCAGTAGCGGTGGCATCTGGCTGCTGGACGATGCGGCAGACATCGAAACCTGGCTGGCCCAGATTGCCGTCGGTGACATCTGGGGAATTGGCCGCCGCTATGACAAGTTTTTGCACGAA
>CAZYGH010000066.1:0-13911 GCA_964647595.1 uncultured Verrucomicrobiota bacterium
ACCGGTCTATTATCCCTACTATCCGGGCTTCAACATCGTCCTCAAGTTTTAACTCCACTTGCACCCAACCCCGATCTATGAAAATGTAGCCGCAGGGGGCCGGTTCCTATCCGGCCTCCTGCAAGGCCTTCAAATGAGCGAAAACGACGTCCGTTGCGATGAAGATGCTTTTGTCCTCTCTGCTGTTCGCCGGGTTCTCGACGGCGACATCGAAGCCTTTGCCGGAATTGTGAACGCCTATCAGCGGCTCATTGCCGCCGACCTCTCGCGCCGCCTGCCCCCGCAGGATGTTCAGGAGGTCGCTCAGGATACATTCGTGCGCGCCTTTCGTTCCCTGCCCTCCTATCGGGGCGAATCGCCCCTGCGCGTCTGGATCCTGCGCATTGCCCGCCATGCCGCCATGGACTTCTGGCGCAAACACTATCGCCGCCGCGACAAACCGTTCTCCGATCTGGACGATTCCTCCTTGCTCGATGTCGAAAACTCCCAGCAAGCGCTGCACACCGAACAGCAGAAAGATCGCAACGCCAAGGAAACCGCCCGCGAATGGCTCGAAGCTGCCCTTCGCCGCCTCAGCCCTGATGACCGTGCCGTCATCACCCTCGTTGAACTGGAGGACACCTCCATGGAAGAGGCCGCTCGCCGTTTGGGTTGCGGCCTTTCCGCCGTCAAAGTTCGAGCCTTTCGCGCTCGCCATCGCCTCAAAACTATTCTGAAAGACCTCCGCCCGGAAAAGGAAGTGAAGCCATGAAAACAAAACAACCCGAACTGTGGGATCAGCTTCGAGCCGCCTATCGCCCCCACGAAGTGGCCCTCGACACGGCCTCCATCATGGACGCCATTCGCCACGAAGCCACCGCGCAACCCCTGCCCCGCCCCGCCCCCCTCAGTCCCGTCGCCCGCATCCCCCCCTGGGTCTGTGCCATGGCCGCCTCCTTGGCCCTTCTCGCCACCGTCACCGTCGTCAGCCGCTCCATCACCGCCGCCGATCGCCAAATCAGCGAGGCGTGGCTGCAAAATGTCCAACTCGATGAGTTCGCCCGAAATTTTGTCCCCTTTGCCGACGATTCCAGCCTGTAAGAGGAGCCCGTCATGAGAAAAACCAAGTTGACCCTCCTCCTCCTCGCCGCACTCCTCGCCGGCGTCTGCATCGGCTTCTTCGGCAACAGCGCCATCATTCGCGCCCGCATCAAGAAGTTCTCCGAAGTTCCCGCCAACATGCCCCAACGCATCACCGAAAAGCTCACCCAACGCCTCCACCTCGACTCCACCCAAGAGGAAAAAGTCCTCGCCGTTTTCATGACCTATGAACCCCGCATGAAGGAAAATCGCGAACAAAGCCGCGCCACCTTCAATGCCCTCCTCGAAGAAATGCGCCTGCAAATCGCCCAACACCTCACGCCTGACCAACGAGAAGAACACAAAAAGATGTTGGCCGAACTCGATCAACGGATGCAGGAAAACCGTGCCCTTCTACGCGCTTTTCCGCCGCCTGAAAAAGGTGACGCGCCCAAGAAGTAGCGCTGGATTTTTCTGCTCCGCCTCCCTATTCTCCCCAGCATGAATATCCTCATCCGCACGATTTGTCTTGTTGTCTTTTGCCTCTCCTTCTCCTCGCCTGCCCAAGCAGGAAATGGCTGTTGCGCCATCACCGCACCCCCCCCCGTCGCCCCCATTGCCCCAACGGATTTCCTTGGCTGGACCAACGCCTACCAACTCCAAAATGACCGCGCCACCGCCATTGTAGTCCCCGCCGTCGGACGCCTTGTTCATTTTTCTTCTCTACAAGAATCCAGTCCATTCCGTCTCGAACCCACCCTGCAAGGCCAAATTCCCCCCGAAGGCGAGCGATTCTTCAACATGGGCGGCGACTGGATCTGGCCGGTCTCACAAGCTCGTTGGGCTTCGTTTTCCAGCGATGGAAAAGATTGGCCCCCCCCCGCCGTTCTGGCCGATCTGCCCTGGAATTGCTCCGCTTGGACCGATGCCGATGGCGTGCCCTGCGCACTCCTGACCCGTGAATATGGAGCCCCCCTGCACATTCTGGTCTCCCGCCTCTTCCGACTCGAACCCCACTCCACCACTCTCGTCGTTCAACAACGCATTGAACGCCTCGCCCCCTCGGACATTCCCGTCGTGCTCTGGAACATCAGCCAAATCGCCCAAGCCGAACACATTGTCTTGCCCGTGGAGAATCCATCCAAATTCTCCGGTGGCCTCAGCGCCCTGATGGGAGCCAAACCGTCCAACGACCAACTCACCACCTGTACGGGTTCCGCCGTCTACCGCGTCAGCTCCGGCGCTGAAACGAAATTAGGCTCCGACTCCCCTCGCGGCTGGATCGCCGCCGCCAAAGGCACCCACGTCATCTTTGAATCCGTTGCCAATTCCGCCACCGGCGACTATCCCGATGGCGGCTGCGTCGTCGAGGTCTACTCCAACCAAGGTCTTGGCTACTCCGAAATCGAAACCCTCAGCCCCGAAGTCGTCCTCGCCCCCGGCACCGTGCTGGAAAACACCCTGCGCATAGAACTATCCTCCACCGAAACCCCGCTCACCGCCTGCCCCCTCGCCGATTTCGTCCGTTCTCTCGGTGACCAATTTTAGTTGGCAAACACCGGCAACTGTTCCGGAGGAATGTCGGCCAAGCAAGAAAGTTTCGTGTCTTTCGGGGAAACCACGGGTGTCGACAAATCGCCCCACGGAATCTTCAACGCTGAATCGTTCCAGAACACGCCATATTCATCCCCCGGCGTGTAGAGATCCGTACACTTGTAATGAAAATCGGCCGTGTCCGTCAGCACGCGAAAGCCGTGGGCAAATCCCTCCGGAATGAAAAGTTGCTTGCGATTATCTTCCGACAATTCTGCGACAACCACGTTTCCAAACGTGGGCGAGCCTCGGCGAATATCCACCGCCACATCCAGCACTGCCCCGCGCAACACGCTCACCAATTTCGCTTGCGGATTCCGAAGCTGATAGTGCAAGCCCCGAACCGTGTTGCGACACGATCTCGACAAATTATCCTGTACAAACAGGCGGTCTAGACCTGCGGCGGCATACAATTTAGTTTGGTAGGTTTGCAGAAAAAAACCGCGCGCATCTCCGAACACTTTTGGCGTGAACAGCAACACACCGGGAATCGACGTTATTTCACAACGCAAGCTCATGGACGAACCACTTTCTCCTCATCGGCCAACGCCAACAGATATTGTCCGTAAGCATTTTTAGCCATTTCCAGCCCCAGCTTGCGCAACTGGTCCGCCGTGATCCAGCCGGAACGAAACGCAATCTCTTCCAAACACGCAATCTTGAGTCCTTGACGCTCCTCAATCGTCTGCACAAAATTCGACGCCTGCAACAGCGACTCATGCGTACCCGTGTCCAGCCATGCAAAGCCGCGCCCCAACAGTTCCACACGCAACTTGCCCTTCTCTAAATATTTCTGATTCAGATCGGTAATCTCCAACTCACCGCGCGCCGAGGGCTTGAGCGTCGCCGCCACATCGCACACCGTGCCATCATAAAAATAGAGCCCCGGCACCGCGTAATGAGATTTGGGTTTCGCCGGCTTTTCCTCAATGCCCAACACCTGCCCCGCCGCATTGAATTCCACCACGCCATACCGCTCAGGATCTTTCACCAAATAACCAAAAACGATGCCACCTTCCGTCAGCCTTCCCGCGCGACGCAAAATACCCGTGAGGCCCATGCCATGAAAAATATTGTCGCCCAAAACCAGCGCCACCGAATCTCCCGCAATGAATTCGCGACCGATAATGAAAGCTTGCGCGAGTCCCTCGGGCTTGGGCTGCTCGGCATATTCCAGCTTCAGCCCCAGCGTCGATCCATCGCCCAACAGCGCACGAAAGCGCGGCAAATCCTCCGGGGTGCTGATAATCAGGATTTCGCGAATGCCCGCGAGCATCAAGACGGAAAGCGGATAATAGACCATCGGCTTATCATGCACCGGCAAGAGCTGCTTGCTCACCACACGCGTGATGGGATAGAGCCTCGTCCCCGAACCGCCCGCCAACACAATACCTTTCATTCGCCTCGTCCTTTCCTTTCAAATCGCGTCATACAATCGCCGAACCCTTCTCGTTCTTCAAGCCGTTTCGTCCGACCTCCCTGCGCCAGAGTTGACGCATCCTATGATAAAGACTCCACCGACCGAATCGTCCAAACGGTGCGCAACAGTCTCCACAAAGAACATCTGGAGGTCTTCTACTGGTTAATTCATCACAAATTTGACAATATCAATACAAAAGACATACGATGTGGTTAATTTGAGTCTAGGAGTAAATATATGCAATTGTCAGTCAAAGATGTTGCCAAGCTGTTAAATGTGACAGATCAAACCATTTATCGCTGGATCAAGCAGGACAGCATTCCCGTTTATCGCATCAACGAGCAATGCCGCTTCAACCGCGCCGAAATCCTCGAATGGGCCACCTCGAAACGAATCCCCATCTCCATCGAAGCCCTCACCGAGGCCGACTCCAGCAAAACCCAGTTGCCCACCCTCCTCGACACCCTCAAATCCGGCGGCGTCTACTACCGCATCGAAGGCACTGAAAAAGCCACCGTCCTTCGCAACATGGTCGAAGTCATGCGCCTGCCCGAAGAAGTCGACCGCGAATTTCTCTACCAAGTCCTGCTCGCCCGCGAAACCCTCGGCTCCACCGGCGTCGGCGACGGCATCGCCATTCCCCACGTCCGCAACCCCATCGTCCTGCACATCACCAAGCCCACCATCACCCTTTGCTTCCTCGAACACCCCATCAATTTTGAGGCCATCGACGGCGAGCCCGTCAACGTTCTCTTCACCCTCATCAGCCCCACCGTGCGCGCGCATCTCCACCTTCTCTCCCGCCTCGGCTACGTCCTGAAAAATCCCGATTTCAATGCCGCCCTCAAGCGCCAGGAATTGCGCGACGTCCTCCTCGAAACCCTCGCCGCCGCCGAAGCCACCATTCCCGTTCCCGCCGCCGCCCCGGATTCGGACGGCAACTAGCAGTCGCCCATGCCGCCCACCGGCTCCATCGCCCCTTCCGTGCTCGTGCTGATCGCCGCCGCGATCTGCGCCGCCAGCGGCGTTCCCGGCCTGTTCTTCGATCGCCGTTCCGCCGCCGGACAGCGCATCGCCCACGCCCTCTCATGGCTGGGAACGCTGGCGGGCATGGCCGGCGTTCTCTGCTTCTGCTTCGGCGGCCCCTCCGCCGCCCTGACGTTGCCGTGGGTTCTGATGGGCGACGCCGTCCAAGTCGAAGTCGACGGCCTCACCGCCTTCTTCCTCGTGCCCGTGCTGATCATGAACGCGCTCGGCTCGCTCTACGGCATGGCCTATTGGCCCCAGCGCCGCCACCCCGCCAATGGCCGCAAGCTGCGCCTCTTCTGGGGCCTCGTCCAATCCGGCATGATTCTCCTGCTGATCTCCCGCCACATGGTGTTCTTCCTCTACGGCTGGGAAATCATGGCTCTCTCCGCCTTCTTCCTCGTAGGCACCGAAGATACCAACGCCGACGTCCGCCGCGCCAGTTGGCTCTATCTGGTCGCCACCCACGTCGGCACCATCAGCCTGATTGTTTTGTTCGCCCTGTGGCGCACCCTCGCCCACACGTTCATCATGGGCCCCCTCGACGTCCATCAAACCGCCGTGGGTGCCGTAGCCGCCCTCACCCTGCTCGCCCTCCTCGGATTCGGCCTCAAGGCCGGTCTGATGCCCCTTCACTTTTGGCTCCCCTCCGCCCATGCCAGCGCCCCCAGCCACGTCTCCGCCATGATGTCCGGCGTACTCATCAAAATGGGCATCTATGGATTGGTCCGCTTTTTCGGCTATCTGCCCGAAACCCCCGTCAGTTGGGGCGGCATCGTGCTGATCCTCGGCTGTGTCAGCTCCGTGCTCGGCGTGCTCTTCGCCCTCGGCCAGCACGACCTAAAACGGCTGCTGGCCTATCACAGCGTGGAAAACATCGGCATCATCGTCATGGGCCTCGGCCTGGCCATGATCGGCCAATCGCGAGGACAGCCCGCATGGGTCGCCCTCGGCATGGCGGGCTGCCTGCTGCACGTCTGGAACCACGGCCTGTTCAAATCACTACTCTTCCTCTGCGCGGGCGCCGTCGTCCACGAAACCGGTACGCGCCAAATCGACCATCTCGGCGGCTTGGCTCGCCGCATGCCATGGACGGCCACCCTGTTCATCCTCGGCGCCGTCGCCATCTGCGGCATCCCTCCGCTCAACGGCTTCGTCAGCGAATGGTTCGTCTATCTCGGCCTTCTCCAGTCCACCGCGCATCCAGCCTCTTCCACGTGGTCCGCCACCGCGCTGGCCGTGCCCGTCTTGGCGGCCACAGGCGGCTTGGCGCTGGCCTGCTTCGTCAAAGTCTACGGCGGCGTCTTTCTGGGCAGCGCCCGCACCGACCGCGTGGCGCGCGCAACGGAAGCCCCGCGCGCCATGCTCGCCCCCATGGCGATCCTCGCCGCCATCTGCATCGGCATCGGACTGTTTCCGATGGCCATCGCCCCCGCGCTCGCCAGCGCCTCCGACGTCTGGCTCCACCACCGCCACAACGCCATTTCGAGCGTATCCGAATTGGCCCCCCTCTGGACCCTGTCGGCCATCGCCGCCGCGCTCTGGCTGGCCGGATTCTTGGCCTATCGCCTCCTGGCAAAACGACTGCAAACCGCTGGCATCGAAAGCGCCGGGACATGGGGCTGCGGCTACTCGCGCCCCACTGCGCGCATCCAATACACCGCCTCCTCCTTCGCCCAAATGCTCGTCGCCTTTTTCCGTCGCATTCTCCATTCTCATGGCAACGATCCCACGTCCAATCAACTGTTTCCAAAGCCAAGCCACTTCGAAACCCACGTCGAAGATTTCGTACTGGATCGAGCCATTCTCCCAGCCGCCAAACGCGCCGAACCCTGGTTCCGCTCCTCCCGCCAACTTCATCGCGGACTCACCCACCACTATCTCATCTATATCCTGATCGCCGTTCTGGCCCTCCTCGCCTGGACCATGCCCATCAAGCAAATCATCTCCTCCATTTTCCTGAAGTAACCCCATTTGCCCCCCATGTCCAACACCCTTCCAATCTGGCTCACCCTCACGGCTTCAACGCTCATGGCCTTCAGCGGCCTCCCCGGCTGCCTCGCCAACCGCCGCTCGCAAACCGCCCAACCCCTCTCGACCCTGCTCATGCTGCTCGGCACCCTCCTCGGCCTGACCGGCGTCGCGCTCTCGTGGCTCGCCGAATCCACGCCCGCCCTCCAAACCGCCTGGAGCCTGCCGTGGGGACAATTCCGCGTCGAACTGGACGCCCTCTCCGCATTTTTCCTCGTCCCCGTCTTCGTGGTCCCCGCGCTCGGCGCCCTCTACGGTACGGAATACTGGAAGCAATCCCGCCACCCCACCACCGGTCGCGGCCTGCGCTTCTTCTACGGACTGCTCGCTGGCTCCATGGCCATGGTCGTCCTCGCGCGCGATTCCGTCCTGTTTCTCGTCGTCTGGGAAATCATGGCCGTCTCCGCGTTTTTCCTCGTCGCCACCGACAACAAGGAACTGGCCGTCCGCCGCGCCGCATGGATTTATCTGGTCGCCGCCCACGTCGGAACGGTCTGCCTAATGGCCCTCTTCTGCCTCCTCTATCGCGCCACCGGCTCCACGAATCTCGACCCGCTGTCGGCCGCCGCCCTCTCCCCCTCCCTCGCCACCGCGATCTTCGTGCTGGCCGTCGTTGGCTTCGGCTTCAAGGCCGGCATCATGCCCCTGCACGTTTGGCTGCCCGCCGCCCACGCCAACGCGCCCAGCCACGTCTCCGCCGTCCTGTCCGGCGTCATGCTCAAAATGGGCATCTACGGCATGGTTCGCATCCTCTCCTTCCTCCCCGATCCCGCCATCGAATGGGGCGCCGCCCTGCTCGCCGTCGGCGCCGCCACCGGCATTCTCGGCATCGCCTTCGCGTTGGGCCAAAGCGACGTCAAGCGACTCCTCGCCTACAGCAGCATTGAAAACATCGGCATCATCGTCCTGGGCATCGGCCTCGCCCTCGTCGGCAGCACCTCCCATCGCCCCGAAATCGTGGCCCTCGGTCTGGGCGGCGCGCTCTTCCACGTCTGGAACCACAGCCTGTTCAAATCCCTCCTGTTCTTGAATTCCGGCTCCCTCATCCACGCCACCCACACCCGCCAAATGGACCAAATGGGCGGCCTTGCCAAACTCATGCCCCGCACGGCCGCGCTCTTCTTCGTCGGCTCCATGGCCATTTGCGGATTGCCCCCCCTCAATGGATTTGCCGGCGAATGGCTGACCTACCTCGGATTCTTCCGCTGCATCCACCCCGCCTCCGGCCCGGTTGCGTTGGCGGCCGGCCTTGGCGCCTTGGCCATGGCCATGATCGGCGCGCTCGCCGTGGCCTGTTTTGTCAAACTCTACGGCACCGTGTTCATGGGCACTCCCCGCACCGCCAAAGGCGCCCACGCCCACGATCCCGGCCTCTGGATGATCTCCCCCCTCACCGCTCTGGGTGCCGCCTGCGTCGTGCTGGGCCTGTTGCCGCAACTGGCCCTGCCCGCCATCGGCAAGGCCGTGGCCGCGTGGTCACCCGCCAGCGCGGAATCTGCGCGCCATCTGGGCGATCTCGCTCCCTACGGTTTCCTCACGGCCGCCGGCCTCGTTCTGCTCGCCGCCGCCCTCCTCGTCGCTGTCCTGCGCCGCCGCATTCCCGCCGTGCGCACCCAAGGAACCTGGGGCTGCGGCTACATGCGCCCCACCCCGCGCATCCAGTACACCGGCTCCTCCTTCGCGCAATCTCTCGTTTTGTTTTTCTCCTGGGCGCTCATCCCTCAACGCACCGCCCCCGCCCTGCGCGCTTCGCTGTTCCCTGCCCCGTCCACCCTGACCCAATCCGTTCCCGACGCCGTTTTGGACCGCGCCATCATGCCATTCTTCCGCCTGACCCGTCGCTTCCTTCCGTGGGTTCGCCTGCTCCAGCAAGGAAAAATCCACATCTACCTGCTCTATATTCTGGTCGTCGTTCTCGCGTTGCTGTTCTGGAAAAACATGGGAATCCCATCATGATCCATCTGTTCATCCATCTCGCGCTGCTGCTCGCCCTCCCGCCTCTGCTGCTGGGCGTCATCAACAAAACCAAAGCCTTCATCGCCGGTCGTCAAGGCCCACCCGTCCTCCAGCTCTACTTCGACATCTTCAAGCTCATGCAGAAAAACGTCGTCCTTAGCACCACCACCTCGTGGGTCTTCATCGCCTCCCCCGTCGTCGCCGTCGTCACCATTCTTCTCGCCGGCCTCCTGATGCCGCTGGGCCCCTTCCATGCGCCGCTGGGCTTCACCGGCGACCTCGTTCTATTCGCCTATCTCCTCGCCCTCGGCCGCTTCTTCACCACCGCCGCCGCGCTGGACACCGGCTCGCCCTTCGAAGGCATGGGCGCCGCCCGCGAAGTCACCTTCGCCTGCCTCGCCGAGCCCGCCCTGTTCTTCGCCTTCCTCGTGCTGGTGAAAATGTCGGGCTCCATCCAGCTCGATCCCATGCTCCACGCCTTCGATCCCGCCGCCTGGCAAGGAACCGCCGCCCCCCTGATGCTTGTTTCCATCGGCCTCTTCATCGTCCTGCTGGCCGAAAACTGCCGCGTGCCCGTCGACGATCCCAACACCCACCTCGAGCTCACCATGATCCACGAAGTCATGGTACTCGACCACAGCGGCCCCCTCCTCGGCTTGATCCTCTACGGCGCCGCCATGAAACTCTTCGTCCTCGGCGCGCTCTTCCTCCACGTCATGGCCCCCCTCTCGTTCGGCAAGGCTTGGCTGGATTGGCCCCTCTTCATCGTCGAAATGCTGGCGCTCTCCATCGGCATCGGCCTCGTCGAATCCGCCATGGCCCGACTCCAAATGCGCCACGTCCCCTATCTCCTGATCGCCGCCGTTCTGTTGTGTGGGTTTGGTTTCGTCCTCCTCGTCCGCTAACAAGGAAAATTCACCATGTCGCCATTGCTCAATACGCTGCTGGTCTTCGTACTGGCGCTCAATTTGTTCGCGCTGGGCACCAGCCGCATCACCGCGCTGATTCGCGCCGTCACCCTCCAAGGCATCCTCCTC
This sequence comes from uncultured Verrucomicrobiota bacterium, assembly GCA_964647595.1. Taxonomy (GTDB): domain Bacteria; phylum Verrucomicrobiota; class Kiritimatiellia; order CAIQIC01; family Lenti-01; genus Lenti-01. The sequence goes on from CAZYGH010000066.1 coordinate 10,123, forward strand.
GGCTTCATGCCGCTGCTCAGCCACGGCCACGCCGGCTTCGGCACGTGGCTCGCCGTCGTCGTGGCCATCGCCCTCAAAGGCGGCGTCATTCCCGCCATGCTCAATCGCGCCATGCGCGACGTTCAAATCAAGCGCGAAGTCGAACCCCTCGTCGGCTTCCTACCCTCCATGTTGCTTGGCGCCGTCGCCACCGGCCTCGCCCTCATCTTCGCATCCGAGTTGCCCCTCGCGCCGCAACACGTCGAAACGCTCCTCGTCCCCGCCTCGCTGGCCACCATACTCATCGGCTTCATTCTGCTGACCACCCGCGTCAAGGCCATCACCCAAGTCATCGGCTACCTCATCCTCGAAAACGGCATCTACATCTTCGGCATCATGCTCGTCGACGCCATGCCCCTCGTCGTCGAACTCGGCGTCCTGCTGGATCTCTTCGTGGGCATCTTCGTCATCTGCATCATCGTCAACCACGTCAATCGCACCTTTTCATCGATCGACACGCGCCATCTGGCCGCCCTCAAGGAGTAAACCACCATGGATCTGGCCCTCATCCTCTTTCCTCTGGCCATGGCGCTCGCCGCCTTCGCCATCCCCTCCAACGCGCGCCGCCCCTGGCTCCTGCCCTTCGCCGGCTTCATCCACCTCGCCCTCACCCTCTGGACGCTGTCCCAACCCGCCGTCCCCGTCCTCGCCGCCCCCTGGCTCGCGCTGGACCCCCTCGGCAAGCTCGTGCTGCTCCTGATCAGCCTCCTCTTCTTCGTCGTCTCCTTCTACCTCGTCTCCTTCCTGCGCCTCCGCAGCGACCGCCCCAATCGCGTCTTCTGCGCCTGCATTCTGGCCTGCCAAGGAACCCTCACACTCGTAACGTGGTCCAACCATCTCGGCCTCATGTGGGTCGGCATCGAAACCACTGCCCTCGCCACCGCCTCGCTCATTTATTTCCACCACAATCCCCGCTCCATCGAAGCCGCCTGGAAATACCTCCTCATCGGCTCCGTCGGCATCGCCCTCTCCCTCCTCGGCTCCTTCTTCCTCGCCTACTCCTCCCTCCATTCCGGCACCCACACCTCCCTCCTCTACACCGATCTCCTCGCAGACGCCTCCCACCTCTCCAAGCCCTGGCTCCACGCCGCCTTCGTCATGATGCTCGTCGGCTACGGCACCAAAATGGGCCTCGCCCCCATGCACACCTGGAAGCCCGACGCCTACGGCGAAGCCCCCGCCGCCGTCGGCGCCCTCCTCGCCGGCGGCGTCACCAGCGCCGCCTTCCTCTGCATCCTGCGCATCTTCCACGTCTGCTCCGCCGCCGGCGAAACCGCCTTCACCGCCCCCCTGCTCGTCTTCATGGGCCTCCTCTCCATGATCGTCGCCGGCATCTTCATGGTCGGCCAGCAGGACTACAAGCGCATGCTCGCCTATTCCTCCGTCGAGCACATGGGCATCCTCATCCTCGGCATCGGCATCGGCGGCCCCGCCCTCTTCGGCGCCCTCCTCCACATGGTCAACAACGGCCTCACCAAATGCGTCATGTTCCTCTCCGCCGGCAACATCCACCGCGCCTACGCCAGCACCAGCACCGAAATCGTGCGCGGCGCCATGCGCCGCGTCCCCGCCTCCGCCGCCCTCTTCCTCGCCGGCTTCCTCGCCGTCACCGGCTCCCCCCCCTTCGGCCCCTTCATCAGCGAATTCACCATCCTCAACGCCGCCTTCTCCTCCGGCCGCTATCTCGTCGGCGCCCTCTTCCTCCTCTTCCTGCTCATCGTCTTCATCGGCATGGGCGCCACCGTTCTCACCGTCGTCCAAGGCAAGCCCCCCCGCGAAGCCCCCCGCACCCCCTTCCGCGAAAACGCCCTCCTCCTCGCCCCCCCCATCCTCTGCATTTCTCTCGTGCTCCTCCTCGGGCTCCACATCCCCGCCCCCCTCCTCACGCTCCTCAACAACGCCGTCCACTTCCTGGAGACCGCCCCATGATGACCCCGCTCGCCAACGGCCAAGCCAAATCCCTCTCCCAACTCCCCGCGCTCGAGTTCTCCATCTTCCGCGACGTCGCCATCGACTCGCTTCAATCCAACTATCGCGCCGTCGCCTTCTTCGGCGCCGAAATGGAACCCAACTCCGTCGACCTCTTCCTCGTCCTCGCCAACGACGACGAGAACACCCTCGGCGCCCTCCGCACCCGCGTTGAAAGCGACACCTTCCCCTCCCTCACCCCCGAATGCCCCCAACTCCACATGTTCGAGCGCGAAATCGCCGAACAATTCGGCCTCCGCCCCGAAGGCCACCCCTGGTTCAAGCCCGTCCGCTACCGCCCCTCCTGGCATCCCACCCGCGACGCCTGGCAACGCCCCAAAACCGCCCCCATCGAACCCGCCGTCTGCGACTTCTACCGCGTCGAAGGCGACGACGTCCACGAAGTAGCCGTCGGCCCCGTCCACGCCGGCATCATCGAACCCGGCCACTTCCGCTTCCAATGCCACGGCGAAGTCGTCTTCCATCTCGAAATCGCCCTCGGCTTCCAGCATCGCGGCATCGAAGAAGCCCTCCTCGGCAGCCCCAACCCCCGCGCCCCCTATCTCGCCGAAACCATTTCCGGCGACGCCACCATCGGCCACGCCACCGCCTACTGCCAAGCCATCGAAGCCCTAGCCACCGCCAAAGTCCCCGGCCGCGCCCAATCCCTCCGCGCCATCCTCCTCGAACTCGAACGCCTCGCCAACCACGTCGGCGACCTCGGCGCCCTCGCCAACGACGTCGCCTTCCTCCCCACCGCCTCCTACAACGGACGCATCCGCGGCGACTTCCTCAACATGACAGCCCTCCTCTGCGGCTCCCGCTTCGGACGCGGCATCGTCCGCCCCGGCGGCGTCCTCTTCGATCTCGAACCCGCCCGCGCCGCCGACCTACTCCAGCGCCTCGAAACCGGACTCGCCGACACCGCCAACTCCGTCAATCTCCTCTTCGACGCCCCCTCCGTCCTCGCCCGCTTCGAAAACAAAGGCATCGTCCCCGCCGACATCTGCCGCAGCTTCGGCATCGTCGGCCTCCCCGCCCGCGCCGCCGGCATCCCCCAAGACATCCGCCTCGCCCACCCCGCCGGCATCTACCGCTTCGCCCAAATCCCCCTCTCCACCTGGGACACCGGCGACGTCTTCGCCCGCGCCTACGTCCGCTGGCTCGAAATCCAGCACTCCATCCAATTCATCCGCGAACAAACCAAAGCCCTCCCCGGCGGAAACGTCATCGCACCCGTCGGCCCCCTCAAACCCGACCACTTCGTCGTCTCCCTCGTCGAAGGCTGGCGCGGCGAAATCGCCCACGTCGCGCTCACCGACCCCCAAGGCCGCATCCGCCGCCACAAAATCGTCGACCCCTCCTTCCACAACTGGACCGCCCTCGCCTACGCCCTCCGCGGCCAGCAGATCTCCGACTTCCCCCTCTGCAACAAAAGCTTCAACCTCTCCTACTGCGGCCATGACCTCTAACCCCAAAAATAAATCCCAATGTTCAATAATCAATTTTCAATCTTCAAGTTCCCACTCCCCCCTCTTATTCCCCCATTGAACATTGATGATTGAATATTGAATATTGCCCCCCCTCTTCCTCCCCCATTGAAAATTGAACATTGATTATTGGATATTGAACTCCCCCCCCCCTCTTCCCTTCCCCACTTGATCATTGAATATTGATGATTGAATATTGGATATTGAAATCATGATTAAAATCCTCCTCTCCCGCTACCACCAAAAATACCGCACCATCCCCTACCCCGACGCCCCCCCGCCCCCCGTGCCC
>CAZYGH010000067.1:0-13179 GCA_964647595.1 uncultured Verrucomicrobiota bacterium
GGCTCCGTGCGCGAGTACAGCAAATTGGGCAGGCGGGCGTAGGAGTTATCGAAGCGCCAACCAGGCGAAGCCCGAGGCGCGCCGGTCTGGATAGGGGGAGCGGGCGTTTCCACGATGGCAATCTACGCCGCGAGATGAATCCTGGAAAGGGGAGGCGATGGTCGTCCGGTGCGAATGTCGGGACGGCACCCAGCGGATGTGGATCAGCCCGATCGTGCGCCCGAAGACTGGCGTGGCCCTGGGCGAGGTGCTGGAGATGGGGGAGACGGCCGAAGGCAGGTTCGGCAGCCTGTTTTGATGCTCAGTACCGTCGGGGGCGCGGAGAATGACAGCGACCTCGAAATGACGGAGGGCGGATTGCGCGGGTAATTGGTGGGAACTAACGTTGGCAGTTTTACGGGGAAGAATCGATCAACGCCCGGCGATTCTTTTCGCCATTCATTTCCCATAAGTATATCTGTCCGTCACTGCCCCCTGATGCCAAAATGTTTCCATCGGGGCTGAACGCCAGGGATTCGACATTGGGTCGGTCCTCAAACCCGGTCAATGTATTCTGAATTTTCCCGGCTGGGAGCGACCACAATTCAATCATTCCGGATTCGCCCGCCGCCAGTGTCTTCCCGTCCGGACTAATGGATAATGAATACACGATGCTTTGGGCGTTTAATGTTTCCTGTAGCTCCCCCTCCGGCAATGTCCAAGTTTTGATCGTTCCATCCTGCCCGCCCGAAGCCAACAATTTTCCATCGGGACTCATTGCCAGCGCCCAAACAGACTGCTTATGCCCAGTCAGCTCTTTCACCAATTTTCCATCCGGAAGCGACCACAGTCCAATGAGACCACTATTGATGTCGCCATGCCCTGATGCCAATAGATTTCCACTTGGACTTACCGCAATGATCCAAGGCAAGCCGAGGTCGGTCATTTTTGCCAGCGGCTTAAATCCAGAAAGGGAAAATGTCATGATCCCATGACCGCCGATATAGGCCAACAACTTGCTGTCTGCACTGATGGAGAGGCTGTTTTGGTTATTGTATTTGCTATGGTTGCTGAAGGTCTTTAACAACTTCATTTTCGGCAAGGTCCAAACCTTGACCGTTTCGTCTGCGCTCCCCGATGCAAGCAGGCTCCCGTCAGCGCTTATAGCAACGGCATTCACACAATCTGTATGCCCGCGAATGGTCGTCGACAGATTCCCTGATGGCAAAGTCCAGATTTTCACGACATGGTTTGTGGTTTTATCGTGGACGCTTCCAGACGCCAGCAATTTCCCGTCAGGGCTGAATGCTATGGCACTAATATATCCGTCATGAGCTTTTGTCACTTGCGGCGGGCTTGCGCTCGACTCTTCTGCCGCTTCGGGAGGCATACTGACCTCCGATGAGCTCACTTCGGCTTTTTGTTGCTCCTCTGCATCAAATCTAATTTCTGTCCACTTGGGAGCAGCGGTAACGGTTATCAATCGTCTGGTTGGAGCCGTGGCAGCGGAATTCACAAGAAAATCGACAGGATTGGACAATTGAGCCCCATATTTCTCCTCGAAACGCGATGCGGTGCTCGGCCCTTCTTCAAAACAGGCTATTCGAACAATCATGCTGCCATTCGTTATATGGACACCGTCAACGCCAATACTCAGCAACATGATTGGGCCGGCCAAATTTCCTTTGAATGCTCCATTCGTTTCATTGATCGTTATCGTATCTCCCTCGATGGATGTCATCGCGGTGTTGGATTTGCCAATACAGGTCAGGAGGCTTTTAAAGCGGGAGCCAAGATGGGCTCCAGCGGCGGAGTACTGCAGTGTATATTCAATGCTTTCTCCGTTTGTCACTATGGACATGATGGAAAGTTCAATCGATGGGTTGGGTATCTCCCGGGCGCCGAATTCCGGCACAGAGGCAGGCAACGCTGAGGCGCATCCACATATTACAATGCTTGTTGCGAGGAAAACGACTGCTTTGATCATAGTATTAGCTGCATTCATAGGTGGCCTCCGCTGGTATTCTAGGCCTCAGGGCATCATGCCCTGTGAGTATTTGTTGCACCATTTCGTGACGAAGACCAAGCCGACTACTTCTTGGCGCCGAGGATCGCGTCCTTTGCGGCCTTTGCCACGCGGAACTTAACGACCTTCTTGGCCGCGATCTTGATGACCGCGCCCGTCGCCGGGTTGCGGCCCATGCGCGCCTTGCGGTTTACCAGCACGAGCTTGCCCAGGCCGGGCACGGTGAAGCCGTTCTTGGCGTTCTTATAGGCCAGGGCCGAGAGGGCATCCAATGCCGCGCCGGCTTGTTTCTTGCTAATCTCAGCCGCTTCGGCGACCGCCGCCACGATTTGGCTCTTCGTCAGTGCTTTTGCCATGTTCAATGTTCCTTGGGTTAGGGGTTAAGGCTGGCCAGTACAGCAGATTCCAGGTCCGCGGGCAAAAAGAAAGCGGGCAAAAGGAAAGACATCTCCAGACAGTATCGTGTCACTGGCCTACGGCATCAACGTCCCATGCTTCGCAACCCCGGCACCCTGCGCATGGCGGCTTTGACTTGCACGGCTTCAGCCGCCACAATCGTCCGCGCCTCGTCGACCAGCTTCCGGTAGCGATTCAGGACCCGCAGGGCATCTTCTCCGATTTCGCGCTGGGTGAAGAGGCCACCGGCTCCCGGATTGAAGTCGAGGCCGGGTTGCAGGGCCTGGGTATTGAACCCTTCGCCCATGTTGTAGTTGGTGAGCAACAGGCGGCGGTCCGGGTGGTTCGTTTCGGGGCACTGGTCTAGGAACCAAGTCGGCGAGCCATCGCCTGAAAAGTGCAGCACCTCCAGCAGATGCTTCTCGGTTTTCCAGAGATCCACCAGCCGATCTTCCGTTACGCCCAGGATGCGCAAGTGGACGATCTTGCGCAGGAATTCCGCATAGGCCGGGGAATAGGTTTGGCATGCGGGTAGGTCAAAGCGCTTCTGGATTCCGGCGAGAACAACCGCCGGACGGTTCAAGTCTTTGGATATGGCCGCCAGCGTTTGGATTGTACTCATGGGCATGGGGCTCCTCAATACTCTGGCTGGGTCATCCACTTAACGGCCATCCGCAGCATGGACTTCTCCTGCGTGAGACATTTCAGGTTCGCGATTTCCACCCAGCGCAGCTCGTGGGATTCGCCGGAGGGGGTGAATTCTTCTTTGCCGGTGGCGCGCAGGGCGTAGCGGACATCCCAGTGCAGGTGTTCGGGTTCGCTTGGGCGGGCCGGGATCTGGTGGACATCAATATCGAAGATTCGCGGGAATACGGGGTCGATGGAACTCAGGCCGGACTCTTCCCGGGCTTCGCGCATGGCCACTCGAAGGATGTCGCTATCGCCGTCGGCATGGCCACCGAGCTGGATCCACATGTCCAGCTTCTTGTGGTGGGTGAGCAGGACGTGCAGTCCGGTAGCATTCACCAGCCAAGCGGACCCGGTGACGTGGCCCGTTTGCAGGGAGCGTTCAAAGCAGTCCGGGGTGGCAGACAGAAACTCGATGAAGCCTGTGGCCACCCGGGCCTCGTCCGGCCACCGGTTCCGGTACTCCATTAGCTGCAGGATGAGCGCATCTTTTCCCATGGCATAAGGGTAGGGCGGCGGGACGGGGGAGTCAATCCAGGGCGTCCTAGGGGCGTCCTAGTGATGGGGAATGAAGTGAGCGGGCAGTTAACCCGCCCAGTTTGAGAGACTACACCCTCAGTTCAGCCGCGTAGCTGGGCAGGCTGAAAAGGGAAGGGAGGTGAAATATGAGGCGGCTGCCTGAAGACGTGGCGCACATGGCGCCGACCTGCTTGGATGTGGAACGCGTTCCACAATACGGGCACAACAGGCTGGCATTTGATGCGCGATAGCTTTAACCACAACGGCAGGAGCAGGGTGGGTTCTGATCTTCTACTTGCCCTGCTCGCGCATCCAGCGCTTCGTGGCGGCACGCAGGTAGCGCAGATCGGCGCGCCCCGACTCCTTGACTAGGACGAACGGCTCTTCCCACACGAACAGGACTCCGTTGGTCTGGCTGGCGATCAGCTCGTAGTGGGCCGGTTTCAGGTCGCCCAGGGTGATCTCGTCGCCGCTAAAGCCCGGCATCGCTGACCCGGCCTCAGCCGGGGGCAGGGCATCCTCGGCCGCATCGGGGGCCATGCTGGCATCCATCCATTTGCCACGTTTTCCGCGCTGTCCCCCGCGCAAAAACAGGATCGTACTATATGGTGGCGACTAGCTATCGTCGCCCGAACTTTCTTTGACCCAGACTATGCCAGGCGTGCGCACAAGCAAAAGCCCTCAAGCAGCATTCCGAGAATCCAAGCCAGACGGATCAAGGAATGGAAAATTCATGCCAAATCAATCGGATTGGTCACGGGTATCCGAAGAATTCAAAAGCGAGTCGGATCAAATTCATGGGCATGTAATTGGCAAGTGATATGAACGCGAATTTAACAAATGTATTCTTGCGTGGTGGCTGGAATTGGGAGGAGACTAAAAGCAGTGAAACCGATTCTTTTGGCGGCCGTTTCAGGCGCGTGTCCGTGCTGCTCGGAAAAGCGATTTCACTGATTGTAGCGATGGGAGACGGTTATGGCGCTTAAGCGTTCCGTGTGCGACCGAAGAGAACTGGGGAAGGAGGGGGAATTACATGCGTTCCCGCAAGGCCGACGACTCGTCATGAATATGGCCTTCGCGCTTGCGCTGTCTTTGAGCGCGGCCGTTGCCGATCTCGGGGGTGGACCGGTTGTGGTCGACGGATTTGGCGATACCGCGTCGGGTGGAAACTTCCGGATGGTCAGCGCGGCGGCGCAACCGGGCGTCGCGGGGCTTTCCTCGGCTTCGGGGCTGTATCATTCCGCCGGCTTCCTGCACGTGTTCCAACTGGCGGGCGATGGAATGGCCCCCGAGTTGAATCCGGACAACGACGGCGACGGGCTCATGGACGAAGAAGAGCTGGCCGGCATGCTGTTTGATCCGCAGACGGTCACGAATCCCAACGATCCCGACAGCGACGCGGACGGCGCGCGCGATGGCGACGAGGCGTTTGCCGGAACCGACCCCCTGGATTTGGACTCATTCCTTCATCTATCCGCCCACCCCCCCGACGAAGCGAGCGGCTATCGGTTGGAATGGAACGGGCGGGCCGGCCGGACCTACCGGCTGTCGTTCGGCACGAACATCATCCAAGCCGCGCAATTCGCGACGGTGGTCGATCTCACGGCCCCCGGACCCGGCACCGGTCCATGGCAGGTGGTTCCGATGTCTTGGACCAACAATTTGTACCGCGCCCATCGTTTGTCGTTCATTAAGTTGCATGTCGCGCCGTGAAGGAAGAACCCATGAAAAAATCATGCTACGGGGCTATTGTGTTCGGGTTGCTGGTCGTGCCGCGCCTCCTGGCCGAGGTCCCGGCGGCGATCAATTTCCAGGGGCGGTTGGTGGATGGCACCAATCTCTACATGGGGCCGGCCAGCGTTGTCCTGGAAGTCTTCGCCGCCGAGACGGGCGGCGCGCCGCTCTATGCGGATTCCAATTCCGTGTTGGTGGTGGACGGTATCTATTCCGTTTTTTTGGGCGATGACGCTGCCGGTCCCGGTTCGCTCGTGGCGGCGCTCTCCGAAACCGAAGTCTGGATCCAAACCGTCGTGAACGGCACCGTGCTGGCCCCGCGCCATCGCTTGGTTTCTTCCGCTTTTGCCCTGCGCTCGTCCGACAGTCAGCAATTGGGCGGCCGGCCCGCGGCCTACTACGCCACCGGCACGCCGCTGTATGTCTTTACGGAAACCGACCCGGCCTTCTCTGCCTCGGTGGCCGCCACGGTTTCCGCAACGATAACTTCGCAATGGTCCCAGGCCTATGGCTGGGGGAACCACGCCTCGGCCGGATATGCATCCGCGGCTTCATTGACCGTGGCCAGCAACAGCCTGCAATCGCAGATCGGTGCCAAGCTGGGCAGCAATACATGGGCTGCGGCGGATTCCACGACTAACTCCGTCAAGCGCACCGGCGACACGATGACGGGGACGCTGACGGTTCAGACCAATGTGGCCATCAGCTACAGTGCGAATCGCGGTGCGGGCGGGAGAAACATGCTGACCATTGGCGGTGGTGATGATGTGGAAATCGGGAATGGGGCCAACGGATATTACAACGGCTTGGCAATGGGGCGCTTGGCCAACGGCGCCTTCGGCGGCATCGCCATCGGACAACAAGCCAATGGCTCCAGAACCAACATCGCCATCGGCTTGACGGCGAATGCAACCGGTGGCGTCGAGCGCATGGCCATCGGGCACAATGTCACGAACGGCGTTGACAACTCCGCGGCCATCCGCGGCACGCTCTACCTCGATGGGGGAACGGGCATCTACTACCGCCCCACCTTTGGTAGCGGGACGTGGACCAATCTGCGCGCGGGTCTTGCGACGGGCACGCCCGTGTACGTGGAAAGCGATCCCGCGTTCTCCGCCTCGGTGGCCGCCACGATCTCCGCATCGAAAACTTCCCAATGGTCCCAGGCCTACGGTTGGGGCAACCACGCGTCGGCGGGGTATCTGACCTCGTTCACTGAAACCGATCCGGTCTGGACTTCGGCATCCAACCTCTACTATCTCAAGGCGCAGGCGGACGCGAAGTACGCCACCGGCACGCCCGTGTATGTGGAATCCGATCCGCGCTGGGTGGTCGTTTCCAACGACATCACGGCAAAAGCCGCGAACGGTCAAGAGGCCTATGAATGGGGCAATCATGCCGAAGCCGGATACCTGACCGCCGAAACCGATCCGGTGTATTCCGCGGACAAGGCCAACATCGCGACGGGCATGCCGGTCTATGTAGAGTCCGATCCGATCTTCACCGCTTCGGTGGCGGCTGCGATCTCGGCCGTAAAGACCTCCCAGTGGTCCCAAGCCTACGGCTGGGGCAACCATGCTTCCGCTGGCTACCTGACCTCCTTCACCGAGACCGATCCGGTGTTCGGTGCCAGCACGGCGGCGAGCATCGTGGGCACGGATGTTGACTCGTGGAACGAGGCGGTCGGCTGGGGCGACCATGCCGCGGCCGGGTACTTGACTTCCGAGTCCGACCCCGTCTGGACGACGGAGAAGTCGAACTATGCCACGGGTACGCCGGTCTACGTCGAAACCGACCCCAACGCCGTGCTCGCCGACGGTTCCCGTGCGATGACTGGCGACCTCGATCTGGGCGGCAACAGCATCACGAACATGTCCAACGGATCGATCCATTTTGCCGACGGCACGGCCATCAGTTCCACCGGCGTCCAACACTGGAACACGGCCTACGGCTGGGGCGACCATGGGGCCGTGGGCTACCTGATGAGCGAGACCGATCCGATCTACACGGCGGACAAAGCTAACATCGCCACGGGCACGCCCGTGTACGTGGAAAGCGATCCCGCGTTCTCCGCCTCGGTGGCCGCCACGATCTCCGCATCGAAAACTTCCCAATGGTCCCAGGCCTACGGTTGGGGCAACCACGCGTCGGCGGGGTATCTGACCTCGTTCACTGAAACCGATCCGGTCTGGACTTCGGCATCCAACCTCTACTATCTCAAGGCGCAGGCGGACGCGAAGTACGCCACCGGCACGCCCGTGTATGTGGAATCCGATCCGCGCTGGGTGGTCGTTTCCAACGACATCACGGCAAAAGCCGCGAACGGTCAAGAGGCCTATGAATGGGGCAATCATGCCGAAGCCGGATACCTGACCGCCGAAACCGATCCGGTGTATTCCGCGGACAAGGCCAACATCGCGACGGGCATGCCGGTCTATGTAGAGTCCGATCCGATCTTCACCGCTTCGGTGGCGGCTGCGATCTCGGCCGTAAAGACCTCCCAGTGGTCCCAAGCCTACGGCTGGGGCAACCATGCTTCCGCTGGCTACCTGACCTCCTTCACCGAGACCGATCCGGTGTTCGGTGCCAGCACGGCGGCGAGCATCGTGGGCACGGATGTTGACTCGTGGAACGAGGCGGTCGGCTGGGGCGACCATGCCGCGGCCGGGTACTTGACTTCCGAGTCCGACCCCGTCTGGACGACGGAGAAGTCGAACTATGCCACGGGTACGCCGGTCTACGTCGAAACCGACCCCAACGCCGTGCTCGCCGACGGTTCCCGTGCGATGACTGGCGACCTCGATCTGGGCGGCAACAGCATCACGAACATGTCCAACGGATCGATCCATTTTGCCGACGGCACGACCATCAGTTCCGCCGGTGTCCAACACTGGAACGCGGCCTACGGCTGGGGCGACCATGGGGCCGAGGGCTATCTCACCAGTTTCACCGAGACCGATCCGGTCTACAGCGCCGACAAAGCCAACATCGCGACGGGCACGCCCGTATATGTGGAGACGGACCCGCTCTTCTCCTCCTCGGTTGCCTCTGCGATTTTTGCGGCCAACACCTCCCAATGGTCCCAAGCCTTCTGGTGGGGGGATCATTCCGAAGTCGGCTATCTCATATCTGAGACCGATCCGATCTACTCTGCCGACAAGGCGAACATCGCCACCGGGACCCCTCTCTATGTTGAATCCGATCCTCTCTTTTCCGCCTCAGTGGCCTCTGCGATCTCTGTGGTGAATACCTCTCAATGGTCCCAGGCCTACGGCTGGGGGAACCATGCTTCCGCCGGGTACTTGACCTCGTTCACGGAAACGGACCCGGTTTTCGCGGCCAGCGACGCCTTTGGAATCACCGCGACGCAGATTGGAAATTGGGTTGACGCCCACGGCTGGGGCGACCACGCGGCGGCGGGCTATCTGACCTCGTTCACCGAGACCGATCCGGTCTGGACGGCGGCCTCGAATCTCTACTACCTCAGGGCGCAAGCCGACGCGAAGTTCGCGACGGGCACGCCGGTTTACGTGGAAAGCGATCCCCACGCCGTGCTCGCCGACGGCTCGCGCGCCATGACCGGCGACCTAGACATGGGCGGGAACAGCATCACCAACGTGGCGGCCGGCTCGATCCAATTCGCCGACGGCATGGCCATCAATTCCGCCGGGGTCCAACACTGGAACACCGCCTACGGCTGGGGCGACCATGGGGAGGCAGGTTATATTACCTCCGAGACTGATCCGATCTACTCTGCTGACAAGGCCAACATCGCGACGGGCACTCCCCTTTATGTTGAAACAGATCCCGTCTTCTCTGCCTCCGCGGCATCCGCGATATCCGTAGCTCAAACCTCTCAATGGTCTCAAGCTTACGGCTGGGGCGACCATGGGGCCGAGGGCTACCTGACCTCGGAAACGGATCCGGTCTATTCCGCGGACAAATTGAACATCGCGACGGGCACGCCGGTCTACGTGGAATCCGATCCGGTCTTTTCCGTCGCCGAATCCGGTTATCTGAAGACCGACGGCTCGCGCGCCGTCACCGGCGCGCTGACGGTCCAGAACGCCATCGTGGTCGGCAGCAACACCGTCGCCACCGCCACCGGCATGATCCGGTTCAATCCTGCCACGACGAACTTCGAGGGCTACACTGGTACAGCTTGGGTTAGCCTCACCCCACGCTATGCACCGTAGCTTGAGATTGATTTACCTGTAGACATCTGACTTTTTGCAAGTGGAACAATCATGAGGATCAACAAAAGGAGGTAATACGAGGATAAAGACAAGGGCAAGATTGCTTGAAGTAAACACTAAGGAGAAACAGGAAATGAGTACAACCAATGATACTCCGGTAAGATGTCATCCATCGTGTATCACCGCGAAACTCGCTGGGGAATGGAAGGCCTACTACATGAATAACAGTGCAGGCCCTGAATGCGCAATCGAGCAGCATGGTATTGATCTGGTATTCAAGATCAATGAGCCGCGACCACCGCCGGATGGCAATAGGTCCGACGGGTTCTTCATTTCAGCGGACACGGTTGTTGCCTGTCACTGGCGTTGCCAGAAAGGCCTCATCCAAGATGGTGGCCGCAAGATAGTCTGGGAAGACTCTTATTGGGTGAAGAAGTGACTTGACTGGCAAGGAATAGAGCTTCAGGCTCCCCGAATGGTGCCTGAAGCTACCAGTCAGCATAGACCAATCGCCCGCCAGCGCATAGAGGCCAACTATGAAAAACCCACCCAATGGATTCGCAATTCTCGTTTCATTGTTTCTTATTTGCAGCGCTTCGGCATCTTCAGCTCAAGCATGGACCAATCTCAGCTCAAGCATAAATTCGTTTGGCTATGGTCTGGCTGTATCAACAGGTGGAGCCGTGTATGTGGGAGGATCCTTTGAAACGGCGGGCGAGACCGCGGCGAACCGGATCGCGAAGTGGGACGGGAGCGCATGGAGCGCACTGGGCTCGGGAATGAATAACCCAGTCTATGAACTGGCGGTCGATGGGGCGGGAAACCTGTATGCGGGCGGAGAATTCACGATGGCGGACGGCAACGCGGCCAACTATATCGCAAAATGGAACGGCAGCAGTTGGAGCTCGCTGGGATCGGGGATGAATAACTCTGTCTTTGCACTGGCGGTCGATGGGGCGGGAAACCTGTATGCGGGCGGGTGGTTCACGAATGCCGGCGGGACTGCGGCGAACCGGATCGCGAAGTGGGACGGGAGCGCATGGACTGCGGTCGGCACTGGAATGAGTCCGGGTGTATTAGTTCGTGCCCTTGCTATCGACGCACGCAGCCATATCTATGCCGGTGGAATCTTCACACAAGCGGGTGGGCAAAGTGCAACAAACGTTGCGGAGTGGAACGGAGAATCCTGGTTGGCCATGGGTCCGGGCTTGGATAACATGGTTTATGCACTAGCCATCAAGGAGCCCGGGGGCCTCCTTGCCGCCGGGATGTTTGGCCAGCCAGGACAGCCCAGCCCGCCATACGTTGCCTCGTGGACCTTCGCGGATCCGCGTTGCATTTTTCTTGGTTCTAACGGATCATCGATTGCGAGCGGAGAGACCGTCAGTTCATCCACGGGCACGGATTTTGGCCTTGTCGTCGTCGGTCAATCCTCTCCGCATACGCTAAGCATCACGAATTTCGGCAACACCAATCTGGTGATCTCTTCTGTCACCACCACTGGAGTCGGCGCGGCCTGTTTTTCCATCACGGGGCTGCCGACGAATCTGCCGGCGAACAATTGCAGCAACTTTGTTGTGACCTTTCAGCCCGTGACCGAAGGCGTCCATACCGCGGCATTCACCATGGTCAATAGCGGTGTCGTGACATCATTCGTGCTGAATGTTGCAGGAACGGGGGCCGTGGTGAATGTTGCCCCTGAAGTGCCGGTTCTCTTGACGCCGACGAATCTGCCGGCGGGGAACGACTTTGCCACGTATGGCCGGACGCTGAATCCGCGGCCCAAGCTGATCTGGAGTGTGCCAACGGATGCGGAGAGCAACACCTTGCACTTCAAAGTCTATTACGACCAGACGGCCGCGTCGACGCTAGTGGCCAACTCGTCCAACAGTCAGGCCGGGTTCGAGTTCTACAACGGCACAACGTGGGCCGCTTTACCTGCCGGGGGGGCGCCGTCCACCAATGCCGCCTTCCGCGCCCGTTACAAGCCGCAATCGGACTTGGCGAACAACACGAACACCAACTGGCGCATCGTGGCCAACGACGGGATCGTCGATGGCGATAGTTCCGTGACCAACCGGTTCTGGGTCGGCGGGCGGACGTGGACGGATGCTTCGCTCGGGGCGGGCGGGTGGATCCGCGTGGCGCACATTTCCGAGCTGCGCGAGGAGGCCAACTACGCCCGCGCGTGCCGCGGGTTGGCGACCAACGCGTGGACTGATCCCAACCTGACCGCCAATGCCACGGCCATCCGCGCCGTTCATCTGACCGAACTGCGCACCGCCATCTCGGAACTGACCAACGTGACGGGCGAGATCCTAGCGTCATGGACCGACGCGTCTCTCGTGCCAAACGTGACCGCGATCAAGACCAACCACGTCATTGAGCTGCGGAATGCGTTGGAAGGGTTGTAGATGTTTTCCGGTGCCAGTTGACATGGAGCGGCTCGCCCGAGTTTTGGAAATGGTTGCTTGCCACGATCCGGGCCAAGGGGGGGGCCGTTTGAACGGTTCCGGCCGGTTGATGCCACAGGCCCCCCACAGGAGATCGGACGGGATTTGGACCGGGCAGGGGCATGGGGCTGAACGCGCGGGACGTCTGCCGTACCTTCAGGGCCACCAAGACAGGCATGCCCCCTGCTTCTGAGCAATTCTGTAAAGAGCGGACTTCGATTGGCCAGGAGGAATGGGCACTCCCACGTGAACATCACTCCGTTGGTCTGGCTGGCAATCAGCTCGTAATGCGCGGGCTCCAGGTCGCCCAGGGTGATTTTATCGCCGATGAAGATCAGCACTTCCGCCCCGGCCTCGACCGGGGGCAGGGGATTACGGCCGCATCGGGGGCCATGCTGGCATTCTCGTCCTCTGCACTTGGCGGCATCTCGGGCGCCGGGACCTCCAGTTCCCACGTGAAGGGCTCGGACGGACCGTCCGGCACGCCCGTCTCGTACACGGGCTCGCCGCTCTCCGTGTAGCCAACGATGGGGAAGACCGGCTCGGGCGGGGCCTTCTTCTTGATGGAGGTCTTCTTGATGGTGCCCGGGAGCGCCCTACCTTCGACCAGGGGCCTGAACTTGTCGGGATCGGGCGCCCACCAGAGAATGGCGTTTTCCGCGTTGGCGACCTTGCCCCACAGGTAGCAGGCGTTGGTGCCCTCGGAGCAGTCGATGCTGGCATAGGTCCAGTCGCCGGCCGTACGCAGGTATACCCGCTGCGTTTCGTTGCTCCATCGCCACCAGCTTTGGGGCTTGGTGCTAGTCATAGAAAGAACGCCGTTGGTAGCATCCGAGACCGTGATCGCGCAGGGGCCGTTGGGCGCCCGCCACGTGCCCGTCCACTTCTCCACCTGATCGGTGAGATCCAGCGGGGCATTGCCGACGGGACGGGTTGATACGACCCCCGAGCAGCCGCATAGCGAGGAAGCCAGAAGGGCTAGAATCATCCATCTCATGTCAATCTCCTTGCCATGCGGGGCACGTCTATTGCGCGGGTATCCATATCTTATCCCCATGATTGAACTCGCCGACACCGGGGATCTGGTTGACCCGCCTAAGCTCGTCCTCCGAGACCCCGAACAGTCGGGCGATCCCCGCCGCCGTGTCGCCCTCCTGCACCACGTACTCAAGCATGGCATCGTATTCGG
>CAZYGH010000068.1:0-12665 GCA_964647595.1 uncultured Verrucomicrobiota bacterium
GCGCCGCAAGCCTTTGACCCCAAAAGTATTAGGCACTAACTAAGCGCCATTCGGGTCAGTCCCGTAATCTAGTAATAGTCTCCAGCCTTCCCCACCGCTACGGCAGGCGCGAACGAGGGGTCTTTCAATCTGTTGGGGAGTGCGGCTCTGGCAGTTCAGGCTCCCCATTTTAAACGATGGATAATCTATTCATGGCTTGCAGCAGTCCCTCCAGGGTGGGTGCAACGTATTCCAAATGTCCAAACCCGAAAAATACGGGCCGCCTCGCCAGCCCCGGCCCATTCATCTGGCCAAGATGTAGCCATCGCCGCCTATAGAAAAATCTTTGCGCTTCTTGTCCGGCCCACCACCGCGCACAACACCTGAATGACATGGCGGACATCGTCCTCGCTCATCGCGGGAAAGAGCGGCAAGGATAGTGTTTGCTCAAACCACGTTTCTGCCACGGGGCACTTGCCCGGAGCATAACCATAGCGGTTCATGTAGTACGGTTGCAGATGGACCGGATAATAGTGAATCTGCGTTCCCACTCCGCTCGCCTTGAAGGCTTCCACGACAGCCCCCCGCGTGGTGTTCAATGCAGAAAAATCCACTTGCACCGCATACAAATGCCACGCCACGGTGGCGCCTGCTGGCGTCTGCGGAATGCGCATATGGGGCAGCGCAGAAAACGCGCGGTTATACTTCTCCACGATCTCCTGACGGCGCTGTGTGAAGGCGTCCAGCTTCCGAAGTTGTGCCAACCCCAGCGCAGATTGAATGTCCGTGAGCCGATAATTGTAGCCGGGCGTCTCCATGGTGTAGGGAAGCACATCCGCAGGCATCCGCTTCATGCCGTGGCTGCGATTCAGTCGGCAGGAATCCGCCCATTCCGCCTTGTTTGTGAGAATGGCACCGCCCTCACCCGTCGTGAGCGTTTTCACCGGGTGAAAACTAAACGTCGTCAAGTCCACCCACGGCAATCCACCCACGCAAAAACCATCTCGCTGACTTCCAATGGCGTGACACGCATCCTCCACCACAACGGCGCCGCGTTCGTGGATAAAATCCGCCATTTCTTTGGAAACGCAGGGAACTCCAGCATAATCCACCGCCACAACGGCTTTCACATCCGGCTTCCATGCCGCCTTGATCGTTTCGAGGCTGACACAACGCGAAACGGGATCCATGTCGGCAAAATCTGCCGTAGCCCCCACATATTCGGCTGCATTTGCCGATGCCAAAAACGTGTTGGCACTGGTCAACACGCGATCGCCCGGCCCAACACCCGCCGCTCGCATGACCAGATGCAAAGCAGCCGTTCCATTGCTCACGGCAACAGCCTGAGCGGCTCCGCATCGGGTCGCCAACGCCGCCTCAAACCGATCCACGGCAGGCCCGCACGTCAACCAATCGGAACGCAACACCTCGACCACGGCCGCAATATCGTCTTCATCGATCGATTGACGCCCATATGGCAATAGGCGCGAACGAACAGGTGAAGAGGGCGCTCCGTCGGTCATGACTCCAACCCTTGTTCCTTGGCCCATTCTTTCGCTTCGGGCAAGTTGAGATCGGCAATCATGCGCGAGAGTTCCCCATTGGCCAGCCAACGGGTGTTGTTGTCGCTGCCAAAATAAAAATCGGGCGGACAGCGCGTGCCGCCCATCGCCAAGCAGGTGGATTCCTTCACCGCCCATTGAGGCAAGATCTGCTGCGGCAAGATCACCAGATGCGTATCGAAGGAAATCGTGGAGCGTCCATCATCCGTCGTAATCATCACCTCATGCATTTTTTCACCCGGACGAATCCCCACTTCTTTCAGTTCGCATTGGGGGCCGATCAGGCGCGCCAAATCATCGATCCGCATGCTGGGAATGCGCGGCACAAATATCTCTCCGCCGGACATATCCCGAAGCGCGTTAAACACCAGCCACGCGCCTTGATCAATGGTGATCCAGAACCGTGTCATACGCGAATCGGTGATGGGCAAAACGCCCTTCTTTCGCTCGTTCAAGAAGAAGGGAACCACACTGCCACGGCTCCCCACCACATTGCCATAGCGCACCACGGCAAAGCGGGTCGGCTTCTTGCCGCTATAGTTGTTGCCGGCCACAAATAGTTTGTCGGAACAAAGTTTCGTGGCGCCATACAAATTGATGGGATTGGCGGCTTTGTCCGTGCTGAGCGCCACCACCCGCTTCACGCCGTTGTCGAGGCACGCGCTAATCACATTTTCCGCACCCACGACATTGGTTTTGACGAACTCCGACGGGTTGTATTCCGATGCGGGCACATGTTTCAGAGCTGCCGCGTGAATGACATAGTCCACCCCCTTCATGGCGCGGCGAAGGCGCTCCACATCGCGCACATCACCCAAGAAAAACCGCAAACGCTTAAGGTCTTCGGGGGACATCCGCGACTGAATCTGATACTGCTTAAATTCGTCGCGGCTGAAGATGATGATGGTCGCCACCTTGCTAGAATCCAGCAAGATGCGCGTCAGGGTTTGCCCCAAGGAGCCGGTTCCGCCTGTAATCAAAATGCGGGATCCGGCCAAAAAATCCAACGGTCCAATGTAGGTCATGGTGCTTGCTCCTTGGCGCGCATCCTGTTCCGCGCCCACACCGCTCAAACAAGCAGATAGCGTGCCACGCGCCCGCCTATTGGAATTCGGCGGGCAACGTGCCCTCGTCGCGGTATTGCGCGAGCTTGTTTCGCAAAGTTCGAATGCTGATGCCCAGCAGTTCGGTGGCTTGATTGCGATGTCCCCGCGTATGTTCCAACGCGCGCAGGATGGTCGCCCGTTCAATGTCCGCCATATTGAATTCCGGAACAGCAGAAGCGGGCGGCGGCACCCCCATTCCAACAGCGATGGGAGCCGCTGCGGTGGCTTGTGAAGCCGTCGTCTCGCTTCGGGACAACGAAGGCATTTCCATCCCGCGATTCCACATTTCCGGAGGAAGCATGGACGGGATCAACGCCGGCCCCTTTTCCATCACGCACAACCGCTCCACCAAATGCTCCAACTCTCGCACGTTGCCCGGCCACGCGTAGGCGGACATGACGGCTAAGGTGTCTTCTTGGAAAACCAACCGCGCCGGGTCGGAATGGGTCTTGGCGAGAAATCTCTCCAAAAATGCTTGTGCCAGCATCGGAACATCTTCCACCCGTTCGCGCAAGGGAGGCACTCGAATGGGAACCACGTTCAAGCGATAATACAAATCTTGCCGAAAGCCGCCCTCTTTCACATAGGCATCCAAATCGCGATTGGTGGTGGCAATGACGCGGCAATCGGCCCGAAGCGTTCGCCCCCCGCCCACCCGCTCAAACTCGCGCTCTTGAATCACGCGAAGCAGTTTCGCCTGCAAATTCAATGGCATTTCGCTGATTTCATCCAGCAACAGAGTTCCATTTGCCGCCAGCTCAAAACGTCCCAGCCGCCGCCCCACCGCGCCAGTGAAAGATCCTTTCTCATGCCCAAACAACTCGCTATCGGCCAAGGTCTCCGGAACGGCGGCGCAATTCATCCGCACGTAGGGATTCGCACGGCGATCGCTCAGCCCGTGAATGGCCTGCGACACCAATTCTTTGCCGGTTCCGCTTTCACCCGAAATCAACACGGTGCAGTCGGAAGCGGCCACCCGTTCAATCTGCGATAGGATATTTCGCATGGCATCCGATTTTCCCAGCAACAACTTTCCCTTGGGCATCGTCCAGCCCAGTTCTTCTTTCAGATATTGGTTTTGGGCATTCAGGCGCACCCATTCCCGCGCCTTGTTCAGCACCAATTCCACTTGCTCGGGAGAAAAGGGCTTCATCAGAAAATCAATCGCCCCCAGTTGCATCGCCTCGACGGCCTGCTCCACGGTGCCAAAGGCCGTCACAATGACGGTCAAGGTGGGCAACGCTTTTTCGTTTTTCCAGCGCAACAGTTCCATCCCGCTCATGCCCGGCATTTTGATATCGATGAAGGCCATGTCGAATTCGCGCTGCTGCATCAAATTGCGCGCCTGAATGCCGTTGGAGGCTTGCACCACTTCGATATGCTCGCGTGTGAGGGTTTCCACTACGAATTCGCGCATCAGCGTGTCGTCGTCCACCACCAGTACGGTTTCAATGCTCGATATCATGTCAGGCTCCCTCTCGGCAGGGTCACGGTCATCGTGGTCCCTTGGTCCGGCTCGCTCTCAATGGCAATTTCGCCACCATGGGCGTCCACAATTTTTTTCGTCAACGATAGCCCCAATCCCGTGCCCCCTTCTTTCTGCGTAAAGAATGGATCAAACACCTTTTCGATGGTTTCGGGGCTCATACCACACCCGTTGTCGCGCACTCGAAGAAGGACGGATTTTTTTCCTCCATGCGCTTCCAGACTCACGCGCCCTTGATTGGATGCACATGCCTCAATGGCATTGATGCCCAAGTTCAGAAGCACCTGCGCCAGTTGCCGCTCGTCGCCCCGAACCCGCAATTCCGGTAGCGGTTCACAGATCGTGAGTTCTGCGCCCGCACGCGAGGCGCGGTCTGACAAGGTTTCGCGACAATGCTCAAAGAGCCTCGCCACCGCCACATCCGACATCTGCAGGCGCATGGGTCGGGCATAGGTCAGCAAATTGGAAATGACATAGTTCAGGTTTTGGGCACCTTCTACAATTCGCTCTGCCAAGCGCAGGTGTTCCGGCATGCCGGACAAATCCCGCCGCAACAGCCGCGCAAAGCCTTCGATGGTTCCCAGCGGATTGCGAATTTCATGCGCCACACTCGCCGCCATTTCGCCCAACGCCGCCAACCGCTCGCGGCTGTGCAACTGGCGTTCCAAACGGCGCAGTTCTGTCACATCGCGCAAGTTGCATAACGCACCCAACACCGTGCCATCGGGCGTACTGACTGGGGCCAAACTCACCAGCAACGAGCGAACCTCACCGCCCGCCAGCGTCACCTGCCACGAACGATCCAGCACCGGAGCCCCTCCCTCCAACACACGCGTCAACGCCTCATGCCCCTCTTCAAAGGCCATTGTGACATCTGCATCCTTGTGCTCCATCTGTTCGCGAGTAATGCCCAGCATTTGCTCGGCCGACGAATTACACCGCTCGACTTGACGGTCCAAGCCAATCACCAGCAAGCCGTCCGTCATGCTTTCAATCACGCTTTCCAAACGGCTGGAAACCTGACGCAACTCTTGAATTTTGGATGTCAGCTCTTGGTTGCGCGTCTGGAGCGTCTCGTTGGAGCGGGCCAGATCGATCTTGAGCGACTGATAAGCGTCTTGCAGTTGCCGGCTTTGACGGTCAAACAGCTCAAACGCTTCTTGGATGGGTTTCCACTGCCCTTCCGTCATGCCGCCTGGAGGTGCCAGCGGCTTGCGGTCACCGGAAGAAGTGGACCGAGAATGGAGGGACGCGGTGTTCATCGCTCTGGATTCCCAATGGCGGCATCTTGCGGATCTGGAGGCGCTCCCGACGCCATCCGGTATTCGCGCTCCTGCACCATAACCTGCTCCATCGCCTCGCTCAGCTTGCCTAATGCCATCCGGGTTTCATCGCTCGACACCACTTGAGACTGCTGTTCGGCCACCCGCCGCAGCCGTTGCCCCAGCACATCCGCACATTCCCCCACCTTACGCAAAATCACCGCGCGCTCCGCCGCACCGCGGGTGGATCGCAACTGGGCATACAACCCCGAAATGGCGCGCCCATCGGCTATCGCAGCATCAATTTCCATCCGTAATGGCATGGGGATTCGACTCCTTCCTTATCGCAAAGCGCGAACCCGTTGGCGAATCGCCTTCACATTTTCCAGCTGTTGCGTCAATTGCTCGGCTTCCTTCTCGGTCTCCACGGAATTGAGCACCGGATAGCGCTTCAGCCACTCAACCGTACGGTCGATGGATTCTTTCGCCGCCAACCGTTCCAAGGTGCGCATCCGGTACAGATTCAAGGGCAATTGTTCCTTCCATTCCGGGTCCCGCTCAATCATCTGCAGGAGGTGCTCCACGCCCTCGAAATCATCTCGCTGAATCAATTGGTCCATGGCGGCATTAACAGCCGACTCGACCAACTCCACCGGCATTTTTCCGGGCCTCTTGGGCGTCCCCCCATCGATCTGAGCCGACATCTCGACGAGGTCCGGCACCAACAGACCGAACAGATACGGCATCAATTCTCCGCCAGGGGGCCCGCACGTATTTCGCCAACGCCGGATGCCCTCGCGAAATTGCCCTTGGCGAAAAGCCAGCGATGCCCAGAGCGGGCCGGCCGAGCTCCAAATATCCGACCATCTCGTATTGGTGTTGATGACCCTCAACAACGCATCCGCCTCCGCCAACTTGTTCTGCGCCGCCATCGTGCGAGCCTGACCGAGCAAGGCTTCAGCCGTATTTCCACCCACGTCCCGGGTCAGTTGCATCGTACTCAACAAAACAGAAAGCCGATAATACGTCTCCGCCAGTTCATACAGTTCAAGATCTTCCAGCCGTTTCGCCACCATCAGCAAGCCGCGTGTGCCGCGAACGTCTTTGGGCAAACGCGTGATCGCGCCAATGATGCCACCCACCAGATCGGCCTCGCTATACGGCTGGGTGGCCATTTCCTGTAACAACAAAAAGCGAATGTCGGCCTCTTTGGGGTGCCCGGGATAGAGACTAATCACCTCCTTGTAATCTCGAATCATCTCCGCCTTGTCGCCCCGCGCCTGCGCGATTTCGGCGCGCATCACCATACTGTCCGCCAGCAATTCACGATCCAACGTGAGCGACTCCGCTTGGTCGAGATATTGTGCCGCAACCGGCATCCACCCCTGGGCAATCGCCATTTGACTCGCCGCCAACAGCATCTGGGATAGGGGTTGAGGCATCTCATCCCCCATAATCAACACTTGGTTGACGCACAACAACAGTTCCTGCGCCACATCCACCGTGGCGGGTTTGCGCATCCGCCGCTGCAATTCGCTCACAGCATGCCGAC
The DNA here is from genome assembly GCA_964647595.1 of uncultured Verrucomicrobiota bacterium. Classification (GTDB taxonomy): domain Bacteria; phylum Verrucomicrobiota; class Kiritimatiellia; order CAIQIC01; family Lenti-01; genus Lenti-01. Next base: position 6,948 of record CAZYGH010000068.1, read on the forward strand.
GCAATTCCGGGCGGCCAATCATCCTTCCCAACAAAACGGCATACTCTTGGTCGCGGCCTTCATCCTGCATCAGATCGGCCAACCGAATATAGGCGGCCGCCCGATAATCCGAAATGCCCTTTTCAATAATCTGTTTCAACACCGTTACTTCTTCTTCCGTATTGCCGCGTTGCCGGGCCAAGAAGGCCTGATTCCAAAGCCCTTCTGCCACAATGGGCGACACTCCAGAGACCATGAGAACAGCCGATTTTTCGCTCAACTCATTTTGAATCTGCTCTCGGTCCGGCATGCCCCCGCCCGCATGTCGATGATCCCAAAGCACCTGCAAGCAGTCTTCATCCTCCAAGGCCCGCCGCAGTCCGCGTGTCAATCTCAACAGGTATTCAACGGATTGTTCTGGATGCTCCGTGCGCGCTTTCACCTCATCAATGAGCGTAAAGGCCCGCTCCGAATCCCCCAGCTCGATGATGGCATCCGTCTCGGCGCAAAGCAGTTCGAAGGGAATCACCTCTCCCGTCGATCCGCTACTCAAAATCCGATCCCCGCAGTCCAACAGTTCCAAATCCTCCAACTGAAGCGCCAACCGAAACAAATAGCCCGCTAAGCGGTGGCGCATCACGGCCGGAAGTTCCAAATCTCCCAGCGCCAACAAATATTCGCGCGCCATAAACTGCCGATCCCGATCCGGACGCCAGCCCACGGAGTCCATCAGAAATTCGGCCATTTCCACGGCAAGCAGAATGCGCTCCTCTGGAGTCTTAGCCGCCTGAAGTGCGTCCTGCAAGCGAACAAAGGTTCCCTCCGGATTCGGATAGCTGGAGGCCACCACCACCTCCTCCGCCTCCGTCGGCAGGGTGGGTGGAGGCGGCTCGGGTTGCATCACCACAATGCCGACCGATGCCACCAAGCCCAACACCATCAACACCGCTGACACAAACATCGGCCATCGGGGCGATGGAGTCGGATCCGGGAGAGTCGCCGGCTCCTCTTTCACTTTTTTGGATTCAACCATGGGCCTTCACCCTTTGCGCCGACGCCGCCACCAGATCCAGCAGTTGTCGCCGCTCGGTTGCTCCCGTCAGGCGCGCCGCCTGTGCCTCAATGGTGGCGGTGTCCGCCATCACGTCCACATAAGCACCAATTTCTTTGGCAACTTGATCTTTTCTTGCGGGGTCCCGAACAATCAAGCACAGGCGCCCGCCGGTACCCGACAACCAGCCGGACCACGCGCTCAATCGACGCCAAGCCGTCGGCTCAACCTCGCCCGCTCGCGTCAGATCCAAGGCCACCCACAATTCGTTTTTGGCCGCCTTGCAAAGCCGATCCACTCTGGAACCCGTCAACGGGCCACGCCACTGCAGCGGACGAAATTTTCCAACCGGACGAACGGACTTCCCCTTGAGTTCACTTGTCGCAGGCCGCACCCACGCGCTTCCAAGTCCATCCAACTCCGGCCGCAACGCATCCAGCATGACCGGCTTTCCCAACACTTTTTGAATACCCAGCGCCTGTTGCACGTTCGCCGGAATCGCCTCCGCCTCCCCCGTCATACAAATCACCGCATCCGTACGCCCTTTTTCGCGCATTTTCGCAATCACATCCGTGCCGAAGCCATCCGGCAGGCGGTAATCCATCATCACCACCCCCGCGCCCATGGCGCTCCAAGCCGCCACAGCCTCCGCGCACGTTTCCGCCACTCGCACATCATCCGACCAGCGCCCGAGATATCGGCGCATGGTCGTCCCCAGCAGAGGATCGTCCTCCACCAGAAGAATGAGTGGAATGCTTCGCTCAGAGGTCACTACTCGTTCCCTCTGGGAATCGGGGAATCACCAACACCGTTCCGGGTTCCAACGGATTCTTCTCCGATACCGTGTTGGCCTGCCGGAGCCACGTCGCACGATTGGAGTCGCCATAGACCATCGGATTGGCCGCAATACTCTCCAGCGTGTCGCCCGCACGTACTTCATAATATTCAAATGCCCCGCGACGGAACACCGCCAGCAACTGGTCGCGCTTCGATAGCTCCGCTTCCCACTCTGCCAAATTTTTCTGAAGCGTTTCCACTTCCTTGCGGCTTTCACCCAGCGACTTAAGCGCATCCTGAAGCAACGATTCCTTGTCCGCGAGTTGCTTTCGCAGAATATCGCTCTCCCCCTTCATCTCTTCCACCTGCTGCGTCAGCGACTGCGCCAGCAAAGCCCGGTATTCCACCGCACCCAAGCTGCCACTCGTCAAAATCGACTCCGATTGCCCCTGCACGACCGCCCCCATCCACATCCAGCACGCCATCCACAAGCCTACGATCGATAACGGGTGTTTTAACATGTTTCCAGCTTTCATGACAGGCTTCCTCGGGTTGTAGCATCATCGCTACAGTTTTCATGAGGTTGTAGCAAGCAGGACAAGTGCCACAGGCGGCAAAAATAGCCGCTTTTCACCCTAACCGTCTACTCCAAGCCATATTCCGTAATTCGCTTTTGAAGCGTACTCCGGTGAATGTTCAGGATTTCCGCCGCCCGATTGCGGTGCCCACCGACCTGTTCCAACACACTCTTGATCAAAAGCCGCTCGCACTCCGCCAAGCTCATGGGCGGAATAAAGGTCGGGGAAGCCGCCGGAACCGCCGCCGACTCTCCCACCGCCGTCGGAGCGGAAGAACTCTCCGCTTTCGGGGCTGGGGCCGCCGCCACCGCCGCTGAAACCGGCAACCCCAAATCCAGCGCCTCCATCCAATCGCCGCCGCATAGAATCGCACCGCGCTCCACCGAGTTGCGCAATTCCCGTACGTTGCCAGGCCATCGGTACGACTTCATCGCCTCCAAGGCGCCCGCCGCAAACCCCTTAATCTTTCGCCCCATGCTCTTGTTGCATTCTTTCAAACACTGCACGGCCAACGGTTCAATGCTGTCCGGATGATCCCTCAACGGTGGCGTGGTAAGCGGAAATACGGACAACCGATAATATAAATCCTCCCGGAAGCGCCCATCGGCCACCATCGCCGTCAAGTTGCGGCACGTGGCCGAAATAATACGCACATTCACCTTGATGATCCGACTCCCCCCCAACCGCCGAAACTGCTTATCTTCAATCACCTTCAGCAACTTGCCCTGCAACGGCATCTCCATGTCGCCAATCTCGTCCAGAAACACCGTCCCCCCATCCGCCACCTCCAGCAACCCCGGCTTGCTGTTTTTGGCATCCGTGAAGGCACCCTTTTCGTAGCCAAAAATTTCGCTCTCCATCAGCGGCCCCGGAATGGCCGAGCAGTTAATATCCACAAACGGCTTGTCCACCCGATTGCTCAAGCGATGGATCGCATTGGCCATCATCCCCTTGCCCGTTCCACTTTCACCCAGTAGCAACACCGTCGTGTCCGGATATTGTGCAATTCGCTGCGCCTTTTCGAAAATCGCCCGCAACGCCGAGCTGCCAATCATTTCGTCCAGCCGCCACACATCGCCCCCGCCCCCCGAGGAGGACAACCGCGCCAGCCCCTCCACCCGCTCCTGCATCGAAACCGACTTCTCCACGTTCCGGATAATTTTGGTAAACTGTTCGGGGTTGATCGGCTTGGGCAAATAATCATACGCCCCGTTGCGAATCGCCTGCACCACCGAAGGCACATCCGCAAACGCCGTCATCACCACAATGTGCACATCCGGATTTTTTTCGGTACACTCCGCCACAAACTCCAGCCCATCCCCATCCGGCAGACGCCGATCCAGAAACAGCACATGCACCGGCTCCGCCGCCAGCCTCGTGCGGGCCTCGGCAAGACAGTCGCACGCCCGCACCGTATGCCCGCTCTTCTTGAGCTGGTCATACAGCACCTTGCGCTGCAACTCGTCGTCCTCAACGATTAAAATATCCATGGCTCAAGCTACCTATTCTTCGTTCAGAGTTTCCACCGCAAGAATCGGACAGGACAAATCCACCGACCACGCCGCCCCCTGCAACCGATCCGGCGTTTCCGCACACTGCCCCCCCGCCAACTCGCTCAGGCGCCGCGCAATAGGCAGCCCCAACCCCAGATGTCGCGGACGCGTCGTGTAAAACGGCGTGAACGGATCCCCCGGCCGCCCCTTGTCCAGCCCCGAACCGAAATCCGCCACCGTCCACAGCACCCGATCTTTTTCCCGCCGCAACCGCACCTGAACCGACCCGTTCGGCGCCGCCTCACACGCGTTCACCAACAGCTCCGTCAAGGCCAACTCCATCCATCCGCTCACCCGCGCCTCGCAAGCCCCCATCGTACGGATGTCCACCGTGGAAAATCGACCGGAAATGGAACCCAACGCCCGCATCATCACCACATCCGCCGTCATCGGCTCGGTAGGGGGAGGCTGATCAAAAAACAAACTGATTCGCGTGGCCACTTCTTGCAACGCATCGCACTCCCGAATCATCAGCGGAAAATATTCCAGAAGCCCCGGCGGCAACTGACTGCCCGCCTCCTCCTCAATCAAGCCCAGCGCCCCGCGGATGCCCGCCGCAATTCCGCGTAGCCGATGCCGCAGAATCTGGGACATGCCCTGAAAATCCTTCTCATCCATTTCCAAGATGCTCCTCGTGCCGATCATGACACAATGAATCGCTTAAGCGCCAAACCCAACGCCGTATCTATGCCACCCCCTCCCCCCCTCCGTCAAGCCCTTGCACCCCAATCCACCGGCTTGGAGATTCCATCTGCGGCAGGAATCCGAGACAACGAACCAGATTGGGCCCACACGTATGCGCCGGGTTTGACACCGCGCCCGACCGGGCTTAGTCTTCCAACGGTGGTGGTCACAATTCCGTGCAGACGCTCCTTTGGATTAGGTGCAACGCAGAAACAGGGACAAAGGTTTAGCATGACTGTTCGCTCGTATCCGATGTGGTTGTTCGCCTTGGCTTTCATCGTGGCACCAGCATCCGTGTCCCCAGCCGGGTTGCCCATCCCCCCCGAAATTACCCGGGCAGCCGCCGTTGGCCTCCCCGATTTTCTCTCCCGAATCCCCCCGAGCGAGGAGGCAGATTACGGCTTTGCCAACGCCGATGAAACCCGGTGCGCACAATTGGCCCAACCATTCCAACTGCATACCATCACGCCAACCGCACTCCGGACTTGGCATCCGGGAGATGCCACATCCGCCCTTATGTCGAAAACCGACATGTGGTATTTCCCGATTACAGTCGACGGCGTTATACGCAGCATTCTGGTCGTGGACCAAACGCCCGCCGGCTGGGAAGCCGTCTCCCTCGGCTATGTCCCCTTGGCCGCTGCCCTCGATGACCTAATGCAACGGTGGCCCTCAAAATACGGCCACCATCCACTCCTCGCCGTCTCTTTCCAAGCCCGCGAATACCTCTTCACCCTTCCAGATCATCCGGAGCCCAACCTTACCCCCCTCCGACTGACCCCCACCCCCGCAGACCGACAATCCGCCGGTGCCGCCCGCGACCTCCAAAACCCCGCCAAAACCGTTGCCCGCCTGCTCCCCGCCATCAAGCAAAACATCGCCGAGTTCGGCCCCCGCATCGGAGGCACCCAATGAACTCCTTCCTCGTCCGCCGCCTCGCCGCCGTCCTCCTCGCCTTTGCCCTCGGCATCCTCTCCTCTGCCGCCCAAACCCTCCCCCTCCCCACTTGAACATTTGACATTGGATATTTCCTCTTCTCCCCCCCCCCCCCTCCATCCCACCGCCCCCCCCCCACCCCCCCCCCCCTCCTCCCCCC
>CAZYGH010000069.1:0-11324 GCA_964647595.1 uncultured Verrucomicrobiota bacterium
CAGGGGGCGTAAACCCACATCCCAGTAAACAAAACGAAAATGCCCCCCCCCCTGAGAAATTCATCCATTTCTTTGTTGTCTCCCACCCACCCTTGTCGTATCTTAACACTATCTTAATGGTGAAGGAGGGAACCCGTGCAAGTTTATAATAATATTCCAGCTTTCAACGTGTGGGCCAACTATACGAAGAATGTCGCCGACATGCGCAAGTCCATGAGCAAATTGGCCAGCGGATTGCGCATCACCACCGCCGGCGATGACCCCGCAGGGCTCGCCATGAGCGAACGCATGCGCTCGCAAATCCGCAACTCGGCCATGGCCGGGCAAAACATCCAAAACGAACAAGCCTATCTGCGCACGGCCGATTCGTGGATGCAAAAAATGCACGACATGCTGCACCGCATGTCGGAACTGGCCGTCTCTTCCAATGATGGCACCAAAACCCAAACGGACCGCTCCAATTTGCAGGCCGAATTTGAACAGTTGCAAACGGAACTCGTTCGCATCACCTCCGGCAGCTTGGCTCGCGGAAAATACAACACCAAAAACTTGTTCGATGGTCTCACGCACTATGTCCAAACCGGTCCCGATGCCGGCCAGTGGTTCTGCGGTACCGCCCTCAATCTCGACCGCTTCAGCAACGAAAACATTGGCTCCACCAAAATCGAGTTTTCGGCCGGACAATATCGCTTGGGCCAAAACGTGACCGTCCATTGGTCCATGATTCTGGCCAAGGGTGGCGCGGGCGTCGGAACCACCGCCAACGGCATCGAAATATCTTCCCTCACCGGCGCATCGAAGGCCGGCGCTTTCTTGACCTTGGCCGTGGATTACTTGAGCCGCCAGCGGGCCATTGTCGGCGCACAAAGCAGCCGCCTCAACCACTCTCTCGACGGCTTGCGCACCTACGAGGAAAATATCCGCGGGGCCGAAAGCCAAATCCGCGACGTCGACATGGCCCTGGAATCCACCAACTTCATGAGGGCACAGATTCTCACTCAAGTGGGAACCGCCATGCTGGCTCAAGCCAATGCCCTCCCCCAAAACGTACTCCAACTCATCGGATAACCGTTCATCCGGCCCGCAATCATCCTGTCGGAGCTCCCGCTGGAGAGATTCCCAGCTTCAGGTGCAATGACGTTTTGCAGAAGCCTCATATTTGATTTCACATGGATATTCCCCTGACCATCGGCATCTTGGCCACCATCCTGACGCTCGCGTTTATTAGCGAATATGTCGACTCCACCTTGGGCATGGGCTACGGCACCACCCTCACGCCCGTGCTCCTGCTCATGGGCTTTGAACCGTTGCAAATTGTTCCTGCCATTTTGATTTCCGAACTCTTCACCGGTCTTCTGGCCGGGTTCACCCATCACGCCATGGGCAATGTAACCCTCATCCCCAGAACCATGCGCGTGTCTCTCATCTTCAAACGCCTCAGAGAAGTGGGCCTGATGAATGGCGTTCGCCACGGCATGTCGCGCCATCTCAAAATCACCCTTCTGTTGGCCTCCTGTTCCGTCATTGGAACGGTTTCCTCCGTATTCCTTGCCCTCCGCCTCCCCAAAGCCACCCTCACGCTCTACATCGGAGGTCTCATCCTCACCATCGGCATCGTCATCTTAAGCACCCTCCATCGTTCCTTTTCGTTCTCCTGGAAGCGCATCATCGGGCTGGGGCTGATTGCCTCCTTCAACAAAGGCATCAGCGGCGGCGGGTATGGCCCTGTCGTCACCGGCGGTCAGCTATTGGCCGGGGTTGACGGTAAAAATGCCATCGGCATCACCTCGTTGGCCGAAGGTCTCACTTGCCTGGCAGGCGTCTTCCTATATTGGATACAGCCCCGCCCCATCGATTGGCGACTGGCCCCTTGGCTCACCTTGGGAGCCCTGCTGTCCGTTCCCTTTTCCGCATGGACCGTCAAAGCCATTCGCACCGACAAACTCCGAATCCTGATCGGCACGCTCACCCTAACCCTTGGCATTTTAACCCTCTGGAAAAACCTGCCCTGAAACCCATCGAATCTACTCCCATGAAACCACAATCCTTCTCACTCCTCCCCGGCGAATGGGCTGTTTTGAAACTGCCACCCGATTCCCCCATACCCACGTGGACTACCTTCCCCTCAACTTTAATTTCCGTCACTCGCACAGCCGATGAGCTTTCCATCGTCGCCCCCTGCTCTATCCTTCCCGCAGAGATTTCGGCTGAGCGAGGCTGGTCCCTCCTCCAGTTGAAAGGCCCCTTCGCATTCAATCAAACCGGCATCTTGGCTTCTATCGCCGTCCCCCTCGCCCATGCCGGTGTGGGCATTTTTGCCCTCAGCACCTTCAACACCGATTACCTTCTTGTCAAAACAGACCAGCGTTCCATCGCCCTCGATGCCCTTCAGGCCGCCGGACACATCCAGCAATAAAAAAAGCCCTTGGCGAATCCGCCAAGGGCCTGCGAAAACCTGCGTCTCCTAGTGCGCGCGCCCCGTGGAGCGCGTCACATGCGCAAAACGATCGCGAAGGTCATTCGTGATCTGATCCCACGAGAATCGCCATTGCCAGTTGCCACCCGCAACTCCCGGCGTATTCATACGAGCTTCCGACCCCAACCCCAACAAGTCCTGCATCGGCACCACGAAGGTATTGGCATTGGAACGGGCCCCGAGGTTCATCAAGTCCCAGTGGATTTCGTGACCATCAGTTTTCAAATAATCGAGAATCATTTTCCGCTCGGCCTCGATCTCTTTCGCCGTTCGGGTGCTACCCTTACCCGACTCGCTACGGAACCAGCCCACCGTGGTGTCATTGTCATGCGTGCCCGTATAGACACAGCAATGCTCGGGATAGCTTTCCGGACGAAACTCTGCGGCGCGGTCATCGTTCCCAAAAGCAAATTGCAAAATACGCATCCCAGGAAATTCACAGTGGTCACGCAACGCTTCCACCGGCGGGGTAATGATGCCCAAATCTTCCGCAATAATCGGCAGCGCACCCATGCGTGCCAGCAAGACATCGAACATCTGCTGGTCGGGCCCCTTGACCCATTTGCCTTGGATAGCTGTGGTTTCGCCACCCGGAATTTCCCAATACGCCTCGAATCCGCGGAAGTGGTCAATCCGGACAATGTCCACCAACTCAAAGGTGCGACGCAAACGAGCCATCCACCAATCATAATTCTGCGCCTTGTGAGCTTCCCAGTTATAGAGCGGATTGCCCCACAGTTGTCCCGTCGCGCTAAAATAGTCCGGCGGAACACCCGCCACCACGCTGGGCTGCCCGTCCGGCTTGAGGAAGAACAATCCCGGATTCGCCCACACATCCGCACTGTCGTGCGCCACAAAAATCGGGATATCACCCACAAAACGAATGCGCTGGTCCGCGCAATAGGCCCGCAAACGCTTCCACTGATTTTCAAAAAGGAATTGAATGATCTTTCCATTGCGAATTTGCACCGCATAGGACTTGCGCGCCTCCTGCAAGGCGGCGGGTTCGCGGCGAGCCAAGGCCGCCCCCCACTGTGTCCACGGCACGCCCCCATGCGCATCCTTCAGCGCCGCGAATAGCGCATAGTCTTCCAACCAATAGGCGTTGTGCGCACAAAAAGCCTTAAACTCCTCCTGCATCAACGCCGACGCTTTTCGATCAAACGTCTCGCACACTTTTTCCAAGATGGCAAACCGAGCCAAAATCACCGGCCCGAAATCCACCTTGTCGGCCGGAAAAACAGGAAAGTTCTTAAGCTGCGCCCTCGTCAGCAACTTGTCCTTGATGAGCAAATCAAAACTAATCCACAACGGATTGCCCGCAAACGTGGATGGCGACTGATAAGGACTATCCCCATAACTCGTAGGACCCAACGGAAGAATCTGCCACAACTTCTGTCCCGTGGCCTTCAAAAAGTCAGCAAATCGATACGCCTCTGGACCGATTTCGCCAATCCCATACGGGCCAGGCAAAGACGTTGGATGCAGCAAGACACCGGATGCACGCTCAAACTTCATGATTCAAATTCTCCTTCGACATTTTTGTCGCACGCGAACTGTTGCATATAATTCATCCGTTGTCGAAACGTTTTATCCATTCATTTGCTTTAGCAAATCGTCTCGACGCCGTCCCGCCTCTTCCCAAGCGGCCAACCGCTTCACGAGGACCTCCTCGATTTCCTTCAGCCGCCGCCCCGCGACTCCACGCTCTTCCGCCTCTGTCTCCACCGCACACAACTGGGCATGCAAGGCCGACTGCTCCGATTCCAATGCGGGAATTTCCTTCTCTAATGTCTCTACTTCTCGCTCCACACGCCGCAGCTCATTCTTCAGCACTTTGCGGTCCCGTAACGCCTCGGTCCGAGCGGCCTTCGCCGCATCCCCGTTTTTATCCACTTCAGGTCCCACCACCAATCCCGCCGCCTCTTGCGCGATTTTCTGGCGATAATAATCATAGCCACCCGCAAACCGCCGCACCCCGCCCCCCCCCGGTGCCACCGCTATAATTCCTTCCGCCACCGCACGCACAAAAGCCACATCGTGCGACACCAGCACCACTGTGCCCTCATAGGTAGCCAAGGCCTCTTGCAACGCCTCGCGGCTTTCCACATCTAAATGCGTCGTCGGCTCGTCCAGCAAAAGCAAATTCGGCGGGCGAATCAGAATGCGCGCAAACGCCAGCCGGATTCTCTCCCCACCCGAAAGAACACCCACCTGCTTCTCCGCCGCCTCTCCTGAAAAACCAAATCCGCCCAACAAGGTACGAACTTCCTTCTCGCTGGAATCCGGCGCCACCGCCTTCAGCGTATCCATGCAATTCCGCGTCCGGTCCATCGTGTCGGCCGTTTCTTGGCTCTGATAGCCGGGAACCACCAGATGCCCCGTCACGCGCTTTCCAGCACCCGGAACCAATTGCCCCGCCATCACGCGCAACAACGTCGTCTTGCCCGCGCCGTTCGGCCCCACCACCGCCAACTTCTCCCCCTTCTGCACCGCCAAATCCACCCCGCGAAAAATCCAGTTATCCCCCTCATAACAGAAGCCCAATCCATCGCACCGCAACACTTCCTGCCCGCAGTGCGGGGGCGGAGCCAGACGAACTTGCCCCCGCCCGCGCGCCACCACAACCACCTCCGTCCGCTCCAGCTTTTCCAGCATTTTGATGCGGCTCTGGACACGCGACGACATCGTGTTCTTGGCCCGGAACCGCTCCACAAATCGCTCGATCTGCTCGCGCTTTCGGTCCTCGTTGGCCTGCCTCGACAGCGAAATTTCCCGTCGCTTCTCCCGCTCCTGCGCATACCAGGAATACTTGCCCGGATAGCGCGTCACTTGGCCCGACGCCACCTCGAACGTGACATCACAAATCGACTCCAATAAATAGCGGTCATGCGAAATCATCGCCAACGTACCGCGAAATCCTTCCAGCCGACGACGCAACCACTCCACCGCCGGCAAATCCAAATAGTTGCTCGGCTCATCCAGCAGCAGCAGGTCCGGCTCCGCAATCAGCGCCCGGCTCAACTCCGCCCGCATCTGCCAACCACCCGAAAACTCCCCCAATGGTTTTTGCAGCTCCTCCACGCGAAAGCCCAACCCCGTCAACGCCGCCGCCGCCCGCGCATGCAGGTCATATCCGCCTTGAGCCTCAAACTGCGTTTGCAGCTCGCCCAAGCGCCTCAACATCACGCGTGCCTCTCCCGCCTCATCCCCCGCCAAATGCTCTTCTATGTGATGAATTTCGGCGCGGATCGTCTCCAAATCCGGGGCCGCCCGCTCCACATATTTCTGGAGCGGCGTGAGCTCTTCCCCCGGCTTCACCTGCTGCCGCAAATGGCCAATGCGAATATCCTTCGCCCTCTTCACCGACCCCGAATCCACCTCCGACTCCCCCGTGATCAGGTCAAAGATCGTCGACTTCCCCGCACCATTGGGTCCGACAATTCCCGCCCGCTCCCCCGCCAATAGGCGAAAATCCACGCGGTCGAGAACTACCTGCCCACCATACCGTTTGCCCACCTGTTGAAATTCAATCATCCCACCCAGATAGCATGCCCCACGCTCTTCCCGCAAGTCTGCTGAAAAGACGCTTCCCTTCACAATCGGCTTTCACCAATAATTTTTGCTGGCGAAACGCTTTATATTCTGCGATATCCTTCTTCCCTACGGTGCAAACCCCGCAGATGCGCGGGCACAAGGATTTCAACATGGCAAACAGGACAACACAAGTCGCGGGCATGTTGCTGGCAGGACTTCTCGCCAGCGGATTGGCCGCCTGCAGCAAAAAGGCCGCTCAGGCCGGAAATGCCGCATCCCTCATTGGCGAAGGCTGGACCGCCTATCGCCTCAGCGAATTCTCGAACGCGGCCCTCGCCTTCGAAGCCGCTCGCGCCGCCGCAGATAAGGGCTCCGACGAGTGGTCCATGGCCACCTACGGTCTCGCCACCACGTGGGATCTGCGCCGCCCCAGCGAAAACCCCGAGCTCGCCACCGAACTCTACAAGGAAATCCTCGCCGGCGCCCCCAACGGCCCCATGGGCCCCTGGACCGAGCTCGCCCTCGCCCGCCAGCAACACCTCGTCCCTGTCGGCGAAGAACCCGACTACGACGCCGTCAACGCAGCCTATCAACACATCATGGAAAAGTTTCCCGGCCATCTCGCCGCAAAAGAAGCCTTCCTCTACCTTCAAAGCATTCAACTCGCCAAGCTCGATCCCCAATCCACGCGCAAAGCAGTAAAGAAACTGGCAGAATTCGCCTCCCGCGAACAAAAAGAATTTGTCAGCCCCGCCTGGTCCCTCCTCGCCGTAGCCTACAACACCCTCAACGAACAGGAACAGCGCCTGCACGCCGAAAAAACGTCCTTCGACACCACCGAGGTGGACCCCTCTGACCCCTACATCGAATTCGCTTGGGCCTACTGGAATCTCGCCACCATCGCCGAATTTGAAGTCGGCGATTTCGCCCTCGCCCGAACCTACTACACTCTGTTACTCGAAAAATATCCCACCGACATCCGCGTCTACGGTTGCAAACAAGCCCTCGAACGCATGGACGCGCTCGAAGCCAAAATCCGCGCCGAAGAGGAGGCCAAGTAATCATGCCCACCTTCCTCAAATCCCTGTTCACCTTCATCCGCACCTATTTCGCCCTGCTGGTGGTCTTTGCCGTCTTCCTCTGGTCCGCCTTCGTCATCGCCACCTTCCGCGCCCAACAAACACCCCCCGGCTCCATCGTCATCCGCCTCGGCCACTGGCAGCTCGAAGCCAGCGTCCGCGAAGGCATCGACGAAATGGCCCGCCTCTACCGCGAAAAGCACCCCAACGTCATCGTCGTTCAAGACGCCATCCCCGAAGGCACCTACGGCCAATGGGTCAGCACCCAGCTCATGGGCGGCACCGCCCCCGACATCATGCAAGTCGGCGCCATGCTCCCCGACAACATCTGGCTCTCCTACTACAACCGCTACTTCGCCCCCCTCACCCGCTACGTCAACACCCCCAACCCCCACAACGCCGGCACCGACATCGCCGACCTCCCCCTGCGCCGCACCTTCAAAGACGGCATGAAAACCGCCTACGTCACCGAAATGCAGGAATACATGTCCGTTCCCCTCTCCCAATTCGGCGTCCGCATCTTCTATAACAAAGACCTCCTCAAACAAATCACCGGCAGCGACATCGCCCCCCTCGACTATCGCCAGTTTCTTGCCGTCTGCGAAAAAATCCGCTCCACCCCCAACCCCGGAACCGGCGTCCCCTACATCCCCATCGCCGGCTCCGCCTACCACTTCGGCCACTGGGACGGCATGATGTTCTCCCCCGTCACCTACGGCGCCTTCCGCCGCGCCGACTTCAACCGCGACGGCTTCGTCGGCAACGACGAAACCTTCGTCGCCTTCAAGACCGGCCTGCTCGACTTCACCTACCCCTCCTACGCCCGCTGGCTCCAAATGCTCCGCGAAGTCACCGACTACTTCCAAGTCGGCTACACCGGCCTCGGCCGCGACGAAGCTGTCTTCCTCTTCGCCCAGCAGCGCGCCGTCTTTATGACCACCGGCACCTGGGACGCCCGCTCCCTCCAAGAACAAGCCGCCGGCCAATTCGAAGTCGGCATCATGGACTTCCCCATCCCCTCCCGCGACGACCCCGTCTACGGCGGCGTCGTCGAAGGACGCATCTACGAATCCCCCGGCGCCGGCTTCCGCTTCGGCATCAGCCGCGACTCCAAAAACCTCGACGTCGCCCTCGACTTCCTCCTCTTCCTCTCCTCCCAAAAAGGAAACGAAAAACTCAACGCCATCATCGGCTGGATCCCCGCCATCGTCGGCACCGAGCTCGACCCCCTCCTCCAAGCCTTCGAACCTCACCTTGAAGGCATCTACGGCAACGTCAACTTCAACCTCGGCGGCAACACCGCCGTCACCTGGGGCCAAATCTACTCCCTCTACCAAGTCAACCAAATCTCCCTCGACGAATTTGCCACCCAATTCACCGAATACTACCTCAAAAACGGCCTCACCGACTTCATGGAACAGCAGCGCGACTGGCGCCGCGGCATGCAGCGCAACGAGCAATATCTCGCCGGCATCCGCGGCCGCGCCATCCTCGCCAACAACGCCGCCGCCGCCGCCCAAACCCCCGAAGAAAAAGCCGCCGCCGAACTCGACGCTGAATCCGCCTGGGTCCGCTACCGCGCCATCACCTCCTCCCGCCAAATCTGGGGCGAACTCAACCACGCCCGCCAGCTCGACCTCGTCAACCGCGACAAACTCCCCGAAGGCTTCGTCGGCCCCTACGAATACTCCTCCAACGTCCTCGCCAAAATCCGCACCCGCATCCGTGCAGAAAAACAGGCGGAGGCCCAGCCGTGATCGCACGTTTTCCACACAATGGAAAAAATGTTTCCACACTGTGGAAAACTTTTCTCTCTCCGCTTCCCAACCCTGAACCTTTAACCGTGAACCTTTAACCCCAGCCCCCCCATGCAACCCAAAGAAGTCAAACCCAACCAACTCAAACACCACTGGGAAATCTACTTCTTCATTATTCCCACCCTCCTGCTCATCGGCCTCTTCCAGTACTACCCCGCCAGCTCCGGCATCTTCCACTCCCTCTTCCGCTGGAACGGCTCCGACATCTCCGAATTCGTCGGCCTCGAAAACTACACCGACCTCCTGAAAAATCTCGAGTTCTGGAATTCCTTCAAGCTCGCCTTCATCCTCGGTTTCTGGAACGTCATCAAGATGATCCCGGCGCTCCTCGTCGCCGTCTGCATCCATCGCGCCACCTCCGAAAAAATGCAGTTCTTCTACCGCACCCTCTTCGTCGTCCCCATGGTCATCCCCGGCCTCATCACCGTCCTCATCTGGCGCTCCTTCTTCTTCGAAGCCACCGCCGGCTACCTCAACCAATTCCTCGATTGGACCGGCCTGATGACCTTCCTCCAGCATGGCGGAACATTCGTCGCCAACAAACTCGCCGACCCCTCCCTCGGCACCCTCTCCAAATCCTTCCTCGAATCCTTCGACTGGCTCACCGCCTTCAAAGCCGGCACCTCCCCCGCCTGGCTCGGCGACCCCAAGATCATCATCATCGCTTGCGTCGTCTGGGGCTTCCCCTGGGTCGGCTCCTTCGCCGTACTCATGCATCTGGCCAAACTCCAAAACATCTCCAAAGACATCTACGAAGCCGCCGACATCGACGGTGCCAACTGGTGGAGCCGCTTCACCAAAATTGAACTGCCCCTCCTGATGGGCTCCATCTATCTGCTGATGGTCTTCGCCATCATCGAAACCATCAAAGACGCCGGCATGATCCTCGCCCTTGCCGGTATCGCCGGCGGCCCCGGCGGCAAAGCCACCGTCCCCGCCCTCTTCATGCTACGAAAAGCCTTCATGGACCAGCAAATGGGCTACGCCTGCGCCGTCGGTATCGTGCTGACCATTGTCGTATTGTTGCTCCAAAAAATCTGCAACATGCTCCTCAACGAAGAACCCATCGGCAGCCGCCCCGGCAAATCCGTCTGGTTCGCCATTCTCTCGATCTACGCCTTCGCCGAAGGCTTCCTCTTCTACGGCGCCCACCTCGGTGCCAAGGCCGCCATCCCCGCCACGCTCGCGATCTTCGCCATCTTCGTTATCGGCCTCGTCATCAAGCTGGCCCTCCTCCTCGCGGTTCCCGTCCTGATGCGCAAATACGGTGCCGCCCTTCGCAACGGACTCCTCCTTGTCGCCGCCCTCCTTCTCTACGCACCCATCTTCCGCGGCGCTAGCCTGAGTTGGCTCTTCTTCGGCTTCGCCCTCGTCATGATGCTCTCTACAAGCCTCTTCAAAACCGCCATCGGCCTCGCTGGTGCCATCCTCATCGGCTACGGCATCGGACAAGGCTCCATGAACATGATGATCTCCGGCCTCATCTTCATCATCCTTTCCGTGCCCTGGTCGGCCCTCGCCTCCCGCATCGACAAAGCCTATCTCGCCCGTTGCATGAAACGTCCCACGCCCCCCGTCAGCCAAGGCGACCTCTACGTCGCCCGCTCCTTCGCCCGTCGCCAACAACCCTCCTACAAAATGACCGCCCTCATCGGCGACTGGGGTCTGCGCTTCTCCAAGCACGCCTTCATCTGGTTCGTCCTCGCCTTCGCCTTCCTGCCGCTCTATCTCATGCTCATCGTCTCCCTCAAAGACAACAACCAGTTTTACCTCGCCCCCACCACCCTCACCCAGCCCATCCACTGGACCAACTGGTCCACCGCCTGGCAGATGATCTCCCCCACCGTTGCCAATTCCATTTTCCTCTCCACCACCGCCACCTTCTTCATCGTCGTCTTCGGCCTCGCTGGTGCCTACTTCTTCGCCCGCCTCAAAGTCCCCGGCTCCTCCTTCCTGTGGAATGCCCTCTTGCTCCTCATGATGATGCCCATGATCGCCAACCTCGTCCCCCTCTTCATTCTGTTGCGCGACATGAGCCTGCTCAACACCCTCACCGCCCTCATCCTTGTGGGTGCTTCCGGCGGCCAAGCCTTCGCCATCTTCATCTTCCGCAACTTCATCGCCGACATCCCGCAAGACCTCTTCGAAGCCGCCGAAATCGACGGCGCCAACCACTTCCAGCAACTCAAGCTCGTCGTCATGCCCCTCTCCGGCCCCATCATGGGCACCGTCGCCGTCATGCAATTCCTCGGCCAATGGAATGAATTCGTCATGCCCCTCATCGTCATGCGCGAACAAGCCCGCCTCCCCGTCACCGTCCAACTCATCCGCATGGCCGGCGAATACATCAAGCTCTGGGGCCCCCTCATGGCCGGCTATGCCATCGCGTCCATCCCGATCATTCTCCTCTTCGCT
>CAZYGH010000070.1:0-9873 GCA_964647595.1 uncultured Verrucomicrobiota bacterium
GCCGGCGACAAAGCCTGAGAAGGATGCTGCGTCTAGGCGCGTGGCGGCATGACGATGGAGAGGCAATATCGAAGGTTCCCATGATGAACGTCAGGGACTGAATCGCCAACGATGGGCGAGGGCGGTGGGATAACCGTCGCCTTTTTTTACCTGTCAGCTGTGAGTTCCGGAAAACGAGAATGATCGCAAATTGGTTAAGATGGTCCTTTCAGGCATGGATCATAATGGATAAAAAAAATGTCAGGAGAGGTTTGCAGAACATCTGTTTGAAAAATTGGCATATCACGGGTGCGCCGACGATCTCGCCAGCCTGCTATTCGTAGAGTTAGCGTTCGAGTTTGATTAGTTGTTTGAATTGTCAGAACAGGCAATCACTCCAACAAGTTAGATGCTATGCTTTCGATAACCATCTGAATCTTTTTCGCCTGATCCTTCCAATTCTTCTCTGTCATGTTTCCGGCAAGGTTGCCAATATTTTGGCGCTTCGGGGGTTGTGTGTGGATTTGTCATTGGCTGAAATGAACGCGTACTCACCAAACCTTTTTAAAACCGCTTTGAATATGAAGAATCCATGCCAACGTGCGCGCATCGACATAGGGGGTGGGCATAATCTTGCCGTCTTTCATTCATAGCTTCCTTGTTCAGAGTGGATTGCAATTGTACGATGCGTTTCAACCAATATTTAATCCCCCCGAAAAGCATGAAGCGTCGTTATTTAATCGCCAAGCAAAAATTTTCTCAATTCTTCCAAGTTCGTAGCATTCTTGACGGCATCGACCGCCCATTTCGGCAACGGCTCCCGAGGAGGTTCCACGATCTCGGCGGTGAGGAGGTGGGGTATGGATTCAGCGGCACGCAATACCATTGAATCCGTCGGGGTCAGGTAGTGCATGGTCATAGCAGGTGAACCGTGCCCGACGAGCTTTTGCATGGTGGCCTGTGGCGTACCTGCATCGGCATTCAGCGAAACATAGGAATGCCGGAAGGAGTGAAACCCTTTCAGCACCACGGCCCGCTTGTTCGTGCCTTCACCCGTTCCGGCTTTGGTCGTTTGGACTCCACACGCTTCGAGGTGTGCCTGAATGCGCCTTGCTATGGATGGAGCTCGGCCGCCTTCATATTCAGCAGCCAACTCGGGCAGAATGTAATGCCTTCGGCGGGGCAGGGTGGAAAGGTGGTTCGCCAGTTCGGACGGGATACCGATTTTCACGGTCTCGCCGTTTCGAGAGGTTTTTCGAGGGACGCGAAACACAAGGCGCCTGTCTAGGTCTACCTCTCCCCACAGAAGGGTAGCGCAATCGCCAAGACGCAATCCCAAGCCGATCCCCAGCAGGAAGAGAGTCTGCATCTCGCCTTTGGCGGTCGAAACAATATCCCGCAATTCCTGTGCCGTGAATACTTGCTTGGCGGTTTGCACCACGTTCCTCGCCGTCTTAATCGCGTCAAACGGATTTTCAGCGCCGCCACCGTTCTGTGCCATTACCCTGTAGAACATTTTCAGGAAGCGCTTGAACTTGTTCACCCGTCCGTCCGATAAGCCTTGGGCATTCAGATTGCGGATGAATCGCGTGGCGTGATCCTCTTTCACCTGCGCCATCGTCTTGACGGTGGGGGCGTTCTTTTCCATCCACTTTGTGAAGGCGTTCCAATGTCCCTCATACTGCGCCAGCGTCGAGGGGCTTGGGCAGGGGCGGCGCTCTTTGTCCAATGCGAGAAACAGGCTCCACGCGCCCAGCAGGGTCGCCACGGCTCCACCCGAATCGGCCACCTCTTTCGATGTCTTGATTTTTTGGACAATGGCGGCCAAGCGGTCGACCTCGGACCCGGCACGGTGAGGGCGTAGGATTCCCTCGGCCTTGCGCTTGGCGTCATCGATGTTCTTTGTGCCCAGCGTTTGGAAGAATCTTTTCCCCTCCACGTCGAACTGAATCCAATAGGTCGAGCCTCGCTTATAGATGTGTCCGGTTCCTGCGGTCTTCACGTTGTTTGCTCCTGTTCGCTTTCGATTGCTTTTGAACCCTTAGGGCGTCCATAAAGCATACATAAAGCGACAGTGTCAACGATATATCTAGGAAACAGGATGAAATAAAGGGATTTTAAGTCCCTTGCGTCTGCCATTTCGCCACCCGGGCTTTTGCTTAGAAAATCGCCATAATCATCAATGTTTTCAATGCGTTAACGCATTTTGAATGTGGTGAACGTTCGTTTAGTGTTGCCAACTGTTTGAACTGTTTGGACCGCCATAAAGTACACATAAAGTACACAGTCGAAATTCTGCCTTCAGTTGGGTTTTGCACATTCATTTCGGTGGACTATGCCAAAGGTTGGTCTTGGGTGCAATACGGACAAAGAAAAGCCCCCAGCTCGAGCCGGGGGCATGGGTGGCGTGTTCGACTAGTCGCCTGTATCTCGACGCCATAGAAGGCGTGGGCGTTTTAAGAATGCCTCGGGGTCTGGAATCGCTTCTCGATCCGATGGTCTGCCGATCGGTATGCAACGGCGAACAATCTTTTTGGCGACGGGCTCGGTGGTCGCATTGGGTTTGATTTTTCGCTTTCTTCTCATGTTGACTTTCGGTTTGGGTGGTGTTTCTGATAACAGTATCAATTTGCATATAGGCGGTATCTTAGGAACGGGAATCCTACTGCCAGCCATGAGGGGGCCCAATTCGCAAGTTATGCGCACAAGTCAAAAGACAGACAGAAAGATGTTTAGGCATATCATCTAGGTAGCCTCGGGGCGGGCTGATTTTCCCAGTACCTTTTGGCATCTGGGCCCCCCTGTCATATATTTCGAGGAGTTGCACTTTAGCCGTCACTGGCTCGATACAGATTGACAGTGGGCATAGTGCCCTTGCGCGAACGGCTGGGCAACCGGTGGCTTCTGGCCTCGCGCTGGCCGGTGCCGTGGATGGCTAGTACACTGTATATTATATTCTTTCGTATAACTGGTGGATCTGCCACCATGCCTCCGAATTCTGACACAGGAGGTATTCATGTCCCCTCGATATCGAGTCACGCTGATGACGGACGAGCGCGAGATGCTGGAGTCGCTGTCCACCACCGGGGTGAGGTCCGCCAAGACGGTCCTCTACGCCCGCGCCTTGCTTTTGTTAGATGCCGGAGAACGCGGGCCGAAATGGAAAGTTTCGGACGCGGCGGAAGCGCTGGGGATGACGCCGCGGACGCTCGAACATCTCAAGGAGCGTTTCGTCGAACAGGGATTGGAAGAGGCCCTGCAGCGGAAGGAACGGGAACACCCTCCGCGGCCCGTGGTTTTCGACGGCGAATTCGAGGCGCGGCTGATCCAACTGGCCTGCTCGAAAGCCCCTGCAGGCCGTAGCCGCTGGACGATACGGCTTCTGGCTGAAAAGCTCGTCGAGCTCAATATTGTGCCGACTGTTTCCAACATGACCGTCTGTAACACGCTAAAAAAAACGAACTTCAGCCTCACCTCAGCAAATACTGGAAGATCCCGCCGGACAACGACGCGTCGTTCGTAGCGGCGATGGAAGACGTGTTGGAGGTCTATCATCGGCCCTACGATCCCGACTTTCCCGTCGTGTGCATGGACGAGTCGAGCAAGCAACTCGTCGGAGAAGTCACGGCCCCAATCCCGGCTGCCCCGGGGCATCCGCATCTTCAGGACGATGAATACGTCTGCAAAGGCGTGACCGAGATTTTCATGGAAGTCGAACCCCTGGCTGGCCGACGGCACGTAGCGGTGACGGAGCGGAGGACCCGGATCGACTGGGCCAACCACATCCGTGACATGCTGGACGTCCGCTATCCCGAAGCAAAGAAGGTCGTGCTGGTGATGGACAATCTCCATACCCACGGTGTGGCCTCTCTCTATGCGACCTTTCCGCCCGCTGAGGCGTTGAGCATGGCGCGCCGCCTTGAAATCCATTACACGCCCAAGCACGGGAGTTGGCTCAACATCGCCGAAATCGAGCTGAGTGTGCTCAAAAGACAGTGTCTGGCGGAAAGAATTCCTGAAATGGAAACGATGCGACGGAAAGTCACCGCCTGGAACCAAGCCAGGAACACGAGGCAGACAAAGGTCAACTGGCAGTTCACCACGGCTGATGCCAGAGTAAAACTGAAAAGGCTGTATCCGAAGTTTTAGAACGTACTGTGTACTAGAAGAAAAGGCCGAGGGCGAGCCAGAGGATGAGGCTGGCGGAGGTGATGACTTTGAGGAGTAGCATGGCCATGCCGGCGAGGACGGCGCCGGTGGCGATGTGGGCGGCGTGTTCGGTTTTTTGCAAGCGGCGCTTTTCGACCCAGTAGACGAGGGAGAAGCTGCCGGCCATCATGCCGAGGATTCCGCCGATGAGCGGAATGGGGATGAGGAGGCTGCCGAGGATCATGCCGGCGAGACTGCCGAGCAGGGCCATCCAACCGGCGGCGGTGGAGCCGCCGCGGCGGCGTACGCCCCAACTGGCGGCGAACCATTCCAGAATGTCGACAGCGGCGCAGAGGGCGAACATGCCAAGTAGGGTGGGCCAGGCGGGAAATTGTTCGGGGCCGGTGAGGGCGGCGGCGATGAGGGCGGCACCCCCGATGAGCCAGGTGCCGGAGATGGATAGCGCGGAGAGAAAGAGTCCGCTCAGACAGAGGAGCCCGCAGGCGGTCCAAGCGAGAAATATTCCGGATGCGGCGAGCCCCTGCTGGAGGGCATTCCAGACAGCGGTCATTCCTTGACGCCACCCGAGGTTAGGCCGGAGATCAAGAGCTTTTGGCAGGCGAGGAAGAGCAGGGTGATGGGCAGGCCGGAGAGAACGGCGGTGGCGGCGAAGTCGCCCCAGAGATAATTTTGTTCGTAGAGGAAGCTGTTGGCGCCGACGGCGAGGGTCCAGTGGTCGGTTTGCTGGAGGACGATGCTGGCGAGGGGGTATTCGCCGATGAGGCCGATGAAGGCGAGGATGAAGACGATGGCAAAAATAGGCAGGGAGGTGGGTAGCATGATGAGCCAGAAGGTTTGCCAGGGGGAGGCGCCATCGATGGAGGCGGATTCTTCGAGGGAGATGGGTAGAGAGTCGAAGTAGCCTTTGATCATCCAGATGTGGGTGGCGATGCCGCCGAGATAGGCGAGAATGAGGCCGGGGTGAGAGTCGAGTCCGAAGGCGGGAAGCCAACGGCCGACGGTTTCGAGGATGGAGTAGATGGCGATGAGGGCGAGGACCATGGGGAACATTTGGAGGATGAGGAGGCCGCCGAGAATTTTGTCGCGTCCGAGGAAACGCATGCGGGCAAAGGCGTAGGCGCAGGTGGAGGAGAGCAGGAGAACGAGGAAAGCGCTGATGGCGGAGATTTTGACGGAGTTCCAGAACCAGAGCAGGACGGAGACGGTGGGCTCTTTCCATGTTCCATCGGCTTGCAGGACGGGCAGGCCCAGCACCATGCGCCAATGGTCGAGACTGAAGGTTTCGCGCGTGGGCCAGATGGCACCGGTGGCAAAGTTGCCTTCACGAAAAGAGATGGAGACGACCATGACCATGGGGACCATCACCAGAAGGATGAAGGCGATGAGGGTGAGGTGGGCGAGAAGAAGTCGACCGCGATAGGCTTTTCCTTCAACCATGGCGACCACCTTTCTTGGCGGGGGATCCGTGTTTGGCCGTGAGGCGAAGTTGTTGCCAGGCCAAAAAGGCGACAACGATGAAGAGCAGGGTGGCGACGGCGGAGGCGAAGCCGAATCGGGCGGAGGAATCCTTGAAGGCCATGCGGAAGGTGTAGGAGACGAGCAGGTCGGTGGTGCCGGCCACGGTGGCAGAGCCGACGATGTCGGGTTTGCCGCCAGTGAGCAGATAGATGAGGGAGAAGTTATTGAAATTGAAGGCGAAGCTCGCGATGAGCAACGGGAAGAGGGGCGGGAAAATTTGGGGCAGGGTGATTTTGGTGAAGTTGGTCCAAGGGCCAGCACCATCGATGGCAGTGGCTTCGTAGACATCTTCGGGGACGGCTTGAAGCATGCCGGAGGCGATGATCATCATGTAGGGATAGCCCAGCCACGTGTTCACGATGAGGATCATGGCGCGCGCGAGCCAAGGATCGGTGAACCAATGGGGAGAGATGCCAAAGAGATTGGAGAGGACGAGATTGATTTCGCCATAGCCCTCGTTGAAGAGGCCGCGAAAAACGAGGATGGGGATGAAGGCGGGAATGGCGTAGGGCAGAATGAGAAGGGTGCGGTAAATCTGGCGTCCGCGGAGGGCCTTCCATTGCAGGAGGCAGGCGAGGGCCACGCCGATGGCGAAGGTGATGGTGACGGAGAGGAAGGCAAACGAGAGATTCCAGCCAAAAATTTTCAGGAAGGGTGCGCGGATGGCGGGGTCTTTGAAAATGAGGCGGAAGTTTTCGGTGCCGATCCAGATGCGCCAGCCGGGGCCGACGGGCTCGAGGGTTTTCTCGTCGATGTAGTTGCCGCGTTTGGGGTCGGGCACGAGGACTTGACCGGTGACGGCATGGATAAGCTTATTCCCTTGCTCGTTCCAGAGGGGAAGGCGGAATCCCAAGGCTCGGAGGCTCACGGGCTGGAGAGGGGTTGAATTTCCGGGAAGGGTGAAGCGGGCGCGGTTCAACCACGGGCGCTTTTGAATGATGGTGCGCATATCGAGCGGTTGGGTGGTGGGGGTGCCGAGATTGAGGGCGAGGGTGATAGGGTTTCCGGTGGCGGCTTCCTCGGGGGTGAACGGGCGGGAAATGAGGACGTTGCTACCCATGTCGCCTTTTTCGACGGTGATGCAGAGCTGAAATTGGCCTTGTGCTGCGGCGGGATAGAGGCGGAAGGGATAGCGTTCGGGGGAGGGGGCATAGAAGTCTTGGGCGAACCACGCACGGACGCGCGGTTGGGAGTGAAGGTGATCGCCACTGAAGTTGGTGAAGGCGATGTAGACGGTATAGAGGAGGGGCATGAGAACAAAGACGGCGAAGGTGGCCAAGCCGGGAAAGAGATAGCGGGAGGCGCGGGTGCGGGAGGAGGTGTAGACCCAAGCGGCGAACGCGGTGGAGGCCAGCATGGCGATTCCGAGCGCGGTGGCGCCTGCCCAGACCATCCGCGCCGCGAGGAAGAGCGCGCCGAGCAGCACGATGAGCCAAAGCGTTCGCGTAAACGTGCGAGTGCTCATTGCGGTTTCCTTGTCATGCGTTGATACGCGTTGTCGAGGGCGTCTTGAGGCGTGGAGCGTCCGGAGGTGATGGTGGAGAGGGCCGATTCCATGGAGCTCCAGAAAATGCCCATTTGGGGAATGTTGGGCATGAGCAATCCCACGTCGATATTCTTCATGGAGCCGGCGATGTGGGGATCGGAGGACTGGGCGTTATACGAATCGATGAGGGCGGGGACGCCGAGGGGGACGTGGCGGTCCATGGCGGTGAGGCCCGTGGGCGTGATGAGGAAGCGCTCCAAAAATTCTTGAGCGAGGTCGAGATTAGGGCTGGAGCGATTGAAGACCGCGCCGAGTACGCCGACAAAGGGGCGTCCGGGTTTTTCATTCACGCCGGGGATGGTGGTGACGCCGAAATCGATTCCGCTTTTCCGAAGATTTTCCCACGCGAAGGGGCCGGATATGAACATGGCGAGTTTGCCTTTATTCATTTGGGCTTCGGCGATGGAGTAGGAGAGGCTGGCGGGAAGAACCTGTTTTTGGATCAGGCCGAGGACGGCTTCCATGGCGGCGACGGCGCCGGGATTGTTCACGCCGATGTCGGAAATGTTGTAGGTGCCATCGGCGTGTTTCCCAAAGATATAGCCACCGTCGGCGGCTAATAGGCCGAAGGAGAAGTAGGCGTTGTTGTAATCCCACATGATGGGCGAGGCACCCAGCGTTTTGAGGCGGGGGGCGAGTTGGGCGCAGTCGGCCAAATTGGCGGGGATTTCATTTTCAGAAATCAGGGCCTTGTTGTAGATGAGCCCCGTGGACTCCATGGCGAGGGGGTATCCCCAGAGGCGGCCACGGTGGGTGAAGGCTTCCCACGCTTTGGGGAAGATGCGGGAAACAAAGGCGGGATCGGGATCGATGGGCAGGAGCAGGCCGGTGTCGGCCCATTCGCCGAGGCGGTCGTGAGCCCAGATCATGATGTCGGGGCCTTTGCCGCTTTTGGCCGATTGGAAAAACTTATCGGTGGCCCCTTCCGGGTGTTCCACGATGACGGGGACGCCGGTTTGTTCGGTGAATTTGCGGCCGATTTCGGCGATGCCCTCGTATCCTTTGTCGCCGTTGATCCAGAGGAGGAGGGTGCCGGATTCCCACGCGGCAACGGAGAAGGGAAACGCGCAAAGGATAGAAAACGAAGCGATCTGAAGGATTCTTTTCACGACTGCACAATAGCGGGTTGGAAGCGAATTGGGCAATGCGAAAAATGGGCTTGAGGGTGTCGTTTGACGGGAGCGAAAACCCACCCAAAATTGTTTGATCCAAGGGTTGACATAACGTTGTACTTCTGCCATATTTTATAATTGCGTCCAAAAGAAAGGGTATGGATCATCCCGTCATCACTATGCCAAGCAAAACAAAGAAAAAAGCCGTTGTTGTCAAACCGTCCGCCAAAGTGGCGCCCCATTCGGAGTTGAAGTCTGCCGTGAAAGAAGCGAGCAAGGATTCCGCCAAGGTGACGGCCAAGAAGATTTCGAAAAAGGCTTCCGTTCAGGCCGTTCCCGTGTCCTCAAGCAAGGGTGCGGTGGCATCTGCAGCGGTCAAGTCCGGGAAAAAAGCTTCGGCCGAGAAGCCCGTCATTCCGTTGCAGTCCGGTGGGATGTCGAAGGACCTGCCCGGAAAAAAAGGTCCCGACTATATGTTGCAGGTGATCAGCCATGCTCGCGAGCAAGGTGGAAAGATCACATTTGAGGAACTGAACGACTACTTGCCCAACGAAATCAACACCCCGGAAGAGGTGGAGCGAATCGGCGAAAAACTTCGCAAGCTGGATATCGAGATCGTGCGGGGCGTCATCGAATTGGAAGCGGTTTCGTCGGATGCTCCTGCGAGCGCAGGGAAGGCGCGCGAAACCTCTTCGCGATCCGACAATTCCGTGATCGACGATCCGGTGCGGATGTATCTGAAGCAGATGGGTCAAGTTCCGCTGCTGACCCGTGAGCAGGAAGTGGAGATTTCCAAGCGAATTGAGGAAGCCGAAATCAATTCCAAGCGATTGATCCATCGCTTCGGGTTTGCGCCGTTGGCCTATTTCGACATGATCAAGCGTTTGGAAACATCCCGGGAGCGTTTTGACCGCGTGATTAGCGATAAACACGAAGTGGGGCGCGACAAGTATTTTGCGGATAATCCCCGTCGGATGAAGGAAGTGGAGAAAGCCCGCAGCCTTGTTCAAGAGCGGTTTTGCGTCTTGTGCGAAGCGCGTCTCGCGAAGCCCGAGTTCGACAAGCGCCAAAAGGCTTTTGTTCAAGCCCGAGAGAAACTGGCGCATATGTTGGATCGGTTTCTGTTCAAGCAGAAAGCCATCGAGGATTTTGCGCCGTTGGCCGATGCGCATTGGGCGAAGATTTCCCAGCAGCAGAAATTGATCCGCGAGCTGGAAAAGTCGAGGAATGTGGCGAAGCAGGCGCAAGCCAAGGAAGAGCAGAAGATTCTTCGTACCATGGAGGAAGAGCACTGTTGCGGGGCGGCGGATTTTGAGTCCCAGCATCAGGAATTGCGCGATTGGTTGCGCAAGGGGCTTAAGGCGAAGACGGAAATGGTGGAAGCCAATTTGCGTTTGGTGATTTCGATTGCCAAGAAGTACACCAATCGTGGGTTGTCGTTCTTGGATTTGATCCAAGAGGGCAACATGGGGTTGATGAAGGCGGTTGAGAAATTTGAGTATCGACGCGGCTACAAGTTTAGCACGTATGCCACGTGGTGGATTCGCC
>CAZYGH010000071.1:0-9810 GCA_964647595.1 uncultured Verrucomicrobiota bacterium
TCCCCTCCTGCACCACCAACCGCCGAAAAATCGCGATGCTCTCGTCGTACAACTTTACCGCACCCGCCAGATCGCCCATGTCTGCAAGCGAAATGGCCTTGATCACGAGCGCGTCGGCCAATGTATTGCCCAACTCCCTCCGCCCTTCCTGCTCCACTAGCCGCCGTCGAATCGCGATACACTGGCCTGTCGCAGCAAGGCATCCTTCTGCATCATCCAGACTCTCACAAACCGAGGCTTTTTCAGCAAATAGTCCTGCAAGCTCTTCCGCGATTTTCGAATTCCAAACGGAAAGGGCCGCCTTGAATTGCCGCTCTGCCTCCTCGAAGATGGCCAAATCGGCAACGGCCGCACCTTTTCGGCTGTAAGCGGCTGGCACTTGATAGGAATCCGCTTCCGCAGGGTCGCGCCCATTTGCCTCGTAGGCTTTCCGCAACCATTTCCGAGGATCGCTCCAGTTTGCGCCATGTAAACCTTGTCGATCATGCTCTACCATTTCCGCCGGGGTGACTTGGCCTTGTTGTTGCTGTTTCAGATAGGCCCGCCCAGTGGCCTTTTGAAATAGATTCTTCGCGGCGGAAGCGGCACCATCAAGATTCGTCCAGCGCACTGCCGGATCGCGAGCGAAACATTTGCGCAGGATGCCTGCCGCCTCCTCTGGCATCTTCGGCAGTCCTGCCTCCTGCCCACCATTATCCAAGAACGCCTGCAACACATCCGCCGCGATATGCCCCCCGTGCGGACAGGAAACCCCACCCATGAACATATCCATTACGCTCACGCCCCAAGACCAGATGTCCGTCTTGCGGGAAAGCGGTTGCCCCGCATTCTGCTCCGGTGACGCATAGGCTGGCGTCATGCCGCCAACACTGACCAGCACGCTCTGCAGCCCCAAAGGCATATTGGGCGAAACAAACTGACCATCCGGCGCAACCTGCCGCGCCCGCGCCAACCCGAAGTCGGCCACCATCGGCACCCCCGCCGCCGTCATCAGGACATTGCCTGGCTTCACATCCTGATGAATCAAGCCCCGCGCATGGATGGCATGCAGTCCCCACGCGAACTGGATCGCTACATCCAAGATCTGTTCCAGCTTCGTAATTTTGCCCTGATCGATCCAATCCTTGAGCGAGCCACCCTCGATGTAGTCTGTAAAGATGACAATCTCATCTCCCACCGTCCGAAAGAACCGACACGGAACGATGTTTGAGTGCATTGGCAGATCGATCCACGTTTGCAATTCCGCCATGAAAGCCTTCCGGCTCTTCTCGTCCTTCAGTATGGTTTGCTTGACGGCAAACCGCCGCCCCGTCGATTGACTCTTGACCAGCCAAACGCAACCCATTCCACCCCGGCCGAGTTCCCGCTCGATCGTGTACTCGCCCAATACCACTTGTCCTGCCGCCCACTGCGTCATATTTCACCTCTAAACTTCATTAGTCTCATGTTGTCGTCACAGATAATAGCCATTGATGGCTATGTCTCTGGAACGGGGGTCGTATTTCACTTTTTGAATTTTCACATCGCAACTTGGCGCTTTGCCAAGGAAAGCCTTCAATCTGTCGGCCAGATTGGACTGGCTCCGGGCCCCGAGGAGGATACATTTTAATTCTTCAGGACGGAATGCGAGTTGGAAATATGTATTTCCATCCTCATGCGACACCTCTTCAATATACAATGGCATGCAGGACAAGCTCACAAGCCCATTTATTTTTCTCCTGTCAAAGTATCCCATAACTCGCCACTCGGTTTCATGGCTCCAATCCGAATGTTTTGTGCAAAACACCCGCACTGCATTCTTTGAGTTGTGTGGCATGGCTGGCAATGGATCGCGGTATTCCACCTTGAAGGCCATGCCAAAAGGGCCACAGGCAACTTCGTAGGTCACGTTATCATTTTCCATTTGACCAAAATATTTGTGCTTAAATCCGGCAACATAACCCGTATGGCCATCTGCGTAGTGTGACCACATTACCCGGCTGAGCGGTTTTTCCGTAAGCGAAAGCACGCCCACTTCGGCACTGACCATCGCTTGCTTTCGTGTAGCTTCAAAAGCAGGGTCAACCTGCCCTTTGATCGCTTGTTCAATACGAAATTTCTCAACGATTGCGCGTCTTTCGATGTCTGTTGCGGCACCCATTAACCCTTCGCGGCAATCATCAGCGGTCATGGGCTCCTGACAATAATACATTTCAGACGGGTCGTTCAAATACATCGGCGGTGTCACCAGCACGCGCTGTTCGCAAAACCATTTCAGTTTCTGCTCCCACATCGGACCCGCTCCCGGGAAGTATTTATAAAGAACTATCGGATCATCTTTTTTCATCTGCCCTGCTGCCAAGTTCTCTATTGCTCGCCGCCCAAGTAAGTTTGCGTCTCAACCCCTCTGACCAAATAGCGCATCCAGAATCCCGCCAACCAACCGCCCGCCCAGATGAAAGCCGGCGCCCATCACGGCCGCCCCCGCCAATCCTTGGACAATGGCCTTGCCGACGCCGGGCGACCGACCACCACCCCGTGGCGATGCCTGTGCCGCTCCGTAGGTGTCCAGCAACCGTTCCAACTCGCCGCCATCCAGCCACACACCGTGCCAATCGCAGTAATCGATCTCCAGTCCGTCCTGGATCACCCGCTTCTGCATAGCCGTCCCGCAGATGGGACAATCAATTTGCTGCCGTGGCATGGTGCGCCTCCTTTTGGCTGCTCATCTTATCCAGCATCGCGCTGGCTGACAATCCGATACGGTGCCCGTCGGTTCGACGCTTGCGTTCCTTTTGCGCCGCTTGCGCCCTTTGCGTTAACAGGCTGTTCCGGCCTTCCCTCTGCCCACTCACCACGACCGTTCTTGATCCGTCTTGGCCTTGTGGACCGAGGTCGGCAAGAGCTGCATATTGTAGGTGGCATCCGCCCCGCCCCGCGACAACGGAACGATGTGATCCACCTCGTAACCCGCAGGAGCGCGGGAATACCCCCGCTGGCTCAGAAACTCGCTCCGCACCGTGCTGCTGCGTTCCACCTTGGGATAGCCCGTCTGGTAATACTCGCCGCTCACATAGGTGGTCGATCCCACCTTGTAGGTCGACTTCTCCCAGGCCATCGCATTCGCCGAACCCCACAGCATCATCCCCGCCGCCGCCGCCAACCCAATCCATTTCGCCTTCATCATCGTCTCCCGTGTATTTGTGGCAACCACCATGGCCGCCTACCCCTACCTACACGGGCCAGAACAAAATCCTGCGCAACAATTTGAATTTCGTCGCCACAACCCAGGCTTCATTTGGTACAAAGATGAAAGCCCTTATGCAGGTCCAAAAAACCACAATACCGGTCAATATTTGCTCCTATACGCTCCAAATGAACTGAAAGATTTCTATTTGGTTTTCAGAATGCGCCAGCATCAACCATCGACCTGAGTCGTCAAAGGAGAGCCCGTTTGTTTTAGCCCAAGGCTTCTTCCATCGAAATACGGTTTGCTGGCTGGTGACATCAAATACAAATAGATGCTCTCGCTGGACATAGGCAACGGCGCGCCCACAGGGAGAGATTACAATGTGCTGCGGCTCCCAATTATAAATGCTGGCGTTACTATCATCATGCCAATTCCATACTTCTGTCACCTGTTGATCGCTCATGCGTACATGAGTTAGGCGGCCAAAACGATACTGGCAAACAAAGGACGAAAAGTCGTCAGCGATTGAAACAATGGATTGGAGATGTCGCGACACGGGCGCATTCCAGCCGATTTCCTTGCACAGTTTGGCACGCCCATCCAAAAGAACACCTCGCGAGGGAGAGCATGCAAACACGTGTTTCTCACCGGAAGCGCCGCGAACAGGCTTCAACAGGTCGATGTCACCGCAGAAGTCAAATGACCCTACACGATGGCCCGTTTGAATGTCCAACGCAGTAATCACGCCGGGCTCAAATTCGGCAAGCACAGTCTCGTCCGCATAGGCAATTTTACTCAGCGCTTCCTCCGCTAAGTGTTCTTTCAGAAATGTGTTGCACCAGATAAACACAGGGGCCTCTGTCGAAAACGGTGGTTTGTAAAGGCCCAGGCGACCTCGACTCGGGGGGCCACCGAGAAATGACAAGCGCGGCGCTGTGTAAATCAGGATTTGATCTGATTTGGTTTGGTGAATTCCAATGGACAGTTCATTGTCGGCATACTCACGACACCACTGTATCCGCTTTGCCTCAGCCGTATTCTTGGACAAGGCAAATGCCTCCAATTCCCTCAACCAATGAATATTGATGCTGTCATTTCCACCCGGACTAAGGCCAATGACATTCGGTTTCCAATACTGATCGTGACTGTCGTGGTGCCAGCCGCGCTCGACGCGGATATTGCCATGTGCCCGCGCCGCTTTGTGCCGCCGGCACATAATCGGCTCCTCGTAAGCACCGACTGTGTCGCAGTATTGGGCTAGGCTTTTAAGCGCCTGAGTCCAGTTCCCCTTCTTCTCGGCCTCATCGGCGGACCTTAGTAATTTCATTTTTGCATTTTGTTTAGAGAAATATGACTCAGAATCATGTGGCTGGCATATCAGATATTCGGCGGATCTGGCGGTTGGCAGCGTGCATAAAAGTCGCATTAAATCGTGTGCGTTCCAATCATTCACCTCGAATTCGAACCCCTTGTCGGGTTCAAAGCCTGGCAAACGCAACTGTCCGTGTGTATCCACAAGACCGAAATCAGCCAAATCAATATCGAGGACATTGAAACTATCAGCTTTATCGGCAGCCGGAAATCGCCACAACGAACAGCGTGAGCCAGATACCGCAAGCAACAGGGTTCCCTCCCCATTGATGAAAATACGGCGGAAGTTTCGGATTTTTGATTCTTTTCGAAAGTCGCATCGATAAGGCTTGAGCTCGCCATGGTCTATATCAAGAACTCGTTCATAATAGCGGCCATCATGATCGAGCCAAATCGACAGGCGCTTGCAGCAATTATCAATCGTGATTGCTCTTATTGAAGAGTCTTCCGTATTTCCGGCATAGGTTCCAACCAAACTCCCGTCATTTGTAGAGAAGACGGATACGGTATAGTGTCTTTCCCCATGGTCGTTATCATTGCTAGCCCCGATAAATGCGCACCCTAGCAACCTTCCATTTTCGGAAAGGGCTATTGCTGGGGAACCCGAAGTGAAAGCAATCTCGCAGAGCCCAATGTTCCTAAATAAGTCGGCGACGACAATTCGCCCTTCATCTGTGCAATAAGCCACGATTCCTGAATTAGGATTAGCCATTGCACGATCCCAAAGAGGTCTCTCCTCTTCACTGGAAATCACATATCGCGCCCACTTCTCTGGGATAGATACTTTGCTCTGAAAACAATCAAAGAGGCAGGACCTGACATATTCGTGTCGTCGATAGACTTCATCCATCAGCTTCTCGCAAGATTCTCGTTTCGATTCCCCCATGATTCGTCGAGCCCTCTTGAAATCGCATTTTTCAAGTTCAAGTGCAATCTGCCAATTCAAAATATCCGGAATGAAAGGCGATGAATATATGTTGTCCATCTGCCGATCAAGAGCAGTTATAGGCAGAGACAATTCTCGCCAATGGATCAGACTGTCGTTGATCCGTCCAAAAAGATGGTCGGGGTTCTTGGTGCGAAGGTCGGACATAAGGGACAGTGCATCTGGCATTGACCTAGCACCTGTCGGCTTTTTGTTCAGAGGATTGAAAACCCGATTCAAATCCACAAGGCTGACAATCCGATTGCTGATGCTGTCGGCGTCTAGCTCATGTCGCGCAGGCACGGCGCGTTGGAGTGGCGCTTGAAAGAGATCCTGATAGAGCGCTTTCAAGGCTTTGACAACCACGGCGAAATCGTGGGACCGTTCGTTGGGATTGAATTTCAGGCACTGCCGGAGCAGTTCAGCCAATCGCAACGGCATCCTCGGTATGCGTTTATCAACTGCACCCTCTTTTACATAGTTTTCAAGCAACTCGGGGACAACCAGACCCAGCTCCCAAGTCAACTCTCCGGCGAACATCTCGTATATCATCACTGCCCAAGACCAGATATCGGTGCGTCGGGTGAGGGGTTCGCCTTTGAACTGTTCTGGAGAAGCGTATGGGTTGGTTCTGCCACCCCCGCCTGGTACGATCAGACTCACATCCGAACTATATGCGGGCACTGTTTCGCACACCGCAACCTGCGCACGGGCCAAACCGAAGTCTGAAACCTTGGCTGTCCCATCGGGTGTCATCAGAATATTTCCCGGCTTCACATCCTGGTGAACCACTTCCCTTTCATGAGCGTAGTGCAATCCCCAACCCATTTGGATCGCGATGTCCAGCATTCGTCGCAGTGCTTCTTTCTGACTTCCGGCATAGAGAGTCTGGCGTTGAATCCAATCCCTCAAGCTTCCGCCTTCGACATATTCCGCAAAAACGCGGGGAATCCCCCCCAATTTGCGCACATAATGACAGCTGACAATGTGCGGGTGAAGTCCGAGATCAATCCAAGTCTCGCATTCCCTGACAAAGTTCTGCTGTTGGTGTTCTGTCAGAAAATGCGTAAGTCGGGGAGTCTTGACCGCCAGATCTACATTCCATCCGCGATGATGGACCCGATACACAAGGCCCATTCCACCGGATGTATGAACCTGTTTCACCTCGTATGTATCGAGGATAGTGTCGCCCACTTGCCATTCTTCGGGAACCTGTAATTCAGCGGCCTCGAATACGCCCCCAATGTGCCTTGGGGGTAATCTTCTTCCTCTATGGCGATCTGGACTTTCTTGCATCTATGCGCTCTGACTTAGGAAATGATATTGATCGCCTACCGCCACTTGTATTGCGTAGCCACAAGCTCAACCACGATATATTCGGCTATCTATTAATAAACCGTCATCCTTGAAATCCTGCGCGACTATTGGTTCAAAATGGCGAAAATCTCCCGAACCTCGTCCGACACCTCGGAATCCGTAGCGGCGTATAAACGGATTTCTTCCTCCAGCAACCGGCGATAGGTCCGTTTGGCCGTCTCCAGCAAGTTTCCAGCCTGCTTCTCGCTCAGTCCATGCGCCTTGCCCAGTTCGGCCATGGACGGTGCCTCCACGCCGTGCAGAATCGGCTGGATCAGTCGCCGCGAGAAAATATCGAAATGGGCCTTCTGGTCTTTCTGGGAGCATTCCACTTCCAAATGCTTCAAAACCCGCCCCACCACTTCCGCCGCCCAGGTCCGATCAAACGCCTTGTCCGGCGTTTCATCATGGGCAGGCTCATACGAAGACTCATCGTCGTCCATTAACTCATCCAGCGATACCAGCCCCGCCGCCGGACTCCGCTTCTGGGCCTGACCGTCGCGATGCTTGTTGGCTGCAAATCGCTTGAGACTCGTCAGCATGAACGACCGGAACTTGCCCTTCTGCGCGTCCGCCTTGGCGAAGGCATTGTTCTCGATCCACTCCGCGAAAAACGCCTGAGTCAAATCCTTGGCCGCCTCCTCGTCCTTGCCTGAGAATTGAAGAAACTTGAAAACCGGTTTCCAGTACCGCCGCGCCAGAATATCCAGCGCCGCCTGCTTCGCCGGCGGGCTCCCGCCCCGGATGTCCACAAACAGCCCCCAGTCCGTTGTAGGGAACGCCCCCTTGCCCGATTTTGTAGTCTGCATCATCCCCGCTTCATACCTTAATCCGTCTCGGGGAGCCAGCCAAACAGGTGACAGATCATCCCGCTTGCTCGTCACCCTATGCCGTACCTCCCCACCGCCCAAGCCATGCGATCTGCACCACAAACATGTCTTGAGGGACCGAAAATCAGTATATTCGGACCGACTTCGTGTGCGAATGGACTCCGATTTCGCGATCAGGACGCTGGTCCTGCATGGCCTTAGCGGTATGGTGCCCAGACGACCGATACGTGCAGCTCGGATAGCTAACAAAATTGGCTCCCGTGAACGATATCATCGAGGGGCTCAGTAGGGTGGGCGGTGTCGGCCTGTCTGCCTAGCCGCCCTAATGATAACTGGCCGTTGGGCATGGGTGGCCAGCCCGCTGTAAACCTAGACTGTGCATGCGTACGCTCCTCCTTTCTAGGTTTGAAAATATGGAGACAACTGGATCTGGGTCCCCTTCTCGATTGGGCCTTCGCATCAAGCTAATGTTCGACGCTGCGTACAATGCACCGCGTCAGGTTTGCCGAAATACCGGCGAGCGTGTTGTGTAGGGCGGGTAGGATTTTCCACCAGTTGTCCCCAAAATAATGATGCTATCGTAGGCGTGTCAGGGTGATGCGTGAATGCCTTGGCGACAGGCCAAAGGTCGCAACCCATTCCTCCGGCGTGACGCCGCTCTTAACGAACTCCCGCAATGGCGCAGCAACGTCCGGCATGGCGACTTGAATCAACATCCCGGCCTCCCATGCGGCGAGTTGCTCCGGCGTGCAATTTACGTCCCGTGTGTGGACCTCGCCCGAAATCGAGCTCCTTCTCGTTATCAGCATTATGTTTCCTCCTATTGTTGCCCCGCGGGCCGCCGACATACGCCATCTCGACGTATCCCGGCGGTCCGCAATCTTCCCGGCCCTCTTAAGCCGCCATCTTGCGACGAGAGGCTGATTCCACAGGCACCGTAGCCGGTCGCGCGCGCCCTATGGCCCACTGGCGCAGTACAGCAATCTGCTCGCCCATCAGGCGCGACAACGGCACCTGCTTGGCCAATATCGTGCTGAGACCAACTGTGTCGGGATCTTTGCCGCGATGGAACGCTTCGTATAGTCCTTCGATAAACGCCTGTTCGATTTCGGCACCGGTGAAGCCTTCGCTGCCGATCGCCAGCGCACCCAGGTTGTAGCCCTTCGCCTTGCGTCCGTACTTGCCTATTTGGATACCCCAGATGGCTTCTCGCTCCTGCTGGTTAGGCAGGTCCACGAAGAACAGTTCGTCAAAACGGCCCTTGCGCAGGAACTCGGGAGGGAGCTGGGTCACGTCGTTTGCCGTGGCGACAACAAACACTGGCGACTTCTTCTCCTGCATCCAACTTAGAAAACTGCCAAATACGCGGCTCGACGTGCCGCCGTCGGTCATGCCCGAGCTTTTGCTGCCGGCGAAGGCTTTCTCGATCTCGTCGATCCACAGAACGCACGGCGCGATGGCCTCGCAGGTCTGGATCACGGCGCGTAGATTGCCCTCGCTCTGCCCCACCAATCCCCCGTAGAGCCTGCCAGCATCCAGCTTGAGTAGCGGCCGACCCAGCAGGCTGGCGGTGGCTTTTGCCGCCAAACTCTTGCCCGTGCCGGGGACGCCAACAATGAGCAACCCCTTGGGTGTAGGTAGCCCGTACTCCTGCGCCTTGCGGCCAAACGCGTCCTTGCGCAGCGCCAGCCACTCTTTCAGCAAGTCCAGCCCGCCGATGGATGCCAGTGACGGCAAACTTTCCACCAGCTCCAGTATCCCTCCCTTCTTCACGACCTGCGCCTTTTCGCGGGCGATGCGCACGGGGTCGAGGCTCTTGCTCTCCACCAAACTCAGCGCCAGCGCGTTCTCGGCCTCCGCGCAGGTCATGCCTGTGGCGGCTTCCAATAACGCGTCCATCGCTTCACCTTCAGGAATCGTCACCTTCGCCGACTCGCAAATTCCGGCGACGACCTGCCCCAGCTCGGGCTTGCCCGGCAGTGCAAAGTCGAGCACCACGAATTCACGCTCCAGCTCCGGCGGCAAGATGTGGCGGCATGCGACGACAACTAGGACTCTTCCATGCGCCTTCGCACGAGACAGTTCATCCTTCAGGGCGCGTAGTAGCACCGGGTTAGAATCCTCCAAGAACAGGTGAAAGTCGCGCAACAACACGATGC
>CAZYGH010000072.1:0-9612 GCA_964647595.1 uncultured Verrucomicrobiota bacterium
CATTAGAATTTTCACATTTCAGAATACACCCGTGATTCCTGTGCGAAATACGAGTAGTGTAGTTTTATTTATACGCGTTCATATACGTCCTGAAATGCTTCCTGCTGATTGATCTGAAAATGGGCAAGCTGAGCCATGCCGATATCGGGCAGATGGACGGTTATGTCAGGCTCTACGAAGACCAGCTCAAAATTCCCGGCGATAATCCCACTATTGGTTTGCTGTTGTGCTCAGACAAGAGCGAAGCGGTCGCCAAATATTCGATTCTCAACGAAAGCAAACAGATATTCGCCTCCAAGTACATGCTATGCCTGCCGACGGAAGAACAACTCCGGCTGGAGATCAAGCGGGAGCGGCATCTCATCGAGTCCACCATGGAAGACCGCCGCGATGAGTAAGACCATCGAACAAATTCTGGTGCCGAAGCCGGAAGCCCGGCCGCGCATCTACGCTTATTCCATCGCCGACGAGGCGCACAAGGGGCTGCTCAAGGTGGGCCAGACTACGCGCGGCATGAAGCAGCGCGTGGCCGAGCAGGTCAAAACCGCCGCCATCAAGAATTTCACGATCGAACTGGACGAGGCGGCGGAGCGCGACGACGGCACGACGTTCACGGATCACGAGGTGCGCGCCGCCCTCGCACGGAGAGGGTGTGAGAACACTGAATTGGAATGGATGCGCTGCACGCTCAAGGACGTCAAAACCGTCCTGGCCGAGTTGCGCACCGGGCAACGATTTGCCGGGGCGCACGACCAGACGTTCGCCATGCGCGATGAGCAACGCGCCGCCGTGGACAAAACCCACGCCTATTTCCATTCCATCTGGAGCGAGGACATGCACGCCGTCCCGCGCTTTCTATGGAACGCGAAAATGCGCTTCGGCAAAACCTTCACGGCTTATCAGCTCGCCAAAAAACTCGGAGCAAAGCGCGTGCTCGTCGTGACGTTCAAGCCCGCCGTCGAAGATGCGTGGCTGTCGGATCTTGAATCGCATGTGGATTTCGACGGCTGGCAATACCTTTCCCGCAACTCCGACCGCGACCCCACCCAGATCAACCTCCGCAAGCCGCTCGTCTATTTCGGTTCTTTCCAGGACTTGCTGGGTCGCGACGGCGTGGGAAACATCAAACCCATGAACGAATGGCTCCACAAGGTGAAATGGGATCTGGTCGTGTTTGACGAGTACCACTTTGGCGCGTGGCGCGACACGGCCAAGGAATTGTTCGAGGGCGAAGAAGAGGCGGTCGCCAAGAAGGAGACAAAGCTCGAATATGCCGCCAGCCTTGAAAAAGTGAACGAAGACCTCGGCGAACTCTCGGTGAAAGAAACCGAATTTCTCCCCATTACAACCAAAGCCTACCTGTACCTCTCGGGAACGCCGTTCAAGGCGTTGGCCACGGGCGAATTTATCGAGGAGCAGATTTTCAACTGGACCTACACCGACGAGCAGCGATCCAAGGAGGAATTCGCGCAGAAAGAACCCGACAAACGAAACCCCTACGGCGCTCTGCCCCAGATGCGGCTGCTCACCTATCAGATGCCGGATGAACTGGTGGCCGTCGCGAACGCCGGGGAGTTCGACGAGTTCGATCTCAACGCCTTTTTCGAGGCATCGGGCACGGGTGTGCGGGCCCAGTTCAAGCACAAGAGCGATGTGCAAAAGTGGCTGGACATCATTCGCGGCGGGTACGTGGCCAAGGCTGCGGAATACCTCAAGACCGGCACGCGCCCCCCGTTTCCATATTCGGACGTGCGCCTGCTGCCCTATCTCCAGCACTCGTTCTGGTTCTTGCCCAA
Source organism: uncultured Verrucomicrobiota bacterium (assembly GCA_964647595.1). Classification (GTDB taxonomy): domain Bacteria; phylum Verrucomicrobiota; class Kiritimatiellia; order CAIQIC01; family Lenti-01; genus Lenti-01. The sequence continues at coordinate 1,797 of CAZYGH010000072.1, forward strand.
TGTCGCGGCCTGTCACGCGATGGCGAACCTGCTAGCCGAGAAGCAAAACGTATTCTGGCATGACTACGATGCGATCGTCGCCGCTGGCGCTGGGGCCGGCATCGGGCTGGACGCACTGCCGCCCGTGCGCCAGGTCATCGGCAGCGGTTTCGACACCAAGACCATCACGCTTTCCTGCGGCAAGCTCACCACCGGCATCACCGTGCCACAGTGGTCGTCGATCCTGATGCTGCGCAATCTCAAGTCGCCGGAAACCTACTTCCAGGCGGCGTTCCGCGTGCAATCGCCGTGGGCCATTTCCAACCCCAACGGCGACAACCCGAACGAGGAGGAAATTCTCAAACCCGTCTGTTTCGTGTTCGACTTCGCGCCGACGCGCGCGCTGCGGCAACTCTCCGAATACGGAATTGGACTCTCTCCCGGCGAGCCGAACCCGGAGAACGCCGTCCGAGACCTCGTGTCGTTCCTGCCGGTGCTGGCCTACGACGGCGCGAACATGACGCAAATTGATGCGGGGGGCATCCTCGACATCGCGATGGCCGGAACCTCGGCCACCCTACTTGCACGGAAGTGGGAATCGGCCGTGCTGGTGAACGTGGACAACGACACCCTGCGCCGCATCCTCGACAACCCCGAGGCGATGGCGGCCGTGGAGCGCATCGAAGGCTGGCGCGCGCTTGGCAACAACATCATCGAAACCATCATCAACAAAAGCGAAATGGTGAAGGAGCTGAAGGACAAGGCGAAGGAGAAGAACCTGTCGGCAAAGGAGAAAAAACAGCTAACGGACGAGGAGAAAGAATACAAGTCCAAGCGGAAGATGGTGCAGGAAAAACTCATCAAGTTCGCTACACGGATTCCAGCGTTCATGTATCTGACCGACTTCAGGGAGAACACGCTGCAGGATGTTATTACCAAAATTGAACCGGACTTGTTCCTGACCGTGACCGGGCTGACAGTGAAGGATTTCCACCTGCTTGTGCAGCTCAAGGTGTTCAACACAGAGCAAATGAATCAGGCCGTATTCGCGTTCCGCCGGTATGAAGATTCCTCGCTCCGCTATACCGGAATCGAAAGCCACAGGGATCTAACCCGTTACGGACTCTACGACACCGTTGTGGCGAGGGAGTAAAGAACGAGCAACCCTGCCGCCGCCCGCTTGCGGTACATCCCCACGCCCGGCCACCGAATCGCCGGACGGCTCGCCAGATGGCGAACACTTCGGCCCTTCGCCCGGTGGAGCAGAGCATTTGGAAGAAAGAGGAGATCGGCTTGACCGCGATTCAGTCGCATCCACGCCTATTTCCACATCGGTATTTTCTGTTTCAACGATACCAACGGCGACCCGATAGCCCGATTCTTCCTCCACCCGATCCATCCGCTTGGCCGTATCCTCCACATACTCTTTACGATTGATTCACATTGGGGCGCGCAATGTAGCGGGGCCTCTACAATCCATCCAGCCAAAAGCCGGATGTGCCTGTGGCGGGACGCATCCCCGTTTGGTTGACTTGCGTTGGGTGCTATTGGTGGATGCGTCCAAATATCCAATAAGCAATGAACGGGTAGGGCGGGGCCGCTGGACCCGCCGGGATCGTGAGGGGAAGAGGCGGCGCGCCCGGCGGTCGCGCCCTACCCGGAACCATGCGAGCGTTGAAGAAGGTTAGTGGAGCGGGGATGCGCACAAACTGTCCGGGATTAGGTTTCCGCTCTTGCTCGACGGCACCTCGTCCGCTATCCTCATTCGAACACCATGAGTGACGCTCGGAACATCTGTACCCTCGCCGCACTGCTGACGCTGTTCAGCGTGTGCGCACTCCCTTCGGCAACGGCGCAGACACCCGATGCCCCCGTCGGCGCCACCGTGCAAGGGCAAGGCTCCGCGCGATCCGTGACCTTCCGAGTCTGGGCTCCCAATGCCTCCAAGGTCGGCGTCTGCGGCGATTTCAACAGTTGGAAACCCGATCCCCTTCAGCGCGACCCCAACCGCCCCGGACATTGGATGCTGGAAAGCCGACGCGCAAAACCCGGCGATGCCTATCAGTTCGACATCGATGGTCTCCGCCGACGCGACCCGCGTGGACGCGCCGTGAGCATCGAGGAAAACAAGTCCTTCATTGTTGATCCGCGCGAAACTCAATGGGGTCCCGTCGATACGTGGAAGATGCCCCCCAAAGAAGATCTCGTCATGTACGAAATGCATCTGGGCACGTTTGCCTACGACATTCCGGGAACAGGCTCCCTCTTCGAACGTGCGCTTAAACGCCTCCCCTATCTGAAGGCGCTCGGCATCAACTGCATTCAACTCATGCCGGCCAACGAGTTTCCCGGCGAACGCTCTTGGGGGTATAACCCCAGCGACCTTTTCGCCACCGAAACCACCTACGGGGGGGCCTCCGCCTTCAAGAATTTTGTCCGCGTCTGCCACACCAACGGCATCGCCATTGTGCTCGACGTTGTCCATAATCACTATGGCCCCACCGATATCGCCACGTGGCAATTCGACCAGCACCTGACCGGGTCCGATGGCGGCATCTATTTTTACAACGATGAAGACCGCGGCACCACCGAATGGGGACCACGACCCGATTTCAGTAAGCCCGAAGTTCGCGAATTCATCGTCGACTCCATTCGTATGTTTCTGACGGAATACCGCCTCGACGGGTTCCGCTGGGACTCCGTTCACAACATCCGCTACTACCTCTCCGGACAGCGCTCCAACCCCGATGGCGACCGCCTGCTTTCCGAGGCCAACGAATGGATGCGCAAAAACCGTCCCAACGCCCTGCGCATTGCGGAAGATCACGCCTTTGACGGCGGAGGCGTGGGCTTCGATGCCCAGTGGAATTCGGCTTTTCAAACCACCCTCTCTTCTCTCGTCCGAGGCTCGGATTCTCAACGCGATCTGACGTTATTCTCCGAAGAAATCGCGCGCCTCGAAGGATTCAATTGGGTCAACTTCGCCGAATGCCACGACTCCGCCGGCGATCTCAATTTGCATCACCGTCTGCCGTCCTACATCGACCCCACCAACCCCGACAGCGTCCGCGCACGTTCCTTGTCGTTGCTGGCTGGCGGCATCGCGCTCACCGTTCCGGGATTCCCTATGCTTCTTCAAGGCTTCGAAATGCACGATACGGCTGACTTCAGCGACAACACCCCCGTTCCATGGGCACGGGCACAAAGCACCCACTCGGGCTTTTTTCGCGCCAATGCCGATTTGATCCAACTGCGACGCAACGCCAAAGGCTTCACCCCCGGCCTGAAGGGCGAGACGCTGAACGTCACCCACTGCGACAACGACGCCAAAGTCATCGCCTATAGCCGCCTGCAAAAAGGCACGCCCAAGGACAAAGCCACCATGGTGGTGATCAATTTCTCCGGCAAACCGCTCAAACAATATGGCGTACGCTTCCCTACTGCCGGCGCGTGGTTCTGTCACTACAATTCCGGCTTGGCGGTCTATGCCAAAGATTTCGACGACATCGGCCCACGCCCCGGCGCCGGCTTCGACTTACAGGCCGGACAAACCACTCTCCCGATCGACATGAGCCGCTATTCCATGCTCGTCTTTTCCAAGTCCCGCCCACCCAATGCCACCTTGGCCAAGGCGGCCTTTGCTCCCGAAATCAAGACGGATCCCACAACACAAGCCGGAACCCCCGAACGCAAGGTCGAGGAATTTGTCGAAAAGGTGATTCCTCCTTTCCCCTACATCTTGGTGCCCCTCCCCGCCGAGTATAAGCCCTGATTTTTTCGCGTTTCTTTCCCGACTTCCTCATTGCTAAAACGATTTACGGGCGGTACGATATCGATATGAAAACCCGCCCATTTTCCTTGACGTATGTTCTCTTTCTCCTCCTTGCCGGAAGCGCATTCGCTCAATCCTCTCGAAGCGGCGTGGGCGCGATTCCCTATGCCGATGTCGGCGGCACCGGTGTGACGTTCCGCACGTGGGCGCCCAATGCCTCCAGCATCGCCGTTCGCGGATCCTTCAACGGTTGGGGCTCCACGTCCTTGGCCAAAGACATGCCCGGCGGTTCGTGGACCGGCTACTGGTCCCTCGACATCGCCGGGGCCAAGGCGGGGCAAGAATATAAGTTTGTCGTCAACGGATCCGATAAGAAGGATCCCCGGGCAAAACAAGTTGTCAACTCCGCCGGCAACTCCATTGTCTACGATCCCGCCTCCTTCGATTGGGGCAACGACTCCAGCTTTGGAGCCATCTGGCGAAACGATCTCGTCATCTATGAAATGCACGCCGGCTCCTTCAATGCCGAATCATGGCTCCCCTCCACCTTTGACCAGTGCGCCGAAAAAATACCTTACCTCAAATCTCTAGGCATTTCCGCCATTCAGCTCATGCCCATCTCTGAATTTCCCGGAGACCGCTCTTGGGGCTACAACCCCTCCGACCTCTTTGCCATCGAATCCTCCCACGGCGGCCCCAACGCCCTCAAGCGCCTCGTCAAATCCTGCCACGAAAACGGAATCGCCGTCCTCGTCGATGTCGTCCATAACCACTATGGTCCTTCCGATCTCGAAATGTGGCAATACGATGGCTGGTCACAAAACGGTCTCGGCGGAATCTTTTTTTATAATGAAGCATGGAAGGCCTCCACCGATTGGGGATCCACCCGCCCCGACTACGGCCGCACCGAAGTGAAGGATTTCATTCAGGCCCAAATCCAAATGTTCGTCGAGGAGTTCCACATTGACGGCTTCCGCTGGGATTCCGTCTATAACATTCGCACCTGCGGCGGAACCTGGAATCAAGCCGGCAGCGATATGCTCTGGCAGGTCAACAACTGGCTCATCGCCAATCATCCCAGCGTGTTTCGCATCGCAGAAGACCACGCCTTCGATACCGATGTCGGCTTTGAAGCCCAGTGGGATCATGCCTATCTAAACGATGTTCGCTATATCGCCACCGCCGCCAATGACACCGACCGCAATATGGACACCTTGGCCTATCACCTCACCAGCGGCGGCTTCAACCGCGTGGTCTACGTGGAAAGCCACGACACCTGCGGCGACCTCAACAACAAACACCGTTTGCCCTACGATGTCCAAAACAACGACCCCGAAGGCTACTTCCCGAAAAAACGCGCCCTCCTCGCCAACTCCATCGCGCTCATCAGCCCCGGAATCCCCATGATCTTCAACGGCTCGGAAATGCACGAGTGGTTCACGTTCTCCAACAACCAAGCCCTCCGCTGGGGCAACACCAACACCTATGCGGGCATCGTGAAAGCCTACTCCGACTTGATCCATCTGCGCCGAAACGCCTACGGCAACACCGCCGGATTCAAACAGCCCGGCAACATCTCCGTCCACCATGTCAACAACACCGCCAAAGTCCTCGGCATGGTTCGCTGGGATCAAGGCGGACAAACCGACGATATCCTCGTCGCCATCAACTGCTCTGCCACCACCTATACCGGCTACTCCATGGCCTTCCCCTCTGCCGGCACCTGGTACTGCCTCTTCAATTCCGACCTGCAAAGCTACAACTCCTCCTTCGGAAATGTCGGCCCCTCCATCGGTGGCACCGTCATCGCCGACGCCAACGCCTCTCTCAACCTCGGCGCCTACTCCATGCAAATCTTCTCCAAATCGCCCGTCCCGGCAGAATCCTCCGCCTCCTTCAATCCCGCCAACCCCAGCGGCTGCGGATCCACCCTCAACATCACCTATTCGCCCGGCGATGGCCCCCTCAAAAACGCCGCCTCCGTCTTTGCCTACATCGGCCGCAACAACTGGCAGTGGGCATCCAACGTCCAAATGACCGCCTCCAGCGGCACGTGGGTCCGGGCCTACACCGTTCCGGATGACACTTACGAACTGAATCTCACCTTCACCGATGGCGATACGTTATGGGACAACAACAGCGGCGCCAACTGGACTGTGCCCGTCTCCAATTGCGGCGATCTTCCCGCCGTGGTCACCCTCTCCCCGGCCGCCCCGCAAGGGTGCATCCCCGTGAAATTTTCCTACGAAATCAACGGCGGCCCCCTCCTGCAAAGCACCGCCCAAGTCAATATTTTCATCGGCCGTAACGACTGGCAAAACATACAAGATTTGCCCCTCACGAATGAAATCAACGATACATGGAGCGGCTGGTACGTCATTCCCGATGACACCTGGCAACTCGACTATGTCTTCCACAATAGTTCCAATGCGTGGGACAACAACAACGGCAAAGATTGGAACGCCATCGTCAGCTCCTGCATCAACAGCGAACGGCCCCAGCTCACCATCACCAACCCCGATCCCTCTACTGCCGTTTCCAATTCCATCACCAACATCACGCTAAAGGGAACAGCCGGTCTCCTCGCCGGACATCTGCGGTGGACCAATACTCTCAACGGCGGAACCGGCACCATCCCCTATAGCACCAACTGGAATCTCTCCAACCTTCCACTCGCCTCCGGCGTCAACCTCATCCGTGTCTCCGGCACCAATTCCTCCGTCAATCCAAACAACGGCGCCAAGGACTCGCCCTCCAACTCCACATACTCCATCAGCGGACTGTGGGAAAAAGGCTCTAATGGTGGCGATCTGTTCAAGCCTTGGATCATCAGTGGAGCGGCCACTTTTTTTCTTTCCATCTCCAATTCGAACTGTTCATTCGGGAACTATGCGTGGGGACTTCAAGCCAGTGATGGAGCCTTCATCCAAGCCACCCGTCCCTTCTCTGCAACACTCCAACCCGGCGATACCGTTTCCTTCGTCTTTCAAAACGGCGGGGTGGACGGCGGATTATCGAATTCCTCCGTCGGCGTCGCCTTCGAAAACCGCTTTGATCAACGGCTGACGGAATTTAAGTTCGAGGGCGGAACCACAAACTATCTCCTCTTCGACACCATCACGAATTATACTGGAATTCCCTGGTCCAACACCCCAAAAACCTGCACCTTTCAGATGCTCTCCACCGTCACCTATCGGCTAACCGTCAATGGCCAATCCTTCGAGGGAACCTTTGCCGACGCTTCCGAATTGCAGGTCTCGCGCATCCGCTTTTGGAACTGGAATGCGGGTAGCGGCGATGACCATAAAGTTTTCATCGGCCCCCTCTCCGTCACCGGTGCCCCCCTCCCCGTCCTGACCTATTCCTCCGAAATCGCCGTCACCCGCGCCGCCTCCTCCAACGCGGTTCGCCAAACTCAATCCTTCAGCTCCACCAGCGGCGGCCTCGTCGCCACACTCGCCAGCATGGATGGCCTCGATGGCAACATCTGGTCCGCCAACGCCCTCACCAACGGCGACTGGAACTGGTCGCGCCTCCCCGGCAACGAATACACCATCGTCCTCTCCAACAACACCGTTGTGATCATCCCCACCGTCGGCAGCAACGGCTGGAAAGTCATTTCCATCGGCAAGCCAGGCGGCTGATAACTGCTTCGGCTCCCTGTAACTTTTCAGGCCCTTTCCTCGACTTCCTCTTGTGAAAGGTGAAATTACACACTGGAAAGAAAATGAAAACGTACCTTCCCAAACTGATTCTGGCTTCGGCATTCGCAACGTTCCTTGTGGCCTCCGCACAAGCGGCCCGTCCCAACCCGAGCGATTCCCGCCATCCCGACCCCCACGGCCAAGGGCAATACTATAGCCACCATCGCCCCTCCGGAAATTATTGCCGTCCGCCCCAACGCGAGCCCCATGTTGCCGTCTGGGGCTCCTATCCTCCCCCGCCGCCAAACTATTGGGGATATTACCCGCCTCCGCAACAAGGCCGTTGCCCGCCACGCCCCCCCCCCACCCCCCCCCCCCCCCCCCCCCCCCTCCCCCCCCCCCCCCCCCCCCCCCCCCCCCC
>CAZYGH010000073.1:0-9498 GCA_964647595.1 uncultured Verrucomicrobiota bacterium
CCGAAGGGGTGCGAAATTTCACGTTTTCATGGTCCAATAGCGAAAAATGGGTTAGCGACGGGCGGGGGTAGAGATGCCCGCCAGACAATTTTCTTTTAGTGGAAGCATTTCAAAAAGTGTTGACACAGTGTTGACACATTTCGCGACAATGTACGGCATAGCGGGGCACGGAATGGCACAATGGGGAAAGAAAGAATTATGCGAAATATATGGACTTTAGCCATATTTCATCGGGTTTTTACGTGGTACCCCGGACAGGGATCGAACCTGCGACCTACAGTTTAGGAAACTGCCGCTCTGTCCAACTGAGCTACCGGGGCTTGAGTGGATGAGGTTCAACCATAAAATGGGGGGGCGTTCAAGTCTGCTGTTGATGCGGGGTGGGGTACGTCCTAGACTGGGAGTGAGAAGAGAGGTTTGAGAAGTATGAAGTTTGATTATGTTCCGGTGGTCTCGAAATTACACGATGGGCGAAATGTGTCCGATTTGCTGGCAGGGCATGAGTGGGCGTTGGCGGGAATCGGGGGGCATCGGCGCGATGGGACGGTGGCGGATGGGGAAGAGCTGGCTTTCTATTTTGTTCAAACGGGCGGCGTGGAGGGGGACGTCATTCGGCGATACCGCTCTCGCGCGCAACAGGGGAAGCCGGGAGTGGCGCTCTTGATTGCGCATCCGGCGCATAATTCATTGCCAGCGGCGATGGAGATTTTGGCGCAAGTGCGGCAGGAGGGGGGGATGGGCCGCATCTACCTTCTCAAGGGGCAGGACGATGTTCAAACGCTTGCGGAAATTCAGCGCACGGCTTGTTGTCTGGAAGCGAATCGGCGGCTTGCGAATGATCGGCTGGGAATGGTGGGAGCCAGTTCGGATTGGTTGGTGGCGAGTTCTCAGCGACCTGAGGTGGTGACCTCCCGATTTGGAATGCGGGTGGTGCCGATCTCGGTGGATGAGTTGCGGGCGCATGTGGCGCGAGACCCAACTCCGGCGAGCGGTCCGGAGTTCGACCTCTGGGATCGTGCCACGGCAGTCGAAGGGGTGTCGCGCGAGAGTTATTCCAAGGCTGTCGGGGTGTGCCGGGGCATGGAAGAACTGGTGAAGGTTCATCGGCTTACGGCGGTGACGGTGCGGTGTTTCGATTTGGTGGTGAAGGATGGAACGACCGGCTGCTTGGCGCTATCGCGCTTGGCGGATGCTGGAATTACGGCAGGATGTGAGGGAGATATTCCCTCGGTGGTGATGTTGAGATGGCTTTGGCATTTGACGGGACAGGCGGGCTGGATGGCGAATCCATCGGACTTGGATGTTCACAAAGGGGAGTTGCTGTTGGCGCATTGTACGGTGCCGTTGGGACAGGTGAGAGAACATCGGCTTCAAACGCATTTTGAGTCGGGGATTGGCGTTGGCTTGGATGGAACGTTTCCGCCGGGGCCTGTGACGGTGTTGCGATTGGGGGGGGCGAATTTGGAAAGCTGGTGGGGGGCAGAGGGAACGCTGATCGAAAACACCCATTCCAACGACTTGTGCCGAACGCAGGTGCGGTTGCGGATTCCGTCCTCTGCGGCTGCCGAGTTGCTGGAGGCACCGCTGGGGAATCATCTTGTTTTGGTGTTGGGCCATGTGAGAGGGCTCTTTCGTGAGGCTTTTGAGCTGTGTGGAGCTTTTCGGTAAGCGCGGTTGTATTTCATTTTGTTCCCCCTTGCGGAGGGGGGAAGGAATGCGTAGATTTGGTTTATGAAATGGGCTTTGAGCATCTTGTTGGTGGCGGTGGCGACGTGCGCTTGGGCGGCGAATGTGGCGTCTAAGCCATTTGCCGATTATCAAGTCATTCTGGACCGCAAGCCGTTTGGGGCGCCGGCGGTTCGTACGGAACCGGAGCGTACGGTGCCGGTGAGTGAGTCGTTTGCAGCGCAGATGGTGTTGTCGGGCATTTATGAGCTGGATGATGGAAATTTGGAAGTGGCGGTGGTGGACCGAAAGAACAACAGTTATTTTTCCTTGATGGTGGGGGGCGTGGAAAATGGCATTGAGCTTTTGGATGCGGACTATGAAAAAGAAGAGGCGGTGCTGAAAAAGGGCGAAGAGGTTGTCGTGCTGACGATGAGCGGGGCCTCGGGTTCGCAAGTGCTCAACTCGACGGAGCAAAAAGACCGTATGAAGCAGGCGGAGGATCGTCGCTTGTCGTATGCCGATCGCCGTCGCGCTCGGATGCTGGAGCGTCAGAAGCCGGTGGAAGTGCCCAAGCCGATGTACACGGGAGAGGATTTGGAAAAGCACTTGCAAGATTATCAAATGGAAGTGATTCGCCAAGGGTTGCCGCCGTTGCCGGTTCAGCTTACGGAAGATCGGGATGCCCAGCTTGTGGCGGAAGGGTATTTGCCGCCGTTGGATGAAGAGGGGTACGAAATCGATCCAAATGCGGAGGAATATTACGAGGGGGAGTAGTTTCGTCTGGATGAGTTGGGTGGCATGAAGTTGGGGGAAGAGGGGGAGAGGGGAAGAGGTCTCTCACAGAGGCACAGAGGCACGGAGGAGTGAAGACGCAGGGAAGGGGAGAGGGGCGAAGAGGTATCTCGCAGAGGCGCGGAGACGCAGAGAAGAGAAGGGGAGGGGAGCGGAAATCAGTCGGAGATTTCGAAGGTGACGGTGATGTCGACGGGGTTGCGGCATCCGGCAGGGAGTTGGCGTAGGGCTTTGAGGGAGTTGACAGCTTTCATGACGGAGTCGTCCATGAGGTCGTTGCCGGATCCACGGACTTTGCTGCGGCCGGTGATGCGGCCATCGGGGGCCACGGTGATGCTGACCTCGGTGCGCAGGCCGGGGAGGTTTTTGAGTTGGGTGGGTTGTTGCCAGACGGCGTACATGCGTTCGTGGACGTGGTTGTAGTAGGCGCCCAGCGAGACTTGGTTGTCGCTGGGGATGCGGGTGGTGTCGGAAATGCTCGCACCTTTTAGGAGGAGGGCGGCGATTTGGGCCTCGGTGAGGGGTTTGTCTTTGGGCGGCGGGGCATTTTTTCGAACGACGCGGTTGGTTTGGCGGATGCTCTCTGGGGGTTTGGGCGGGGTAGGCGGCTTAGGGGGCTCGGGTGGTTTAGGGTCGGGCTTTTTGACGACTTCCTTGATTTCTTCCGGGTCGGGAGGAGGGGGCGCGGGGGGGGTGGGTTTTGGGGGTTCGGGAACGTCGGGTGCGGGAGGGGGGGGGATGGAGACAGTAAATTCAACAAACATGAGTTTTTCGTTGGGCTTGTTGCGATGGCACGACTTGAGAATCCACGGAACCAGCAAGAGAAGCAGCAAGACCGAGCCATGCAATGCGAGGCTGATCTTGAGACTTTGGCGCTGGTACTCGCGCTTGCTCATTTTTCGGGCGAGGTGACGAGGGCCATGCGAGAAATGTTCGCGTCGTGCATCATGCGCAGGATGGAGACGACTTTGCCGTAGGCGATGGTTTCATCGGCTCGGACAAGGATGGTGACGTCGGGATCGGCTTCGGCCTTGCTTTTGAGTTCGGCCGCCAGAGATTCTTCGCTGGTGGGGACATCATCGAAGAACAATTCGCTCTTTTCGTTGAGGCTGATGGAGAAGGTGTTGGCTTGGTCCAGCTCGCTGGCCTTTCCTTTGGGGAGGCGGACGGGGATTCCCTGCTCAATCAGTGGGAAGGTGATGATGAAGGTGATGAGTAGCAAAAAGGTCAGGTCGATCAGCGGCGTCATGTTGAGCTCGCTGATCTGGCGATTATGGCTGAGAGAGGTGCGGCGTGCCACGGGATCTCCTTATTCGTAGAGGAACGATTGCTGGAGGCGGGCGGCGAACTTCTCGGAGAAGTTTTCCATTTGGATACTGAGGAAGCGGATTTTTTCGTTGAGGCGGTTGCTGCCGAATGCGGAGGGAATGGCGACGACAAGGCCGACGACGGTGGTGAGCAGGGCGCTGGAAATGCCGGGGGCCACGGCGGTGAGATTGGCCATGCCTTGTTTGCCCATGGCTTCAAAGGAGACCATGACTCCCCACACGGTGCCGAAGAGGCCCATCATGGGGGCGATGGTATAGGCGGAGCCGAGCATGGACATTTGGTCTTCGAGTAGGAGGATTTGATCGGCGGCGGCGCATTCGGCCACTTTACGAATGGAATCAATTTGAAGGGTGGTGAGGCGTTCCTGGGACAGATCGATTTGGTTGAGGGAGCGGTGTTGCTTGTTGGCCTGCACTTCGAATTCGCGTTTCACGGCGTTGCAGGCGGCCAGATACACCTTGGCCATGGGGCTGTTGGGATGGGCAGGGCCGCGCACGAACAGCTCCAAGGGATTGGTTTGGCGATCAAAGGCGTGGCTAAAATCACGATCGGCTCGCTCCGCTTTTCTCAGCTCGAGATGTTTGCCGGCCATGATGGTCCATACGCCAATGGAGGCGACTAGCAGGACAATCACAATCAACTTGCCGATTCCATCGGAAAGATTGAACGCATATAACATGACATTGGCGAGCGGCAGGCCCGCGCAGAATAGACTCAAACCCATATGAACCTCGCGAAAGTTTTTTGAAAACGGGCGCATCCTACGGCAGAGGGGGGCGGGGGTCAATCCTTCCGAGGAACCTTTTGAGCCGTTCGGGGGAGGCGGAATTTTCCACCGGTGGAAAAGAGCGATCTATTTTTTCCACAGTGTGGAAAAAAGTTTTCCATAGTGTGGAAAACGGGGAGGTAGAACTCCCTTGTGTTCGAACGGCCGGCGCGGAAAAATCATTGCGGCATCCGCACGGGCGTGGGATATTTTTGCTGGAATTTGGATGTAGAAAGGTACGAGATGGCGAAGAAAACAGTGGCAAAAGAAACCGCCGAAAGCATGGCGAAACGGCAACGCGAAATTTCGGTCTCGGAGTTTTTTCTGAAGAATCGGCATCTGCTTGGATTTGACAGTCCGCGTAAGGCGATCATGACGGCGGTGAAGGAGGCGGTGGATAATTCGTTGGATGCGTGCGAGGAGGCGGGCATCCTGCCTGAAATTGCGGTGGAGCTGAAGCAAACGGCGGAGAGTCGCTTTTTGGTGATGGTGCAGGACAACGGGCCGGGGATTGTGAGGGCGCAAATTCCGAAGGTGTTTGCCAAGTTATTGTATGGATCGAAGTTTCACCGGCTTCGGATGTCTCGTGGGCAACAGGGAATTGGTATCAGCGCGGCGGGCATGTATGGGCAGTTGACGACGGGAACGGCGACGATCATTCAATCCAAAACGAAGAACTCGGCCAAGGCGCATCGGATTGCGGTGCAAATTGACACGCGCCAGAACAAGCCGACGGTGCTGTCGGATGAGGAGACGGAGTGGCGTCCGGAGTTTCCTGCGGTGGAAGCGGGCGGTGCGCCGGTGCTGTCGGCGCATGGTACACAAGTGAGTATCGAGATGACGGCTCAGTATGTTCGTGGTCGCCTGTCGGTGGATGAATATCTGAAGCAGTGTGCGGTGGCCAATCCGCATTTGCGGTTGCATTTCAAGGTGAGCCTGCTCAAGAAGGAAAAGGGAGTGGACGCGATTTTGGAGGAGGGGACGTGGCTGACGTATGCGCGGGCGACGGAAAAACTGCCGCCGTCGGTGGAGGCGATTCAGCCCCATCCGCATGGGGTGGAGTTGGGGATTTTGATGCAGATGCTGAAGGATACCTCTGCGCGAACGCTGAAAGGCGCGTTGGAGGAAGATTTTTCGCGCGTGAGTTCGCGGGTGTCGCTGGAGATTTGCGAGCGGGCGGGACTGAATCCCAAGGCGAATCCGACGCGCGTGGCGCATCAGGAAATCGAGGCGTTGTTCAAGTCGATCCAAGAAACGCATTTGATGCGTCCGCCGATGAATTGTTTGGCTCCGATTGGAGAGGAGCAAATTCTGGCCGGATTGAAGAAAGAATTTCCGGCTGATTTTTATACGGCGGTGACGCGTGCTCCCGAGGTGTATCGGGGCAATCCGTTTTTGGTGGAGGTGGGTGTGGCTTGCGCAAAGCCCGGCGAGAATGCCGAAATGGGCGCGGAGGAGCCGGTGCGTCTGATGCGTTGTGCGAATCGCGCGCCCTTGCTGTATATGGGTGGCGCGTGTGCGATGACGGAGGCGATGGAAAGCGTGAATTGGAAGACCTACGGGTTGCCGCAACCTAAAGGGGGACTGCCTGTGGGGCCGATGGTGTTTTTTGTGCACATCGCCAGTGTGTGGGTGCCGTTCACGAGTGAGAGCAAGGAGGCTATTGCGCACTATCCGGAAATTTTGAAGGAATTGGTGTTCGCGATGCAGGAGATTGGACGCCAGTTATCGGTATATTTGAGCAAGCGAAAACGCTTAGCCGAGGCGGATCGGAAGCGGAGCTATATCGAGAAATACATTCCGCATTTGGCGCTGGGGTTGAAAGATATTATGGCGCTGACGGATAAGCAGAAGGACAAGGTGGAGGACGAACTCACGCAGATGTTGGAGCGGACGCATTTGGACGCCTGAGCAAGGGGGGGAGGGGCTGATTTTATCGCGGCGGAGGGGCGTTGCGAGGCATGACGGGGGTTCCCTTGGGGAAGACGACAACGTGTAGGGCCTTGCGACCCCAGTTGCGTGCTTCCTTGTGGGTGTTGTAGAAAAGGTCGAGTCGGTGGCGGCCTTTGATGTCGCCGCCGCGGTCTTGTACGACGCCATAGCCATAGCCGGGGATGTAGATGACGGTACCCATGGGGTAATAGCGTGTGTCGGCGGCAAGGGTACCGGGCTTGGCCATTTTCCCACTGGCGGTGATGCCGACGGATTTGGGTTTTCCGCGATTTTTTCCCGTGGAGTGGACGGGCTGATTTTTGGCATTGAGCTTCCAATCGCAACAGATTCCGCAAGGACAGTAGGCGGTCGTTTCAATTTTGACAACCTTGCCATAAATCAGGCCATCGCGGTCTTCCTCGCCCAGAAAAAACACGCTACACCCTCCAAGGACGAGCGTGGCGAGAATTGCAAAGGACAGAATGACCATCTTGTCGCGCATATCGTATGGGAAGCATCGCCCAAAAGGGGCAGATTGACAAATAGATTTATCCGCACGCGGCAATTTGGCAGACTGTGCATTGTGAGTGGTGAATCCAATATTCTGGTGCAGGACTGGGCGCAGCCCGGCGATCCGTTCCGTCTGGTGGCGGTGGAGGTGCAGGGTGTAGATTGGATGGCGGAACTGCCGACTTCGACGCGAGAGCGCATGACTCGGTTTTCTGATGCGACGGCTCGGGCGCGCGCGGGGGCATCGGAGTGGTTCAAGGCGTGCTGGCTTCCACGCGAATTGGGGATGGAGCGGGTGGAGTTTGAATGGGGTGTGAATGGAAAGCCCTTGTTGACGGGTGCTGTAGCAAACTGGGGTTTCAACTTATCGCATGCGGGCGGCTATGCGGTTGCGGTGCTGGCACAGGGGGTCTCTCTTGGCGTGGATCTGGAATCGACTTCGCGGAAGGCCGACATGGAACGTTTGGGGCGGCGTGTGTTTTCGGAGAGCGAGCAGACCTGGGTGTGTACGGGTGGGCGCGAAGCTTTTTTCACGTTGTGGAGCCAGAAGGAAGCCCTTCTGAAAGCGATGGGCTGTGGGTGGGCGGATGGGAATATCGTGCGGCGAACCCAACTGGTGAGGGTGGCTTTTCAGATAGAGCCCGTGACAGGCGTTCAGGTGTGGTCACGATTTGTGCGGGGGCGCGACTATTCTCTGGCCATCGCCCAAATTCCTGCCCGTTGAAAAGCGAAACGGAAGCTCGAACAGATGGTAGTGTCTTGTTGCCGTATGGGCGCCCAATTTTCTTTTCCTTCGGACGATCGGCAATTACACTCGCCTTCATGATCAAATACAGACGGTGTTTCGGAAATAGGAAGTAAGGGGGCTCGTCATGTTGGCCAAGGTATATTCGGGTGCTGTGTTTGGAGTGGATGCGTACGAAATTGAGATCGAGGTCAATGCGGGGCATGGGGAACCCAAGGTCGTGGTGGTGGGGTTGCCCGATACCGCGGTCAAAGAAAGTTCTGACCGCGTCTGGACGGCGCTGATCAATTCTGGGTTTTCGCCGCCGATGGGGAGGACGACGGTCAACTTGGCCCCGGCAGACATCAAAAAGGAAGGCCCGAGCTTTGACCTGCCGATTGCGTTGGGCATGCTGGCGTCCGAGGATCAACTCAATGGCGCGAGCTTGGCTCAATACTGTGTGACGGGCGAACTGGCGCTCAGCGGGGAAGTGCGCCGTGTGCGTGGGGTGTTGCCGATTGCTTTGCGAGCGCGTGCCGAAGGCCGCAAAGGGATTTTGGTGCCCGTCGAGAATGCGGAAGAGGCCGCCGTGGTGGATGGCCTTGCCGTGTTTCCCGTGGCCAATCTGCGCGAGGCGGCCGATTTTGTGGAAGGCACCAAAACCATTTTGCCCTTTTCCGTGGATATGCAATCGGCCTTTGGTGGTGGCACGTTGTATGACGATGATTACGCCGATGTGAAGGGGCAAGAATTCGCGCGCCGGGCCATTGAAGTGGCGGTTGCCGGAGGGCACAATGTGCTTCTTGTCGGCCCACCCGGAACGGGAAAGTCCATGATCGCCAAGCGGGTGCCAACCATACTGCCGCCGTTGACGTTGGAAGAGGCGTTGGAAACCACAAAAATTCATAGCATCGCAGGTGTGCTTCCGGCGCACCAAGCGGTGGTGGGTGGGCGGCCGTTTCGTTCGCCCCATCATACGATTTCGGATGCGGGGTTGTTGGGCGGAGGATCTCATCCCATGCCCGGCGAAGTGAGCTTGGCGCACAATGGCGTTTTGTTTCTCGACGAATTGCCCGAGTTTCACCGTAACGTACTCGAAGTGATGCGCCAACCGTTGGAAGACGGGACGGTCTCGATCGCTCGTGCGGCGGCATCGGTGACGTTTCCGTGCCGATTCATGTTGGTGGCGGCGATGAATCCGTGCCCGTGCGGGCATTTTGGGGACGCGAAGCGGCAGTGCCGTTGCACACCGATTCAAATGCAACGGTATCGCAACCGCATTTCCGGGCCGTTGCTGGATCGCATCGACATTCATGTTGAGGTGCCAGCCATCGATTTCGAGCAACTGTCCGCCTTGGAAAAGGGGGAGAGTTCGGCGTCGATTCGTGAGCGGGTGATGGCCTCTCGCGCGGTGCAGCGGGAGCGTTTTGCAAAGGGGAAAGGCCTGCATACGGTGCATTGCAATGCCGGCATGAGGTCGAAGGACGTTCATAAACATTGTGTGCTAAACGACGATGCCCAAAGCTTGCTCAAGGCCGCCATGGCCGATTTGCATTTGAGCGCCCGCGCCTATGACCGCATTCTGAAAGTGGCCCGCACGATCGCCGATCTGGCCACGGCCGAAAACATCTCCGCCGAGCACATTGCCGAGGCGATTCAATACCGTTCTCTCGACCGCAGCTACTGGACGTGAGTTTGGCCTAAATAGTATTAAAATATGAAACTGGTACCTTTCTGCGGATTGAAGATCGGGGAGTGGGCGGTGGGTTTCCACCGC
>CAZYGH010000074.1:0-8816 GCA_964647595.1 uncultured Verrucomicrobiota bacterium
GGGCGCAGAGGGAGCAGAGAGGAAGAGTCATTTTTAGACAGGATGTACAGGATTTTTCAGGATTTACAGGATTTAGATTCTGACTACTGGATGCTGAATTCTGTCTTTCTGACAGGATTCACACCCGAGCGCCCCCACCGATTGGGCGCATCCCTGATTCACTGACCTAGATTCGTGTTTGGCTGTTGGCGGCCGATATGCGAGGGATCACGCTCTTTTATGGCGTAGCCGTGAGGCCTCCAGCGACAGGGTCGTGACTTCTTCGACGAGGATGCGGAATTTCTTGTAGGTTTCGACCTCCCTTCTGACGGCGAGGAGGTTTTCCGGGCGGACATACTCCGAGCGGCTTTTGCCCTTGTGCGTGTAGCTGAGCTGGTTGAAGGGTGTCTTCTTCTCCGTCGGATTTCGGTACTGCACGCTCAGCGTTCCCGGTCGCATGGAACCGAGCGCGGCCATTCTGGCGAACAGGTCGCGAACTCTTTGCTCTTTTTTCTGAAGTTGAGTTGACATGAAGCCTCCTTTACCGCATATTGGTAGCTGTATAGTGCTACTATGTCAACGGAAAAAGAAGCATCGATGGAGAAAGAGTCGAAACGGGAGCGGGTCAGCCCGCTGGCGGGAACGGAAGGGGCCTTCTTCGAGGAACGAAGAGAAGAGCTGCGTACGGAATATGCCTTGTGTGCGCAAGGCATCGTGGATGGGTGGGAGCCGGGATCGAAGATGGCTCTGGAACATCGACAAGGACCGCTTCGAGAAATGCTCCAAAGCCATGCTGGACTTCTACCACCTCAGCCAACACCTCCACGCCCTTGGTGCCGCACTTCACGGCTCCGGCTCGGCCCAGACGGCGGCGTGGTGCGCAAAACTCCTTCACGACCTCAAGCATAAGTCCCCCAAAAGCCTGTTCGCAACGCTGGACCTACTGCTGAAAGAACCTCCCTCCGACGACCCGGCCGTGCAGGAAGTCGTTCGCGAGCAAAACGCCTACTTCAGACGCCATGCCGACCACATGGAGTACGCCGCAAATGCCGAAAAAGGCGTCCCCATCGGCAGCGGCTCGGTCGAGTCCCTTTGCTCCCAGTTCCAGACTCGCCTCAAACGCACCGGCCAATTCTGGACGAAAACGGGGTTTGCCGCCCTCCTTCGTATCATCGTCAGGCACTGGAACGGCGAACTCGACTCCCTATGGCTGGCATCCTCCGCCTGACTCAGGTCAGCGAATCAGGGATGCGCCCCCACCGATTCTAATGCACCGAAAACGCTTGTTTGCGGCACCCTACGCTGGCATCCTAGCTCCATCCTATGAATTCGTTTAGTCATTTTCTTTTGACGCGTTTCAATGCTCCGCTGAAGTCCGGTACGCCGTCTGAGCCGTCGGCCAAGCCGTTGGGGTTGGATGCCGCTTGGCTGGCGCGACGCTTCGATTTGTTTGAGCGCATCTGCTTGGCTTCCCTTCAGCGTCAAACAGAGGGGGCTTTTCAATGGCTGGTATTTTTGGATTGGGGCACCCCCGTTTCTTTTAAGGAACGCATGGCCGCGCTGACGGTTCGTCACGAATTTCTGCATCCGGTGTATTGCTCGCAGTTCGACGAAGAAATTGTTTTAGCGGAAATTCGTCGCCGGGAAACTCCCGGACTTTCTCGCGTCACCACGAGTTTGGATTTCGCCGCAGCCCTTCACCCGAACATGATCGAGCGAATTCAGGAGCTGGCACGGTTGCATTCGCCCACGATGGATTTGCAGAAAGGCTTTTTCATTCGCTTCCCGATCGGTTGCACGGAAAAGAATGGGGATTTCTATATTCGGCGCGAACCTCAAAATCCGTTTTCAAGTTTCATGTCGTCGCCCGAATGCGATCGAACGGTGTTGGGGGCGGATGCGTCTTCCCCCGTCGTGGATAAAGTCATTCGGCCCATGTGGTGCCAAGTGATTCACGACGACACCGACACCCGCACCCCCAACGGCGTCTATTGGCCGTGGGGCGGATGTAGCGAATTTGCGCCGGTGGTCACGAATGGTTTTTGCCGCGGCATGCTGTGGCAATGTGTCGAGGTGGTTCGTAGCGCGGTGCGGTCTGGCCTCCGAAAAGGGTAGGGACGGCTCTATGAGCCGTCCGTTTGTTAAATAGCGCGGACATTTCGTGGAAATGTCCCAACCCTGCTCAGTCGGTAAGTACCGGCGCGAGGGCCGTCGCTGGCAACCAGCCGCGCGTGCCCTCGTCTTGGATTTCCACCCACGTGCCGCGCGAGTCCAGTTTCCGGACGATCGATCCCTCGGGAATGGCAAGGATGGGGGTGGCGGTTTCGAGTGGTCCAGAGAGAACCTTTTGGTTTCCGATCATCACGACGCATTCCGGGATTGTTCGAAGATCGTAGTGAGCCCACCATCCAGCCAGCGCCACGAGCAACAAGAGGAAAAACGCGGCGGCGGTCGGGCGTGTGACAAAGCGAAACCGAGGAAAGAGAATCCAAGCCGCCAGAGAGAGTGAGAGTAGCCAGAAGCACGAAGATCCGAGCACGAGCCATTCAGTGCGGCTCGCATCGAGAAGCAAGGCAGAGAGGGGTTTTCGTACAGGAAGCGTGATGCCGGCCGACTGGGCGGCAAATCCAAGATTGGCGCGAATGTCGGGATCGCGTGGGGCGAGTGTTTGAGCATGGCGATAGGCCCGGATGGCCTTTCCAATGTTGCCATTTCGATAAGCCGAGTTGCCCAGATTGAACAGCACTTCCGGAAGATGTTGTCCATCCTTCAGCAACGATTCCCATCCCTCAATGGCATCCGGCAATCGGTTTTCATCATACGCCCGCGCCGCCTCCGCAAACGTGCGGGTAGGGTCCGGCGCAGCCAAAGCCTCGCCAACCAGAACGAAAAACGAAAAACAAAGAATAATAAATGGACGGATCCCAATCTTTCCATTCTGAATCCTGAATTCTGAATCCTGAATTCTTCTTCTCATAGCCTGACCCTTTCGGCCTTCCGGAGAAGAGTGGACACGGTGGAAATCCATTTCTCCAACGCCTCGAGAGAAAGATCGGAAGACGAGGAATAGCGAACTTGATTGGAGAGGGAAAAGAAATCTTGCCATTGATTTAACGTGTGGGGATCGACCTTGGCTGCGCGAAGTTTATCAAGAATGAGGGAGTCCTCCACCGCGCCGGGGGGGAGGTTGAGACGATGGCCGAAGTAATCGGAAACAGCGGCGGCCAATGATGAGAAGACGGCGGCGGCAGAGGGTGTTTGGCGAAGGGCTGTTTCGGCCTTTTGCAAATTGGCGCGTGCACTTCGGGGGGCTTTTTGGCGGCGGGCCAAGGCGATATCGCTGGCCAACCGATTGCGTCGGCGGGTCGCGAAAAAAAGTCCAGCCAGTGCGAGGGGCGAGGCCGCATGGATTCCCAGCAGAAATTTTTGATGACGGCCTGAGTTTTCCGTGTGAATCCAATGGGAGGGCACAGGTTTTAGATAAATGATATCGCTACCCAAGACCAGCGAATGCCCCCCTGCAGAGGCGTTGCCGGGCACTTGCAAGAGCAGGGCATTGGATCCGTTTTCGGATGGGTGAACCACGATTGGGAATGGGCCTGCTGAAACCGTTCGATAGGTGGAAGACTCGGGATCGAAAAAGGAAAAGATCAAGGTCGGTAATTCCTTGAGCGCGTCGGTGCGCGGAATGACGACTTGCTCGAACGTTTTGGTTCCTCGTTCAGCGGCCGGATCGGGTGTTTCGCCCACTTGACGGGCTTCATAAGCTTTGAAGAGATCGGCGTCTTGATAGGAAGGCGGCAAAACCGTGGCAATGTTTCCTGTGCCTTGTACACGCACCGAAACCGTGATGGGTTCCCCGACCTTCAGGTCGCTCGGGCGAACATCCATGGCAAAATCGAATTGTCCGACTGCGCCGTTGAAGTTGTCTGGCCGGTTGTCATCGGGAATGGCACGAACGGTAAGGTTGGCGGGAGGGATGGCCACGTTCACGGGCGTGGCAGAGGGGCCGCCACCGAAAAACGGGTTGTCAAAAAAGGGATCTTGTCGTCGCCGCTGGTTGGCATCCACCACGCCAACGCGCAATGCCGGTTGTAACGCAAACGTACCTACGGTGAGTGCCCGGGCTCTCGCGCGGAAGCGACGCAGGTTGTAAAGCTGCCCGTTGACTTCTTCTCGAATCGTTTGAAGTTCTTCGAACGTGCCGATCACAAACCCCGATTCTGGAAATCCTCCCAGCAGATTGACGTCACGCGTCAGTTCAATGTTGGGCAACGAATATACACTGAGGACAATGTCAAACACCTGATGAATGGTGGGAGACTTTTCTGGCAACGTGATTCTCCCGAAAACCATTTCGGCGGTTGAGCCTTCTGATTGTGCGTTGGGTGCCCGCACCTCGAGGCTCACCGCTGGAATGACAATGGTTTCGCCGCTGAAATCGAGATTATAGGGACCGATGGTGTAAGAACCCGGTTTTTGTGGAAACAAGTTATACGTCAGGCTAACGCGGGACCCGCCCGTGCCAAACTGTCTTTGCTGGCCCGTGCCGGTGATCTGGAGACCGGGAATCGGCGGAAATTCAATGCTGGGGGCCGAGTGGGTATCGTGGAATGTAAGCGTGGCGGTGGCTGTTTCTCCAAGATTCATCAGGCGCGGTTGCACGTCAAACGTGACATTCATCGCGGCACCCGTACAGGCCATTGCAAAAACAAGTAGAAAGAAAATCCCTCTCGCCAAGAACGCCAAGGACGCAACGCTCATGTCTTGTGCGGCGAAGCTGTTTTTTGAATGGTGTTGATTCGGGTTCATAGGTTCAAAACATTCGGATCATACCGGAAGACCATGACGCATCCAATCACATCTTGGCGGTCTTGGCGTCCTTGGCGAGAAAGCTCGAATCTTCTCACCAGTCTTTTTCCACAGGAACGGGGCGGCCAAAGAAGGGATGAAGCTGGTCGCGTTGGGACTGTTCCTGAGCCTTCATCGCATCAAGCATCATCGCGGCCTCTTCCGGCGTCATTTCTTCGGAAGGTTTTTCCGGCTGCGCTTCTTTGGCCTGCTCCTTTTGGGAATCTTGATCTTTCGCTTGCTGCTGTTCCTGTTTCTGCTGCTCCTTTTGTTGGTCTTGCTGTTTCTGTTCCTGATTTTGCTGATCTTGTTTCTGTTGCTGATCTTGTTGTGGGTCCTTCTTGTCCTCCTTCTGGTCGTCTTGGTTTTGTTGATCCTTTTGCTGCTGCTGCTGTTGCTTCTGCTGTTGGAGTTCCTGCTGTTTCAAAACGGCTAATTCATAGTTGGCTTTGGCGTCGGTGTCTTGAGGATTGAGGGCAATGGCGTTTTCAAACATCTGAATAGCTTGACCAATGGCCGCTTCACCGAGGTCGAGTGCATTGGTTTGTTGGGCTGGATCCGTTGGCGCGAGTGGCGTGTTGGCCAAATGGAACAAGGCATTGCCTCGGTTGTAGTAGGCCTTGGCCTGCAAATCGAGGTCGGAGCCTGCGGCGGCGCTGGCAAAAGCCGTGGAGGCTTTTTGCAAATCGCCCGCTGCATAGGATGCCAAGGCGGCGTTATAGTGCGCCGCTACGGGATCGAGCTTTTCAGCGGGTGCCGCCGCCGCCGCTTCTTCAAATGATTCGCTGGCCGCCACATAGTTGCTGGTGGCAAAAGCTTTCAGCCCGGCCTCGAACATGGATCGAGCTTTGTCTTCGGCCGAGGCGCTAAAACTCGTTGCGACTAGCGTGATCAACATCAAAAATATTAATTTATGAAACTGACCCCTTTTCTGAAACTGACCCCTTTTCCATTTTGGATATTGGATATTAAACATTGGACATTGGATATTGAAATCTCTCATGCCTCCACCTCCGCGCGTGCTTTTCTTCGATCCGAAAGGATCGCTTCCCACGCCAGCAACAGAAGGGCCACCGCAATGGGCCACAAGAATCGCTCTTCATAGATTTTGGCGGTTCGGGTTTCTTGCTCGGACCGTTTGAGGCTATCGATGCTTTCTCGGAACACGCGTTCGAGACCGGTGTCGCCGGGGGCCGAGCGGACATAGGTGCCTCCGGTGCCCAATGCGAGTTTTTGCAAGACATCTTCTTTCAGTGCGGTCTTTACGATTTGTCCCTGGCGATCTTTGAAGTAGGCGCCTTGGCCTTCGCCGGCTGGCACCATTTCGCCTTCTAGCGTGCCGATGCCGATGGAATAGACGCGGATGTTTTTCTCTTTCAATTCAGTCAGGAGCGAGAGGGCATCGCCTTCGTGATCCTCGCCATCGGTGATGAGCAGAATCACGCGGTCGGCGGTGCCATCGGCGGGGAACGCGGCAATGGCGGTGCGCAACGCTTGCTCAATGGCGGTGCCGCCCTTCGGAATAATGCCGGAATAGACGTCGTCGAGCGTCATGGTGAAAGCGGCATAATCAATCGTGAGCGGACACTGAAGTACGGAGGATCCTGCAAACGGCACCAGCCCCACACGGTCGCCGCGCAAATTACGCAAGAGATCGCGGATGCCCCACTTGGCCTGCTGGAGGCGCGAAGGCTTGATATCGGACGCCATCATCGAGCGAGACGTGTCGAGGACAACCACCATGTCGAGGCCCTTCCGGCGAACCTCTTCCCAGTGAAATCCCCATTGCGGGCGGGCTAATGCCAAGAAGAGCATGACGAACGCCAAGCCCCGTAGCCAAAGGCGGGCCTTGGCGCGCGCCGGATTCCAGTGAGGGGCCAGAACCGGAATCATGGCGGGAGCAATCAAATCTTCCAGCGCGCGACGTCGGCGCCGCAGGAGCACGAATAGAATCCACAGCAACGGAATCGCCAGAGGCAACCCATAGAGGAGTTCCAGATTTCCCCACTTCATGGCAATCTCCCAAGGCGAGTGAAGCCCAACACCAATTCCAGCGACAGGAACACCAATCCCAGAATCAAAAACGGCGCGAATTTTTCTTCATAGCGAGTGTATTGGTCGAGTTCGATCTGAGTCTTTTCCATCGCGTCAATTTGCTTGTAGGTGTCTTCCAAGCTCTTCAGATCGGTGGCCCGGAAATAGTGGGCGCCGGTGATTTTTGCAATTTTCGTGAGCATGGCGTCATCGATTTCGGCCCCGCCCATGGAGAAGCTGAAGATGCCCGGCCCCTGCCGTGGTTGATCGGAGGCGGCACCAATGGTGTAGACTTTGATCCCCAGCGCGGCGGCGGCTTGCGCGGCATCTTGCGGCGTGAGACGGCCCGCATTGTGAATGCCGTCGGTGAGCAGAATGACGATTTTGCTTTTGGCCTTGGAATCGCGCAGACGGTTGACGCCTGAAGCGATGGCATCGCCAATGGCCGTAGCATCTTCGAGCATGCCGGTTTGAATGCGGTCCATTTGCAACAAGAGCCATGCATGATCGGTGGTGAGCGGGGCAATGGTGTAGGGCATCGCGGCAAACGCCACAATACCCATGCGATCGTCCGGACGGGCCAGCACAAATTGGCTGATGACCGACTTGGCCGCATCCAGTCGGTCCATGCGTTTCATGGCGGTGGAAAAGTCGTCCGCTCGCATCGAAGTGGAGGTGTCCACGACAAGGACGATGTCGACGCCTTCCGTTTCGACGCGCGATTCACTCATCCCTTTTTGCGGGCGTGCGGTAGCAACCACGAGGAAGACGAGCCCGGCGGCAAACAACGCCGGCGGCAGTTTGCGCAAGGCCAGCCATGGCGAACGCGGAAGGCCCAG
Source organism: uncultured Verrucomicrobiota bacterium (assembly GCA_964647595.1). Lineage (GTDB taxonomy): Bacteria > Verrucomicrobiota > Kiritimatiellia > CAIQIC01 > Lenti-01 > Lenti-01. The sequence continues at coordinate 7,704 of CAZYGH010000074.1, forward strand.
CAAGGCGGCTCCATCAGAGAACGTCAACGGCGCTTGCCGTCGGCGGGCATATCGCAACCAAACCAGCAGGGGCACCAGAAGAAGAAGGATCAACACGAGCGGATGGTGAACCGTCATCACGACTTCACCTCCGAAGTTACGGCGGGCATGGTTTCACGGACGAGGACCGTCGCGGAATCCAGCGCACGGCCCATATCGGTTTGGCCGGGAGCGTGGCGCGCAAATTTCACCAAATCGCTTTGCTCCAAAAATCCGGCGACGAGATTTTGATGTGCGTCGGACAATTTATGCGAGGTGAGAGCATCGCGGATAAATTCTTCGGTGGTTCGCTCTGGTGCGCGCAAACCAAATCGGCCTTCCAGGTAGCGGCGCACGATGGAGGACAATTCGACATAAAACGGCTCGATCGTCAGCGTTTCAATCCACCCTTTTTGGCGCAAGGCGTCCAGCGCATCGAGCGCGATTTGATACGGCGGGATGGGCTTGGGCATGTGCAGGATGGTGCGCGGCGTGGTTAGAAATCTTCGCAATGCCCAGAAGCCAACGCCCAACACGGCCAACGCAGCAAGAGCCATCCAAATCCAGCGCGAAGGCGACGCTGGCCAATACGCCAGACCGCCTTTGGCCGGCCGCGGATCCTTCTCGCCAGGGGTCAGCGAGGAAACCACCTCGAGCGAGAGAAAGGGGAACGCGTTGGTTCGCACGCCCTCGGGCGTTGAAATCAAGACAGAAGCATTTTCGCCGATGACGTGGTTGGTGACGGTCATCGAGGTGAGGGCAATTTGTTGTTCCGTCTTCACCCAACCGTTGGTGAAAGTTTGCTCTGCGACATCGGCGGAGCGAACGAGAACATCTTTCCCTTTGGCGATGTCGGGGAAGGCCACGGTGGTGCCGCTCGAATGTACCACCGTAAGCGTCAGGTGAACGGGATCGCCAATCCGAATCTGATTCGTGGACATCGAAGCCGAAACGGAAAAATCTTGGCCGGCGGGGAGTGCCGGAGCTTGCGGCTCGGGCTTGCGGCAGCCCATCAGCGCGACGAGGCCAACGGCCAAAAAAGTTTTCCACAGTGTGGAAACATTTTTTCCATTGTGTGGAAAAATCGCGAAACAT
>CAZYGH010000075.1:0-7805 GCA_964647595.1 uncultured Verrucomicrobiota bacterium
ACGCCCTAAAATATTGTTCAAGATTCCTCTTGCGTGCAGGCTGGTACTCTGACCCTTTTACGCAACATATCTCCTGGCCATCACCGATGACGCTGGCCTTGTTGAGGCGCTGATGGGTCAGTTCGGCGGGATTGCAACTCTCGTTTCATCGTATCGCCGGGCGACGACCGCGGCCATAGGGCGGAAATACTTTTCAATCTGCCCCAAATCTGCCCCAAAGATTTCAAAACCCCAGTAAAATTGGAAAAAAAAGAGCACCCCCAACCGGATTCGAACCGGTGTTACCAGGATGAGAACCTGGCGTCCTAGGCCTCTAGACGATGGGGGCACAAGAAATCGAACGCACACAATGCCCAACCCCCTCCTTTTTGGCAATCAAAAGTTTGGCAAAAGTTTGTCGCCGGAGGTTCACGGTTCAACGGTTCACAGTTCAGCGGTTGCAAGACTTCTTTCTCGAATTCTCATCCATTCATTCTTCATTCTTAATTTTTAATTTTTAATTGCCGCCCCCCCCGCTATAGTCGCTCCCCATGAAGAAACCACTCCGTGAACAGGCCGTCGAATATTTGAACTATCTTAAGGAACAGGGCGTCACCCACGTGCCTTCGTCTGGAAAAAATAACATGTTGAATGTGTCGCCCACGCCTCCAGCCAAACCTGTGACCGCAGCTCCCTCCAAACCAGCCGAAGCCGCCGCTCCGCTGCCGCCCCGCCCCCTTCCTTCTCCCCGGTCTTCTGGCCCCGACACTCTGGAATCCATCACCGCAGAAATCGCCGTCTGCCAAGCTTGCGCCCTCGCGCCCACTCGCCTCCATACTGTCCCCGGACAAGGCACCCTCCAACCTGAGATCATGTTCATCGGCGAAGGCCCCGGCGCCGATGAAGACGAGCAAGGTCTTGCGTTTGTCGGCCGCGCCGGACAGCTTCTCACCAAAATGATCAACGCCATGGGATACTCTCGTGAGCAAGTATTCATCGGCAACATTGTCAAATGCCGCCCACCCGGAAACCGCGTACCCACGCCCGAGGAAATGGCCGGTTGCATCCCCTACCTCAAACGCCAAATTGCCGTCATTCACCCCAAGCTCATTGTCTGCCTCGGCGCAACTGCCGCGCGCGGCCTCGTGAACGAAGCGCTACCCATTGGCAAAGCCCGTGGCCAGTGGCGCGAATTCGAAGGCATCCCCGTCATGCTCACCTTTCACCCCGCCTATCTCCTGCGCGACCCGCGCAAAAAAACCGAAACCTGGATCGATCTGAAAACAGTTCTGGCCCGACTCGGCAAAACCCCTCCCCCGGCCCCAACAACTTGATCCTTGGATATTGAATATTGGATATTGAATATTGAGGTTCTCTCTTCATCTTTTCCTCACCCTTGCCGTCCTCAGTTTCGTCGTCGTACTGTATGTCGTTGACCCCTCCACCACATCGGCCTACCCCGCCTGTCCCCTTCATTCCCTCACCGGCCTCGATTGCCCCACCTGCGGCACCCTACGCGCGGCCCACCTGATTCTGCACGGCCAATTCCGATCCGCATTCGAGCTGAATCCACTCCTTTTCTTTGCTCTACCCGTGCTGGCGCTCCTCTTCCTGCGGCCATCCCTCGCTCGCCGCCACTGGGTACCTTGGGCCATCCTCGCCATCCTCCTCGCCTATTTTCTTCTCCGGAATTTCCTCCCATAATCCGAATTCCGGCCAAAGAGAGGGACGCAGCTCCAAGGCGTACGGGCTGCTGAATTGGAAAAACAGACGCTTCATAGAAGCACTCCTCCCTGTAATCTCAGCATCGGCTGTTGGTCAATGAATCGCAGATGCGCCCCACTGGAAACGCCTCCATTCAAAAACATTTGACAATTTCTATCCCGAGCCTATGTTAAGATTTCGTTTGGTCATTCTCTAACAAAATCATCATAAGGAATTGTGGTCATGAAATGGTTGACGTGTGTTGTGGCTCTCTTGCTTTTTGGAAACAATACCCTTCGCGCAGAAAACGTTAGTATTTCGAAAGACGACATGGTGAAATTCGTCAAGGAAGCGCTCGATTTCGCCAAAACCCAAGGCAAAGAAGTTTCCCTCAAGGAATTTACCGACGGCTCCCAATTCAAGCGTGACGGTGGAGAACTGTACATCTACGCATACGACTTTGAAGGGAACTGCATTGCGCATGGATCCAAATCCGCGCTCGTAGGCAAGAACTTGATCGCCATGAAAGACAAATCGGGCAAAGATTTGATCCGCGAACTTCGGGATGCTGCAAAAAACGGGGAAGGGTTTGTCGATTTCCACTGGGAAAATCCGTCCACCAAAAAAGTGGAATCCAAGTTGGGCTATGTTATGAAAGTCGATGATTCTTGGTGGCTTGGTTCCGGAATCTATTCCCCGCAACAATAACCGTTCGCCAAGGAGAGGCTCCCGATGCAAGGGTGCCGTTTCATTGCACATGAATTCTTTTGATCAAAAATCGCGATCGGCGAGCCTGAAGTACTGTGTCATCGGATATCAGGCTCTGACCATTCTGGCCATCCTCTTCCTTGCCCTTCTTTCTTGGAATGGGTTGCGAAAGCAAAACGAACGGTTGCGCCAAGTGGATCGTGAATATTTCCAAACCTATCAGGATTTGGTCGCCATTCATGAACTCCTCCTCCTCGCCAATGGAGATGGGTATAAACTGATCAATTTGGCCCACGCCGGAGACGACGCAAGCACGATCGACTCCCGGCTGAAGCAGGTGGATGAAAAAATGAAAATGGCGGAATCCAAACTGCTTCTGTTATTCAACGCCAATGAGTCGGCAACCCACACAAACTCTGGGCTCACGACCCTGACAAATGCGCAACCGATCCCCCCCGGATCCACCCTCTCGAACAACATCGAAAAAGCGACCCATGCCGCGCCAGAACAGGTGGATGCCCAAGTCCGGATTCAAGAAAAATTGCCTGAAATCATGACCGCATTGCACGACTACAATGACGTCCTGATGAATGCGCTGGAAATCGCCACGCTCGACGTTTCCACCGGCGCCATGATGATGCTGGGAGCCGAAGACAAATATACGACTCTTCAGAATGCCACACAGCAATGCATGGATCTCGCACGGAATGGATCCTCGCAAGGCGTAAAAAGTGCGGAAAACGAATATGTCGAAATGCTGACGCTGATGATGAGCCTGGCTCTCCTCGCATTTCTTGCCGTCCTTGGCGTCGGTAGCTGGTTGGTCCATATGATCAGTTCGTCGCTACGCAACGTGATCCGCTTTGCTTCCGTCGTGGCTGCCGGAAATTTCAGCATCCATTTGGACCTGAAACGCCCTCGGGAAATGGTCACTCTCGCTGAATCCATGAATCAGATGGCCAGATCCATGCAGGCGAAGGCCGATATCCTTGGCCAAGTGGCCGAAGGCAATCTGGATCAGGAAGTCAGCCATGTTTCCGCACAGGACCAACTCGGCATCTCCTTGGAAACTACTTTGGAAAAATTAAATCGCGCCCTCGGCGAAGTATCGTTGGCTTCTCAGTCGGTTGATTCCGACGCAAGCGAACTCAAGGAGAATAGCCACGCATTGGCGGATGGCGCGACACGTCAAAGTGCGGCTCTGGATCGCGTGAATCTTTCCATGTCGGAATTGAGCCAACAGGCGCGATTAAGCGCCGAACGAACTCAAGCCGCGCAACAAACGCTGAGTCGGGTTCTCGTGGCCACCGACGCTGGAAAGATTCATATCCGGAAGTCGGTCGATGCCATGACGGCCATCGATGAAGGAAACAAGCGAATCGCACGCATTAACCGCGTGATCGATGATATTGCATTCCAAACCAATATCCTTGCCCTCAACGCCGCAGTCGAGGCCGCTCGGGCCGGTCAGCATGGAAAAGGGTTTGCGGTCGTTGCCGACGAGGTGCGCGCCTTGGCTGTACGCAGTGCAAACGCGGTCAGGGAAACAACGGATCTCGTTGAGTCCAGCCTCCAAACAGTGAATACAGGAATTGCCACCGCCAATGAATCCTCAGAGGGCTTTCGCAAAATCGCGGAGGAAGTCGCGGCGTTGGCAACCCTGATGACGGAAGTCAGCTCGCTCTCCCAACGCCAGTCGGACGCCACGGCAGAAATGGGAAGAGAACTGCAACAAATTGGCGACGTCACGCAAGAAAACACCGCTCGCTACGAAGAAACATTGGCTACGGTCGCGATGTTAAGCGACCGGACAAGAACCCTTAATCAACTTCTGGCAAGCTTCCGATTCCGAAAAAGAGACTCGTCCAAGCGTCTGGAAATCCATCCTGATTAGAATAGCGACCAACGAACCTCAAGGAACCATCAGTTCAAAACCGGTGGCGGCATCGGGGAGTCGACGCGCCGAACAGTCGACCAGCTCGAAGAGAATCACTTCGATGACGTGCCACGTTTTGACGCCGGTGCGGATGCATCCGGTAATGGTGTTCTCCCCGCGTCCGCAGGCGAGATGAACATGGAGAATGGGATTTCCTTTTTCATCCGGAAAAAGAGTTCCCGTGCCCACCACTTCGTGCACATGGCTCAAGACGGTCGTTTGCGGAAGGATGGGCGGAGGACAACGAGCTTCGCGGGGACCCGTCACCAAGGTGCTTCCTTGATCTCCCCCGCCATGCAGGATGATCGCGGCGGAGCGAATGCCTTTTTCGATCGCTAGGCGTTCGATGCACTCATGAACAATGTCACCATCTTCCAAACGGATGACAAAAACGCGACCCTGTTTCGCTTCGCTACACTTCATGATGATCTCCTCATTGAATTCCCGTTACAGAATGACCCGTTTTTCCCACTACCAAAAGCGAAAAAAGTGATGAACGGGACCATGCCCATGTCCGATACGATAGGCCGCCCCTCCACGAATGGCCCCGGTGATATATTCCTTGGCATGGCGCACGGCGGCTTCCACGTCATCGCCACGGGCGATCCACGCGGCAATGGCAGAGGAAAGCGTACAGCCTGTGCCGTGATTATTTTTCGTCTCCACGCGCGTTCCCGGAAAGCGCACGATGCGCTTCCCGTCCCGCACGTAGAGGCAATCCTCGCTGTCTTCGCCTTCGAGATGGCCGCCCTTCACAAGCACGTTCTGACAACCCAGGTCGGCGAGTTCAATGGCGGCGGCGTGCATTTCGCCCGCCACGCTAATCTTCCGCCCCAAGAGAACCGAAGCCTCCGGAATGTTGGGCGTGAGAATTTCCGCCATCGGAATCAAATGAATTTTGAGCGCCTCGACGGCATCATCTTGAAGTAGCTTGTCGCCACTCTGAGCCACCATGACGGGATCGAGCACAATTCGCGTCACCCGGTATTCCTTCAGCTTGCGCGCCACCGTCTCAATCAATTCCGGCGAAAACAACATACCCACTTTCACCACATCGACTCCGATGTCCGACAAAACGGCATCCAACTGCCGCGCCACAAAATCAACGGGAACGGCATGAATTCCCGAAACGCCCTGCGTGTTCTGTGCCGTTAGCGCGGTGATAACGCTCATGCCGTAGCAGGCATTGGCGGCAAACGTCTTCAAATCGGCTTGGATTCCCGCACCCCCGCCGCTGTCCGAACCGGCAATGGTAAGCACGCGGCGATAGGTTTTGATTTTGGTTGGACTCATCTTTTCACTCCCTTTTCAAAATCGATTTCTCGTCGTAACGCGGCGGCGGCTTCTCGCGGCGAATCAGCGGACACGATGGCCGACACAACGGCGAGCCCGTCGGCTCCAGCACGAATCACCTCGCGAGCGTTGTGGAGTTGAATTCCCCCAATCGCCACAAGGGGAATGCGCACGGCCGCACGCATCGCGCACAACCCTTCCAAGCCCAGCGGCAACGCCGTGTCGGTTTTGGTCGGCGTGGCAAACACGGGACTCACGCCGATATAATCGGCACCTTCCTTTTCTGCTCGAATGGCATCTTCGATTGACTCCGCCGAGACGCCAATGATCCATGAAGGTGGTCCCAACCTTCGCGCGTCTGCAATGGGCATATCCTGCTGGCCCAGATGAACACCATCGGCCCCCACCGCCAGCGCGATATCTACGCGGTCATTGATGAGGAGGGGCACATGCTGCGCGCGCAACAACACACTCAGCGCACGAGCCTCTTCCAAAAAGTCCAGCGTGCGGGCATGTTTCTCGCGCAGTTGCACACAGGTGGCACCACCGGCCACCGCTTCACGCACCACATCAACGGTGGTGCGCCCACGCGAAAGGGAACGATCGGTCACGACATAGACAGAATAGTCCGGCAACATCATGGGAACCTTATCCTTCGCGAATCCGGCATCCCCGCATGACTTCATCCAGCGTCAAGGCATGCAAGACATCCAGAAAACGAACCATGAAAGAACCGGGCCCTGCGGCCCCGCCCGCCGCGTATTCGCCGGCGATTCCATAATAGGCCAGCGCCGTTGTGGCGGCCGAAACGGGATCGGGGTCCACGCCTGCAAAAGCGCCAATCAGAGCTGTGGCGCCGCAGCCCGTGCCCGTCACTCGGGCCATCAGCGGATGGCCATTGGCCACGCGCACTACGCGCTGGCCATCGGTGATGAAATCCACCGCGCCGGTGATGGCCACCGGAACGCCCAATTCTTGCGCGAGCCCGACGGCGCGCTCGGCGGCCGCCTCCATGGAATCGGCAGAATCCACACCGCGCGTCTTGGATTTTCCTCCGCCCAGCGCCAAAATTTCGGAGGCATTTCCTCGCACCAGACTCACACGGGTTTCGGCCAAAATGCGTTTCGCCGTTTCGGTGCGCAACCGGGTGGCCCCCGCGCCCACCGGATCGAGAATAATCGGCACTCTTAATTCTGTGGCCTTCTTGCCTGCCTTGATCATCGAGGCAATCCACGCATCCTCCAATGTCCCGATGTTCAGCACCAGCGCCTTGGCGATGGACACCATTTCTTCGACTTCATTTTCCGCGTGCGCCATCACGGGAGAAGCTCCGGCCGACAACAAAATATTGGCGGTGAAATTCATCACCACATAATTGGTGATGTTGTGAACCAGCGGTTTGGTGGCACGTAGATTTTTCAGATTTTCGGCCGTTTGGGCGGCCCACTTAGTTTCGGATTTCATGCTTCGCCTTTCTTTGAATTCGAGATCATTCGATACAACACCCCTGACGTCAACAAGGCCGGGAGAGAGGACCCCCCCGCAAAATTTGTGTGAACGCAAACGTGATACATGCCGAAACCAACCGCCCAAGCCACCATGGCTCGCGGATTCACGCCGCCCCAGTACCAATATCGCCCGCGTTGAAATAAGTCGGCCGCGACATAGTGTCCCTTCTTCAGCCAAAAGTAATCGACCAACACCACACCGAAGAGCGGACAAAAGGCCGAGCCGATCAGCAACAAAAACCCTTCGTATTTCGTGGCATCGAAAAACAGCGCGATCAGCGTCCCCGCCGCTCCGCCAAGCGCAACAGCCGTTTTTGTGCCCAGCTTCGGAAACAAACTTTGCGCCGAGACCGCGTTGGAATAGATGTCGAGGAATGTGGTGGTTAATGTGGAAAGCAGCACAATCAACAACGCGGGAAGCAAGAGCCGATGCTCGCCCATGAGTTGCAAGAGCACGGTTTCTGGTGCCTCAGAACGCGTGGCCACCGCCACCGTCAGACCCACGGCATACATCCACGAGCCGACGATGAAATACCCCCACCACGTCCCGCGGATGCCTCGTCCGGGAATGGCCGCATAACGCGTGTAGTCGGACACCAGCGGCATCCACGAAATGGGCATGGCAATCACCAGGTCCAGCCCCAGCATGAACGGCATCGACGGGGCGGACGAAACCG
>CAZYGH010000076.1:0-7588 GCA_964647595.1 uncultured Verrucomicrobiota bacterium
ATATTAGGCATTAGGTTATGCTACAATCAACCGTAGGGTGGTTAAGGAACTTCCGCTGTAAGGAAATCTTTACGGAGGGCGCGGCGACAACGGGCTTCAGGAAACTGAAGGGGAAACTCATGCGCTACGGCGGCTCAACACGGATACGGTTTCTCACCCGGGAACATTCCGATGCCATCGCCACCCTCAGCGCAAAAGGGAAGGCCGCGTTTCATTATCTGGAGGCAAGGATGGCGTTCATGAACTATGGATGGCTACGCAAGCAACACTATTACATCGGATCCGGATCGGTGGAGTCGGCCTGTAAATTCCTTGTGGCGGCAAGGTGCAAACAGGCGGGAATGCACTGGAGACATAAAAACGCGGCCTTCATGGCATCCATCCGGGCCGCCATTCGTTCCCATCGCGAATTGGTCGTCTGATGTTACAAAATTAAATCGCACCCGGTGACTTGTGTCTATACTTGAATTTCTAGCCGTTTTGCCTAGTGTTACCCAAATGAAATTGCCATATGATGCGAATCTGATCACCCAGAAGCTAGTTCGCATCATGATGGCTCTCGGCCGAGGTCCGTGTATCTTACGGTTACATAGTTTATGGTGTAATAAGTTTTGATTTGGCTCATGCCGCTGAATTCTATCCATTTTTTTTTGTTTTTTCTCGTGGTGTTTGGGACGTACTGGACGTTACCCCATCGCAAGCAGAATTTGTTTCTTTTGATCGCCAGCTATTGCTTTTATTGTTTCTGGGACTATCGGTTTCTCATACTGATTCTGGTTTCAACCACGGTGGATTTCTGTGTGGCCCGCAGGATGGCCGATACAGAAAATGAGCACAAAAGGAAGGCATACTTCTGGGTCAGCCTAACCATCAACCTCGGCATTCTGGGTTTCTTCAAGTACTTTAATTTCTTTTTGGACAGCGCAATCTCGATCCTGAACGCCTGTGGAGGAGATGCCGAACGATGGCACTTAAACATTATTCTTCCAATCGGAATTTCCTTCTATACATTCAAGACTCTCAGTTATTCCATTGGCGTCTATGGAAGGGAACTCGAGCCGACCCGCCGCTGGATCGACTATGCCAGCTACGTGGCGTTTTTTCCGCAGCTCTTGTCCGGCCCCATCGATCGGGCATCGGCCTTGATCCCTCAAATCGAAAAACCCCGGGTATTTTCCTACTCTCTTATCCGGACGGGAATCTGGCTATTCCTTTGGGGCTTATTCAAGAAAGTTGTGGTTGCTGATAATCTAGTCCAGCTGACAAATCCCGCTTTCTCCCCCGATTGGACGGTATCTACTTCCTACGCATGGGTGGCTCTTTATGCCTATGCCCTGCAACTCTACTGCGATTTTTCGGGCTATACCGACATGGCCCGAGGTGTGGCCACCTTGCTTGGATTTCAGACGACGATCAATTTTCGGAATCCATTTTTTGCCACCAATCCAATCGATTTCTGGCAGCGCTGGCACATTAGTCTTTCGAGCTGGGTTCAAGATTACGTCTATTTTCCTTTGGCTACTCATGCGCTTCGGAAAAGCACATCGGCATGGAACCAATACTGGCCGCATGTTTTCACGATGGTGTTGATCGGGCTATGGCATCAAGCGCGCATGACCAACATCCTTTTTGGTTTCTACTGGGGCATTGCCCTCGTGTACTACAACCTCTATCGCGCATGGAAAAAGAAACGGCTGAAGCGATCCAGACGAAAGCTGGGGGGGCATCCTTTCGAGACTTCTCCTGTTGGGCGGTTTCTCTCCATCGCAGTTCTGTTCCATGTGGTCTGCCTGAGCTTCGTCCTTTTTCGATCTCAGTCGATGGCGGAAGCGTTTCGCACCTACGGGGTCCTGTTTGGAATCCATGAGAGCGCGATGGGGGTTGGCGGATTGGCCACCCTTAATGCCTATCTGGCCATGCTGTTGCTTTATGCTCCCGTGTTGCTCGTTCAAATTCAGCAGGAGCGGAGCGGTGACTTGCTTTATCCTTTGTCAATGAGCCTGCTACCGCGTTCTCTCCTGTATGCGGCGATGGCAATCTTATTGTTGACGCTGGGCAAGACTGATGGAGGCGCATTCATCTATATCCAGTTTTAAGCATCGGGCAAGGAGTCCGTCCGACAAAAAGTTTATGTCGGTTTGGGTAGCCCTCTAGGAATTTGGGAGAAATTTACCATGACCAACGAACCTTCCGAGGATTTGCGGGAAGAATACATTCAATCCGATGCCTCTAAGAGAGCTACGATGTTCGATGCGTTTTTGTCCGGTCTGAAAGTGCTGGCTTCCCATGGCGAGGAGGAACGAGCATCGGTCTGGGCTTGCCGCGCGATTGCTCCAGCTCTGGACTATTCGTCGCATCTGCGGCTACACAAGATTATCTCCCGGATGCCTCCGGGTAAGGGACCGGGAACGTTGAAACTGGCTATTCTCGGCGGCCCAACCACCACTCAGCTTTGCTGGCTGGTTCAAAACTTTCTGTGGTCTCAAGGCCTCGATGCCGAGATATTTGAAGGAGAATACGGGCTTTTTCGTCAATCCGTTCTGTTCCCCGATGCTCGGTTGGATGCATTTTGTCCTCAGATCGTTTTTTTTGCAACGGGATGCCGTGATCTTCCCGAAGGGACGATTGCCTCAATGGTGGAAGCTGATTTTCACGGTTGGGTGGTTGCGGAAGCGGAGAAATGGGGCCAACTTTGGCAACTGGCTCACGAACGATGGAGCGCTCAGATCATCCAGAACCTGTTCGAAATTCCCCCGTGGGGAGTGTATGGACACTATATCCACCAAGTTCGAGTATCGCGGGAGAGGGCCCTTCAGGAACTGAACCAGGCCTTGTTGGCCGGTGCGCCCGCCCATGTGATCTTCCACGATTTGCAAATGCTGGTTTTGGAGGAGGGTGCTCGACAGTGGTTCGACCCTCGCTTCTATCACGAAGCCAAGATGCCTTGCGGTCCGGAGTGTTTGCCTACCTATGCCCACAGCGTAGCTTCTCGGGTGCTGGCGGCCAGAGGAAAAAGCAAGAAGGTGCTAGTACTCGACTTGGACAACACGCTGTGGGGAGGCGTGGTGGGAGAAGTGGGGATCGGCGGTATCCGCATTGGCCAAGGTAGCGCGGAGGGCGAAAGTTTTCTTTCTATACAGAAATATGCCAAGGCGCTGTCAGCGCGCGGAATCCTATTGGCAATCTGCTCCAAGAATGATTTGAACAACGCCAAGGAACCCTTCGAGAAAATCACGGAAATGCCGCTTTGCCTCGCCGATTTCTCCAGTTTTCGCGCGAACTGGGATAACAAGGCTGACAACCTGCGGTCCATGGCGGAAGAACTTAGTTTGGGACTCGATTCGTTTGTCTTCGTGGACGACAACCCCGCCGAAAGGGCATTGGTCCGTCGCTTCCTGCCACAAGTGGCTGTGCCCGACTTGCCTCCCGATCCGGCGGACTATGTTCAGGCGTTGGCGCGGCATCGGTTTTTCGAGACGGTAGCGTTGACGGAGGAGGATGCCAAGCGTTCCGATTTCTATCGCCAGAATCGGCAACGAAAGCAGATGGAGTTGTCACATGCGGACCTCGGATCCTTTCTGCGGTCGCTGGACATGCATGCGCGGGTGGAAAGCATCGGACCGGCCAACCTCGAGCGAAGCACCCAGCTGATCAACAAGAGCAACCAGTTTAATTTGACAACCCGTCGCTACACTTTGGGTGAAATAAAGGACAAGGCCGAATCGCAGGATTGGGCGACTTTCACGATTTCCTTGCGCGACACTATGGGGGACAATGGGTTGATTTCTGTCCTCATGGCGCGGCAGGAAGATGAGGATTTGGCGATCGATACTTGGGTGATGAGTTGCCGTGTCTTGCAACGTGGGGTAGAGCAGTTGGCGATGGATATTTTGATCGGTGAAGCCCAGAAGCGCGGGTGTCGGCGGTTGACCGGCTGCTATGTCCCAACGCCAAAAAATCAAATGGTTTCGAGTTTGTATGAAACCTTGGGCTTCGAGATGGATCGAGCAGACGGGGATGGAGCCGTGCATTGGGCCAGAACCATTGGACAAGAAGCGCCCGCTCGGGCACACTGTATTCGCGTGGTCCAATGAGCGATACTCCAAAACAAGGAAAACCCATGGAAAATTTGCGCGAAAAACTAATTATCATCTTACAGCAGGTATTGGATCAGGAAATCGATCGGCTGACCAACGACATGACCGCAACTGATTTTCCGGATTGGGATTCTCTGGCCCATTTGAACATCGTTGTCGCCATTGAAAAGGCGTTCAGTATCCGTTTTGCGGCAACGGAAATTTCGAAGCTGAAGCAACCCGGCCAGAACATTGGATCTTTTCTCGGCCTCATCGCCCAGAAGATTTCCTCCGAATAGGGCGTTCCATGGACGAAATTCGAGAATCCTTGGATGCGGGTTTGACTGTGCGCTATTGGCAGCGAGTTCTCTCAAAGGCTTTGCTGTTTGGCCCAGTAGGGGCGATTTTGCTAAATAAGGTGTGGCCTTGGATTGTATCGGCCGGGAAAGAAGGCGTTCGTTTGGGATGGGGATTCGGATTGATAGAGATGTTGATCTGGGCAGGCTCGCTTGCATTGCCCCTCTTGGCCATCGGGGGAGGGTGGATTCAGCATCGATCTGGGCCGAGGACCTGTGGCATCTGGATTCTTGTAGCAACTGTCGCGTTAGTTATGGCGGCGGATGTTGGGCTTCGCAATCGGTCCATCCAAAGCCATTTCTGGACGGCGGTGATCTCTCGGCTCGAGGCCCCAGACTGGGGTTTGAGAGAACCAGCCATGCTCCATTACGAAAATCTAAAGGCCTCGGACGGCGAAACAATTCCCAGAGGCGTGGCGATTTTTGGATCGAGTCAGGGGGCGGTAAATTTCGATCGCGATTTTTTGGCTCGCGAGCTACAACGACCTGTGATTCGACGAGCCTTGAATGGGATGTTTGCCTTGGAAATGTGCGCTGCGCAACCGATGCTAGCCGTGCCGCGTGTACAGACGGCGATTTTCTATCTGTCGCCGCTGGATATGGCCGCCAACAAAGCTGTGCGCGCAAACTGGATGCGCAGCCTCATCTCTCCCCGCTCTTGGATGGATATGGTGACGGTTTTGGGCCCCCGCTTGGGGTTCGAAAACATAAGGCCGCTCACGGAACTGGCTGCGGCATCCGTCTTGCGGCTTTGGGCATTCCGCGACGGAGCCCGATGGATTCTGTTCAATATGGCCGGCCGGACTCCCGATCCCGTCCCACGCCAGCCTTCCGACAAGTCGCACTCTCCTCTGGTGCAGCCTCTGGAAATCAATCCAGAGTACATCGAGGCCAGTTTCCGAGGCTATCGCCATGTGTTCAGTCGGCTTCAAAGCATGGGATTTGACATCGTGGTATTCCAAGGGGAAGTCAATCCTGTCTTGCGTCAGCAGATCTCCAATAATTATTGGATGCCCATGGAGACTCGCATGCGCTCATTTTTCATAACCAATGGGGTCGAGTACGTGTTGTGTGACGAGTATCGGCCTGACCTGACACCAGAAGATTGGGCAGACAACACGCACCTGAACGACATCGGCCGCCAAAAGTTGAGTCAGGCGGCGGTTGACTATCTGCGAAACCGAACATAAATCGGTAGGGGGTAAGGAAAGAAGCTGTTCTACGATGATCCAAGAGCTGTTCAGCCAAAACCGATTATTTTCCATCCTGCACGAGGCCTTGGCCGGAGAAGTGGGGGCGAGCCACGCATTGCTCCGCGAACTGATGGACTATATTGATGTTTATGCTCGAGTCAACCACGTCTCAGGTGAATCGGCGGAATCGGCCTATTTGAAATTTATTGGCGCATACCGAAAAGACGTTCTGGATTTCATGCGGACGGGTTGCTATCCAATGGGCGACCGGGAGATTGCGCGCGTGGAGTATGATTTGGCCCTTCTGCTGTCTACAGTGCTGACCTCACCCCGCTTCCGGATCATGCAGCTTTTGGTTGAGCGGGCGTTGCCAGCAGATCGATCCCTGTTTATAGGCGTTGGTTCGGGGGTGGAACTGTATCTGCTTCGCCATCGCTTAAAAATCGCCGAGGCGTTTGATCTATGCATCAATCCGTTTCTCAAGGATTTGATGCCTACTATGACTTTTCACGAAGAAGAATTTAACGCAGGTAATGGGCTATATGGGCAGATATTTCTGATCGAAATTCTGGAACATCTTGAGGATCCTCTTCATCTGGTCTCCCAATGTGGGCAGTCGTTGCAAGAGGGAGGAGAAATCCATATGACCACAGCAACCAACATTCCCCAATTCGACCACCGCGTGAATTTTCCGAAGGACCATTGCGCGTTTGATTCTTGGCTGATCGAGCAGGGATATCAAATCCTATTCTGCGAGGATATCCCTCATCCGCCAGCGCCGAAAGGCATTGGCGCTCAAAATCGGTTTTATACCATCTCCCAACGATAATGAAATATTGTGTCGTGTAGTTTTCAAAACAGGAATTTTTGTAGTTAGCCCGAAGTTCCAGCCCGTAATTTCGTCAAAATTGGTTGCAACTACCTCAATTGCTTAAAGTTAACTTGGGTATCTAGTTGACTCATGTGCCTACCACCTGTAGTGTTTCTGCACGAAATGAGTGAGCAGGAAGCCTCTCCCAAAACCTTTCAAGAATTTCAGTCGAGGTTTTCCACCCCAGAGGCCTGTGTGGCCTATCTGGAAGCGTTGCGCTGGCCTGACGGGTTTGTTTGTCCCACCTGTACCCACAATGGGGGATGGAAAAATGCACGTGGATTATGGGAATGCCGCTCGTGTGGGCAGCAGACGTCCGTCACGTCCGTCACCTTGTTGCAGCGTTCACGCAGTCCATTGACAAAATGGTTCTTGGCTATTTGGCATCGCACAAGCCAGAAATATGGAGCAAACGCCCTTGGACTTCAGCGGACATTGAATTTGGGGAGTTATCAGACGGCGTGGGAATGGCTTCATCGACTGCGCCGGGCCATGGTACGACCCAACCGGGAACGACTATCGGGCATCATCGAGATGGATGAGACCTATGTTGGAGGCAAGAGGGCCGGAAAACGGGGGCGTGGGGCAGAAGGCAAAGTGTTGGTTGGGGTTGCGGTTGAAGACAAGGGAGAGTTTGTCCGGTCCTGAAATAGGTTGTCACTTTGGAATAGGGAAAGGCCGAAGTGAAGACAACGTTGAGATATAGCCAAGCCTTCAAGAAGCAGGTGGTCGAAGAGATCGCGGGAGGAAAGTTTAAGTCAGCCAATCAGGCCCGTCGGGCGTATGGTATTCGTGGGACGGCTACCGTGACCCGGTGGGTGGAGGAATATGGCCGGGAGGATTTATTACCCAAGCGCATAAGGATAGAAACGATGAAAGAACGAGATGAACTGAAACCCCAATCATTAGCGAAGGACCAAAATTGGAGCCAACTGTCCCGGTTTTGGGGTTTACCCCACGGGGAAGGTTTCAGGGCGGGGTGAATACGGACCGAGAACGGCAAATTTCATTCGTAGCGGCCTGACTGGCATCGGCGAAGAGGATGAGGGAGTGTTTTTGACCCGATCTCGGTCGAAAGACGGCAAATCAGGG
>CAZYGH010000077.1:0-7465 GCA_964647595.1 uncultured Verrucomicrobiota bacterium
GGCTCCGCTGTTGGTGGAGTGCAAAAAGTACAACTGCTGCGCACCACAACAATTGGTGGCTATTCCATACACCAACCCAAATTCGCCGGATGGGCCCGCCGCCACACTCAAGCCGGAAAAGGATGCGTTCTCAGGGAGTTCGGCCACGGGCATCAAGGCCGAAAAAGTCTCGCCATGATCCGAACTCGTCCGCACCGCCACATTCGTACCGAACATGCACGCCACCACCAGCGCGTCGCCATCGCTGGCGAGGCTCACTTCCACGATGCCTGTATCTTCCAACGGGTAGTCCAACGGTTCCCACGCTTTGCCAACCGGCTTGCGCCCCATCCACAACACGCCTCTGAAATGTGCGCCAATCAAATCCTCGCCGAGGGAACAGATCCGAACCGTTCCATACATATTGCCGGGATAGGACGAAATCAATCCCGTATCCACCGGCGCCGTCCAGAACAGAGGCCCGCTGTAATAATTGGTGGAATTGGCGCTGTCGTAGATGTTGCTGGCGCCCTCGTAGCCGTGAAAATAAAAGTCAACCTCTGCCCCAAACGGGAACGGATCCGACGGCGTATAGGTCCAAACAGAATTGCCGTCGAGATTGGTTTGGAAGCCCATGGGCACCTCTTGCCAACCGCCACCGTTCACGCGAATCCCCACATTCGCCTCGAGCCCAATATAGTCTTCATTCATCAAAATGGTGAACTGCCCCGGATTCACTCCGTTGTGGCGAGGAATGTTGCCATACACGCCCATCCACGAGGGAAAGGCATTCGCTGAAGCCGCAATCAGAAGCATCCCAACAAAAGCCAGATACTTTCTCATTCCGCATTTTCCTTTGATGCCTTGTGTGTCGAGGGGTGATGAGGGCGCACCGTTTCCTGTTTATGGGGATGAGGCGCATGCAAGGGTTCAGGCGGGGCCATCCACACATTCGCCAATTCTTTTCGCGCCGGATCCATGCCGCCCGCGAATTTCAAATAGATCAACGCCTCATCAAAACCATTGCGGTGGCGCAGGCGAGAGGCATATTTGCTTTGGCCCGAAGACTTATGCATCTGAACTTGAATACCCATGATGCGCTCGACGTCAAAAACGACGGCCTTGGGGATTTGTGTCAGATTGTGCTTGTCGCGCAACACCGTGTTGACGGCCTGAAGCATGGCCTCAAACTCGGGCATGCCCTCGGCAACCCAGGTGCGCGCCATACTTTCGATATAGGGGCCGAACAGCAACGCATGCTGCAACGCGGGCATGGGCTTGAGCCCGGCTTCTTTCCACACATCGAACTGCCGCAAGGCTTTCTTGGCCCACGGCAAAAACGCATGGCCGTCGGGAGCCTCCAGCCAAGCGGAAAAACCCGGATAGATGGTCTGAAACAGCCCCTTTTGCCACGACCGCTCAAACACCCGCAACGCCCGTCCGCAGTTGAGAATCTTGAGCATTTCTTCATGCAATCGGTCGCGCGAGGAACTTCGCAAATCGCCCGAACACTTGATGATGGCGTCGCGCGCACTTTTCTCGATCTCGAAATCCAACTGCGAGGCAATGCGTACGGCGCGAACCATTCGCACGGGATCTTCGTGGAAGCGCGTCTCCGGGTCGCCAATCACGCGCAAGACGCGCGCCTCCAAATCCTTCAACCCGCCGACGTAGTCCAAGATACTGCCATCGGCGATATTATAAAAAAGTCCGTTGATGGTGAAATCTCGGCGGCGGGCATCTTCCTCGGGCGTGCCATAGACGTTGTCGCGCACAATGACGCCCCCGCGCGTCGCAAACGTGGGGTCCGGCACATCGCTGCGGCGACGCGACGGCAAGGGCACGTCTTCCGCCTCCGGCGCGGCATCCAACAACGCGCGGAAGGTAGCCGTCTCGATAATCACATCGCGAAAAAACACGTGCGCCAGCTTGAAGCGGCGGCCAATGATCCGGCAGTTTCGGAAAATCTGTTTGACCTCTTCCGGATGCGCATCGGTGGCAATATCAAAATCTTTGGGCGTCCGACCCATCAGCAAATCGCGCACGCCGCCCCCGCAAAGATAGGCCTTGTAGCCGGCCTCGTCGAGCCGGGTCAGCACCCGCAACGCTTCATACGCAATCCGATCTTGCCGCAACCCATGTTGCGATTCGCTCAACGTGACGGGGGCATCCATGTCAGACATCTTTTCCACAGCACTTCTTGAATTTCTTTCCGCTCCCGCAAGGGCACGGGTCGTTGCGGCCCGTCTTGGGAGCGTCGCGCACCACGGGCTTGGAGTTGGAGGCCGACAGCGCCGCATTCATCGCCGCCTCGGCACCCGCATCGGCAACAGCGGGTCCGGGAGCTTTCCGCGCGGGGGCCGCACTGGCCGCGGCGTGACCGCCAGCCAACGGGGCCGCCGTTGGATGTTGCGCCTGCGCCAACCGATGCAAATCACCCAAAAATGTTTGGTAAGCGCGCGGCGAGGTGGTCGCGCGGAAAATCCGCCCCGCAATTTCGAATTTGATGCGATCCATGAGGTCCGCAAACAACGTGTACGCCTCGTTTTTGTATTCCACCAGCGGATCGCGCTGGCCATAGGCACGCAGGCCCACCCCTTGGCGCAACGTGTCCATGTTGCGCAAATATTCCTGCCATTGCGTGTCCACCGCATTGAGCATGATGAATCGCTCCATCGAATTGAGTTGCGCCGGGTCTTCCAACATGCACTTTTCGGCGTATGCCTTTCCCACGCGCCCATATACGGCTTTCGCGGTCGCCTCGGCGTCCAGCCCGCCCCGACGCCCCTCTTTCTTCACCACGTGATCTTGGTGGAACCCAATGGGAAATTGGCTGTTCACCCATGTGACAAAGCCCAGCAGGCTCTCTTCCTTGTCGTCCAGATCCTCGGCGCGGGCAAAAATGACATCTTGCACCACATCCATCAGATGCTCGCGCACTTGCTCCGCCGCGACAATCTGGCTACGGAAGCCGTAGATGATCTCGCGCTGCGTATTCATCACATCGTCATATTCCAGCGTGCGTTTGCGGATGGAAAAGTTCTGCTGTTCCACGCGCCGTTGGGCGGTTTCGATCGAGCGATTCAACCAGCGATGTTCCAGCACCTCGCCTTCTTGAATGCCCAGCTTCTCCATGATGCCGGAGATGCGGTCGCTGCCGAACAGGCGCATCAAATCGTCTTCCAGCGAGACAAAAAAGCGCGTCATGCCCGGATCGCCTTGGCGCGCGCAACGGCCGCGCAACTGGCGATCAATGCGCCGCGACTCATGCCGCTCGCTACCGATCACGTAGAGGCCGCACGGGCGGTCCTCCAGCAAGGAGCGGATCGTTTTCCCCTCCAGCTTGTCGGTGAGCTTGGCCTTGCCCATGATAACATCGCGCTCCATCCACACCACGCCGGGCCCCAGCTTGATGTCGGTGCCGCGACCCGCCATGTTGGTGGCAATCGTGATGGCCCCCGGCTGGCCCGCGTTCAGCACGATCTCCGCTTCGCGCGCATGGTTCTTCGCGTTCAGCACATTGTGGGGAATGTTCACGCGCCGGAGCATGCGGCTCAAAATCTCCGACATGTCCACCGAAATGGTGCCCACCAGCACGGGCTGCTTGCGCTGATAGCAGGCGGAGATTTCCTCGATGATGGCGTTGAATTTTTCGCGCTGCGTTTTATAGATGTGGTCGTTGCCGTCCACGCGCCGCACGGGGCGGTTGGTGGGAATCACCACCACATCCATTTTGTAGATCGAATGAAACTCGTCGGCCTCCGTCTCGGCCGTACCCGTCATGCCGCCGAGCTTCTTGTACATGCGGAAATAGTTTTGAATGGTAATCGTCGCCAGCGTCTGTGTTTCGCGCTCAATGCGCACGCCTTCCTTGGCCTCGATGGCCTGATGCAAGCCATCGCTCCAGCGACGACCGGGCATGAGGCGACCTGTGAATTCGTCGACAATGATGATCTGGTTGTCCTGAATCACATATTGCACATCGCGCTCGTAGACGCTGAAAGCGCGAATGAGCTGATCCACCGCATGAATGCGCTCGCTCTTGTCCGCAAACTGGTTTTGCAACTCTTGGCGCTTCTCGAACTTCTGCTGGTCGGTCAGTTCGGCATTGCCATCCAAATCAGCCAGCGCCGTGACAAGATCGGGGACCACATAGTAGTCGGGATCTTGCGGATTCA
The DNA here is from genome assembly GCA_964647595.1 of uncultured Verrucomicrobiota bacterium. Taxonomy (GTDB): domain Bacteria; phylum Verrucomicrobiota; class Kiritimatiellia; order CAIQIC01; family Lenti-01; genus Lenti-01. Next base: position 4,158 of record CAZYGH010000077.1, read on the forward strand.
TCGCGTTGCAGCCCTTGTCCGTCAGGCTCGCATCGTTGCCCTTTTCGTCGATCACGAAATACAACTCCTCGCGCAACGCCCGCGCCTGTTCCTTGTTGGAGTCGATCAGCATCATGCCCGAGACCTTCTCCAGCAATTTGCGAGGCTGAGGATCCTCCAGCAAATGCAAGAATTGCTTGTTTTTGGGCATGCCCTGACTGACTTGGTACAGTTTTAGCATCGCCGTCTCGTCATCGTTCTTTTCAATCGCGCCCTTGGCCTCTTGCATGAGCGATGTACACAAATCGCGCTGCTTGCGCACCATGCGCTCCACGGCCGGCTTCACGATCTGATACTGTTCGGTCGAATACGGCGCGGGACCGGAAATAATCAGCGGCGTGCGCGCCTCATCGATCAGGATGCTATCCACTTCGTCGACGATGGCGTAATTCCAGCCGCGCTGCACCATTTCCTCCGGGCGATAGGCCATGCCCATGTCGCGCAAATAGTCGAACCCAAATTCGGCATTGGTGCCATACGTGATGTCGCAAGCATATTGCGCACGCCGCTGGTCGGGACGCATCTGATTTTGGATGCACCCCACCGTCAGCCCCAAATACGTGTACAGCGTGCCCATCCACGTGGCATCGCGCATGGCCAAATAATCGTTCACCGTCACCACATGCACGCCTCGGCCGGTCAACGCATTCAGATACACCGGCAACGTCGCCACCAGCGTCTTGCCTTCGCCCGTCGCCATTTCGGCGATCCGCCCCTGATGCAACACCATGCCGCCAATGAGTTGCGTATCGAACGGCACCATGTCCCACGTTTGCGGATGCCCGCACACGTCCACCACCGTCCCGCACAAACGCCGGCACGCGTTCTTCACCACCGCAAACGCCTCAACCATCAACGCATCAACCGTTTCGCCTTTTTCCAGACGCGCCTTAAACTCGCCCGTCTTCGCCTTCAACGCTTCGTCCGAGAGCGACTGCCATTCTTTTTCAAGCTCGTTGATGCGTGCCACGAACGGACGCAACTTTTTCAGGTCGCGCTCGTTTTTGGTTCCCAAGATCCTCTTTAATAGCCATTGCATAGAAATTCTCGATTCGGAAAATAGACGGTGATTCACAAAAATGAACCCGCAGACTCTACTCCCCGCCCCCGCCCCCTGACAAGCTCAGATCCCCTGCAACAGTCAAAATGGGCGCATCCCCGATCCATTGACCTATAGCCACAGCCACTCCTCGGATAAGACCCCCGCGACCTTGTGTCGCGGGTGAATCAAGACGGCAGGGGGCGTGAACCACATGCAAGTCGTCCCGTATCTTATCCCCATCCGTTTCATCTGAAACTGATGAAACGCCCCCGCCTGGCAAGGAGCCTCCAAATTGTGCCTTATTCGCTCCGGATGCGGTAATACGCCGAACCGGCCTTCTCCGCCGGATCCGTATAGCTATTCACCGGTGGCGTCGCTGGAATCCCCGTTGCGATGGACTCGAACGGCTGACTCAAATTGGGTGAGCGTTGCACTTCATAGGTGTCCCGTTCACGACTCAGCCAGCGCAACACCATTCCCTCGGGAGTTGCCGTCAACGTGTTCATGCGCGGATTGCTGGAGGTCTCTTCGAACGGTCCGTATTCCTGCATCCCGCCATCCGTCTCAATCTCCACCAACTTGTAGCGGAAGGTGTCCGTCGCATTGGCCCCCGCATCCGCGACCGCATACGCCGCCCCCATACCATCTACCCCCTGAGCCATAATCTGCGCGGAATTGATTTTGACCCACACACCGTTTTCTTCCCGATACAAATCAAATCCAACGGTCTTTTCCTCGGATGCCGTCTCCCAGCACACCACCATCGCCCCATCGCGATTTTGCAGGTACAAATCGTACAACACCACGCGCGTCGTACCCGCCAACGTGTACGAGTTCAAGCCATTCCCGCCTTCGCCCGTCGTTGAGGAAGTGTACGTCTGACCCCAAGACGTAACGCTAACGTTCGGATTGGACAGCGCATCAATTGCCGAGTCGGTCCCACCCCCACCCGACGAATAGGCATCGAAGTAGAATGTGTCTCCCACCGAAACGCCCAAGGAGTTCGTCGTCAGGGTGTAGGTCAGGGTACTATTGGTACCGGAGAGGTAAGAAAAGCTGCCCAGCGCATTCGACACCCAGCTCGAACCATTGTAGTTGTACAAATACGCCCCGCCGCCGTCATCCACCCACGAGCCGATCCAATAATTCATACCGCCGATCGGCGAATCCAGGTTGATGGGCCGCCCCCACCCGTTCCCCGAGGTGATGCCCGACCCGCCCGTCGCAATCCCGATCATGAACTTGCCCCAATCCGTCGAAGAAACATTACCGTTGACCGTGAGCGTGAACTGCACGTCCGTAGCCGTATTGGAAACCTCCATGCCGACGATATCCAGCGTGCCGTAGGCATTGGAAAGGCCCGGATCAATGTCCCCCGTCGCATCCGAATACGGCGAATTGGTCCCCTCTACCGCCCAACCCGTTGAGAGCATGCTACTGAGCCATGCCACACACAAACTTCCTACCCACCGATTTCTGCTCATGATAAACCTCCAGCATCCTTATGTAGTTGACACTCAGAGTATCTATTTTCCTAAACGCGCCGCGGCTTCACGTTTGTTCATCTTGCGAATTTCATGAATCTGGGTGAGGGTCGTCTTGCGAAGTCTGATTTTGCCGCTTTTCTTTTCCCATTGCACAACAGCAGGACCACTCACACCCGCCAGACGCGCCAACCCAGCCTGCGTGATTCCCAAGCGCCTGCGAAGGGCCTTGATGCCCTTGCCCGTAATCCAAGACCGCCCTTCCGGCATCGGCTGATTTGGATCCGAAGAAACCTTAGAATTTGACGTCCCTTTCCGGGTCGCGGCAACTTCATTTTGCAACGCATCCAATTGGCGCCTCAAGTCTGCGATGTACCCGCGCTGGTCCGCCAGAATTTTCCGCACAGGCTCAAGTTCGACACGAATCTCTTTTCGTGCCAATCGGCCAATTTCTTTTCTCAGTAGGATCGACACAGCACACCTCCTTCATTAATCAAATATTACTTGAGTTATTGTACAATCGCATTTTCGAAATATCAATCATTGTTTCATGAGCTTCGCTGACTTAGTAAGCCTAAACAGGTAAGAACGGTTCTCAAGCCGTCCAGGCTCGTTGCCATGAAGAACAAACGCCTCGGAGATTCATCCCGGCCCCATCCTTTTTGGGCGCATCCCCGTTTCACTGACCTCATACTCAATCTCGCGGTTCTGGGTGGCGTGGACCTCTGGTCCGCGCTTCCGGC
>CAZYGH010000078.1:0-6181 GCA_964647595.1 uncultured Verrucomicrobiota bacterium
AACAACATCCTTGACCCCACCCACTCGGAAATCTATAGATGAAACCATGAGTTCACAAAATCCAAAACGTTCCTTTTCGCCAGCGGCTCTCCTGCTTCTTGTTCTTTTGGGGATCGCGATTTTCTTCATCCTGTCTTTCCATCGCGAAAAGTCCACGCCCACTTCAATAGCCCAGCCCCCTCCCAATGCACCTCCGCCAGCCCTTGCACCCTCCCCTCTCCCTCCGGATCAGGAATCTGTACCGTCCGACAACTCACCCGTTCTTCCCGTCTCTCCCCCCCCGCCCGTGGAATCCCCGACATTTCGCCTCAGTTCCATGGCAGGCGGCTGGGGAAACAATAACTCGGTCGGCATTGTAGACCGCAAGACAGGACAGGGAATTTCACTCCAGATCGGCGACAAAACCACCGATGGCTGGAAATTACTTTCCATCGATTTTGATCAGGAAACCGCCACGTTTGAGAAAAGCGGAAAACGCTTTGTTGCCGCTTTGGAAGAAGGCATTGCAATTCTTCCTTCCCCTCTTGCGACGACTCCCCCCATCCGCGACGCTTCCGCCACCTCCGCCCCCCCGGAAATCGAGGAAGTAAATCTCTCCATTCCCTTCAGCAACCGCGTCTTTCGCACCGAAGGCGGCGAGGAAGTGTCTGTCCGCCGCGTGGAGCGCTCTTCCAAAGTCGTCGAAGTACAAACCGAAGGCAAACGCTTTGCCATCCGGCGAAGCATCGCCGAACGCATCCTCAACATCAGCAACCTCTCCCAAGATGATCGCCTCTGGATGATGGTGTCCTATCCCGGCCTCGTTGAACTTCTCCCCGGCGAAGATGCCGCCCAACAATCGGAACTAGCCGAAGAACAACTCGCCGAAATGCTCACACCTCCCACCAACAAGCCCCCCATTGAAGAACTCGATCGCCTTCTGGAAAATTTTATTGAACCTCCTCCACCCCCTACTCCCTAAGGCAGTCTGTGCCCGCAACCCAAGGCTACAGAATCTGTCCCTCTCACGTGGAACTAGGTTACTGGATAGGACATATTAAAATCTCTTCCAACACATGAAATCCCCACTCCACAACCTCCCCCTCAACGAGCAAGCCATCGCCCAACAACTCGCCGCCACACCCGGCCTCGACCTCGGCACCAACGGCCACCTCGTCCCCCTCCCCACCACCGACAACCTGCGAGACGCCCACGCCCGCCGCATCCACTTCGAATAGATCGGCGATCCAGACATCCACTACCACCTCGTTGCCGGCCCCCAGATCTCCATCGACTACGAGAAAACGAAGCTCTTTCACTCCCAGTATCCCGACCTCGCCATCCGCCCCATTGCCCTCATCCAGATCCCCGATTCCAGCCTCGCCATTCTCGAAAACTTCAATGGCCAATCCATCGAATCGGCTCTCTCTTCCCACACCCTCTCCACCCCGGAAGCCATTTCTCTCCTTGACCCCCTCATCGACCGCCTCGACGACAACGCCGTCCCCGCCCAACCCAACGAACTGTCCGACGAACTCGACCTTCTGCGCGAGGAACTGTTTTTGTCCCCCATTTGGGGAACACTCGATCTGCAATTCTTCGACTCCACCGTGTTTCCATTCCTGCGCAACGCTTTCGCATCCACTCCCCTGATGCGCCGCTGGACCAACGGCGACTTCATCCCCCGCAACATGCTCATCAACGCCAACCACGAAGTCCGCCTCATCGATTTTAATTCGCTTCCCAATCCTCCCTCTCCGCCGCCGACTATTTTCGATTTGGCGAATTCTCCACCCTCCCCCCCGAAATCAACGATCACATCCGCCGCCGACTGCCCGGTGATCCCCGCGACTGGCGTATTCATTTCTGCCTCGACCAAGTCCGCAAGCTATCCCGCGTCCGAACACCCGAATCCTTCGCCTTCGACGCCGAAATCCTCCTGCTTCGCCTCCTCCGCGAATTTGTCCCGGATTCCCCACGCGCCTCCTGCCTTACCCCCGCTCACGCCGCGACTACGACGACCTCTCCCACCACTCCATCAACCTGCAAAACAACTACGCATCCCTCTCCACCCATTCCTCCTCCCTGCAAAACCAATTCGACTCCCTAATCACCCGCTACAACGAACTCCTCGCCCACTCCAACTCCCTCCAAGGCCACTACGACGCCCTCGCTGCCCGCCTCGCCCGCCCATAGCCACGCCAAACCTCCTCTGGAACCCCAACGCCCCCGTCGGGCTTCTCTGGCTTCTTCTCCCCTCCTCCCCCTCTCTATCCTCTTCCCTGAGTCCGGCGCTTGCATTCCTCTCGCGCCCCTTGCGTTGAACGGTTCGGCGGATTTCGCCCCCCTTTCGTGTATTTCGCGTTTTTCGTAGTTCATCATCTTTTTCCTCGCTTCTCATACTTTCCCCTTGAGATCCACCTTTTGCATGACTTCTTTCCGCTCGCGCTGTATTCTGCTCGCCTCATTCAAATCCGCCATGAACAGCCCAACACCCACTTTCGCCGCCTTTTCCCGCCTCCTGCCCGCCCTTCTGATCCTCTGCGGAATCGCCCTCCGCCTCCGCCAATACCTGCACGTGCGATCTCTCTGGCTCGACGAAGCCTTTCTTGCCAACTCCATGCTTCACGAATCCTTCGCCCAAATCCTCTCCGGCCCGCTCCAATATGGCCACGTTCTTCCTCAAGGATTCATCGCCTTCTCCAAACTCATGTCCTCCGCGTTCGACAACCACGAACTCGCCCTCCGCTTCCTTCCCTTCCTGCTCGGCTGCGCCACCCTTCCGATCGTCTACCAAGCCGCCAGAATCTGGATCTCCCGCCCCGCTGCCCTCCTCGCCCTCGCGCTCGCCTCCTTCTCCGAAATCCTGATCTACTACTCCAACGAGTTTAAATCCTATTCCGTCGACGCCTTCTTTGCTGCCGCCCTCCTTGCCGCCGCCGGAATCGCCTTCGCCACACCCGCCCGCTCCTTCCGCCGCGCCCTCCTCCCCGGGCTTCTCGGACTCCTCGCCCCCTGGTTTTCCCAGCCCTCTCTCTTTATGCTGGCACCTGTCGCCATCTGCGGCCTCCTGCCCCCCGCCTCCCGCCGAAACCGCCTCGCCTGGCTCGCCATCCTATGTCTCTGGGGCCTCAACGTCCTCGCCCTCTTTGGACTCCAATTCGGCAGCCTCAACCCCGCCAATTCCCTCCCCGGGAAAGAGTGGGTCCTGTTCTTTTTCGCCGCCGAAAACGCCTTCATGCCCGCCCGCACCCCCGACGTCTTCTACTGGCTCCGCGACTCTTTCATCCGCGCCTTCACCTCCCCCGCCTGTCTTGGCATCGGTTCCATCCCCGGCATGGTCCTCTTTGTTGCCGGCGCCTTCCAGTTTCTCCTCTCCCGCCGCATCAAGCCCCTCCTCCTCTTCCTGCTCCCCTTCGCCCTGTGCCTTCTCGCTTCCCGCTTTCACCTGTACGCCTTCGACACCCTCCACCGCCTCGGATCCCGCGGACTCCTCTTCCTCCTGCCCGGCCTCTATCTTGCCATCGCCGCCGGTGCCGACCGCCTCGCCTTCCAACCCACCTCCGCCGCCCCCCGCATCGACTGGACCAAAGCCCTCCTCCTCCTCTGGCTCCTCGGCTACCCCCTCCACCAAAGCCTGCACTACTGCCGATTTCCCGAAACCATCGAGGACATGAAATCCGTCGTCGCCGACCTTCAGCCCCACCTCCTCCCCACCGACACCCTCTATGCCTACTACTGGACCGAACCCGCCCTCCGCCACTACGGCCCCCGCCACGGCATCGACCCCTCCACCTTCCAACTCATCGCCCCCAGCTCCACCCAACCCTTTCTCAAAGACGTCTCCTACGCCCGCCTCCAAGCCGGTCTGCAACCCGTCCCCCCCTCCGCCACCCGGCACATCTGGGGCTCCTCTGAACTCTTCGACGAATGCGCCCCCGAACTCAACGCCCTCCTCGGCCGCGGCCGTGTCTGGTTCCTCTTCACCCACATCCAGCCCGACCAAAAAAAAGCCTACCTCGATTTTCTCGACCGCTCCGGCACCCCGCTCCGCGCCATCGAACGCCCCGGCACCTGCGCCTACCTCTATCAACTATAACCCCCCGGATGGGGTCTCCTCCTTTCCGCAATAATCATCGGAGCCACAATAACAAAAAGCGCGGGCTTTTCTGCCCGCGCTTTTGGCGACCCGTTCAGGTCGGAAGAATCACGATCAATACTTGTAGTCGCTACCGCCGATGAATTCGCGCAAAAGCGAAGTCTTCGCCACTGGGCTGTCATCCTCAACCGCGGTCAGATCCTTGAGCGTCTCATACACGCGTTTGGCACGCACATACGCATCCTGCCGCTTGGCGTCATTTTTGAATTTCTCCATCGCAGGCGGGAAATGCTTGAAGAGACGCGCCTTCAGAATCGGCAACTCGAATGGCATCGCACTGTTCACCAAATAATCCACCGATCCAATAAATGGAATGATGTTGCGCAACTCACTACGACGCACATAATGCCAATGGGTCAGCGTTTGCTCGGGCTGGAGATTCCGGTGCCAACTATCCCGAATCATGCGGCGCAAAAGCCGATTGTCCGCCCAGCGCATGAAGAGCCCTTCCTTATTGCGAACCTGCCCCAACGTTTCGATGTAGAGCTTGAACTTCTTTTCGTTCGGTGTGCTCTGCGTCATCTCACCATAAAGGCCATGCAAGGAGTCAATCAGCAGGATCTGATTCTGAGCCAACTTCATTTCGTGCACATCCAACTGACGGGTGCCCGTCTTGAAGTCATAGTGCGGCGTCTTGATCGTCTTGCCCGCTAGCAAGTCGGCAATATGTTGATCAATCAGCTTCAAATCGAGCGCATGTGGCGTTTCATAGTCATAGTCGCCAAATTCATCCTTGGGATGCTGCTCCAAATTGAAGAAGTAGTGATCCAGATTGATGGCCAAAAATTCCATCCCCGCCTCGGCCAGCTTTTCGCTCACCTTGATCGTTGTCGTGGTCTTGCTAGACGAACTGGGACCGGCAATAAACGCCACACGCACTTCTGGCAAACGGTCAATGATCTTCTGCGCGCCGGCCTTGACTTCCAGATCATAGCGCTCTTCGCACGCAGCGATCAGCTCGGGCAATTTTCCAGTTGCAATGATGTGATTCAGCCCATCGACCGTTTCGCAGCCGTGATCCATATTCCAACGCAACACTTCGTAGATCTTCTTGTACGGAATGTTGTCGGTGGCCTCAAACTTGTAGGCCCGTTGCGTGCGTTCCATTTGCCGCTCATGTCGGTACAGGATGTAGGCGCGTGCCGTCTTGGCATGCCCTTCCTTGATCAGGGTTTCTTCCACCAGATCCTGAATTTCTTCCACAGACGGGATGGCCCCGGATCCAAAGCTGGACTCCAACTTCTTTTCCACCATCAGCGAAAGACGATCGGCCTCCGCACGGTCACTACCACCCACCGCCGCCGCCGCCTTAAAAATGGCCGTCGCAATGCGGTCTGGATCATAGGAGACGGTGGTCCCGTCCCGTTTCACGATTTGCTTAATTGAACTGCTCATGTGTTCTCCTCGTTGGGCCATGGCCCTCGGTTTTTCTCTCGAGTCTACGTTCTACGTTTAATCGTTTTCCAAGAAGCCTTCCAGCTTCCGAATGCGAGTCGGATGGCGCATCTTGCGCAAGGCTTTCGCCTCAATCTGACGAATACGTTCGCGCGTCACTTTGAACTTTTTGCCCACTTCTTCGAGAGTTCGAGAATAGCCATCCACCAACCCAAAGCGCAAAGTCAAGACCTCCTGCTCACGCTCGGTCAACGTTCCAAGCACATCCTGCAACCGCTCCTTCAACAAACTGTAGGCCGTCATTTCACTTGGATTTTCAGCGGACTTATCTTCAATGAAGTCGCCAAAATGAGTATCCTCGCTATCCCCCACGGGGCTCTGCAACGAAATAGGCTGTTGCGCCATCTTGAGCACCGCACGAACCCGGTCCACCGGCAAATTCATATCTTCAGCAATCTCATCCGGCGTGGGCTCGCGACCAAACGCCTGAACCAACTGCTTCTGAATGCGCATCAGCTTGTTGATCGTCTCAATCATGTGCACCGGTATACGAATCGTGCGCGCCTGATCGGCGATGGAGCGCGTAATGGCTTGGCGAATCCACCACGTGGCATACGTGCTAAACTTGTAGCCGCGTCGATACTCAAA
>CAZYGH010000079.1:0-6027 GCA_964647595.1 uncultured Verrucomicrobiota bacterium
AATCTCCTTCCCCGCCGTGAAACCCCCCGGGTTTGCCCCCCCCCCCCGCCCCTTCCATCGCCGAATGACATCCCCTGTCACACCCGTGCGTTAGTTTGCAGATGTTGATCGAGCTCTATTCGCGTTGCCCGTAGAATCCACCCATCATCGGAATACCCCATGCCAGAATACAATTGGCCATCCAAGATCAAGCGGTACGGCATCACTTGCCCATACCAGAAGTTTCTCGTCGCCAAGTACGAGTCCATTATCGACTGGAACGGCGACAGCATCACCAACCCCGAAGCCTTGGATGCGCACATCCGCAAGAAGATGCTCCCGGCGCTCAAACGCAAAATCGATCCCAAAGCCGAGGAAAGCCACTACTGCCGCACCCTCAACCTCGCCCACATGCTGGCCAATCCCGCCCCCCACATCGAGGAAGCCCGCAAGATCAAGGCCCAAAACGGCGAAGACGCCGCCCGAACCTTCCTGCTCGACCACATCAACGGTCACAAAAATGAAGTCTTCGAGTCATGGTGGCAGTATCTGGCCCAAGAGAATCCCGTTTACGCCCAAACTCCCTCCTTCCAATATCTGATGCTCCGCCCCGTCATCGACTCCTCCGACGCCAAATGCACCCGTTCCCCCGTGAACCCCGATGCGGAAGCCCTCGCCGGCGTCTTCGATGGCATCGCCTCCGGCCAGATCAACCCGACGACCAAATTGATGCGGACCCTGTGCGAATTCATGGCCTTCGGCAAACAGGCCGATGGCTCTCCCCCCAGATTCGGCACCGCCTGCGCCTGGGTGGTCATAAACAGGAATCTCGACAACGCCCCAAACCGTGTTGCGGCCTTTTGCCAAGGCAGCGGCTGGTGCGTGGCATCCACAACCATGGCAAGAAACTATCTGTGCAGATCTGATTTCCATCTCCTGCTAGAGGAGGGACGCCCCGTTGCCGCACTGAGGGAACGATCGTGCGATGAAATAAGTCCGATCACATCTGAATGCTCCAAATTGGGGGCCATCGTGGAAATCCAAGGACGCAAAAACGAGGATCCACAAGAATGGTGGCCACGCATCTTGCTCTATTGCGCGTTGCGCGGGCTGACAATCCAGCACCGCAAAGATGCTGCAGACCAAGCTAAGCTCGACGGCCAAAAGGATGTCCAGGCATGCGACAATATCCCGTTGTTGGCCGCGCATTTGTCTAAACACCCCGCCAAAGTGATGTTTGTAGACGAAGACGTCGCCAACGACGTGCTCTATCGGCCGGTAATCGAATCCGCCTGGCTAGCCTGCCTTGCCGCCGATTCTTTGTGCGAGAAAGTCGTGCCAACCTGGATGGAGCGAGATTCCCGTTTCGACAAGTATTGGGCTGAAGGGTGGCGCAACCTGCTGTTGATCTCTCCCGCCTCCGTCGTCGATATGCCGCAGCACCTTTGCCTACTTGCGCCAGTCGCAAGGGAGGCCGTCAGATGCTGGGCATCCATTCTGAGAAATAATCACGAGCTTTTTGAATCATGCCCGAGTCCTCTGCATGGCGAGCCGTCGATCCAAGAATCCCTGATTTTCCAATGGGATAAGGTCGTCCGCAAATTCCCCGGAAAAATTAAAGAATGCCCTCCCCTGATTGCCCAAAGTCCAGAAATGCGGCAGGCCTTGAAATCGGGGTGGATGCGCAGAATCCGCAAGGATCCACGAAAGCTCAAGAATTGCCCCAAGCATATCGCCAACGATCCCGACATCCTCAAGGCCGTGGACAATGGATGGGAACAACACATCGCCAACAACATCATGGATTTGATTCAGAATGAGAATTCGATTCCAGAACAATCGCCGCCGGCCGACGCCATGGCCGCTTTTTGGAAAAGTCCGTACAACACGCGTGATTTTGGCTGGGAAGAATGGATGGGATGCCCAAAATTCGTTATGAGCGATGTGGCCATCGCCCGCCGTGCCGTCGTCCCGATAACCCACGCCCTGCGCCGAGACCCTTCGATTTGGCTTCAAATCATTTCACCTTGGCGTGAGATGCAGGAACTTCGCGAAGAAGCCGCCCAAAACTGGGCCACCCACCCCGGCTATGAAGACAAGGCCCCGCCGGAGGATATTCGCGTTCTTGTTCTCGCCCTCCGATCTGAAAACTCGTAGCGCGGTATTCAGCAGCTTCCACCCATGCCTCTTGATCCATAACCAATCAGTCCGCCAGTTCTCGGGTCCGGCCCGAAACCTCCCCTTGAATATCTTTCAAAAGGGCAAACGATCGATTCATTTCGATTTCTGGCCTGAGTTCATCTCGAACCCAAGGCCAACGGCCCAAGCATACCCAAACACGCCCCCATCCGATAATGGTCAAGAACGGCGCTATTTCTCAAATGCCGTTTCTTGATCTTGCTATCCCGAACCAAATGAACCAAACGAATCGCCTTCTTCATGTATTCCGTGGCCAAAAGAAGCTCATTCCTGTTCAGCGCCGCCGAAGCCAAGCCGATCAAAGAATCCAGCCCCGCCTCTAACTCCCGTTCCGAGTCCCCGTTACCCATTTCTTCCCTATCATTCTGGTTCACGCGAGCGAGAATATCAACCTCCCCTGACAAAGCATGTCACTCCCGTCCTGCAGAGGGACAACACAGATGCCCTCCCGCTTACAATGTCGTTGTTTCATCGCGTTCATTTCAGCCATTGGAATTGCCCCAAAACAAATATGACAATTCGGAAATATCAACGATTATCTATCACAACAATAGATTTTCGAAGAAAAGCTATTGCGTTGTTTATATCACCAAACTCTTTATAGGCAACATAGCCACATCCACCTACATTCCTTGCATATCCAGGTGGGCTGATTATGGAGAAATCGTTGAGGCACGCTTTTGCCGCATGTAACTCTTTCTTAAAATCAGCTTTTAAGCTCAATATTCCATCACTTGAAATGATAGCAAGGTTATGGCGATCATTTGGTTGTCTCGTGACTTTGAGATATGTCTTTTCACGTGTCCATTGAACATACACTGTTTGCATTGATATCCTCTTGCTTCAATAAATATTCATCACTATAGCATCTTGTCGATGTAAAAATTTTGAAAATCGAAATATTATCTACTCATGCGCTTCCTTTGTAATAGTTGCGCCCTTTTCGTAAGCGTCAGCGTTCAGGCTAGATTCGCTTAGGTCGACAACCTGTAACGCACTATTGTCGTTAGTATTATATTTTCTGGTTTGCATCGGGTAGGTCATGAAACTCCGTGATATGCCCTTGTAAAAGCAGGTGTTCTAGGGCGCTTGGTGCTTTTGGATTCGCTACAGAAAGACAAGTGACTCTGATTTCACATACAGGGACCTCGCTCGTGTAGCCCTCAGGGGGAACCCCGGAAGTAGTGGGACCATAGCAGAAAGTATTTGTATGATTGTTAAAACGGTAGGGCGTTGACGATCCAAACATCCGATTACGGATCGACGACCCGCTCGAGGCCATACCCTTGTGAATCTTGCCGGAACTCCCGATGTAGAGTACACGGCCATTATCCGATGTCGATTTCACAATATAGACACCCGTGACATTCCTTGGAACTAGCTGCCTCAGTTCGGAGCATGTGAGTGCAGTGTGAGTGGTGGTGCTAAATACCGATGAGTATTGATTTAGTAGGCGGGTAAAAGTGTCATCTAGTTCGGGCATTTGAATCTCCTGTAATTAAATGTTTTAAAAGATTGGAAATCATTTTCATTTTTCCTCAAATTATACACATCTGCGTGACAAATCATGTCACCCCTCTTCCTTCTTTTTCGTCCGGCGCTTGCGTCCCCTTTTGCGACGCTTGCGCCTTTTGCGTTAAATTCTGATCTCTCCTTCCTCCATCTCCCCCTCCCCACCCCATCGACTCCGGCAGCGGTGTCATGGTTTGTCATACGCCCTGTGATAAGGTTCGCGCACCCAAAGAACAACAAATCGCAGGAGTCCCCAATGTCAAACTACCGTATAAGTTCCATCTTGATCCATTTGAGTACGTTCATCGTCACATTCCTCTTGTTCTCCCGGCTCACTTTCTCCAAGCAACAGGAAGCCACACAACCCTCATTCCGAACAGCTACTTACGACGTCACCCTTGTGCATCGATGCCTAGAAGAAGGCTGTGTCTCCTGCAGCAACTACGAGTTAACGCTGGTCAATCGAAAAACCGGTGAGAAGATCCAACTGGATGGCTCCACGCTACACTCCGTCGGTGCCGATGGTGAAACCCCTAGCCATTTTCTGGGCAATCGGTTCAAAAAAGGGGATCTCACCTATTTCATCAATGATGAAAATACACTTTCCATCATCAAAAATGAGACTCAGGTGATCCTTGAAGAAACGGCCGAATCTTCCCCACAACCGTAATCGCACCTGTCTTCATCCCAACTACATCCGCCCTCCATGCAACCGATCGCCCATCTTGTTCCTCCTGACGGACAATCGGTTGCATTTCGACCCTTCCCGTCTATTTCCTTCTACAGTCCCAACATGGATGCCGTCTGGACCAGAAAAGGCGACTCTCCACGATTGTCACGAACCCAGCGGGCTTGACTCGTTTTAATAACCCAAACAAAATCGGAATAGGACAGATCACTAAGTTGAGCAACCACCAGCGAAAGGCGGTCTTCCTTCAGGTTGGAGATCGAAAGAATCGTAGGCAAGGTCCACTCCTCTTTATAGTAATACCCCTTCTTCGTCGAATGATATGCCAACGGTGCCCCCAAATCTTCTCGAAGAAAATCAAGATCCCGCATCGCGGTTCGTTTGCTCACCTCATAATCCCGACTAAACCGATTGACATTTGGATAACATTTATTTCGAACCAACCGATCAAATTCAACAAGTCTTACCATTTGTTTCTTTTGCATGTATTCCCCAATTTGTTAGTGAGTTATATCTATTTATTCTAATAGAAAACGCATTTATTATAGCTTTAGAAATGTAATTTTAAAAGAACATAATCATGATGTTGAGTCATTCGTTAACCATGCTGTTCCACCAACCTTCCGATGGCACTTTTCATTCAAATCCAAACGATTTGATGCATTTTTCATCATATTTCAATATCAGCACATCCAAGGACACACAAAATGAGCAAAGAATTAGTAAGTTCTGGAAACACAATAGGCAAAACTTTGCAATCAGATGTTCAAGAGGGTGGTGATTCATCACTTACTCATTCCATCCTGTTTGGTTCTGCCTCAACTTACCATGAATTGCTTCGCCAAGGGCTTGATGCCGCTACACCGGACGCCAAAGGGTCAGCGCCTCTCCATTATGCCGCCCACAGGGGCGACGCAAACTTGATGCGCATCCTTCTGGATTCCACCTCCTCCCATTCTCCACTTAACTCGTTTGACATGACCCCGCTTCACGTGGCCGCAAGTATGGGGAACCTCGATGTCATCACCCTGTTGTTGTCCACAGGAGCCTCCCCACAGTCCACCGATTCACACGGACGCCGCCCCATCCACTATGCCGCCGGGGCCAATCAGGTGGAAACCGTCGCCCATTTGGTCCGCCAAAACCCGGATGGCATCCACGCAGCCGACGCATACGGACAAACACCCCTGCACTTGGCCTTGATGTTCCTGCGCCGCCAAACGACTCAGTGGCTACTGGAAAATGGGGCCGATCCTATGCTACGCGACTCCTTTGGTAGAAATGCCCTCTTCTTCGTTCGCATTGCGACAAGTTCACACCTTAAAAATCTATTCAGGCAATATAGAACTCATTTTCATTCAGAACCGAGAACCAAATTTCTCACAACATACGTTCACAAGGCGGTTAAGCTAGACGACATCGTCGCAGTGCACTACATCTTGGAAGCCCGTCGTGAGATTAATAAGCTCGATGGCTTGGGGAGAACACCTCTTCATTATGCTCAAAATAATTTCATGTACAACATGCTCAAGGACAGCGTGGACACCCAAATCATCGACAACTACGGATGGAAGGCCAAAAAATTGGTTGAATTTCGTTCCATTGGGAGAGAATGACGTAGCATTATGTAAAATGGTAAAAGCGAGCGG
>CAZYGH010000080.1:0-4674 GCA_964647595.1 uncultured Verrucomicrobiota bacterium
CCTCGAAGTACACGCTGGTGATGTCGTAGAGGGCGACGCGAACCTTTTCGGGGAAGGCCTTGCGGTAGAGGTGTTGAACCAAGGGCGTCCAGCGTCCGGTCAACTGATCCATGGCCTCATAGAGGTCGTCTTCGTCGAAGGCTTCATCGGCGGACAGATCGCACGCTTGGGCCAGAGCCGTGCCTCGAGCTTCGTCGGCGAGGCCCAGCTTGGAGCACGGGAAGAGCAGGCGCGAGAAGACAAAGGCTTGGAGGCGGGCGGCCTGAACGTCGGGAATGCCGGCAAACAGGTCCGAAAGACCGAATCGGCTCCACGCCTCGCGCAAGACGGCAAGGCCGCCAAAATCGACCGTGCGGCCCAGAAGGGCGCTGTCCGCGCTGACCATCTGATCGCCTTTGAGGGAGCTAGCAATGAGCTCGCGAGTGGCCTCCGGCAACTGCGTGATATTGCAAACGGTGCGAGATCGGGGTCCCGCCGGGGTCCGGAAAGACTCCCGGACCAAATAGGACGTGTAGCGCTTAGATCCCTGTCGAGAAATGGTTTTCTGTACAAACATGAGCTACAACATACGATATGAGACAAAGCATATACAGTGTAATTCTTGAAAATATTCAAAATATTACTTGCTACATGTAGGCCCAAAAAGCTCTATTTGCTAGGTTTTTTTCAAAATGGCTGAGGAAGTCAGGTTAGAGCCCCGCTGGCAACGCATGCCGCTCCGGTTGCCCTCCGGCAGAGCCGTATTGTGCACACGCTATGGGTCATCCCACCCCATCCCGACGGTAAAAGCCATCTCTTTTTTACCCCCAAATACACAATTCCGCTTTTGAACCGTCTCCTGTCCGCTTTTGAACCGGCCCCGACGCCCCCTTTTCAATTTTTCTCGCCAGTAAACGGCTCGGCTTCGACAGAACCATCGGATTTCTTGACCAACATCTCGATCTTTTTCTCGACTTCGTTCAGTTTAGAAGAGCAAAGCTTGACCAGTTTCTGGCCCTCCTCGAAGGCCGCCACCATTTTTTCCAGACCGAGTTCGCCGCTTTCCATTTCCGCCGCAATCTCCTCCAGTCGCGTCAGGGCTTTCTCGAAGCTCTGGCCCTTTTCCGTCTTGTCTGCCACCATCTTGATCTCCTCCCGCCGAATCCACAGTGGACTGCACCGTGCCATCGGCAAATTCTGTTTCCAGGCCCATGCCCGGCATGGCATCTGCCGCCGAGCGTACAATCATTCCATCGCGCAAACGCGTCAGACTATAGCCACGCGAAAGTACGCTCTTGGGATTCAACATCCGAAGCTGCGCTTCCGCATGTTTCAGTACGCGCCGATTCTCTTCGATGCGCATTCGAATCGCCAGCTCCATGCGCCGGGAGGCCCCCTCCGCCCGTTGCCGCACCAACTGGGGAAGGCCGGCCAGCGCGTTCTGCAACCGCACCGCCAAGAAATCCACGCGCTGTTGCAACTGGTGTACTTCCTGCAACGGGTCGCGCAAGCCGGGCACACGCGCGGCGCGGTCTAATCGATGCCGCCACTCTTGCACGGCCGCCCTCACACCCAACCCCACACGGCGCCGCAAATCGGCTACATGCCGCTCCAACTCGTCCTTGCCCTTCACCACCTGTTCCGCCGCCGCGCTTGGCGTGGGTGCGCGTACATCGGCAGCGTAATCGCTCAGCGTGGTATCAATCTCGTGCCCCACCGCTGAAATCACGGGAATCGTGGACCGGGCAATGGCTCGCACCACAACCTCCTCATTGAAGCACCACAAATCCTCTAAACTGCCGCCGCCGCGCCCTACAATGAGCACATCAAGCCCGCCACGCGCATTCAACAAATCGATGGCCGCCGCAATTTCGTCGGCCGCGCCCACCCCTTGCACACGCACCGGCGCCAACAGAACATGCAAATTGGCAAACCGACGATCCAGCACTTGTAAAATATCGCGAATGGCCGCCCCCGTTGGCGACGTCACAATTCCCACATGCTGCGGTAACACCGGCAACGGCTTCTTGCGCGCGCCGTCGAAAAGTCCCTCCGCCGCCAGTTTCTTCTTGAGCGCTTCGAGCCGCAACATCAGCTCGCCCTCGCCCGCCAACTCAATTCGCTTCACCAAAATCTGATAGTCGCCACTGGCCTCATACACGGTGATCTGCCCCAAACCGCGCACCAGCATTCCATCGCGCAATGGGATAGTCACCCCAGCCAACGCGCCCCGAAACATCACAGCCCTCAGTTGGCTGACAGAATCCTTAAGCGTAAAATACGCATGCCCAGAGGCTGGACGGCGCAAATTCGAAATTTCGCCCTCCACCCACACGCTCCCGAACGTGCCCTCCAAAGTGCCTTTAATTCGACGCGTCAGTTCAGAAATTTTCCAAACCTGTCGCCGAGGTTCAGCGTGCTCTGCGGAAGGATCCGGCACTGGAAAGAGATCGCTCATCCCCCATCCCTACCACTCGACAGGCGCATTAAACTCGTCCATCTCTTCGGGCGAGTAATCCGGCGAAATCATCTTCATCCGTCCAACCTTGAGCCGCGCCCTTGCGCCCGTCTCGAGATTGCGAACCTCCATGTCGCCAATCATATAGATTTGGCGTAGCTTCTTGACGGACTTCACCTCAAAGCGCTTCACTGCCGTACCCTCGCGCCACGCCTCACCCCGAACCACCGCGCCATAGGCCGGCGCCACCCATAGACGTATGCTCGACCACGTCGCCCCCACATCCGGCGGACAGTCGATTTCGACGATTTGGCATTCCCAGCGATTCGCCACCTTTTCGCTACCGACCACACGCGGATTGGGCCACCAAAAAAAGGAAAAGCTCAGTTCCATCCAACTGATCTCTGTACCCTCCAGCGGACCAAATAGATCTGGTAACGGCACCGCTTGGGGAGGATCGCCCTTCATAAAGGAAAAGTCCGCTTTCCCATTCCCGAGCACCACCGTCATTTCTTCCAGCACCGATCCAAACGCATCCAATAGCGTATAGCGCGCGGTCCGCCCCCCCTCCGTCGGCGTCAACAGCGCGGCCGCACGCACCGACTTCAAATTGCGCCCCTCCGCATCCAGCACACGAATCGACGCATCCAGTTCCAGCGGCACCTCCGGCATCGAAAGCCGCACCCGATCCATCAGTGCCTCCGCCTCCTGATCCGCCTGCCCAAACGCCGGAAGAACCCACATCAAAAGCCCCGCCAACCACACGCAACCCGCTCGTCCAAGTGTTCTCATATCGCGCATCCTATGCGACCCCTTCACTCCCCGCAATTTTTTTCGCAACTCCGCCATTTATCTGCGGTTGACTTTTGCCTTCTGCCCATGATAAACACCGCAACCCCTGATGGAGATTCTGAACCGTTTCAGAATTCTGCTGGAGGAATATTCAACATACGAGAGGTTACAAGATGGCGACGAAGAAAAAGAGTGCCCCGAAGAAAAACGTCAAAAAGCCCTCCCCGCCTGCAAAGAAAGCGGCAAAAAAACCTCTTCCCTCAAAGAAAGTTTCGAAAATTCCTGTGAAAAAAACCGTCGCAAAACCGACTCCCAAAAAGTCCTCTAAAAAGGTGGTCAAAAAAGCCATCGTTCAAAAACCGGTGGCCAAAGCTCCCGTCAAACCCACGCCACCTAAGAAAGTCACCCTTCCTAAACCCGCTCCCGAAGTCGTGCCCGAGCCCGTCAAGGCCAAGCCCATGCGCGCCTTCACAAAGGACGAACTCGCCTTTTTCCGTGACCAGCTTCAGCAGCACTTGGAATTAATCCAAGGAAATCTCAATGCATTAGCCGGCGACAACCTCAAGCGCTCGCCCATCGACGCCTCCGGTGACATCAGCGCCCACTCCACGCACATGGCCGATCAAGGCACCGACAATTTCGACCGCGAGCTAGCCCTGAATCTCGCCTCCAGCCGCCAAGATTCCATCTACGATATCGAAGACGCCATCCGCCGCGTGGACGATGGCACCTATGGTGCCTGCGAAGCTTGCGGTTGCGCCATCGAGCGCCCCCGCCTGAAAGCCCTCCCCTTCGCCAAGAAGTGCATGGGTTGTCAGAACGCTGCTGAACGCGGACGCACCAAATATCGCCCTTTTGGTGGAACCCTTCCGCTCCAACAATTGGCAGCCGAAGACGCCGGTTCAGAATCCTCGGACTCGATGGGCTAACCCCCCTCACCCCGCGCGCCCATGACTCCGCTTCTCGTTGCCCTGTTCGTTATTGTTCTCGATCAGGTCTCGAAAGAATGGGTGCGCGGAGCTTTCTCACTCCACGAAACCGTCCCGCTACTTCCCCACTTTTTCAGCCTCACCTACGTCCGCAATACAGGCGCAGCGTGGGGCATTTTCAGCGGGCAAAACCTCGCTCTCTCGCTCCTCGCCATCGTCATGCTTGTCGCCCTCGTTCTCTTTCGCCGCAAACTACTCCCACCCGGAAGACTCCATCGCGTCGCCCTCGGGCTCCTTTGCGGCGGCATCGTCGGCAACCTCTTCGACCGCCTCCGCCTCGACTACGTCACCGACTTCCTCGACTTCTACTACCGCGATTGGCACTTCCCCGCCTTCAACGTCGCCGACTCCGCCATTTGCATCGCCGTCGCCATCTACATCATCGGCACCCTCCTCACCAAACCCGCCGCTCCACTTCCCTCCTGCTGGGACTCGCCGGAAAAGACCGCGCCATGA
>CAZYGH010000081.1:0-3555 GCA_964647595.1 uncultured Verrucomicrobiota bacterium
AAGTGGGGAGGAGGAGCCTCTGCGTTCCTCTGTGGACTCTGTGAGAGGGATTGGGGGCTCCATGTCCTTGGATATTCACCGTCAATGAAACGAGGATGTGTCTTGGGGCAAAAATGTGCGAAAAATTCGGTTTTTTCTTTACCCGAAGGGGGGTGCATATCAGACTGTTCCCCATTCGTATGCGGCTTTGTGGCTCCTGCCGCTGGATCGATTGGAGCCTGAACAACCCCAAGGAGAAGTGACCGATGAAGAAGTTGTGTCTGGTTCTTTCGATGTTGGCCCTTGTATCGGCACCGACGTGGGCGGCTTTTCAGGCCGGACCCGTTGCGGCTTCGACGGATGGCAAAGGGGTTTCGTTTGGTGGGCAGGTGAGTTTGGGCGTGGTGAATGGCGAGGCCAAGGAACATGTGTATGACTATGAAACGGCGGATGGGAGTCGCCGTCAGTTGAGCCGTTTGGATTGGGATTTGAAGAATGTGGTGATGGGGGGAGGAAATGGTTCGGTGCGGTTGCTGAAGAAGTTGACGCTCAATGGCGGTGTGTGGTTTGCGCTGACGGAAGGCAATGACGGCGAGATGGAAGACTACGATTGGTTGGACATGACGTCTTCGGAGTGGACGCATTATTCGCTGTCGGAGGTGGACGTGACGCAGGGATATATTGTGGACGTGAATGCGGCGTGGGATTTGGTGACGTGGAATGACCTGACGGCGCGCATCTATGCGGGTTACAAGCAGAATGGATGGACGTGGGAAGATAGAGTGCAGTTTGGGATATATGATTTTATATACTGGGAGGGGAACGGCGACAACATGATCAACTATGAGCAGGAGTTCCGGATTCCGTATGTGGGTGGAAGTGCGGATTGGGCGGTGGGCAATTTCACGTTCACGGGCTATGTGACGTGGAGTCCGTTTGTGTCGGCGACGGATTGGGATGAGCATGTGGCTCGTGATATGCATTACAAGGAAACATTTGATGGTGGCGATTTGCTGGGTCTTGGAGCCGAAGCTCGCTATTCCTTCTCGCAGGGTTCGATGAAGGGCGCTTTTGTGTCGGCCGCCGTGGATTATCAGAAGATCGATCTGATTGTCGGTGATGTAGAATTCTATGGTGAGGAAACAGGTTATACAGTCGTTAGCGACACAGATATGGCGGGTGTCGAAAACAACTACCTGATGATCTCGGTGGGTGGTGGGTTCCAGTTCTAATTCAGAAAGATAGGCGATCACATGAAGCAGATGATGAAAACGGGTTGGATGGCTTGTGCCGTCGCAGTGGGGATGGTGTTTCGTGTGATGGCGCAAACGGCTTCGGTCGGTGCTGACCCGGCGGCTTCGGCTGCTGGAGTGGCTCCGGCCGTTGCCGAGGATGCGGCGATGACGGAATGGGCCAACGGCTTGTGCGACGTGATTGGGGAAGGCGCGCGCTTGTTGACGAAGAACCATTTGGCGCCTGCGAATGGAGAAGCCAAGGCTGCGCTGTTGGAAGCGTTGATCCGCGCCAGCGAGCCGTCGGTTGTGTTTTTGGATGAAGGAGAATTGGCGGGTCGTTCGCAACGGCTGTCCCAGCGGGAATGGGATTCGGGCCTGACGTTGGTGGCGGTGGAGGATGGGTTGCCGAAGGTGGCGGCGGTACGGACGAATTCGCCTGCGGCGGTGGCGGGCATTTTGCCCGGCGAGTTGATTGAGAAAGTGGCCGGGCACGAGCTGACGAGTGGTTCGGGACTGAAGCAAGTTCGCGAGATGTTGGCGGAGGGTGAGGACGCCAAGCTGGAGATTGGCGTACGTGCGGCGGATGCGAAGAGTCGCGTGGTGACGGTGGAGCGGGTGCGCCGCGAGGAAGCCTCGTTGACGGATGTGGAAGATTTGCCAGCCGGCATGGGGTATATGCGGGCGGCAGGAATCTTTCCGGGTGCCGGTGCCGAGATTGTGAGCGTACTGGAGAAATGGCAGGCGCCTCAGATGTTTGGGGCCATTTTGGATTTGCGTGGAGCGGCGGGAATGGCGTCGGAAGAGGTCGCGGTTGTGGCGTCCTGTTTTGCGTCGGAAGGTTCGTTGCTCTACACCCTGAGCCAGCCGCAGGGGCAGGAGACGGTTTCGGCAAAAGCCGTGTCGAAGGTGGCCCATTCCATGCCCCTGATGGTGTTGGTGGATGAAGAAACCACGGGCGCATCGGAACTGTTGGCGGCGGTTTTGGCTGGAAGTGTAAAGGGCGTCATGTTGATTGGTCGGGAGACATCCGGAGATCCGCTGATTCGCGAACCCCAGAAACTTTCCACGGGTCGCTATGCTTTGTTGGCCACGCGGCAACTCAAAACAGCGGATGGCACCACCTACAACGGGACAATGGGAATGATGCCCGATGTGGCTATTACGGAATCGGCGTTGAATGAAACGGTTTATGAACCAGATGCGCCGGTGCTTCGTAAAGGTAAATCGATGACGGACGAGGAAAAGGAAGATAAGGCCTTGCGCGATCGCACGCGCAACGACACCTATTTGCGGCGGGCGGCGGACGTGTTGCTGGGCCTCAAGGCGCTCGGCTATGATCCCAAGTCCTGAGCGGAGAGGTGTGGTTCCGGCGACTGCGGCCAATATTCGCCGTGCGGCGGAATGGGTGCGTGCGGGGGAATTGGTGATTGTGCCCACTGAGACGGTGTATGGGGTGGCGGTGCGTCCGGATTGGCCGGAGGCGATGGCAAAACTGTTTGAGGCCAAGGGGCGCGAAGAGGGCAAACCGGTAGCATTTTTTGCCGAGAATCTGGCGGCGATTCGCGCGGCGGGCCTTGGGACGAGTTCCATTGCGGAGCGGCTGGCGGCGGCGTTTTGGCCGGGGCCCTTGACGATGGTTCTCCAAAATTCTACGGGGGGCT
This sequence comes from uncultured Verrucomicrobiota bacterium, assembly GCA_964647595.1. Lineage (GTDB taxonomy): Bacteria > Verrucomicrobiota > Kiritimatiellia > CAIQIC01 > Lenti-01 > Lenti-01. The sequence goes on from CAZYGH010000081.1 coordinate 2,876, forward strand.
GGGATGGCTTTCGCGTGCCCGATCATCCGGTGGCGTTGGCGTGGGTGCGGGAGTTGGGGCTGTTGCCCGCAGTGACGAGTGCCAACCGGAGCGGTGAACCTGCGGCCTTGACGGCGCAGGATGCTTGGGCGGCGCTGGCGCCGCATGTGGCGTTGGCGCTCGATGCAGGGCCCGCCGCGCGTGGGCAGGCCAGCACAGTGGTGAAGGTGATGGAGAACGAAATCGTTGTGTTGCGGGAAGGGCCTATCCGAGGGAAAGACCTTGTTGCGGCGGCGGGATGTGCCGTTCGCGAGAATTGAAAGGAACGGAAGCGATGGAAACCAAGCGGCCGCATGCGATTCATCATCTGGAAGGAAAAGGTGCCCTCCCGCTCATTCAGGTGTATTTTGAGTTTTGTCATTTGAAGACGCTATTTCGTCAAGGGTGGTTGCGGGCGGGTATTTCAAAAGAGCAGTGCGAGACGGTGGCCGAGCATACGTTGGGGGTGACCTTGCTGGCGCTGTTTCTGGCGGACGAATGCGCTCCGGAAATGGACAAGACGAAGCTGATGTGGATGGGCCTGCTACATGACTTTGGCGAAATCTATGCGGGCGATATTGTTCCGGGGAAGATGTCGCTCGAGGGCAAGCACGAGTTGGAGCGCCAATCTGTTGAGCGCGTGTTTTCCAAGCTGCCCCAAG
>CAZYGH010000082.1:0-2784 GCA_964647595.1 uncultured Verrucomicrobiota bacterium
CCGTGGAAACCGAACTGCACGGAAAGCCTGCATTGAAGCCGGAGAAGGTGGAGCCCAGTGGGCCGCCCACGCCGTCGGCCCAGCCAGCGCCGCCCAAACCCGATGCCGCCGTCAAGGCCAGCAACAAACAGGTCCGGTTCATTCTGGATCTGGCCAAAGCGAAAGGCATGGGGCTCAGCGACATCACGGGCCAAGTCCAGCGTAAGTTCAAGGCCGAGTCGGTCTATGATCTCACGCGCAAGGATGCCAGTAAGCTGCTGGATGACTTGAAGGCGGCGGCCTAATCCAACGCAACTGGGGGTGGCGAGTGCTGCCCCCAACCCTTTTACTCGTATATCGAAAGGATCGATCATGAGCCTGAACAACTATCGCGACCGTCCGCATTGGTCGTATTCGAGTCTGAATCAACTGCTCAACATTTGTAGCCTGCAATGGATGTTCGAGAAGGTCGAGAAACTGCCGCGACACTTCACGCCCATCTCGTTGGCGTTTGGCTGTGCGTATCACCGCGTGATGGAATTCATCGCCGCACACCGAATGGATGGGAATCTGCCCACCGCCAAGGACACCCGCGACCTGTTTCATACCGTGTGGAAGCGCGCACAAACAGAAGGTCTACCCTTAGAGAAAACCGACGACACGCCGGAACAATTGGCTGAGCAAGGTGCGGGACTGGTAGATGCGTATCTTCATCAGATTGATCCGGCAGAGCGCGTGGTGGACTTCAATCGTGCGTTTGCCGTACCGGTGGGACAAAGCGACAAACCCCTGATTGGCGAGATTGATTGCGTGGTGGAGGCGGCGGGCGACATTGAACTGGTGGACTGGAAGACCAGTGCCCGGCGTTGGCCAAAAGATCAGGCCGACAAGTCGCTCCAGCCGACGGTCTATCTGTACGGCGCGGAGCAATTCCGGCCGGGTGCAGGTTGTGACAGGTTTCGATTCGACGTGGGCCTGAAGACCAAGAAGCCGGTGATCGAGCGCAATTTCACCACCCGTTCGCCCGAGGACTTCTTGAGGCTGGAACGCATGGTCGAGACGGCCGATCGGATCGTCGCTCAGGAAATATTCTACCCCAGTGAGCAGAGTTTCGCGTGCGGTGGCTGTGCATTCCAAGAACCCTGTAAGGCGTGGCACCGGCAGGCCGCGCGTAGCACAGTATGCATGGCTGCCTGAGATAGTTGACCCTACACACATGAAAGGAGTGCTCTATGGGCGACCGCTGTTATCTTGAACTGACTCTCTGTCGATCCGACCTGTCTCACTTTGCACCGCATATCGATTCCACACCCGACGAGGCGTGGTGGGATCACTTGGACGAAGATGAGGACCATCCTGAACAGGTGACCGTGAGCGTACACGAGGCGAACTATGCCTGGTATGACGAAAGAATGAATGCCGCGAAGGCCGGCATCCTGTTCTATGGGACCCATGGGGAAGGAGGGGAGTACGGTTCGTACGCCTTTGCCTCATGGGCAGGAAAGCTGCATGAGGTGCCACTGAACCACGACGGTGATCTGGTGCTGGCCGTGGACGAGAATCTCAAGCCGGTTTGTGCAACGGCACGTCGTCACCTTCGGCAATACGTGTCCGCGTTGAGAAAAATCAAATCGCACTTTGCCCATGCAAAGTCCGTAGATTCGTTGAAGGCGGCGGCATGAGCCAGTTCATTCGAATTTCGAGCCACCGTGCGCTGATGGATGCCATCCAGAAGAAACCGATTCGCTTTTTCATCTTGCTCAATTACGGAGCCTGGAGTGTGAAGCGGATTCGCTACAAGCCACGCAAAGAGTTGTTCTCGGTCTACAACGAAATTGATGGCACCCGGCAAGAGCTGACCCGACAACAACTGATGAACCCACGGCATAGCAACATCGGCCCCGCCATTCGAGGGGGCGCGTTCTATGCCGAAGTCGCCTGACCCTAAAACCACCCAAACTTGAAGGACCAATATGCAAAACCAACTACTCGATGCCATCTCTCGTGAGGGAGTGCTGGCGTCCGTATCGATACGCTACTGGCGGGCTGCAAAGAAACTTGAAGCTGCCGACCTGGGGCTGAAGGATCGCCAGATCGCCGACCGCCTTGTGGTGCTCGGCCATAAGCGCCTGTTGCCACGCGAAGCCATGGCTCGCTTTGCGCTGATTGAGAGCCGCGCCCATGCCTGCGTGGAGCGAAACAGTTTTCCGTTTCTGGGCGGCATTGCGCGCTTTGTACCCAACCGCAACCTGGCCAAACTGAACGAAACGCTGGACGAGTTGAGGGGCGAGTTTCTTGCGGAGATTGAATCGTTCATGTCGCGCTACGAAGATTTGCGTGATAGCGCCTTGGACGAGTGGCGAGAGGCGGCACGTGGACTGGAAGTGCCGGTGGGCGAGTTTGTGGACCGGATTGCATCGACGTTTCCGAGCGGGATCAAACTACGGCAACGGTTCCACTTCGATTCGCACTTCTATCAAGTTTCTGCTCCTGAATCTGTGCAGGTGCAGGCCACCAGCGCGGCAGACCAAGCCGCCATTGTGCAAGCACGTGCCGCCATTGCCAGCTCTGCTGCCGATAAGCTGGGACGGGATACGGCATCGTTTGTGTCGGATTGCGTGGCCACGTTGCGAGAGCAGACCGCCGCCATTTGCGACGAGATGCTGGCGTCGATGAAGTCAGGCAAGACCGAAGGCGTACACCAAAAGACGTTGAATCGGCTGCTGGGATTCATCGATTCATTCAAGTCCTTGAACTTTGCTGGGGACGAGGCATTGGAAACGATGCTGGCTCAAGCACGGCGTG
>CAZYGH010000083.1:0-2229 GCA_964647595.1 uncultured Verrucomicrobiota bacterium
CTTGGCGTCCTTGGCGAGAGGGATTAGGGGCTCCATGTCCTTGACCTACAGTGGTTGTCACGCAAGCCATTCATAGATGGAGGAATATTCAATGTTCAATATTCAATATCCAAGTGGGGAGGAGAATTCTCTGCGTTCCTCTGTGGACTCTGTGAGAGGGCTGGGATTTCTCTCACAGAGGGCACGGAGATTCACAGAGAGGGAGGAGTCGGAAGATTCACTTCTTGGCGTCCTTGGCGAGAGGGATTGGGGGCTCCATGTCTAACCGTGAACCATTAACTGTGAACCTTCTTCCTTGAACTCTAAACCTTGAACCTCCCTTCCGGAAGGGGCATACTGGGGAGCATGAAAACAACCTATTTTAGCGGATTCCGGTGTTTCTGTTGCGGAACGGAGCAGGGTGAGGATTTTGGTGGATTTGTGTGTCCGGCGTGTGGAGGGAATCTGGAGGTGCGCTATGCGTGGCCGAAGGGGCGGGGGCGGTGGTGGGTGGATGAAGCGCGCAACGACATTTTTCGCTATCGGGCGCTGTTGCCGGTGTCGCGGCTGGAGTTGGCTTCGCCGTTGCGGGTGGGAATGACGCCGATTTATGAGGCGACGCGGCTGGGGGCGGGGTTGGGGCTGAAGAATTTGCTGCTGAAGGATGAGGGGCAGAATCCGAGTGCTTCGTTCAAGGACCGGGCGGGGGCGGTGGCGTTGGTTCGGGCGCGGGAGGTGGGGGCGAAGGTGCTGTGCGGGGCGAGTACGGGTAATGCGGGAAGCTCGATGGCGTGCTTGGCGGCGAGTGTGGGAATGCCATGCGTGATTTTTGTGCCAGAAAAGGCTCCCGCGGCGAAAATTGCGCAGTTGTTGATTTTCGGGGCCAAGGTGCTGGCGGTGAAGGGGACGTATGATGATGCGTTTGATTTGTGCATGGAGGTTTGTGCGAAGCGGGGCTGGTTCAACCGCAATACGGGGTACAATCCGTTCACGCGCGAGGGAAAAAAGACGGCGGCCTTTGAAATCTATGATCAACTGGGGAAGATTCCGGACTGGGTGGTGGTGCCGACGGGCGATGGCAACATTATCGCGGGCATCTGGAAGGGTTTTCGCGATTTGAAGGAGTCGGGCATTGTGAACAAGATGCCCAAGATGCTTTGTGCGCAGTCGGAGGAAAGCCGCGCGATCAGCGAGGCGGTGTGGGGGTTGCAGAGGAGCGGGAATACGCATCCGGATTGGAAAACGGTCCAGATAGCGCCCGTGGCGGCGACGACGGTGGCGGATTCGATATCGGTGGACATTCCGCGCGACGGGTTGGCGGCGGTGCGGGCGGTGATGGAGTCGGGGGGTGCAGCGGTGACGGTGCCGGATGCGGAGATTTTGTCGGCGATTCCGGAATTGGCGCGTGGGGCAGGCGTGTTTGCGGAGCCGGCGGCTTCTTGTGCGTGGGCGGGGCTGAAAAAAGCGGCGCGGGAGGGGTTGGTGAAGCCGGAGGAGACGGTGGTTTGCATGTGTACGGGCAATGGGCTCAAAGATGTGGCGAGTGCGCGCAAGGTGGCGGGCGATCCGATGCCGGTGGAGGCTACGGCGGCGGCGGCGATGGCGGCGACGGAAGGGATGGGCTGATTCGATGGAGGCGATGGCTTTGAAGTTGCGAAACGTGGGGCCGCAGGACCAAAAACGGATTTGGGAGTGGGTGAACGATCCGGTGATGCTGGGATTTGCCTTTCAGACGCACGATCCGGTGCCGTGGGAGAATCATTGCAAGTGGTTTGCAGGGACGTTGGAGGGGCATAAGCGGACGCAATATGTGGCGGAAACGGTGGATGGAACGCCGGTGGGGCAGATTCGCTTTGAGCCGAACGAGGGGGAGCCGGTGGTGTCGGTGTATCTGGTGACGGAATTTCGCGGAAAAGGGCTGGCGCCGGGGCTGATTCGGATGGGAACGGAGAAATTTTGCGCAGAAAAGGGGGCGTCGGTTGTTCTGGCGTGGATTAAGCCGGAAAACGAGGCGTCGCGGAGATCATTTTTGAAGGCGGGCTATGGGGAGGCGGAGTTGCTGGAGTTTTCGGGGCAGCCAGCGTGGCGATTGGTGTATCGGGCGGGGAGTGGCGGGAAGAAAGTTATATAATATTGGTTATATTTCATAACTTTTATTATGTGGTTGTAGAATGGAATGATGGAAGAGTGGAATGGGGGAAGAGGTTCTTGCAAAACAAACCCGGACGACACGGAGGTCGTCCCTCCAAA
>CAZYGH010000084.1:0-2057 GCA_964647595.1 uncultured Verrucomicrobiota bacterium
TGGATTTCGGAGGCGTTCGAGGTGTACAAGGCGAATTTTGCGCTACTGTGCGTGTCGACGTTGGTGGCGGCGCTATTGGGTAGTTTTACGTGTGGAGTGTTGGCGGGTCCGCTGTGGGCGGGGCTTACGCTAATTCTGTTGCGGGTGTTGCGCAAGGATCTGCCGGCGCCGCAGATTGGGGATGTGTTCAAGGGGTTCGACTTCTTTTTGCAGGCGCTATTGCTGGTGGTGGTGATTGGCGTGGCGTTGATGGTGGCGAGTTTTGTTCCTTTTGTGGGCCAGATGGCGGCGTTGTTGCTGTTCCCGTTGGTGATGTTTGCGATGTGTTTGGTGGTGGACAAGAAAATGGAATTCTGGCCGGCCATTATGGCCAGCTTTGAGAAGGCGAAAGGGGAGTATTTGTCGCTGTTGGTCTTGTGGCTGTTGGCGAGTTTGATTTCCAGCGCTGGCGCGATTTTGTGCGGCGTGGGTGTGATTTTGACGGCGCCGTTTAGCTCCATTGTTTGCGTGGTGGCGTATCGGCATTTGTTCGAAGAGGCGGCGGCGACTCCGGTCTTGGAAGATGCGACGCTTCCTCCGCAGGCCTGAAAAAATAGCTCACGGGGTTGAGCGGCGAGTTCCCTCGTGGGGGGGGAGGGAACTTTTATTTTTCCAGCCAGAGGCCGCCGGTGGCTTCCATCCAATCGGCGACGCGGTTGGCGGCGGCGGTGATGTCGTTATCGGAGACGTCGAGGCGCAGGACGGGGAGAAGGGATTCGCCTACGAGGCGGTCCAAGACTTCTTGTTCGCGGACGAAGAGGTTGAGGTCGTCGTACTGCGAGGGCTTGCCGGAGACTTCGAGTCGTTTGGCGCGGGCGGCGGCAAAGGAGTCAGGGGTGCGGGTGCAGTAGACGATGCGGAAGTTGAGTGGGCGGAGGCGTTCTTCCAGCCAGCGGAAATCGTACGTCTTTCCGTAGGTCATGAGCTGGTACATGCGGGTGGAGAGGTGGAAGCGGTCGACGATCCACGAGTAGTAGCGTTGGAGTTCAAAGAGGCGGGTCCAGGTGGCGTAGGTTTCCATGGCCATGCCTTCTTCTTGGGGTTCGAAGTTGATGAGGCCGCGTCCCCACGGAAAGTTGGTGAAGGCGCACCATTCGCCGGAGACGAGGGGGGAGTGGTAGCGGTAGCGGCGGGGGCCGACGATGCGCGGGTGTTCGTTGAGGGCGAAGGCGATGTCGGTCTTGAACGTGAGGCGTGTGCCTTCGAGGATGATTTTGGGTGTGAGTTTGTGTCCCATGGTGGCTCCGTGTGGTTCAGTTGGGGGGAAGCATAGCGGATGGGGACGAGTTGCGGAAGAGGGAAGGTGGGGGTATGCTCTGAAGTTGTCACATCTCCGTTTCACTGACCTCAAGCGACGGTGATTCCGCCCGTACACCGATGGAGGAATATCCAATGTTCAATATCCAATATTCAAGTTTTGAGGAGGGGCAGAGGATCTGCGCCGAGACGATGGATTTCGGGGAAACGAGGATGTGACCCTCAGAGGTTGTTCTGAAAGGATTTTCCTATGGCTGGGAGTCGGAGCATGAAAAACAAGGGTGCCGCGCAGAAAAGGGCGAAGAATGTGGGTAGAGATTGGATTCATCTTCGGGAGGTGAAGGTGCGGTGTGTGCTAGGGGTGTATCCGGAGGAGCGGGTGCGCGCGCGCGACGTGATTCTGAACCTTTCATTGGAATGCGACACGAGGGCGGCGGCGCGGTCGGACCGGCTTGAAGATGCGCTGAATTACGAGTTGATTGAGGCGGATGTGATATCCATTGCCGAACAAGGGCGATTCCAACTGATTGAGACGCTGGCGGAACGCGTGGCGGCGGCGTGTCTTCGTCACCCGAAGGTTAGCGGTGTGAGGGTGGTGGTGGATAAGCCGGGGGCGTTGGTTCACACCCGTAGCGTGGCCGTGGAGATGGAGCGATGGAAATGAAGGAGTAGTAGTTAGTAGCTAGTAGTCAGTAGTTAGGAGTTGGTGTCCGGTCCTGAAATAGGTTGTCACTTTGGAATAGGGAAAGGCCGAAGTGAAG
>CAZYGH010000085.1:0-634 GCA_964647595.1 uncultured Verrucomicrobiota bacterium
CGGCCGAACCCGCCAGCCCGCTCGCGCGGACTATGCCCTCGTCGAGTGCGCGGTCAAGCCGCCACCACAGGTTGACCAGTTGCTGCGCGAAGTCCTTGCTCGGCTTGATCGCCACCTGGAGCCCCCGCGCCCGCAGCCACTCCAAATTCCGCTGCATCGACTCCCGCGACGGCATCACCCAGAATGTCGCCCCGGGCATCATCACCTCCGGACGCCGCAGCAACTCCTCCAGAAATCCCAACCCCGATGTCCGCGGCAATTTCCCCAGACCCAGCACCCGCGCCAGCAGAATCGCCAGCCCGCTGTCCGCCAGGTTGATATCCGCCCGCTCCAGCGCCCGCCTGTAATCGGAATCGGTTTCCAAATCGCACAACCCCGGCCCCGACGGCGCCAACACCAGCCCTCCGGCACAGGCCCGATCCACCGCCTGCGGAATTTCCAACGCCGCCAAATCGATCCCCAAAAACCTACATTTGGAAAACTCATCCATTGCGATGAAAAAAACGCATGGAGACCAAGCAGGCCAATGCGGCAACCGAACCGGCGACCGCCCCGAGCACCGACCAGAAAATATCCATCGGATCAAAAAACCGGCCCGGCAGCGCAAGCTGCAAGCACTCCAACACAACACCCG
>CAZYGH010000085.1:694-1063 GCA_964647595.1 uncultured Verrucomicrobiota bacterium
CCTCGCACCTCACTGGTCCCGCGACACAAGTTGCCGACGAATACCAGCAGCACGGAGAGAAGCCCGAATGCCGGGAAATTACGAAATGTCGGATGCGCATCTGCCCACTTTCCAAGCCACTTCGGCATCCAGTGGATATTCACCAAATCGGGCGATGGCGCCAGCGCACACCAAAGAATCACGCCAAATGCCAAGGCCAGTCCGAGAAATGTCAGCCGCTTTAAAAAAGTCTTCATCCCCTGCGCTCACACTGCCAGAGGGCCGAATGCGCTGAAATCAACACACGAATCCGCCGCAACGACACAAACGACTCTGTCCAGACCTGGGTCGCACAAATCTCCCAGGCGATTAAAGCGGGCAAGCGGATCA
>CAZYGH010000085.1:1073-1905 GCA_964647595.1 uncultured Verrucomicrobiota bacterium
TACCTCGGGCATTTGGGAAGAGGTTTTCAAATGAACACGGGGGAATAAATTTCATTGAATCGTGCGTTTGCCAAAATATATTTTTTTGAGAGCATTATTGTAAAAAGTCACGAGAATGCCCACGCTCCCTCCAGTTATTACACGAAGGTGGCATAATGCCATTCAGTTGATCATTGTAGCGATCATCATTTTTCTGACTTCCAACATCGCGTCGGCACAGACCTACACTTGGAATGGAACATTGGAGGACAATCGCTGGGACGATCCCACCAATTGGTTAGTTGGAAACGCAACCGCTACGGAATTCCCGGATGCTATCGGTATCGGCACAGATTTCATCCACAATAGTGGCACAAATTTAATCGTCGCCATGGACAACACGACGGTCACCATCGGCTCGATCACCGCTTCCGGGAACAGGTCTGTTTTCATAGGCAACTTCACATCTCCACTCGGCCTACTGGATCTCGACAACGGCGTGAATGGCGCGCCTGTCTTTACGGTCAACCTTCCCGGAGGAATGGACTTGCAAGTGAGAACACAAATGCAAGGTGAAAATGGTTTTATAAAAAACGGAGCCGGAACATTGTTTAGCCGCCAAATCAACCATTCCGGACTAAATGGCACTATCACAATTGCTGAAGGCACACTTGTTATAGGCCAAGGCGGAAGTCTGGGAAATGAGTCAAATACCGTGGAGTTTACAGGCAATGCCACATTGACCTCCTGCCCGAGCACGCTGGAAAGCGACGTGATTGTTCACTCGGCGGCACGAACCTTCACCGTGTCTTCTGGAGCAGTAGGCACCTTCAGCAGCTTGGTGAGACCTTTC
>CAZYGH010000086.1:0-1862 GCA_964647595.1 uncultured Verrucomicrobiota bacterium
CCCGAATGGCGCTTAGTTAGTGCCTAATACTTTTGGGGTCAAAGGCTTGCGGCGCGCAGGGCCGGGCGTGTTTTCGAAGATCAAGGTGCGGCTGATTTGCTCCATACGTTTGAGGGTGGCTTGGACGTCGCGCCACGCCTCAATGGCCTTCTTCATCTGTTCGTATTGCTCCTTGGATAGCGCTACGGAAACAGTTTTGCCTCGTTCTTTCCGAGTCCACTGGTAGCAGGGACCGCCGGCTCCTGGGCCGCGATCCTGCACGTAGCCGTGACTGATCCAACTCGTTTTGCCCAGACTTGAGCGCAAGCGACGGTATTCCGCCTTCAGTTCGTTTTCGTCCGGTTTCATGAAAAAAGAGTAGCATGTTTGTCAATAGGGCGGTATATATACCGCCCTATGAAGGCAACCCTCACCCCCTGTTTTCCCCAGCTCATCCACAAAGTGGCCGCCATGGGCAAGCGCTCGGCACGGTCCAAGGTTTCCCCCGATTCCCTGATCGACATCGCCGCCCAGTTCAAGCGGTTTCTGCCGAAGGACGGTCCTGAATTCCCGAAGGACGACACTCGCAGGCGCAATCGCAAGTATCCGTTGGCCATGGTGTTCTGGTGCTTCATCTGGCAGGTGCTCAAGCCCCGCACGTCGTGCCGCGAAGTGGTGCGCCAGATTCAGACGATGGGCGAAACCCAACTCTTGAAGTATGACGAAAGCACCAGTGGCTATTGCCAAGCGCGCATCCGCCTGCCCGAAGAATCCCTGCTCAAAGCCATGAAAGACTCGGCGGCCTCCGCCGATCGGCTAAACCTTGCAGGAGTGCCGGGATGGAATCGGCCCATCCAGGTCGTCGATGCCACCTCCGTGACCCTGCCCGACACCGACGCCAACCGCAAAGAATATCCCTATGCACCCGGACAAAAACCCGGATGCGGCTTTCCAAAAATGAAAGTTCTGGGCCTATCCTCCCTGTCCAGCGGGGCGATTCTGGCCGTGTCCGAAACCGGCAAGCCTACCCACGACATCCGCCTGTTCCGCGACATATTTCCCCTGTTTCATCCCGACGACATCGTCTTGGGCGACCGAGGCTTTTGCTCGTACCATGCGATGGCGAAGCTGCCCACGCAGAAAGTGGACGCCGTTTTTCGCCTACACCAGCGGCGGATCTTGAACAAGCGTTCTTCGCGTCGCATCGGAAATTCGGACTGGATCTCCACCTGGTCGCGCCCCGCACAACGGCCCGCCTACATCGATCCGGACGAGTGGGATGCGTTGCCAGAACAGATCGACGTGCGCATCTTTTGCTATCGCCTTCGGCGAAATGGATTTCGAAGCCAAGTCGTTTGGATTGCCACGACGTTGACCGATCCCCAGACATATCCCGCCGAACAGATCGCCCAACTCTATGCTCTGCGCTGGGACATCGAACTGTGCTTCCGAAACCTGAAATCCACCATGGGGATGGACGAGCTTCGTTGCCGAACGCCCAAGATGGTCCGCAAGGAACTCCTCGCCTACATGGTGGCTCACAATTTCATCCGATGCCTTGCCGCCGAGGCGGCCAGCGACCACAACGTGCCCCGTTGCCGCATTAGTTTCAAGGGATCCATCGATGCCGCTCGATGTTTCCATTCCGCCATGTATCGCAGCGGAACCCAAGGGAAACGCAAGCAACTCCACGCCCGACTCCTCGAAATCATCGCGCTCGATCTGGTTCCGGAAAGACCGGGCCGCAAGGAACCGCGCGCCATCAAGCGAAGACCAAAACCCTACCCCCTGCTGACTCGTCCTCGGCGCATCTATCGCGAAATCCCTCACCGCGGCAAAAAGAGGGACGCGGCATGACGTTGCCTATTTTAGCGCCATTCGGG